>JAYQPX010000073.1:0-1520 GCA_038145565.1 Chloroflexota bacterium | reverse complement strand
CTTCAGAGCAGCTTCAAGCTCTTCGGCGTGAATCTCGGACTGCATACGATCGTGATTGCCCATGCCACCTTCTGTGTGGTGGTGGCGTACAACAACGTTGTGGCCCGTCTCCGCCGACTCCCGCGAAGCCCCGAGGAGGCCTCCGCCGATCTTGGTGCCGACACTTGGATGACCTTTCGACGCATCACGCTCCCAGGCATGCGCACCGCGCTTCTCTCCGGCGGACTGCTTGCCTTTGCCCTCTCGTTTGACGAAGTGATCGTGACACTCTTTGCCGCGGGCCCAGGTGCACGGACCCTGCCCGTCTGGGTCTTCAGCGAGCTGCAGCGCTCGTATCAACTCCCCGTCGTCAACGTGGTCGCACTGCTCCTCGTCCTCGTTTCTGTCATTCCTGTCTGGATCGCGCAGCGTATTGGTGGCGGAGAGAACGCACGCGGCGGGCGTTAGAAAAGTAATTCTCTACGGTTGAACGGAACCATCCGGCATAACCGCATACTGAAGCATTGCACCCGAGGAGTCGGCACCGTTGATATCTGCGCCAGCGAGGTATGCGTTGCGCATGTTCGCGTTGCGAAGTATGCAGCCCTTCATTGAGGCTTGGTAGAAGTTAGCTCCATTGAGCTGTGCACCAGTGAAATCCGCACCATCAAGAATCGTTTGGAAGAGCTGTGCTCGTGACCCGAAAAGCGCACGTCCGTCGACATTTGTGAGATCTGCACCGTGCAGATCCGCTCCGTGAATGTCAGCCCGGAGGAGAATCGCACTTTGCATCGCGGCTCGTCCAAAATTAGCCCCGTGGGCGTCCGCATCGGTCAAATTAGCGCCCTTGAGGTTTGCGAAGCGCAGATCTGCATTTTTCAGTTTCGCGCCAGTGAGGTTTGCCCCCTCTAGGTTTGCGTTGTAAAGGTTCTCCTCAGCAAGATCCTGACCGCTCAGATCGCAACCATGCAGGTCCTTGTCGGGACCGAGGTCGGTGCAGTCAACGCTCGTGCCTGCGGGAATCGGTTCTGGTCGCTTGAAGTTGTCAACGTCTACGATCGGCGCACCGCCGCATGCTACGAGCGCGAACGAGAGGAGAGCGAGTACGGCGAATCTCATGCGGCGAGTATAACGGGCGAGCCTCCCGCGCCCTCGGCTACTATCTCCGCGTGAGTTCATCTGCCCGCATCGTGCCCACTGATCAGGTTCCAACGCTCGTCGCGGGAACTCGTCTTCTGCACATTGGTCCGCACAAGACCGGCACGACCAGCCTTCAGAATTCGATCAGAGCGAATCGAGAGGAGATCCTTCGCCAAGGGGTCTACTACGGGGCGCCAGAGGGTCGGCTTGCCTCCAACCGTATTGCTCGGTCGCTGTTGCGGCTGCCATTCAAGAACCCGAACGAGGTGGTGGACTACGGCGAGTGGGAGGACCAGGTCGCTCGGGTTCGAGCCTCCAATGCATCGCGCGTCATCGTCAGCGGCGAGGAGTTCTCTTTCTGCGAGAAACGCGAGATCCAAACGGTGCTCAATGATCTAGGT
>JAYQPX010000072.1:333-1580 GCA_038145565.1 Chloroflexota bacterium | reverse complement strand
CACGCGAACTTGTTGACGAGAAGGTCTCCATGGCGAACCTCTGGGAGTTGCGCAACGATCCGTTCGCTAACAAGGACAACTGCACCATGACGGATCGCGCACTCGCCATCAAGGAGTTGCAGCGATTCGTTGCACAGGGTGGGCAGAGCGTCATTGAGACGAGCGCAGACGGGAATGGTCGAGACCCTGAGGGGCTTGCTGAAGTCAGCCGCGCCACGGGTCTCAACATCATCATGGGGACCGGCTACTATCTCGATGCGTCGCAACCGGCAGAGAACGACGCGAAGAGCGAGCAGGACATTGCCGAAGAGATCATCCGCGACATCAACGTTGGCGCGCGAGGAACGAGCGTGCGCTCAGGGATCATTGGTGAAATTGGCGTGGGGAGTAGCTTCACCGCGCGGGAGAAGAAGTCGCTCGCCGGAGCCTGCATCGCGCAGCGCGAGACGCACCTCCCGATGCAGGTACACATGCCCGCCTGGTTCCGTCTCGGGGACGAGGTGCTCGATTTCTGCGCAGCCCGCGGTGTGCCAATGGAGAGCATCGTGCTCTGTCACTCGAACCCGAGCGGAGAGGACTACGAGTATCAGTCACGACTCATCAACCGTGGTGCATACGTCCAGTACGACATGATTGGCATGGAGGTCTTCTATGCAGATCAGCAGGCACAGTGCCCGAGCGGTGATGATGATGCGCGCAACATCGCTCGCCTTGTGGCACAGGGGCACGGTGATCGAGTGCTGATGTCGCAAGACATCTTCCTGAAGAGCCTCTTGCGCACCTACGGTGGTCCAGGATACGGTCACCTCATTGAGTTCTTCCTTCCACGCCTCGCCCGGCACGGCGTGCCGATTGAGCGGTCAATGGCGCTGATGACGGATAATCCTCGTCGGCTATTCGAGGAGGCGCGCTAAGCGCAGAAGGGGGAGCGATGAAGGTCTTGCTTGTTGGCGAATCGTGGGTCTCAGAGGCGACGCACTACAAGGGGTTTGACTCCTTCACCTCGGTCACCTTCCACTCTGGCGCCAACTGGTACAACGCGGCACTCCGAAGCAAGGGGATTGAGGTTGAGCAGCTCTACGCACATGATGTTCCCGCAAAGTTCCCCTTCACCAAGGAGGGACTCGACGCGTACGACGCGATCGTCCTCTCCGACATTGGAACCAACTCCTTCCTCCTGCCAACCGAGACGTGGCTCCAAGGAAAGTCAATGCCGAACCGGCTGACACTGCTCGCGGAGTGGGTGA
>JAYQPX010000072.1:0-323 GCA_038145565.1 Chloroflexota bacterium | reverse complement strand
CCGCAGTCGAAGAGGTCCTCCCTGTGACCTGCTTCACGCATGACGATCGCGCCGAAACCCCAGAAGGGACGGTCCCACAGGTCAACGACGCGACGCACGCGGTGCTCGCTGGAATCCCTGCAACGATGCCTGCGCTGCTCGGCTATAACCGCGTCCAGTTGAAGCCCGGCGCAACACTGATCGCATCGGTCAACGGTGATCCGCTCATCGCTGCAACCCAGGCGGGGAAGGGTCGCTCACTTGTATGGACGTCTGACATTGGCCCACACTGGTGCCCTGAGACCTTTGTGAAGTGGGAAGGTTTCGCCCCGCTGATGGCGAAC
>JAYQPX010000071.1:0-1632 GCA_038145565.1 Chloroflexota bacterium | reverse complement strand
AGCCAGCTCCAGAAGGGGAGGAGTTCAACCCACTCGCCGCCGACGCGGCGGCCGCCAAGGAGGCGGACGGGGGGTCAAAAGAGTAACGAGCTGATCGGCCGCTGAGCACGGTGCTTTGACACCCTGAGCACGAGGCTGCTACGCTCCACCGTCCGTGCCACTGTGGCTCTGCCACGAGCGGCAATCAGCAGGAAGCCAGAAGAGATAAGGAGCGCGCGCGAACTGTGCCTACGATCAATCAGCTCGTTCGAAAGGGACGCAAGACCAAGATCAGCAAGGTCAAGGCGTCCGCGTTCCGAAAGAACTGGAACGGCATTAAGCAGCGACAAGAGGTCGCTGAAGGCGCCCCGATGAAGCGTGGCGTCTGCCTGATTGTGCGCACCATGACCCCAAAGAAGCCGAACTCCGCGCTGCGAAAGATTGCGCGTGTGAAGTTGACGAACCAGATGGAAGTCACCGCCTACATCCCTGGCATCGGCCACAACCTTCAGGAGCACAGCGTGGTGCTTGTCCGCGGTGGACGCGTGAAGGACCTCCCGTCGGTGAAGTATCACATCGTGCGGGGCGCCCTTGATGCGTCGGGCGTGAAGGATCGCATGCAGAGTCGCTCGAAGTACGGCGCAAAGTCCGCCGTTGAAGCGAAGAAGAAGTAAGCGATGCCACGTCGTACAACGGTCCCACGAAAGCTGAAGTACGAAGTTGTACCGGCGAACAAGACGATCGACCGCTTCGTTGTGAAGGTCATGCTGAGCGGCAAGCGCGGCTTGGCCGAGCGCATCCTCCGCGAGACGCTTGAGCGCATCGAGACGCAGGCGAACAAGCCTGGCCTTGAGGTTCTTGACCTTGCGCTTCGAAATGCGACTCCACTGATCGAAGTGAAGCCTCGACGCGTCGGTGGCGCCACATACCAAGTGCCAGTTGAGATTCGCGGCGAGCGCCGCCTCAGCCTCGGTGTGCGCTGGCTCGTCCAGGCGGCACGCAAGCGTTCTGGGAAGAGCATGGTCGACAAGCTCGCCGCTGAATTCATGGATGCATCCAACAACCTTGGTGCCGCAGTGAAGCGCCGCGAAGAGACTCACAAGATGGCGGAGGCGAACAAGGCCTTCAGCCACTTCAGGTTCTAGGAGGCAGCTGAGATGGCACGAACAACTCCACTTGAGCGAACCCGAAATATCGGGATCATCGCGCACATCGACGCGGGCAAGACCACAGTCACCGAGCGCATCCTCTTCTACACAAAGAAGATCCACAAGATCGGCGAAGTGCACGAAGGAGCTGCGACGATGGACTGGATGGAGCAGGAGCAGGAGCGCGGCATCACAATTACCGCCGCGGCAACGACCTGTGCCTGGAAGGACCACACCATCAACATCATCGATACGCCCGGGCACGTGGACTTCACGGTTGAGGTGGAGCGCTCCCTGCGAGTCCTCGACGGTGCGGTGGTGATCTTCGACGGCGTTGCTGGCGTGGAGCCACAGTCTGAGACTGTTTGGCGCCAGGCCGACCGCCACGCCGTTCCTCGCTTCTGCTTCATCAACAAGTTGGATCGCACGGGTGCCGACTTCTGGCGCTGCTTCGACATGATCAAGGATCGACTCGGCGCAAACGCCGTACCGCTCCAGTTGCCGA
>JAYQPX010000070.1:0-1705 GCA_038145565.1 Chloroflexota bacterium | reverse complement strand
GAGAGGAAGAGTCCTTCGATCGGCGTCTCATAGCGGCCGATGCCGTAGAGGGGACGCCACTGCGCAAACTGATCGAACCCTTCGTTGACGTGCATGGCGTGACCGCCGGTTGCACCCCAATCGTTTTGCAGGTCGGCAGGCGTGATCAGCTGGCGCGCGCTGATGAGGTTCGTGATGCCAGGGGCAACGTGCTCCAACTGGTCCACCACGCTATCCGCGAACGACTTGCGCGTGGCCTCGTCCCACTCGCCGTCCCTGAGGACCGCAGGGGCGTACTGCACGACGCAGCTCACGATGTGCCGACCATCCGGCGCCAGCGAAGGATCGATCAGCGTCGGGATCAGCGCCTCGATGATCGGCGTCTCGCTGATGCGGCCGTACTTGGAGGCATCAAAGGCCTTCTCGATGCCGAGGATGCTCTCCAAGATCACGATGCGGCCGCGCAGCTTCTCCTGCGCCGCCTCACCCTTCCCTGCCGCGGTGAAGGTGGGGAGTTTGTCAACGAGCAGGTTCAGCTTTGAAGTGACGCCGGTGCTCCGTGTGGCGCGGAGCCGACGACGCAGGTCCGGGCCGGTAGCCTCAACACCGAGCAGGCCAAGCAGCGTGGTCTTTGGGTCGAGTGTGGAGAGCACGTACGGTGCGGCGATCTCTTCACCGCTCGCAAGTGCAACGCCGGTCACTCGGCCGTCCTGTTCGGTGATGGCGACCGCTTTAGCGCCCGTACGAATCTCTGCGCCGAAACCGCGCGCCGCATCGGCGAGTGCGGTGGCGAGTGCACCAGGTCCGCCGATGGCAACAACGGTCTGTCCCGCAGCGCCGCCGTCTGCGCCGTCCCCCGTGATCCCGTCGAAGAGCATCGTTGCGGCGGTGCCCGGACTCATCGGACCTACGGCGTTGTAGATCGCGCCGCGCCAGGCGAGAAGTGCAAGCAGGTGCTCATCGTTCTGGATGTACTCGCCCACCAGATCAGCGGCAGACATGGGGAGGATGCGCAGGATCTCTCGACCATCGCCCTCCTTCAGATCCGTGAACGGCTTGCGGAAGGCGAAGCCGGCCAACATCTCAGCAACAGACTTTCCGCCATCAAGGCTCGGTGGCACGCCGTCCAGCACCTCTTCGAAGTAGGCACCAATGCGACGGAGTCGGCCATCAAGTTTCATGAACCCGTGCGCGGTCTCTTTGCCGTGCGGTCGTACCTCCAACTCTTCCGCGCTTCGCTTCGGATCGCGGTAGAGGGTGATGGAGCTGCCGTCACGTGGGTGTGGCGCAAAGGAGCGCACCTCTGGTTCCACAAGTCGAACGCTCCCCGCAAGTCCAAGGTCGCGCGCGACGCGCGGACGGAATCGACCGACGGTGTGCGCGAGCATCGGCGCCTTCACGCCATCGATGTCTGCGGTCAGCGCCATGCCGCCAAGTTCGCCACGCGCCTCAAGGAGGATCGTCTTGATCCCCGCGCGCGCCAAGTATGCGGCTGCAACGAGTCCGTTGTGCCCGCCGCCGAGGACGATGACGTCTGCGCTGTTGCGCTCGCGTGGTGCCTCTGCCGCCGCCGGCTTCTGCTTCTTGGCGGCCATCACTCGTTCCCCGCTTTCGACTTCAAGATCTCAAGCGCTGCGAGCCGACCGGGTGCCGCCATGATGCCGCCACCCGGATGTGCGGAGGAGCTGGCGAGCCAGTAGTCCTTGATCGGCGTCTTGTAGCGCGC
>JAYQPX010000069.1:0-1723 GCA_038145565.1 Chloroflexota bacterium | reverse complement strand
AACCAGAGGGAGCCCTACGGCTAACGCCGAAAGCTTGACCCCAGCAGCCGCTCCCACGAAAACACCGGTTGCACCGAGTGCTGCGAAGCGCCGCCAGTTTCTCCGAGTTCGCAGGGGCTGCCGAACAGCAATGATCCCGAGAACGACCGACCAGGCCAACAGTGCCGCCAACCATGCGTCAAGCATGGCAACGCGGGCCTGCTCCCAAGCGACCGAAGCGCTGAGAAACACGCCGCCTGCAAAGAGTGCCGCGACTGGGCTGACCATCAGGCCGATCGCCGCGGCGGCGACGGCAGACACGACAAACGCCACCTGCGAGGAGAGGCGAAGCCGATCAGCGGCAGCTCCCGTGTCAACCAGGTAGCTCTCTCCATCTGATCGATACAGCGCAACGGAACCGCGCCCGCCATACATGCTCGTCGCACCATCGTCGGAGAGTTGAATGTCCCCCGTGAGTACGCGACCCGTGATGGAGCGAAGGCGCGTGCGCTCCACGAGGACAAGGCGAGTCTGTCCGTCTTCTTCACGAACGACGACGGTTGCCAACGATGAGCCGCCTGCAGGGGACAAGCCAAGGATCTGTTCGAATCTCGTTTCGTTGGTGATGGTGAAGGTTGGCGACGGAAACACTCTGACGTTCATCGTGGTGAGACGAGTCTTTGTTGCCAACGTTGCATCCCAGCCCTCCCGACCGCCCCCGCTTACCACGGCATGCAGACGAGTTGCACTGAAAGGCAGGCGCGCAAGGATCTGATCGCCGAATTCAAGGTCGACCAACACCATCTTGTCGCCATCGACTCCGATTGCGATTCTGGTCTGCCCGTAGGGGATTCCACCAATCTTGCGGAGCGACTCCAGGAGGTCTCCTCTCGAAGCCTGCTCGACATCGCCGTTCAGCAGCAGGCGCCCTGAACGAAGCTGCGCCTCAGCAGTTCCGCACGAGTCGTCCGCGCAGACGTCGAACAGTCGCAGGACCTGACGCGAGGCTTCTTGCGTAAGATTTGCGGACGATCCATCCAGATAGCCGACGACGCCGATTCCAATCAACAGCTCGCCACTGAAGCTCGTTGGCGCGATCTCACGCTCAGCTACGGGATCCCCGATGCGCCACCAGGTTCCGGTCACCGACCTTGCAAGCAGTGACCCACCGGGCTCAGGAGCTGAGGGCATAATTTCGATCCACCGACCAGAGGGGTCGAAAATGGCCCCACTGCGGACAAGTACGGCCTCTTCTCCCTGCTGAACGGGTTGCACGAAGACCACGCTGCCGTCAACCATGAGAAGGGCGACCCGATCGATGAGGTCGACGCACGCGGTCGGGCGTGACGGTACTGCAACCCTCATGCCGTTCAGTGCAACCTCCCAGCCGTGTTGAGTCTCCTTGGCGGTCACAACAGCCGGACGAGCAGCACCGAGAGGCATCGAGAGCGCGCAGAGAGCCTCGCCATCGGTCGCATCGACCTTGATGGGCTCGGGGAAGATCGGAGGGCCGAGTAGCCCCAGGCTCAGGAGCGCAGAACCGAATGGTGGATGCGAACTTGAAGTGGTGTCCAGATCAGCAGGGCCGCCGTCGACAAGACTTGAGGCGATCGCGATGGAGTTGACTGCATACAACGGCTCGTCGACGATCCCAAAACCTCGCGCTCCGTTTGACGCACCCGTTGCAATCGCGGCGATCAGCGCCACACAAAGGAGGACTAGCAGCGAGCGACATCTGTTGCAG
>JAYQPX010000068.1:0-1795 GCA_038145565.1 Chloroflexota bacterium | reverse complement strand
TAGGTTTGTGAGGTTCGTCCTTCCTGAAGAGACGTTGTACCTGGTCCCGCTGATTCGCACATCTTGTCCGGTAAACGGAGCGTTGTCCGAGTCGGCCACTTGGATCGTTGCCGAACTCGCGCTCGATGCGGTCACGGTCGCCGAGTAGGATCCAGCGACACGGACTCGATGCACCTTAATCTGGTTGTCAGATGCGCTCGTGAGCCAGCTGTTCATGCCTGGCGACTGGAGATTCTCTCCAACGAATGCGACCTGTGTAGGCTCGCTCCCAAATAGGTTGTCGTTCGCCTGGTCAGCAGTGTACTCCGCCCAGGTTGGAGTCCCAGAGATGCTCTCGAATGATCCGTTGGCGAGCGCGCCGACACCTGCACACGAGGCAAGTGGCGTGCCGCGAACGATGGAAATCGTTCCAGGAATGCCGATCAGCATCAGAGATACCGTCAGCAAGACCGCGATCCACCGTTGCGACGTTCTTTCGAGCCGTCGACGAACACGCCTCTCCAGACTCATGAGTTGGCCGCCGCACGGCGCCTCAGGACCACGATCGCCCCAACGATGAGAAGTCCCGTAACCACACCCATGATCGCCATCGGTACCGGATGGAGCAGAGGGCTAGGGATTACCCGCCCCACCTGTGTCGGGACCAGCTGCCAAGCGCGCAACCCTGTGGCCAGCCCAACGGAACGGAGCAGCTCAAGCCCAATGAGCGTCGCGGCAATAAGTGCTGCAACCCGATGTCGCCCACGGGTCCAGGCTAGGATGATGACGCCGAGTGAGATGGCCCAGATCACTTCCATTGCCACCACCACACCATAGCCTTCCAGGGCGATCCGACCCGCGAGGGTCGATGCCGCCAGCGCAACCACTGTCCCACCGAACACCAAGGCGAACTGCGCGATCGCCGCGCGACCACGACCGCCGAAGATACGGATCGCTCGCTTCTCCATTTGCACCGCCATGATCGCAAGCACTGTGCAGCTTCCCACCAGCACTTCCGTTCCGACGATGTCCGTGGTGGTGATCACCTGACAACCGCGGTCAAGCCGAGCAAGTGATGCAAGGCAGACGGTTGGACCAGCAAGCCAAGAGATGGCTGGCGCGATTGCAGCAGCCAGTGCGACTGGATACCAGTGACGCGAACGCGTGGCGAGCGCAATGCCGACGGCCGCAGCCGCAGGTACCGCGAGGCTCACGGCATACCAGGGAAACAGGATCCGAGAGAGCGGCGCCCAAACGGCGATCGAAAGCAGCGCGATCGTGAAGAGCAGTGAGATCAGTTCATCGGTTCCCTTGGCTCGTTCTTTTACGCGCAACCGAACTCCGGTCCACACAGCCATCAGCAGACTTGGAGATGCACTCAAGCTGTATCCGAGTCCAAGCCCCATGGCAAGTCCCCAGAACGGAAGTCCGAGTGGGTGGTCGAGCGTGAACCCCTCAACCACGTCGAGCGCGGCCTGGAGCCAACGCAGGGTAGAGCCAGCGGTATCGAGCGTCTCTCCACCGACCGTTGCCCCGATGAAGGACGGAAGCGCAAGGCACGCAAGCGCCACAATGGCGGCAGCCCCTACCGCAAGGATCAGATCAGTTGCGACACTCTTCATTGATCGTCGATCGCTGTCCGACGAGTGACTCCATATCCGCGAGACGAAGAGCAATGAAGCGCTGGCCGCAATGTTGAGCGTCCCGCCAAATCCTGATCCCGCAATCACTCCGACGATGCCAACCACTACGCCAAGCGCGCCGACAATGGCGATTGAAACTCGTGCTCCACGTGCAGCGCCGCGAATCGTGCGTG
>JAYQPX010000067.1:0-1863 GCA_038145565.1 Chloroflexota bacterium | reverse complement strand
CGCGTGACAATGAGCGCATGCTGTGGATCGGGGCCATCTTCGGAGCACTGTTCGGCTGGATCGGGATCCTGGTCGCAGCCCTCTTCTGGGCCACCCTCGCGGTCTTCAAGCTCATCTGGGCGGTCATCGTGTTCGGCTTCCAGCTGCTGCTTTGGACGGGGGCCTTCATCGCCAAGATGATCGAATACGTGGCCAGCCGACCAAACAGAACCAAGGTCCAGGTCCCGGAAGGGCTTACGCCGAAGCGCAAACGCGGAAAACGATGAAGCGCGTCATCGAGGATCTGATCACCTTCGCGATCATCATCTTTGTCTTGGGCGTAGGTTCGCGAGGGAAATCATGCTGCATGACGTAGCCCACATAGCGATGATCATCTTGATTGTTTTCTTGCTTGGGCTCGTATCTGCTGCAACCGGCTGAAACAAACCAACGATCCAAGGGTAGGCTTCGCCGATGAATCTCTCTCAGATTGAGGAGCGAGCGTGAATAGTCCACTGGCAAGTCAGCCACAGACCTTCTACCAGCGCCACCTGCTCGCAGAGGCGCTCTGCGGCCATTCGCTGTGGCGTGACATTCAGCACGCAGCGGGAGAACTGCCGGGACCAATCGTTTTCAAGGATGAGTTGCGTGCGCTGAGGTCGCAGCTCGGCAAGAGCCATGAAGACCAGTGGATTGAACGGCTCACTGCGCTCGGCGTGCAGGTGGTGGAGATCGGCCAGACGGGCAGCGACGAGGAACGTGAGGAACGCACGCTTGCGGCGATCAAACAGAACGCCGAAGCGGTTCACGGTGGGCGCATCAGCCATGGGCGATGGAACGGTGAGCCGGACCTGTTGATTCGCAGTGACGTCATCCGACGCCTGACAGGGCACGCTACGGCTAGCAGCTCCACTCCTCAGCCAACATCAATCGGCGCGCATCGGTACGAAGCGGCCGATGTGAAGTTGAGCGGTGAGCTTGCAGTGACTGCGCTCCTGCAAGTTGCTCTCTACGCAGAACTTATCGACGCGATCCAGGGAATCGCGGTGACGGATCGTCGCGAGCATCAGATGCACTTCTTTCTCGGCTCAGCGAAAGAGGAAGCACACGCCTCAACATTGAGTCCCGAACTGAAGGGCCTGCGGAGTCTCTCTGTGGCATCGTTCGGTGCGTACACACGCAGGCACATGCAGCGCGTTGAGACGGCATGGGATGCAAACGGAGAGCAACTGCCGCACGAGCCTGAACCGGTGAACTACTGCGGTCGATGTTCTTGGGAGCGCAACTGCGATGCGGTGTGGCGCGACAAACGTGACCTCGTTCTCGTCTCTGGGCTGAGAAAGGACGAGCGCCGTGCGTTGCGCGCCGCAGGGATCAGCACCGTGGGCGAGCTCGCGGCAGCAGGAGAGACAGCAGAGCGAGCAATCCCAGTGAAGGATCGGCGCGAACACCTGATGCGTCAGGCCGATCTCCAAGAGAAGAGCCTTGATCTCCCTGAGCCGCTGAGCGAGCTGCGTCCTCCGACGCGCGGCATCTTCGAACGTGAAGAGGTGAGACGTGGGTTTGCAGCGCTGCCGTCCCCCGCCGCACTCAACATCTACATGGACTTCGAGCGATACGACTTCAACGAGCGAGAAGAGGGTGGCCTGGAAACCAAGACAGTCCTCACGGGATTTGTGGCGAATGGTCCAGACCTTGTGGCGGCATCTGGGAGTTACGCGCACTCACTTGCGGAGACACCGAGCGAAGAGGAGCGTCTCTTCGTGGACTTTGTCGAACAGCTCTCCTTCACCATCGCAAGTGCGGAGAGCGACGGCACGGTCGAGGTTGGTGCGGAGGTGCCCGTCTTCCACTTCAGCTCATTTGAACCATCCACGTTCAGGC
>JAYQPX010000066.1:0-1924 GCA_038145565.1 Chloroflexota bacterium | reverse complement strand
GGATCCACGCGCGTGATGCCGAGGAGATACGCAATGACCGAATCCCCCGCACTCCCACGACCCTGCGCCGCAATCCCGTTCCGATGCGCATTCCGCACGATCTCCGCGCAGAGCAAGAAGAATTCGGCGAGTCCGGTCCGTTCGATGGCGGCGAGCTCGCCCGCAATGCGTCGCTCCAACTCTGCCCCGCCCTCTGGGTAGCGGCGTGGCACACCGGCGTGCACTTGGCGCGCCAGCTCTTGGTCGGCGCTCACGCCAGCGGGGAGATCGATCCCCGCAAAGCGGACGCGCGCAAAGTCCAGGTGAATGTTCGCCTCTGCCGCAATCACACCCGTGTGCGCAAGTGCCGCACTCCACAGCGAGTGTGCGGACGGATGTGCGGCGAGCAGTTCAGTCCCAGTGCGCAGGTGCGCCTCCGCCTGTGGGAAGCGGAGCGGACCCAGACGATGGATGGGGAGGCCGTGGCGGATGCCAGTGAGCGCGTCCAGGAGTTCGCGTTCACTCGCCGCAGCACTGCGCGGCGCGGCGCTCGCAATCAGTGGAAGACTGCAGCGTGCTGCGAGCGCACAGATCTCCTCCGCCAACCAGGCGTCACCAGGAAGCTGGCGGTCGACGAGTTGCAGGTGCAGTGCGCCGAGTACGGCAATGCGTGCAGCGGCGGCGCGCGCACCAGCGCGGTCTCCCGCGGCGAGTCGTCGTGCAACTTCGCTCTCTTCGAACGGCGCGACGATCAGCAGCGAATCCGGGTACTCGCGCAGATGCTCTTCAAGGAGCGCGTGAGTGAGTCGCGTCACCCCCTTGCTCGCCGCAAGGTTGGATCTGCTCAGCAGTCGCGCGAGCGAACGGTAGCCGCGCTCATCACGAGCGAGCAGTGCAAGTCGCGGGCCGAGCTCTGCGTCCGCCACGCCACGTCGCTCCGCGTGTGGGACGAGCGCATCGAGTGGTCGTCGCTGCCGTTGCGGGAGTGGACGGTCGGGGACGCCATCGTGCGCGCTGCTCCCCTCACCTCCACCACTCGCGAGCGCCGCGCGCGGACGCGGCAGCGGCAGGACGATGCCGTCACGGTCTGGCACGGCGGGATCCGCCATCTCGAACTCCACGCCGAGCAGCGCGGGGAGCTGCGCCGCCTCTGCCGCGCGGATGAAGCGCACCGCACCAGAGAGCGACCCTTCGTCGACGAGTGCAAGGCCACGCAGCCCGAGCTCTACGGCGCGCGCAACGAGCGCCTCTGGCGTGGCGGTGGCGCGCAGGAAGCTGAACGCCGACTTCGCATGCAGCTCGGCAAACGGAGCCTCATCAACACGATCAGTCATAGACGCGTTCAAGGAACCAGCCACCAGCGAGCAGGTCGTGGAAGATCAGCGCGAGCCAGCCGGGCCCGCTGATGCGCAGGTAGTCGCGATCGATGGGATCCGGCCACCAGCGCTCGCTGATGCGCCAGCGTTCGATGATCTGGATCTCGCAGCTGCGACCGAAGAGTTCGATGCTCGTGGGGAGTCCGGTGGCGTCTTCGCGGACGCGGAGTGGGGCAGGGTGTCTGAGGAGGCGAGTCATGCGCGACCTCGCGTCACTCGCCAACCTCCGGGTGCGCGCGGACGAGGCGCGTGCGGTGCTCTGGTCGCGCGTCGTCGGGGTCTACGATCTCCGCGTGCACCACGCGATCCGCGCCGTAGCGAATGGCGATGGCGGCGGTGCTCCAGGCGAGTCGATCCACGCGCGGCGAGCGCGCGCCGAGCAGCGTCAGCTGATCGCCGCTGGCGGGGAGCACGCCGTCAAACTGCAGCTGCGCGCTCACGATCCCATCGATCTCCAGCCGCTCGGCGCGCGCCGCAGCCACGGCGCGCGCGAGTGCGGCGAGCAGGAGACGCTCGATCTGTGCGCGATCGGCGGTGGGGAGTGGGAGTCGCGCCACGGCGCGGAGCGG
>JAYQPX010000065.1:0-1905 GCA_038145565.1 Chloroflexota bacterium | reverse complement strand
TCAGGGTTGGGGTTCTTGCGGATGAACTCGCTCGACAGGTTAGCCAAGCCCTGATTGCAGCGAAACGTCGTGGCGAGCGTCACCTGGCGCGTGAAACCAAAGAGCTTCTGAAACTGCGTCATCACCCGGATGTCTGAGCCGGCGAAGCGGTAGATCGACTGCCAGTCGTCACCCACCGCAAAGAGCGTCGCCTGGGGATTTTGATGCAGCACCGCCTTCACGAGCTCTGCCCGGGCATTGCTCATATCCTGAAACTCATCGATCAGGACCGCCTTCAAGCGACCCTGGACGGGTTGTTCGCGCAGGCGCTGCGCGGAAATCCGCAGCATGTCGTCAAAGTCGATCTGGCCGGCATTCGCCAGCATGGCCTCATAGCGGGCGAAGACTTTCTCAAACAGTCGAACAAAGTTCGCGTTGCGATCCGCGTCGGTCGAAGTCTGAGCCTTGGTGCGTAGTTCTTCAATGCTCAGGTGGTTGCTCTTGAAATGGGCTATGGCCGCACCCAGCAGGTCCAGCGCCGGCGCTTGCTTGAACCCTGCCGAGGAAGCCAGCTCCTGGGCTCGCTCCCAACTAATGAGTTGGGGCTTTGCGCCGGCTTTCTCCAGACTCGTTCGGAGCTTCTCCTCCCAAGCGCCGGTCTCAAAGTCGCCGCTGGTGGTCTCGAACCAACGCGCCTTGACCTCGGTGAGCATTCGCCGCTTACTCGCTGCCTGCTCCTCATAAGTCATCCCGTCGCGGTTCACGCCCCAATGAGCCGGAGCCTCGCCGAAGATGTTGATGCCGAAGTGCTCGTGCCAAAGGTCGAGCGCTGGGTAATAAAAGTCGGGCTGATAACCGCGTGTCCACGGGTGAGAGGCCACGGGTGGAAAGGACTTCTCATAGACGAACTCAATGCCCATGAGAGTGAGCCAGTTGGCGATCTGAAGCTCCTGCTTGGACCGCACAGTGTCCCCCGACAACGTGCGGTACAGGAAGCTGCCTGGATCCGGGAGTTCGACTGTGCCGATTGGCTGCGCGATCAGCTCGCGCCAGCTCTTGCCCAACTGGGCGGCGACTTCGTTGGCCTCCTCGGTCGTACCGCTCACCCCGTGCAGGGCCAGGAAACGGACTGCATCTGCCTGGAACTGCGGGTCAGACTCAATCAGCTCAAAGAAAATCTTCAAGAGCTCGGCTGAACGCAGGTCTGAAGACTGTGCCAAGGGTGCCAATTTCAAATTGGGTCCCGTCTCCTTGATCGTGGCCATCCCATACGAGTGAAATGTGCTGACCAACGGGGCAGACGCAATTACACCAGGCAGAACCAATCGCTCTTGGATGCGAGCTTCAATTTCATCCGCCACGCTCTTGTTGAAGGACAGGACAAGAATTTCTTCGGGTGCGGCGTAGCCCTTTTTCACCAGGTAGCCCACTTTGGCAACCAGCACAGAGGTTTTGCCCGAGCCAGCCGCAGCGATGACCAGATTACAGTCTTCCATCACAACAGCGGCTACGCGCTGCTCGGAGGTGAGCACGCTCGATTCGACCGAGCGGAAATACTCTTCGTGCAACACCATCTCGTTGGCAACGAACTGATCGTTGCGGGCGACAATGGCGCTGTAGTCACCGGCGACGACTTGCTTGTAGAGTGCAAGATCTGGGCGCAGGGGCTCAAGGTCGGGTGCGATAAGCTTCGCGCGATCGATATCCCAGTCGGAGGCTGAAGTGTCACAAGCTGCAAGAGCCTCACGGATCATCTTGTTGGACACATAGCGACTACCAACCATCGCTGCTCGTAGCGACTTGACCGCAGGCATCAATGCGCCAATTGCCCTGGCACAGGTTGAGATTTCGTTCGCGAGGCGCCTCGAAAGCCCGCTCAACACGAGGTCGTCTGCTTGCGCTCCCAGGCGAAGATGTGCCCAAAAA
>JAYQPX010000064.1:0-1992 GCA_038145565.1 Chloroflexota bacterium | reverse complement strand
CCTTCAACGCCCCCAACACCAACCCCCGCGCCGACGGTCAGCCCATCGCCATCCTCTGGAACCGGGGCGACGTATGTCGTCCGGAAAGGCGATGGGCTCTATTCGATCGCATGTTCGCTCTCTATAGGCTGCGGCGATTGGAAGGTGCTCGCCGATCTCAACGACATTCCGGGCCCCGATTACGTGATCAAGCCCGGTCAGGTGCTGCAGCTCCCTTGAGGCCGAGGGCAGGGGCCTATGGTAGGCTCGCCGAACGCGATCGCGTGGTTACCCCACCTGTTCTGCATGCGTGGTGTCGCCTCGTGAGCGCGAATAATTTTTGAAGGAGTACCAATACACGTGACTGAAAACCAGGAGAACACGCCCCTCAACGAGACCGCAGCCGAGGGCAGCGAGGCGGTTGTACGAAAGGCGAAGGCGCCAGCAAAGCGGAAGAGCGTCAAGGTGCAGGCCCCCGATGAGGGCGGCGAGGCACGGATCGCCATGCAAGAGAGCAACACCTCAGTGGCGGAGACGCGAGAAGCGTCAGCGCCCACTGCAGCGCCGGCAACAGCCGCACGCGTCTGGACTGGCCCAGAGCCAACCACCATGGAGGAGCTGCTCGCGTCCGCGGGCGCGCCGATCAAAAACCTGAAGTCGGGCGACGTGCTCGACGGGATCGTGGTGCGCGTTGATCCAGATGAAGTGCTCGTCGACATCGGCGGCAAGAGCGAAGGCGTGGTCTCAAGCCGCGAACTTCATGGTCGCAACGGTGAAGAGGGTCCAGCCCTGAACGTCGGAGACACGGTGCTCGTCTACGTCATGCAGCCGGAATCAGAAGACGGACATGTGGTCCTCTCCATTCGACGCGCCGGCCTCGAGCGCAAGTGGCGCACGATGCAGGAGCAGCTCGACGCGGGCACCATCATTGAAGCGACCGTCATTGATCACAACAAGGGCGGACTCATCGTCGATTGCGGCATTCGCGGATTTGTGCCGATCAGCCAGATCGTGGACTTCCCACGTCGACCGGCTGGTGACGCACCGCGCGATGCGATCCAGGAGATCGCAGAGAAGCTGCAGCCGTATGTGGGCCGAAAGCTACGCATGAAGATCCTCGAGGTGAACCGAAAGGGGAACCGCCTGATCCTCTCCGAGAAGGTTGCGCATTATGAGGAGCGACGCGAGAAGCGTGACGAGCTCTTCAGCACGCTTTCTGTCGGTCAAAAGGTGAGCGGCAGCGTTCGCTCAATCGCACCGTTCGGCCTCTTCATTGATCTCGGCGGTATTGACGGACTCATTCACAAGAGCGAGATCAGCTGGTCAAAGGTTGCGAACCCTGAGGCTGACTACAAGGTGGGCGATCCGATCGATGCCGAAGTGATCGACATCAACACGGAGCGTGGACGTATCAGCCTCTCCATTCGAAAGCTGCAGCCCGATCCGTGGCACGCAGCGATCGCGGACATCAAGATCGGCGATTTCGTTGAGGGGACGATCACCAAGCTCGTCAACTTCGGCGCGTTCGTACGCGTTCGAGACGGCCTTGAGGGTCTCATCCACATCAGCGAGCTTTCGCATAATCGAGTGCTCCACCCTGGCGACGTGGTGAAGGGCGAGCAGACGCTCAAGTTGAAGGTGATCAGCCTCGACTCCGAGCGACACCGACTCGGCCTCAGCCTCAAGCAGGCGGAGGAGACACCAGTGCGCGAAACCCCAGCCGAGCAGCCGAAGAAGGAGACGCGACGAGCGCGACCTGAGCGTGGCTTCTCCATGGAGGGTGCGATCCAGGAACCCGAGGGGGGTCTCGATCTCACGCTCGCTGCTGCTTTTGCTGGCATCCGAGACAAGATGGCCGAGAGCGGTTCTGACGCTGGAGAGGCGCTCGTCGCCGAGACTCCAGCTGCGGATGCCCCGACTGAGACACCCGCCGCAGCTCCCGCTGAGGCGGTACCGACCGAAGAGAAGGCGAGCGAAGAGGCGTAACCCGTCTCGTGGTGCGGCGCCCTGCGC
>JAYQPX010000063.1:0-2379 GCA_038145565.1 Chloroflexota bacterium | reverse complement strand
TCTGTGCTGAAATCAGGATCTGCACACGAACTCGCAGCAGTGGCGTCGTCATTGCCTCCAACATAGATATTGTTCACTGCGGCAATCACGCGTTGTGGCGCCTGCAGCATTACGCCCGCAGCGAGCGCTGCGCTAATCAAGGTGACTAATGCGCGATTCATGTGAGAACACCCCCTCCAAAAGTCGATGTTGACTGGTGAAGTCTCTGAAGCGGATTAACTTTTGCAGTCACCATAGCAAGAAATACCCTCTAGGGGAAGACCAATTCACAAGTTCAGTATGATCCTGGGCGGAACCGCTCCAGTGTATGGAATCAGCGTGATGCCTGATCCTAGAAGCAGGGTGCGAGAAGTGTTCGCTGGGACCCCGAGTGCGATAGGGAGTACGGCGGCTCCAGATTCCGCGGAGCCTTTCGATTCAGATATCCAGCGGGACGTCGAGTAGTTCAAGCAGTTCGTTCAGATTAGCGCGTGCCTCGGCCAGCGACGCATTCGAGGCGGCGAAGCAGGGGAAACTTGCGTAATAGATGTCGCGGCTGCGGACTTCCACAGACCGTTGAATGATGCCGACGCACGCGCGTGTTGCGGCGGCTGCCTGATAGAAAAGGTCGGCGAACTTCACGAGCTCTGCCTCTTCGGGGCCAGTTGGGAGGAGGGCGAGTTCGGCGGCGTAGGTCACCTGAGCCACTTCGATGATCGCCGCCGACTCATCTGCGGCGGTTCCAATCAGTTCCCAGTCGGCATCGCCTCCTGCCCACGCTTGATCAAAGGCGTCATCGGATGCCGCGAGCGCCTCGCTGAGCGAGTTGGCCGCGTTGGCGTAGCCTCGCGCGGTTTCGGCTGCGGATGCCGGCGACTGCTTCTCCTCGATGGATCCATGTGGTCCAATTCCCGCCACTGCCACAAACACGGTGAGCAGCAGGCCAAGGAGTAGTCCAATCACCCAAGAGGCGACGAGCGATCTCATGGACTTATCTTACCGTGCGACTGCCTCGCGAGTAGACTCCGCGGCATGAGCCAGTCGCCGCGCGCCGTCCTGATGATCAACCCGCGCGGCTTCAACCCAAACCCCGAAACTGCGGCGGATAACGCTTTCCAGGATGCGGAGATTCCGGATGCCACAGAGCGTGCAGCGGTCGCGGCGGAGGCGCGCGTGGAGGTTGCACGGATTGCGCAAGGATTGCGCGACCTTGGCGTGGAGGTGTTGTTGATCGACGATCTTCCGGGAAGCGATGTACCCGACTCTGTCTTCCCGAACAATTGGATCAGCACGCACGAAGACGGTCGCGTGGTGCTCTACCCCATGGCGACGCCGAGCAGGCGACGTGAGCGGCGTGCAGATGTGGTGGAGGCGCTGCGAGAACGCTATGCGGTGAGCGATGTGGTCGACCTTTCACCGATGGAAGAGGACGCGCTCTACCTAGAAGGGACTGGCGCGCTGGTGTTGGACCGCACAAGCCGTGTTGCGTATGTGGCGCGATCCGGTCGCGCGCACACCGCTGCGGCGCTGCGCTGGTGTTCCGCAATGAACTACGAGGCCGAACTTTTTGACACTGTTGATGCAACGGGTGCGCCGATTTATCACACGAATGTGGTGCTCTCCATTGGGACGGAGTTCGTCACCGCAGGGTTGGAGAGCATCCCCGACCCTGCCGAGCGTGCCCGGGTGGGGGCGCGGCTCAGAGGATCCGGGCGCGAGGTGGTGGCGCTGGACCCTGGCCAGATCGCTGAATTCGCTGGCAACGGGCTCGAGCTTTTGGGCGCCGGCGGCCGCCGCATTTTCTCCCTCTCCGCGCGCGCGGCGGCGGCGCTGCGACCCGATCAACGTGCGCAGATCGAGCGTTTCGCGCACGTTTTCCCGATCAACATCCCAACGATCGAGCGATCGGGCGGCTCCGTCCGATGCACGCTGGCGGGGATTCACCTGCCGCCGCGGGGTGGCGCAGGGGTCCGATAGTGGCGCGGCGAGAATCCGCTCCTCATTTGCGCTTCACAAATCCCGCGCGGTCTGGCACGCTAGAGGTCGCAGGACCAGATGGGTCCTGGGGAGTTTAGTTGAGGTGAAAAACATGGCAGCAAAGAAGAAGGCGAAGAAGGCTGTTGCAGCTGCAGCGCCTGCCGCGCCAGCGGTAAAGACGGCCAAGAAGAAGGCGGCTCCTAAGAAGGCTGCTGCGAAGAAGGCTGTCAAGAAGGTAGCCAAGAAGGCCGTCAAGAAGGCGGTGAAGAAGGTTGCCAAGAAGACCGCAACGAAGAAGACGGCGAAGAAGGCTGTCAAGAAGGCCGCGAAGAAGGCCGCTCCTAAGAAGAAGGCTTCCAAGAAGAAGGCTTCCAAGAAGAAGGCTTCGAAGAAGGCTGCAGCGGCACCTGCCGCAGCCGCTGG
>JAYQPX010000062.1:0-2528 GCA_038145565.1 Chloroflexota bacterium | reverse complement strand
ATGGGTTCATTTGGCGCCGCGAGGAGATGAAGAAGCGAGATCATCGTCGGCTCGGCGTTGCACTTGATCTCTTCTCATTCCATGACGTATCTCCGGGGAGCGCCTTCTGGCACCCGAAAGGGCAACTCCTCTGGCGCACTCTTGAGGGGGCGATGCGCGAGCTCCAAGACGCGCGTGGGTATCAGGAGATCTCCACGCCGATCATCGTGAGCAAGCGCCTCTGGGAGAAGTCTGGACACTGGGACCTCTACCGCGAGAACATGTTTATCGTTGAGTCAGAGGGTGAAGAGTTCAGCCTGAAACCGATGAACTGCCCCGAGAGCACCGTCATCTACAAGACAAAGACGCGGAGCTACCGCGACCTTCCACTCCGACTCTCAGAGTACGGCCGCCTGCACCGGAATGAACTATCCGGCACGCTGAGCGGCCTGACCCGCGTGCGGCACTTCATTCAGGACGATGGGCACATCTACGTTCGGCCAGATCAGATCGAGAGCGAAATTGACGCGCTGCTTGGTGAAGTTGCAACGGTCTACGGGTGGTTTGATCTTCCAGTTGAGTTTGTCTTCTCGACGAAGCCCGCCAAAGCGCTCGGTGACCCGAAACTTTGGGAGAAGGCAGAGTCAATGATTGAATCGGCGCTGAAGCGCTCGGGTGCCACCTGGCGCCTCAGCGCAGGGGACGGTGCCTTCTACGCACCGAAGATCGACATCATTGTGCGCGATGCCCTCGGTCGCGAGTGGCAGACGGCAACGATCCAAGTCGATCTCGCCATGCTGCCTGAGCGATTTGACCTTGAATACGTTGATGAGGCGGGGGAGCGCGTCCGTCCGATTGCAATTCATCGTGCCATCTACGGTTCACTCGAGCGCTTCATAGGAATTCTGGTTGAGCACTTCGCGGGTGCGCTCCCACTCTGGCTATCGCCTGAACAGGTGGTGATCATCCCCATTGCCGACCGTCATCAGGAAGCGGCTGAGGCTGGCGCCGCGATCTTGCGTCGTGCTGGGCTCCGCGTGAGCATTGACGACTCCTCAAATCGGATGCAGAACAAGATTCGCCTTGCGCAAGAACAGAAGGTGCCGCTGATGCTTGTCCTTGGAGACAAGGAGATCGAAGCGGGCGGCGCCGCACCGCGTTGGCGTGACGGGACCCAGGAGCAAGCGACAAGCTGGGAGGCGCTTGCCGCACGGCTCGCAGCGCAGGTCGCGGCACGAAGCGTCTCGTGAGCCGAGCCTCCCGCGGTCCCCTCTCGTTGAGTGCTACGATTACGCCTCCCACGGAAAGTTTCCGTGTGGGTTGGATGAGACGATCGTGAGGGTGTAGCCGATTAAGGACCTGCGCATCAATCTGCAAATCCGCGTACCGCAAGTGCGCGTCCTTGATGAAGATGGCAACCAGTTGGGAGTCCTCCCCACGCACGAAGCACTCCGCCAGGCACAGGAGCGCGGCCTCGACCTTGTTGAGGTCGCCCCAACGTCGGCCCCGCCCGTATGCAAGTACCTGAATTACGGTCAATATAAGTACGAACTGCAGAAGAAGGAGAAGGATTCAAAGAAGCGACAGAAGACCGTCGATTTGAAGGAGCTCCGTTGCACCCCCAAGATCGGGGAGGCCGACCTGCTGACAAAGATCCGCCAGGCCAACAAGTTCCTCTCGGCGGGGGACCGGGTCAAGTTCTCGGTCAAGTTCCGTGGCCGCGAAGCGACCCATCCAGAGATCGGCCGAGCGATCCTCACCAGGGTTGTGGAAGGGCTCTCCGACGTGGCCCAGGTGGAGCGCCCCCCGCTCCTCGAGGGGCGTTTCCTCTCAATCCAGCTGCTCGCGCTCCCCAAGGCGAAGGGTCGTGAGCCTTCTGCGTCGAGTTCCGCTACGCTACCTGAACCAACAGCCAGTTCACCCGAAGGGGAGTGACATGCCAAAGATGAAGACACACAAGGGGGCCTCGAAGCGCATCGGCTTCACTGGCTCTGGAAAGCCGATCCACGTCATGGCGTGGCGCGGTCACCACCTTGAAATCAAGTCGCAGCGCCGTATCCGCCGTTACGCGGGCAAGGCGGTGCTTGGACGCACGCATCACAATCAAATTTCGCGACTGCTGCCGTACGGCGGGTGAGCTAGGGAAAGGGAGAGAGCATGGCACGAGTCAAGCGCGGAGTAGCGGGGCATAAGCGACATAAGCGCCTGCTTGAGGCCGCCTCCGGCCGTCGCGGCACACGATCCAAGCTCATCCGTCCAGCGCGCGAAGCGCTTCTTCACGCGCTCGCCTACGCCACACGTGACCGTCAACAGCGGAAGCGCCAGATGCGTGAGCTCTGGATCCATCGCGTCAACGCGGCCGCTCGATTGAATGGCCTCTCGTACTCCGTTTTTATTGCCGGCCTGAAGCGCAACAACGTTGCCATCGACCGGAAGATGTTGGCTGACCTCGCCGTTCGCGATGCTGCGGCCTTCACTGCAGTCGCGGACGTAGCGAAGCGCGCCTGACGCGCTAGGTCGCAGCCGTGGAGCTTGCGGCGCTCGAGAAG
>JAYQPX010000061.1:0-2565 GCA_038145565.1 Chloroflexota bacterium | reverse complement strand
TGGTGGTGCCGTTGATGATGCCCTTAATAGAAGTGATCTCGTTCGCCGCCATGTCGCGCGCCAGCACGCCGATCACCGGCACGCCCGCCGCAACGGCGGATTCGAAGCGCAGCGCCCCACCAGAGGCGCGCGCAAGCGACTCCAACCGCGCACCGAAGTTCGCGAGCAGCAACTTGTTCGCCGTCACCACCGGCCGCCCCGCCTTCAGCGCAGTCTCAACGACTGGAAGTGCAGAATCCAACCCGCCCATCAGCTCCACAACAAGATCCACATCAGACCCAGCAAGCGCCAGAGGATCAGTGGTCAGCGGCGCAATCTTGCCAAGACCCGCAGCCTCCGCCTTCGCGACATCGCGCACCGCAATGCCCGCAATGTCGATCCCCCACTCCTCATAGCGGGAGACGAGTGCACGCGCCACGGCGGCACCGACCGTCCCTCCGCCGAGGAGGGCGATCGTGAAGCCCGATGCAGCCTGAGAAGCGCTCATTCGCCAAGCGTAGCGGAGCCCAAGCGCCAAAGGCGCTCGGCCGCATTCAGTATGCGATCAGCAGATGTTGGCTTGGTAGATTCGCGAGGTGCGGCGATCGTCGTAGGCCCGATTTCCCGCCAATCGGTTGGCCGCAACCAGTCGAGCCCGCTCAGACCGTGAAAGCGAGCTGCACTGAATATAGAAAGCGCCGCCGCTCCCCTCCGCCGTGTTTCTCAAGATCCGGTTCCCCTTCACCGCACGCCACTCTCGTCCTTGCAGCCCAGTGAGGGCAACTGCTCCGCCGTTCCCGCCTGTTCGATTGGACTGGAACGTATTCCGCGTGAGAAGTTCGATAGAGCCTGGAAGCCAGATTGCTCCCGCGCCCTCTTCTGCATAGTTCTTTCTGAAGGTATTGCGGCGCACGATCCCGGTTTCAAGATCTTCGCTGCCCCAACCGCCGTAGATCGCACCACCCAGTCCGCCAGACTCATTTCTGAAGAAGCGGTTGCCCGTCATGGATACGAGCTCACCTGAGAGCCAGAGAGCACCACCTTCGTCGGTCGCACTGTTGCCCACGAACTGATTTCCCCTGAGACGCACAACGCCCGGACTGAAACAGCTCACACCGAAGAGGCCGATTGCCCCTCCGAATTGCGTGGAGACGTTGTCGATGTAACGACTCCCCACCGAGGTGAAGGAGCCGATATCGCATCCGTCGATCGCGCCGCCGTTGCCGTTGCCGCCGAAGTCACCGCCGTGTGCCTCATTCCCAATGAACTGACTCCCGATGACGGTCACCTCTTCGACTTGAAAGAGATTGATCGCACCCCCGAACTCGAACTCCGACTGATTGAATTCGAACGTCGAATGTTCAATGGTGAGCGCTTGGAGATTCTGCATGATCAACGCCCCGCCCAGGAGAAATGCTTCATTGGAGCTGAACGCAGATCCGGAGATTTCCACCGTTGCCCCGTCAGTTACCGCGCGGATCGCGCCAGCTCCACCGTTCTCGCTCTCGTTCTGTCCGAACAGTGAGTCATCGACCACCAGGTTGCCCTCGACGGAGATGGCGCCAACGTTGTTGACGGCGACATTGCGTCGGATGTTCGAGCGCACGATGGTGAGGTCGCCAGAGGCCGCAATCGCCGCCGCGTTGTCGCCCGCAGAATTGTCATCGATGTCGCTTCCCGAAACGGTGACGGTTCGCTCTGCTCCGCTCTCATCCCATGCGTAAAGTGCGCCGCCGTCCAGGTCTGCATCGTTGTCCGTGATCTGTGAGTCGACAATCGAGACATGCCCCTCCGTGTAGAGCGCTCCGCCGTTGTACGCACCGTCGCTCCCAGAGATGTCCACGCGTTCGAGAGAGAGGCCATCCGCAATGATTGCACCACCATTGTCCTCGGATGAGACCGTGTGGGCATCCACGATCGAGAGATCTCGGAGCGTCATCGTTCCACCGTTGTCCTCTTCTCCATGCGCATCGGCGTTGAAGATCCGAGTGCTCTCATCGCCGTCCAAGATCGTCGCGTTCTGGCCGTCTCCTTCGAACGTCATGCTGTCTCCCTCCTCCAGCACAACTTCATCGTCGAAGACATACGTTCCCGCACAGATGTGAACAATGGAGCCGCTCGCGGCGTTGTCCACCGCATCCTGGATTGCGTCGTCATCCGAGTCGTACTCGCCCTCGCCTCGGTCGCTTACCCAGTCGCCGTCGGTCCAGTAGTCCGGACTGGCGCATGGACTGCCGACTTCATACTCATTGACCACGTGCCCCACGTAGTAGGTTGGCGCGATCAGGTCCACGCCTTGCACTGGTGCAGGAAGTGCGATCACGCCGCTGACAAGGGCGCTTGCAACCAGGGCAGTAAACGCTCGGCGGATCATGATCGGCGCCCTCCCATGTGCAGCCCAGCGGCCGCTTCGGCAGGATCCTACACCGCCGCACCCCGCTACACTCCCCCCATGAGCGCCACCACCAAGACGCCGATCCGCGCCTACTCCGGCATCCAGCCCTCGGGCGCGCCGCACCTGGGGAACGACCTGGGCGCCATCCGCAACTACGTGGCGCTGCAGGAGAACTACGAGTCCATCTACTG
>JAYQPX010000060.1:0-2639 GCA_038145565.1 Chloroflexota bacterium | reverse complement strand
GGCGTCACATGCCGTGACCGAGGCCTGCCCCTGCCCAAAGGTCAGCGGACTGCCAGAGTTCACCGTGATTGAAGCTGCAAATACGTTCCCGAGGATCAAGATGACCATCGCCGCGAGTATGCCTGCCTTCAAGATCCGGGATCGACGTCGACCATTGATGTCTTCATGCTCCAGATTCATCTCAAAAACCCTTTCCCTGCGGGTACCCCACAGCTTTGAATTCAGTTTAAACGCAGTTTCAAAAAGCCACAATACCTCCGCCCGCCGACCTCCATCAGCGAAAGAGAAGGAAGACCACGAGCCCACCGAGCAAGAGCAGTAGGGTGCGTGGCTCCAGCAGCAGTCCAATGCCCGGGATGGAGAAGAGAACCTTGCCCATGATCTCGTTCGAGGTGCTTCGGAACGTGTCTGCGGCGTCATTGGCATCGCCCTGCGTGATCCATCCCTCGGAATCCCCATCGATAATGCGATGAGCAAACGGCCCGACCGCCTCGCCGCTCATCATCGTTCCTTTGAAAATCACGATGTCACCAATGGACGGTGGCGAGAACTCGTCAGATACCGCAAACACCACATCACCCGCCGCAAAGGTCGGCACCATTGACCCTGAAGCGACGACATGAAGGGTCGCCGCGCCCGTGACCGTTCCGAGTGCGAGCAGGAGCGCTGCCACGAAAAGCACGTCGCCCATTCGATCCAGTATGCGCGACCTCCAACCTCGTGGCCTTGTGGTGCGTGAGGCGGAAGTGCCTGTCGCGACCGGCTCTGAAACGCGCTGGAGATCAAGACCGCCATCGCCAAGATTTCGCACCCGTACTCTCCTAGAGAGACCGTCGGCACCTCTCGTGGCAATCTCCACTGTATTCGGAACGCGAGTAGCACCCTCAAGTCGAACGTCGGTCGCAAGGTGCGAACCAAGAGATAGCTGAGGCTTCCGGCGCGAGAAGATCTTGGGCATCAGTCTCGGATCTCAACAGCCGTCGACGTAACGCTCCCTGATGCGACAGTGGCACCTGGTGCCAGGGTGAACGCGCTGCCTGTTGGCCAGCTGACACTGCTCGGCAAAACGGTCGTGATCGCAAGCGTCGAGACGGTTCCGGAGTATCCGATCACCACAAGCGTCTTGGCTGCGCAGGCAACATCTACGGACAACAACGTGAGACTCGTAACCGTGAACCTCGTTGATGCAGACTGATAACCATGCCCAATATCCACTGCAATGGAGCTATCGCACGCCGTCACGCTCACAGATCCTGCGCCGAGGCTGGATGCACTAAAGGACATCTGTCCAGCAAGAACGGTGGTGACGCAGACACCGAGGATCAACCCTGCAACAAAACCTTGGGTCGTGCTCCAGCGAGGGGCTCGGCGAGCAACGCGCAGGGCTCGTGAAAGTGGCGGCATCTCAGTCTTTAACTTCGAAGACTATCTGGTCGATGAGCGACGAATCCACCCTGGTGGAAAGCGAAAGTGTGAGCGGCGTTTGGCCAGTTACATTGGTGCCGGCAATGACTGCTGATGCAACTCTACCAATCGATGAGTTGCTGGAGAGTACAACTCCATCAATGGTTTTCCCTGAACAGCTCGCGTTGATGACGGCCGTAGTGTTGGTGCCAGCACCCGATCCGAGGATAACGCTCGCAACTTGAAATGCTGTGCTTGAGCTCACCCACTCTGTCACATACTTGACTGAGAAGCCATCGGTGTCACACGCAGCAATTGTTGCACTGCCCGTCCCAAGTGATGCGCTTCCCGTGAACGAGATGTTTGCGGCAAACACATTGATTCCTATGGCTCCGAAGATCACCGCCGCAAGCAAGAGTCGCAGTCGCAACTTTGCGTTCTGCCGATTTGCACCAGGTGCAAGTACGCCACGACCAAGAACGGTGCCGTGCCGACCCACCAGAAGTTCTGTGCTCTAGTCTGCGATCTGCAGGATCACCTGGCTCACATCCACCGCACTGAGCGTTGGATCAATCGCGAGCGCTTGACCACCAGTGGTAATCGCCACCAACGAGATAGTGGCCACGGACGACCCGTCCGTGCCGACAATCACTCCTGTCACACTCTTGCCGTCACACGCGGCCGCAATAGCGTCGGCAGTGTCGGTCCCGCCTCCGATTGAGATCGCAGTTACATAGAATCCTGGTGTGGCATCTTGATATTCGGATACTGGAAGTACCTTGATGCTGTCGTCGCAACCGGTAATCGACGCGGTTCCTACGCCGAGCGAAGCTCCACCAGTGAAGGTGATCGATGCTGCGAAGACGTTGGCCACAAGGACGCCAAGGATGAGCAGGCCAGCGAGGATGCGGGCATTTCCAAAACGGCTACTGCCCGGACCCCTGAGAACGCTGCGCCCGAGAACCGTCTGCCCGCGACCCATACACCACCTCGCTTATCAACCCAAGCTTCCCGGCCCACCCACTTGGTCGTACCGTTTGAATTGAATTAAATTTAAGTCTAGGGTATTCGAGGTCCTTGTCAAGGGTGAGAGCGCGTTGGGGGTGAGATGCCAGAGGTGCGGCGCGAAGGCGAGGCGACGACCGACCGAACCAGGCGCTCACGGCGGAGGCTGGCGGCCGGACTGGCGTTGATGTTGCTGGCGCTTCTTTACGTGGCACAGCCACCTCCTAACG
>JAYQPX010000059.1:0-2676 GCA_038145565.1 Chloroflexota bacterium | reverse complement strand
ATCCCACCACCTACACCGTGCACCTGCCGTACTCGGTGACGCTCGACCAGCAACTGCCAGATGGGAATCGCTTCATCTTGTTCATCGCCGCGGCACCACTCTCTGCAAAGGAGACGCGCACCTTCACCTGGAACGCGCGCACGTACCGCTTGGAGCCGGAGGCAGACGAAGAGTTGGCAAAGTTCCAGGAGCTGATCCTCGACCAGGACCAGCCGATCACCGAATCGCAGCGGCCGGAGCAGCTCCCCATCGACCTCTCCGAAGAGCTGCACATCGCAGGGCCGGATCAGGCCTCCATCGAGTACCGGCGCATCCTCGGACGGATCGCCGCGGAAAGGTTGGCTGCCGAATGAGTGAATCAGGTTGGCGCGCATTTCTTGCTGCGTCGGGCGTAGACGACTGGGCCGTGTTGCACGGCGGTCCGACCGCGGTGTATCGCACCGCATCGCTTGCAGATGCTGCAGGGCTGGCGCAGGCGATCGCTGCCGTTCCTGGCCTAGATGGCACTCACGCGCAGATCAACCTGCTCTCTGATCGCGTGACGGTTCGGCTCACGCGCGAGGTCTGGAAGATCGAGGAGTCGCATATTGAGATCGCGCGTGGGATCGCTGCGGTGGCGAAAGCGCGCGGTGCGCGTGCCGATCGCGCGGCGGTGCACGAGGTGCAGGTGGCGATCTCTGCAAAGCCCGACGCGATTGACCTTGACTTCTGGCGTGCGGTGCTCGGCTATGCGCCGATGCAGGGTGACAACGCGATCGATCCGCTCGGCAACAGCTCAACGGTATGGATGCAGGAACTGAACACGGAGAAGCCGCTGCGCCACGCCATGCACATCGACGTCTCGGTGCCTCGCGAGCAGGCGGCGGCGCGACTCGCCGCTGCGGTGGCGGCTGGCGGCGTGGTCGTAGACGACTCGCACGCCCCCGCCTCATGGATCCTCGCCGATCGCTCTGGCAACAAGGTCTGCATCGCCGCCTGGCCAGACGGCGCCGTGGACCCGAGCGAAACGAGCGCCGATTAGGCGTCCCGCAGCCCGGGCGGCGCGGCTGAAACCGCCTCCTGCAGGGTAGAACAGATGTTCTATACTCCCCCGTCCAATGGGAGAAGCCGCCGCCGCAACTGAGGCACTCGCCCGCATCCAGCAGCGCTGGGGTGTGGGGGTCATTCGGCGTGGGCGCGTTGTTGTTGATCCGCAGCTGCGCGGCCTGGTGGTGCGGAGCAGCGGCTTCGCTGCACTGGATGCGCTCCTTGCACCGCGCGGTGCACCAGACGGCCTGACGCTGCTTCGCGGTGCGATTGGCTCCGGTCGCACCACACTCGCGCTGCGCACCGCCGCGGCAACGCAGGCAGCGGGTGGTGCGGTGGCGTGGATCGATGCGTCGCACACGTTCGATGGCGTGGAGGCAGCGGCGCGCGGCGTGCAGCTGAGCAGTCTGCCAATCGTGATGCCGCTCGACATCAACGAAGCACTGGAGACTGCGGGGAGCATCATCGCCGCGGATGCGGCGGATCTGTTGATCCTTGATTGTTCAGGCCTGCGCGCGAGTGTGCGCAGTGATGGGCTGGAGCGCTTGGCGGCGCGCGCGCGGCGCACGGGTGCCGCAGTGATCGCGTTGGTTGATAGGGCCGAAGGTGTGCTGAGCGATCTCTCTTTGGAGTGCAGCACTGTTGGCTGGTTGCGCATCGGGTCGGATGTGGTGGGACGAAAAATGTGCGTGGCGCTGCGCTCTGGTCCACGCCGTGATGCGCAGGTGGTCATCGACATCTTTGAACCACGCAGCGCACGGGAGGCGATTCGCAACGAGCGAATCGCCGCAGAGTAGCGTGCCGCGCACGCTGCATCTGCACTGGCCAACGCTGCACGACGATCGTGCCGCAACACAACTGCGCAACGCGGCACATGCGCTCGGCAGGATCTCGCCACTCGTTGCGAGCGGTGCACGACATATTGAGATCGGCATCGACGGACTGCAGGCCCGCAACGGTGACGAGTCTTCAGTCGCGAGTGCGGCGCTACGCGCCGTTGCTGCGCACATCCGCACCGCACCGCGCGCCGCGATCGCAAGCAGTCGGCTCGCCGCCGCAGTTGCCGCAGCACTGGGTGACGTGGGAGGTGTGGAGACTGCGGATGATGCGGCGTGCACGATCCTGCCGCCAGGGAGCGAGGCGGAGTTCCTCGCCCCGCAGCGCATCGAGACGCTGCGCTTTGCTGTGATCGGCCGCTCGCCTGAAGAGCTGGCGGAGGCGATCGAGCGCTGCAACATTCTCGGCGTGCGCACGCTCGGCGCGCTCGCGCGGCTGCGCAGCGGGGAGCTCGGCGCACGGCTCGGCTCCATGGCTGGGCTGTTGATCCCGCTCGCTCGCGGCGAGGACGTGCAGGCGATCCCCCCCGTGCCGCTCCCCCGTCGCCTCGTGGCGCGGGAGTCGTTCGACCTGCCGCTCACCTCTATAGAGGAGTTCCGCTTCCCGCTGCGCCGTGCGCTGGACGACCTCCTGGCGCGCGTCCGCCGCGACGGTGCCGCCGTGGGGCTGGTGCGACTGCACGTGGCGCGCGAGCGCGGCAGGCCGCTCCGCGCCGTGGCGCGACTCCCACTCCCCACCGCCGATCGCGCACAGATCGAGCGTCTCCTGCTCGCCGCACACGCGCGCGCCGTGGCGGCGGCGCGCGCCGCGCGG
>JAYQPX010000058.1:1206-2905 GCA_038145565.1 Chloroflexota bacterium | reverse complement strand
GCTACATCGTTGCTGATGGTGAGCGCGTCACACGATTCACGGAGAAGCCTGATGCCGCGACCGCCGCGCAGTTGATCGCCGCCGGCGCACGATGGAATGCAGGAACCTTCGTCTGGCGACGCGAAGCGGTTCAACGCGCTCTGCAGCGGTTTGCACCGGAGGTGGGTTCGGGACTCGCCTCGTACGAGTCGATCACACCAGCGCCAATCGACACGCTTCTCATGGAGCCAGCAGCGGCGGCGGGACTTGTTCGCACCCTCCCACTTGATTGTGGTTGGAGTGATGTGGGGAACTGGAGCGAGCTGCGCGCCTATCTTGTGGCAAACGGTGCGGCGGATGCGAACGGTCGCATCACGATCACCACACTGAGCGGGAAAGAGGTCATCATGGACGCAACAGGCGCCGCAGAGATTCGAAGCGGGGGGAGTGTGATTCGCATGAACCTTGCGGAGATGAGCGACGCAGAGATTCGCGCCGCCGCTGCGGCCGAGAGGAGTTGATCATGGGCGCAAGCGAGCCAACGAAGATCCTCTTCGGAACCGATGGCTGGCGCGCGAAGATCGGCGACGAGTTCACCTTTGAAAACGTGCGCCGACTTGCAGAGGGCGTTGCGCGCGTCGTTGAGCAGGATGGCGCTACGGCGAAGGGTGTGGTGATCGCTTACGACCGTCGATTCGGGTCAGAGGACTTTGCGGTGACGGCGGCGGAGATCTTGCTCGCCCACAACATCCCCGTTGCATACGCGCACACCGCGGTCCCCACGCAGATGGCGTCGTATGAGGTGGTAGAGCGCGGCGCAGCGATGGGCGTGGTCATCACCGCAAGCCACAACCCGTGGCTGGATAACGGCTTCAAGGTGAAGGCACCCTCAGGTGCCGCGGCGGGACCCGAGCTGCTGAAGCGCATCGAGACGGAGATCGCGAAGACGCGCGGACCGGAGTTGAGCGGCCGACCGTTCGCCGACGCGGAGGTGGCGGGCTTGGTGGAACGCTACGACCCGTACCCTGGCTACAAGAAGTTTGTCGAACGCAACCTTGACCTTGCGGGACTCGCAGCACAGCCGCTCAGCATCATGGTCGACCCGGTCTACGGCGCGGGCGCGGGCTGGATCGGCAGGCTGCTCGCAGGCGGGAAGTTGCGCGTCACGGAGATGCGCAGTGAGCGCAACCCGTGGTTTGGTGGCGTAAATCCGGAGCCGATTCGTCCGCACATTGATCCGGTGCTGGATGCGATGCGTGGCGGCGGCTACGACCTGGGACTCCTCCTTGACGGCGATGCTGATCGCGCGGGTGCGGTGACCGAGCAGGGCGTCTTCATCCATCAGCTGCAGGCATTCGGACTTCTTGCGTACTACATGCTTGAACACAAGAAGGATCTGCGACCGATCGTCAAGACGGTGAACGAAAGTTCCATGGGGGAGCGACTCGGCGCGCACTATGGCGTTGAGGTTGTTGAAACGCCCGTCGGGTTCAAGTACGTGGGGCCGAAGATGATCGAGACGGGCGCCTCCATGGGCGGCGAGGAGTCGGGGGGCTACGGCTTCGCGATGCACCTGCCTGAGCGCGATGGCATCTTCGCCGACCTGCTCATCCTTGACCTCCTCGTCCGTGAGCGCGCCCTCGGCCGAAAGAGCATGAGCGAAGTGCTCGCCCATGTGCAGTCGATCGGTGGCGCGTCGCACTACCAGCGCCTCGCCGTG
>JAYQPX010000058.1:0-1196 GCA_038145565.1 Chloroflexota bacterium | reverse complement strand
GCGCATCGACGTGCACATTCCACGCGGCGAATACCCCGCAGTGAAGGAGCGACTCGCCACGCAACTTGTCGCTGCGCCACCGAGCACGCTCGGCGCACATGCCGTTCGCGCCGTCCCGCTCAGTACCAAGGACGGGGTGAAGTTCTTCACTTCGGATGACAGCTGGCTCCTCGTTCGCTTCAGCGGCACCGAGCCGCTCGTGCGTGTCTACGCCGAAGCAACGAGCGCTGCGCTGCGCGACGAGCTGCTCACGATTGGCGAGAGGCTCGCGCGCGGCTAGCGCGCCCAGTCCCAACCGAGCAGCGAAAGCTGCGCCGCTTCCAGGTGGATTTCGAGTGGCCTCCCATCTGCGAGCGCACCGCGAAGCCGCCAGGCGAGCCGACGCGGGGTATCTCGTCGCTCATCATCACCAGCGAGTGCACCCACATGTACCCAGCCGAGTCGCGGCGCGCCCGTAAGCGACGCCCCCACGGGAAGGAGCGCGAGTGCAGCAGCTTTCGCCTCTGCCACGCTGCGAAGTGCGCCACCATCTGACGCAAGCACGCTCTCTTCGATCGCAATGCCAACGAGTGCGCCAGACGCGGACATGATCACACGCGTGCCGTCGCCAGGAACGGAGATCCCGTTCACTGCTCGCTCCCACTGCACCACACGCCGCTCCGCCACGCTGCTGATGCTCGGCGTTCCACGCGGAAGAGTGAGGCGAAGGGAGGCAAGGTGGAGGAGTGCGCGACTGCGGAGCGCGGCACTGCTGAGTGCCGTGCCACCGAGCGGAACGTCTGCGCGCGCCAGGAGTCGCAGCGCACCTCCTAGTGTGCGTTGTAGTGTGAGAAGCGCGAGTCCACTTGTGTCGACGAGGCGCTGTTCGATCCGCTCCTCTCCGGACTCCAGCGTGATCAGTTCGCCGGCCTCTGCACGGAGGCCCGCAGTGTTGAGCGGCTCAAGGAGCGCAGCGGCAACGCTGGAGATTGGCGGAAGGTTTGCAGCGGCATCACGAGCGGGCACAACGTGCGTGCGATCGGGTGCGAGTGCACTACTCGGCGCGGCACAGGCGGCGGCGATGAGAAGCGGAAGGAGCGCGGCGGTGCGTCGGATGCATGGTGAACTAGACACTTCTCGGTACCCCCGGCTGTGAGGCGGGTGGTGTTGGTCGCAGGCTGTAGCTCCCCCACCACTCGGGGAGGAGATCGGCGGCG
>JAYQPX010000057.1:0-3004 GCA_038145565.1 Chloroflexota bacterium | reverse complement strand
AGTAACGCGCTCGGCCACCTCAGAGGCGGCGGGGTGGGCAGAGTGAAGCCTGGGGCGCTGCTGCGAACGGGGAGCAGCTGCCCTGCGTGCACGAGCGGGAGGCTGATCCCGATTGTGTACGGGCTGCCTGGCCCCGAGATGGTCGAGCGGTACGAGAGAGGCGAGATCAGCCTCGGAGGCTGCGTCGTAAGCGAGGTGTTCGACGAAGAGCGCGGCGAGTTCGTGAGCGCGAACCCCCAGTTGAGCTGCCCTGCCTGTGGCTCTGAGTTCTTCTGGGATGGGCGGAAGGCGGTGGCTGATTTAACTTGACATTTCAGATGGCGCTTTGTATCTTGCCGCCATGAATGTGAAGCAACCTCGCTCTGGATCAGCACGAAGAGACACGAGCCGCACACGTCGTCTGAGCGCCGAGGTCGTAATCCAGACGGCTCCACTTGTGAAGCAGGCACCCGGTGGTTCGTTGGTTGATATCGCTAAGCGGCTCGATGTCAACCTGCGTACGTTGAGGTCATGGATGTCGGAGCCGTACATCCTGCTCCGAAGCGAAGGGATGCGCGGACGCTGGTCGACATATTCGCCCGAGTTTGAGCGCCGAGCGCGATACATCGCGGAGCGCCTGAAGGAGATTCCGAGCCTTCGCGTGGTTGCCGAAGAGGTTGCTCGACTGAGTGACGCCGAGATCGAGGCGATCCTGGCCTCAACTGCTGATTCAAAAGGTGCGGTAAACGAAAGCGCCGCCGAGTACGCAGCTCGCGTGAGGAGCCAAGCCACCCTTTTGAACACCAGTCGCCCCGGAGCGTCGGGTTCGGACTGGGAGATCTACTCAATCGTGGACGGTGTGGAGCTGCGGGTACGTCGATCGGTATTGCCAAAGCTGCGCAGCAGGCTACGACAACTCTTAGCCGAGGCTCGCCAAACCCTGCGCGAGCCTTGAGAGATTCGGTCCATCAATAAAATCAGCAGGAAACAGGAGGAACACCATGAAAGAAGAACGAGTGAACAAGACTCTCCAATTTGAAGTTGCACAAGATCGGCGGCTGGCGCGAGCAATCTCCAACAGCTCACGATTTGTTCGGATGACTGTGACCGCGCCAAGCAGTGATGGCACAGTCAAGCGACCGCCGATCAAGATCTCGTTTGTCATGGATCGATCTGGCTCAATGGACGGCGAAAAGATCAGGCAGGCAAAACTTGCCGTTGAGGAGGGGGTCCAGTTGCTTGCCGATCGCGATGAGTTTGCACTGGTCACGTTCAACGACCAGGCGGCGGTGCCGCTTCCGATGCGCGCGAAGCCTGAAAGCGGCAGGGGGCTTTCAAATACCTTGGGAGAGATCGGTGCAAGCGGCCAGACGAATCTCTGCGATGGGTACCTGCAAGGAGCACAGGAGTTTGGAAGTTCAGAACGGGATGCTATCCGGCGCATCATCCTCGTCTCCGACGGCCAGGCGAATGTGGGAGAGACCAGCCAAGCGGTGCTCCAGACCCACGCCACCGAGCTGCGGCGACGAGGCGTGAGCACGGCAACGCTCGGTATTGGTGAAGATTTCAACGAGTCTCTTCTCGGTGTGATGGCGAATGGTGGAGGCGGAGCTGCACGGTGGGCTGAGCGACCGCACCAGGTTCGCAAGGCAATCAAGGACTGCATCGAGGAGGCACTTGAAACGGTCCTGACTCGCGTGCGAATCCACGTGAGCCTGCCGCATGCAGAGTTTCAGCTGCTCAGCCTTGGGGATTTGAGTGGTGGCGACGGCGAGTGCACCATTGACATGGGCGACATGGTTGCCGACCAAGAGCGCGAGGTGCTGTTGCGCGTCATCCTTCCGCGAGGCGAGATCGGGTCAAGCGTATCTGCCGTCATCAAACTCGAAGCCGAGACGCTCTCAGGTAGCTCCCTCATGCATCGGAACGATGCAACGTGGAACTACGCACAGGGTCAGGCGATTGATGCAGAACTGAGGGACTTGAAGCGGGATCGGACGATCGATCTCGCTGTGGCGCGGCACTATGCGGAGATCGCCAAGGGAGAGGCGACCGATCTCAACCGACGTGGATCCTACAACGAGGCTCGTCGCGTCCTTGAGAGAGCGGCTGAACGTATCGAGCACTACGCACTCACTCCCAGCCTGAAGGCAATCGTGGGTGAACTGCGAAGCGAGGCGAAGAAGTGGTCGCAACCGCGCGACGAGCGGACTCGCAAGGAGGCCTACTTCGCAATGCTCAACGTGCGAGGGTCGCGATTCGACGACGGATCGCCGCGTCGGCGAGGCCAATAGGTGCAGGAGCAGCGGCTGCGCTGTGTCACTTAGCTGACACAGCCCTGAGCGAAGCTTCAGCCATGGGCTCACGGGGGGTTCTCCTTTCCTCCCCGCAAGGCCCCTCACCCCCTGGGCCGCTCACTCCGGTCCAGGGGGAACACCAGGAGGCGCAATGGCACGCTATCGACGCCGATACTTTCGATCACGACGCTCGCGATTCGGACTCTGGGCGCTTCTCTTCTTCCTCGGGGCGTAACATCTCCGCGTGAAGCTGTTTGACTGGAACATTCGACAGATCGTCGCGACGTCGCCTCGCAGTCTGCGCAGCGCGCTCGCGGCAATCGACGAGATTGACCCTGATGCCCTCGCCCTGCAAGAGGTAGGGGACGGCATTCGCAGTGCACTCGTTGAGGCGCTTGAGTCTCGCGGCTACGTTGCGGTGACGAGCGACACGCCTTCTCGAGTCCGTGGACATCGCGTGCTTGTCGCAGCACGCACGTCGCTTGTCCACAGGAGCCCCCGCCTCTACGTCCAACCGGCGTTTCCGCGCGCCATCGTCGGCGTGGAGCTGACCATCGGAAAGCAGACCTGCACGCTCACCTCATTCCATGTGCCGAACGGATCGAACCAAGGCTGGCGGAAGGCGGATTGCATGCACGCACTCGCAGACCTTGCCGCTTCGCATCCAGCGAACCAGACGATGCTCCTTGCTGGCGACGCCAACGAACCCGCTTCGTACCGATCAGACG
>JAYQPX010000056.1:0-3062 GCA_038145565.1 Chloroflexota bacterium | reverse complement strand
GCTCGGCGCTGATACCCAATGCGCGAGCAGTAATGATGTATTTGCCACGTCGTAGGGACGCCAGCGACCGCTTGAGCGCGGCTGCACCATCGTCACCAACGAGTTCGCGCGCGGATAAACTACCCACTAAAATTGACATCTCTGACCGAGGGGCGAGTGCACTTCCAGTAAGGGAGTAGGCGAGCGAGTCAACCGAGGCACCCAGGACGCCGTCAAGTTGAAGATCGAGGCGGCTCGACGTGACAACGTTCACTGGCACGCTTCCCGACGAAGTCAGTTCAAACGCCGTCCCCTTGACGCGCAGGGAATCTAACTCCGCGTCAAGGACGTTGAACAGTAGCCGTTGTCCCTCCACAACCCCATCGCGTCGTAGCAAGATTTCGTCATCAACATCGAGCAGTAGCACTTGCGCTCGCACGCCATCACAGTCTGCTGTGGGCACGTCGATTGCGATCGTGCGCACGATGAATCGTCCCTGAGACCAATCAGATTCAAGGCCAATATCAACACTCTCCGCGCATGTGCCGACCGCTCCGCCGGAATCCGAGGGGAGCGGCGCGCTGCTCTCTGTTGGATTCGGACTACTCGAAGGTTCACTGCCGCTTGGGTCGGCCGTCGGCACGGGACTCGGAGCGCCACTGGCACCTGAGCTCTGACCTGGCTCGGCTGATTGGCTCTCGGCGGGACTCGCCGTCAGGCTTGGGCTCGGCGAGGAGCCACCCCCGATCTGACCCTCCTCGCGGGGAGACTGCGCGACAAAGAGCAGGGCGAGGAGGAGGAGGGCGAGCCCAGCAGCCAACCGCTGCCTCGAGCGCCGGCTGGGGTCGACCGTGTTTGACGCCCCCTCTAGGTCCTCTGGCATTCCACCCCCACGCTTCTCGTCACTTGACAACCGCCTTGCCGAGCCTAGACTTTAATTGAATTCAATTCTGGCGCGGTCGCACTGGTGACCGCCAGCACGTTGGATTGGGACAGGGGTGTTACATGGGGCGCGGACAGACAGTTCTAGGACGAAGTGTTCTCAAGGAGTCGACCGGCAGTCGCTTTGGCAGAGCTCGCATCTTGGCAGGCCTGCTGATCCTCGGCGTCCTCGCCGCCAACGTGTTCGCCGCCGCCATCACCTTTACAGGGACGACATCTCTTGGCGTGGGCTCTGTGACAATTGCTGGATGTGACGACAGCATTAAGGCAGCTGCTGTGTCGGTGTATGTGGATACAGCTCCCGGTCCAGGATTTTTCGTCAGTGAGGTGTCATTGGGAACAAACGCGGATCCTGCACTTGACGCGGATGCGATTGACGCGGACTGCATTGCTACCGACAAATCAGTTCGAGGCGTAGTGCTGGGGGCAGCTGGTTCGATCGGCACAATATTGCCAGTTACGCTTGATGCGGGCGCCGACGAAACCGGTCAAGTATTTGAAATTCTCGACTCTTCAGGTGGCGCCGCTACAACATTTGATTCGGCTGTCATTACGGGTTTTATTTTCGAAATCGCTGACTAAGGCGATACCGCCGTGGGTGCCAAAGGGACAGTTCTCGGCCGCGGCGTTCTAGCTAAAGGCGGCAACCGATCGCACAGATCGCGGCTGCGCCTCCTCTTTGCAGCCGTAGTGATCAGCGCAGTTGCAATCAATGTATTCGCCGCAAACATCACCTTTACCGGCGGGTCCTCCTTGGGTACTGGTAGCGCAGTGATTGCCGCCTGTGACACCGATGGATTCTCTGTGAAGTCGGTTACCTCCTGGGTGGCAACCGACACCGCATTCAAGGTGGCGAGCGTGGTCGTGGGGTCAGGTGCGGCAACATCGCAGGTGATCAACGCTGCGTGTGCAGGAAAAACGCTGGACGGCGTGGTGCTCTCCAACGGGACGTCAATTGGCCGAGTATCGTCTGCCGTCATTGCCGCAACGAATGTCACTGGTGCGACCCCGCTCACGCTTGCGCTTTCGGCGCCAGTGAGTTCTTCATTGGTGGATCAGATCGTGTTCGAGGTCAAGGACTGAGATGCCGCCGCTCTCTCGGGCGCTGCGAGTGGCGCGGCGAGCTCCGCGCTGGAGTACCACCCAGGGATTTGTTGCGGGCTTGATTCTCGGCGTCTGCATCACCACGGTGCTCGCGGCGCAGATGTCGTTCAGCGCCACAAGCCTTGGGACCGGATCCGTGAGCGTCACGGCGTGTGACAGTTCGATTGCGGTGGACATTGGACACGGATACCAATCGGCTTCCACTCGATTCACCGTCTCCAGCTTGACCTTGATGTCGGTGGATGTTGCCTGCGCCGCCAAGACGCTCGTGCTTATCGGCTACTCGGGAACCGTCTCAACACTTGCAATCAGCACCGTCTTGCCGAGCGCTGCCAGCTGGCCAACTGGGAGCGCCTTTACGTTGGCTCCGGGCGCAACGATCGCTTCGGGCGGCGTCACGTCAACGGCCGTAGAGATTCGCGACTGATGTCGAAGATCTTCTCGCGGCGACGACCTCAGCTTTCACTCGGCTCGCACCTGGCGACCGATGTACGTGTTAAGGGTGCCACGCGGGTACCGACGACAGTAGAGATTGCGACGCGAGGAGCGGACGGCTTATCGCGAAGGGTGCGGGTGCGAAGCCTCGGTGATGGAGGGCTGGACGTGCAACCAGTTCCAGAGACCGAAGTGATAGGCGGGTCAGCCACCAGCGAGGCGAAGCCACGCAGTTGGAGGTCACGCCTCCTCGATCGGGCGGGGGATGCTCTCTTTGTTGCCGCCCTGCTGCTCGCCCTCGGCACCGTTACCGGCGCCGCCACGCTGCACGTTGTTGCGTCGGGCTCCATGGTGCCCGCGTTCGCCGCGGGCGACGTGGTCTTTGCCGTTTCCGATGAGTTCTCTCCACCTTCGGTGGGCGACATCGTGATCTTCAAAGGGACGATGTTGAGCGGTGAGGCGGTTGGCCCGTTTGCCCACCGCATCGTGGGCGGCGACGCGAGCGGGTGGGTCACCCAGGGCGACGCAAACGACACCGCCGACACCTTCCGCAGCACCTCAACCGAGATCATGGGCAAGGTCCTCTTCGCCCTCCCCGGCAT
>JAYQPX010000055.1:0-3184 GCA_038145565.1 Chloroflexota bacterium | reverse complement strand
GCTCGTCCTGCACAGGTACGGCGGGACAGGGGACGCGGTTCTTTGTCGATTCGACGAACAGTGCAGGACTCAGCGGCTCAAACGTCTGCGCTGACGCAATTCGCGGCTTTGGCGCATGTGCGGCATTTCCTGATTTCTATCAGTTTTGGCAGAGTGGCGAACCAAACAACGGATCAGGCATCCAAGACTATCTGCAGACTGGATACTGTGCGAGTACATCGACCTGTGCATGGGATGACAACGGTCAGACCTCTTCTTCCAACTTCAGTCGTTACTACATTCGAGAGTTCGGCAGCAACACGGACAGTGATTTCACTCCGTCGATCGAGGTCACGGTCAACCTGCGGCCGTTGGAGAAGTCGTGGAAGACCGTTAAAACCATCCCGTTGCAATAGCCAGAGCCCGAAAGGGAGTCGCTAGCTCCGCTTGCGCGGTAGATCCAAGAATGGGAGCGGCACCACGGTGGCAGGGATCTGCTGACGCGTCTCTTCGATCTGCCACTCGATGCTCACCGTGCTGCCAACCTCGGCGTGCTTTGTGGGGAGGAAACCGAGGGCAATGGAGCGCTTGAGGAGTGGCGAGAAGGTGCCGCTCGTTGCGCGGCCGATCGTTTCGCCTTTGCGCGAGAGCGGCGTGACGTGGCGCCAGGCGCGGAGTGGGTGTTCGATTGCGTAGCCGAGATCGAGGTAGGCGTCTTCGAAGACGTTCAGGTCAAGCTCAAGCCCGACGAGTCGATTTGCGGGACCACCTGCGGCGACCTCATCCATCAGTGCGCGCTTTCCAATGAAGGCTGGCTTGTCAAGATCGACGAGTCGATCCATCCCGATCTCGTATGGCGAGACGGCGAGGCTTGGGTGCCTGGCCGTGCGACCGGAGTGATAGTCCACGCCGGCCATGATCAGGCCCGCCTCAAGTCGCGCCACATCGAGCGCCTCCATGCCTGCGACGCGCAGCGTGTAGTCCTCACCCGCCTTGATCAGTGCATCCCAGACGGGGAGCGCCTGTTCGAATGGGATCCAGAGTTCGTAGCCAAGGTCGCCCGAGTAGCCGGTCCGCGAGATGCTGACAGGGACGCCACCAATGGTGACGTCCGCGCGACCGAAGAACGGCAGATCTGCCATGTCGCGGCCGACCGCACTGGAGAGCACGTCACGCGAGCACGGCCCTTGCAGTGAGAGGGCACAGAGGCGCTCGGTGAGATCTTCGATCGTGACGTTCAACCCTTCGCTCGCGGCGTCGAGCCAACCGTGCTGCGGCTCCGCCGCGGTCCAGAAGTAGGAACCATCTGCGAGAAGCGCAACCGTGCCGTCGTCAAGGACGCGTCCGTCGTGATCGCACCATGGGGTGTAGATGGCGCGCATCGGCTTGATGCGATCCACACGCCGCGTGATGACGCGATTCACCAGCGTCGCCGCATCTGGACCGCTGACGCGGTACTTGCACATTGGAGTGACGTCGAAGAGTGCGGCGGAGAAGCGGATCGCATGGTATTCCAGGTCGTGCGCTGGGAAGTACGAGTCGGCGATGAAGAAGCCGGACCACTTGCGCCAGCGGCGGGCCTGATTCAGTTCGGCGGTACGAGGGTGGAATGGCGTTTCAAGCGTCATGCGACTCCCCCTCTCCTGATCGCTCTCTTGGCGGTACCATTGCCCGCACCCGCATCCTAGCGATTTGGGGCGAGTCTTGGAGGGTCAGTGGCGGAACGGTACAACGCGATCGTGATCGGCGGCGGCCACAACGGACTCACCACCGCCGCATACCTCGCGAAGGCCGGACTCAACACTCTCGTCCTCGAGCGACGCTCCATCCTTGGCGGCGCAACGCTCACCGAATCACCGGTGCCTGGCTACAAGTTCTCTGTTGCCTCGTATCTGGTGAGCCTGCTGCGCCCAGCCGTGATCCGCGAGCTTGACCTTGCGAAGCACGGCCTGCAGATGGCGCCGTCCGTTGGCACCTACACCGCGCACTGGGACGGCTACCTCGATCGACGCACCGACCACGCCGACACAATCCGCGAGATTCGCAAATGGTCGCACAGGGATGCGGACAACTACGACGATTTCAAACAGACGGTCACGGACATCACGCGCTTCATTCGTCCCGCAATCGACATCCCCGCACCGGATCCGTATGGCGATCCTCATGAGTGGCTCGCGTACGCGGGGCTCGCCAAGGACTTCGGTCACCTGCCGCTGCGCACCAAAGGCGCCCTCCTCGACCTGATCACGGGGAGCGCCTACGACTTCCTTTCGCGATGGTTCGAAGGGGAGCCACTCGTAGGCACCATGTCCGCCTCAGGGATCATCGGTACCTTCCTTGGAATCAAGTCGCCTGGAACCGGCATGGTCTTCCTGCATCACTACTTCGGTGAGATCGACGGCTCCTTCCGCGAGTGGGCGCTCCCGCAGGGCGGGACGGGCGCCGTTGCAACTGCGCTCGCAAACGCGGCACGCTTCCACGGCGCGAGCATCCGCACCGACGCGCCCGTCAAGCAGATCCTGTTGAAGGGGGAGCGCGCCATTGGCGTGGTGCTCGAGAGTGGCGAAGAGATTCATGCGGACACAGTGGTCTCCGCTGCGGACGCCAAGCACACCTTCCTGGAGATGCTTCCCGCCGGCTCGCTGCCGAACGACTTCGAGCGCGCTATCCGCAACTTCAAGTTCCGCGGCTCGAGCGCCCCCCCAGGGACGGGGAATCTCATGGGGACGGTCTCCATCAGCCCGTCACCTGACTACATGGAGAAGGCGTACGACGACGCAAAGCACGGGCACCCGAGCCATCGTCCATTCTTGGACATGCTGATCCCAACACTGGTGGACCCATCCATGGCGCCACCAGGGAAACACGTCGCCACCGCCTTTGTGCAGTACGCGCCACATAAGCTGGCACCAGAGCACGGCACCTGGGACGACATCAAGGAGAGCTTCGGCGACCTTGTGGTGGACACCATCTCCGAATTTGCACCGGACTTCCGCAACAAGATCGTTGGCCGTCAGATCATGACACCGCTCGACCTCGAGCGCACCATCGGTTTGACCGAAGGGAACATCTTCCAAGGTGAGATCTTGGTGCAGCAGATGGCGTTCAATCGTCCAGTGAGCGGCTGGGCGCGCTACAAGACGCCGATCAAGGACTACTGGCTCGCCAGCTCCTCCGCACATCCGGGTGGCGGCATCATGGCGGC
>JAYQPX010000054.1:0-3887 GCA_038145565.1 Chloroflexota bacterium | reverse complement strand
ATCCAGGGCTGCGACGGTTCCTTATCGCGCGATTCTTCTACACCGACGCGCAGAACACCGTGATCTCGATCATGGCGGTCTTCGCCGTGCAGGCGGTCGGATTCTCACAAGGCGAAGCGAACTATGTGCTCGTTGCGCTCGCAACGACCGCCGTGGTGGGCGGACTCTTCTGGGGACGCATGACGGATCGGAGCGGACCGAAGACCACGCTCCGCATGGTGCTCATCCTCTGGGCGATTGCATTGGTGATCGGTGCGCTATTTATTTCTCCGCTCCCATTCATCGTTGCGGGAGTTGTCCTTGGGTTTGGCTTCGGCGGACTCGCTGGAGCGGATCGCATCTTGATGTTGCGCCTCTCGCCACCCGACAAGCTTGGAGAGTTCTATGGGCTCTACAGCCTTGTGGGGAAGGGTTCGCAAGTGATCGGCGGACTCCTCTATGGAGCAACTGTCGCACTTCTACTCGAACCCTTCGGCGTCGTGGCCTATCAGATCGGACTTCTCACGCTGTTGGTGACGATGCTGATCGGCATGTACCTGCTGCAGACTGTGCCGGAGAAGCGCGAAGGCTAAGTATGCGGCTCAGCGGATCAGGCTGAGGGTCAACCGATCAGGCTGCGGATGATGCGCGTGGTTTCGCTCTGGCGCGGTCGCCAGTTCAGAAGCGAAACTGCGCGTGTGATGTCCGCAATCAGTCGCGGCGGATCACCAGCGCGGCGTGGCTTAACCTCTACGTTGACCGTGCGCTTGGTTGCGCGCTCTACGGCGCTGATCGCCTGTTTGACGCTCGTGCCCACACCACTGCCGATGTTGACCGCGTTGTGTCCAATCGGTGCGCCATCTTTGAGGAGATAATTTACGGCGGCGAGATTCGCGGCGGCCACATCTGCCACGTGCACATAGTCGCGAAGCGCACTTCCGTCTGGGGTGGCGTAATCGTTGCCATAGATGGAGAACGGCTCGCCACTCTCCGCCGCACGGATGAGGCGGGGGAGGAGGTGCGTCTCGGGATCGTGGCGCTCGCGAACACGTTCCGTGCTTCCTGCAACGTTGAAGTAGCGCAGCGAGAGCGACAGCATCTCATTCGCGTCGGCGAATGAGCGCAACGCAAGCTCAAACGCAACCTTCGTTGCGCCATACGTGTTCACTGGGGCGAGCGGTGTCGCCTCGTTGATCGTGCTCGACGTTGGTGCGCCGTAGACTGCGGCGCTGGAGGAGAAGACCATGCGCTTCACCCCAACATTGCAGGCGGCCCTCAGCAAGTTGAGGCTCGCCTGAACGTTGTTCGCAAAGTAACGATCTGGGTGCTCTTCGCCCTCGGCCACAATGCTCTTGGCGCCGCAGTGCAGGACCACGTCGATTCGGGCGTCGCGCAGCAGCTCCTCCACCTTGTCTGTTTCGCCGTAGTTCCCTGTTTTAAAGGAGGCCTCGTTCGGAATGGTGTCGGTGTAACCGCTCGAGAGGTCGTCCAGGATGACAACGCGATGCCCGTCAGCAAGCAAGGCCTCCGCCGTGGCGGCGCCAATGTACCCGGCACCGCCGGTGAGGAGGACAGAGTTCTTTTGTTCGCTCATCAGCTCATTCTAGTGGCGTTGTGCGGATCACTCCTTTCTTGCGTGGATTCGTTTGGCCGCCGCAATGAGCGCGTCTGGTTGATTCTGGACTTCATCGCGTCCCACCGAAATCAGGAGCGATGCCTGTACCTCCTTGATCCATGCGCCTGGAACGGCGCCGATCTCGCGGGCAAGATCTGCACCATCTAGCGCGAGTTCCGCTGGGAGCGCAGGTGTGCTCTGCGCATCGGCGCGCTCGCAACCAGCGAGCAGGGTGCCGGCGCCTGGCGCCGCACGTCCTGCCGCAAGTCGCCGCCGAATCTGGCGTGCCGCATCACGTGGATCGCCAGTAAGCGCGGCAACGTGGACGCGGTACTCCACATGATCAATTGCACCGCGCTCCGCCTCTGCCGCGGCGCGGTCAGCGGCACGAACGTGCGCGACGGCGCTCATGGTCGCGCGTGGGCGGCGCCAGTTCGTCAAGATCTGCTCGGCAGCCGCATCGTCTGAGATCGGTGCAAGAAGTTCGGCAAGTCGCCCGAGCAGATCAGGCGCGTCGGGACTTTCAAGGGCACCAATCGCTGCCACTCGTTGCGGAAGCTCTTCGCTCCAGCGGTCATCGAGTGCGGGTGCAATAACGCGCATCACACCAAGGTCGTGCAGTGCCGTGAGACCAATCTCTGGGTGGGCTGATGCAAGGATCCCTTCAATCTCCGCGCCGATCCGTTCGCCAGAGAGCGCGCTCGTGAGTCCCGCAGCGTCGCGGATCGCCGCTGCGGTCGCCGGCTCGATCGTGAGTTCGAAACGGGAGGCGAATCGAGCGGCGCGAAGAGTGCGCAGTGCGTCCTCCTTGAAACGCTCGGCAGCGTTACCGACCGCGCGCAGGACGCGTGCGTCGAGGTCTTTGCGTCCGCCGTGCGGGTCAACGAAGGCGCCGTTGATCACAGGGTCTCCTCCCTCGTCGCCTGCGAGGCCGAACGCCATCGCGTTCACGGTGAAGTCGCGCCGGGCAAGGTCGCCCTGGATACTGTTGATGAAGTTCACCGCATCTGGTCTCCGCGCGTCGCTACTCGGACCATCCGTGCGGAAGGTAGTCACTTCGCGGATGGCGGCGCCAGTTGGGATCCCAACCGTACCGAAGCGATTCTCATACTCCGCATCGGGGAAGGCGGCGCGGAGTTGATCGGGCGTTGCGTTGGTGGCGAGATCCCAGTCGGCTGGTGCGCGTCCAGCGAGCACATCGCGCACCGCGCCACCAACGACGTACGCGGCGAAACCTTGGGAGTGCAGTCGCTCCATCAGCCTTGCGACGTCTTCTGGAGCGGCGGCGCGGAGTGCCGCCTCGTGGCTCACGCGCCGCTCGCCGTTACGCCCTCTCCGATGAAGAGGAAGTCGCGCCATGCGGAGTACGCATCGTGTTGCAGGTAAGGGAGGAAGATGGCGTACACGTCGCAGCGGGGCTCATACGGACGACGGCGCAGTTGAAGACCCGCCGCCTCAGGGAGTCGGTCGCCCTTGCGGTGATTGCAGGACATGCACGCGGTGACCAGGTTCTCCCACGACCACGAGTCACCACCACGACTCTTTGGGACAACGTGATCAATCGTGAGCGCGACTCCCGCGCGACCGCAGTATTGGCAGGCGTGTTTGTCGCGCGCAAAGATCTCTTTGCGACTCAACTTGGCGCGCGGTCGCGGACGGCGCACGCGGTGTCGAAGGCGTACCACCGATGGAGCGGTCCAACTGCGTGATGCACTGCGAATCGGTTCGCCTTCGGCGAGGATCTCGGCCTTGCCGCCGAGTACGAGCCGAAAGGCGCGGGGGAGTGAGGCGACATTCAGCGGCTCGTAGTCCTGGTTGAGGATCAAAACCTCGCTACTCATTGCCCGATCGTATCAGCCGCGCCGAGCAGCACAATGCGGTCGCCCGTCACCACAGGTCCCTCTCTCAGCACTCGTGCGTACCAGCGCGAATCTTCGGGGCGAACCTTGTGACTGACGCGTGCAATCCGCCAGTCTTCGAAGCTCCCTGCGATGTTCTTGCAGGGGGCGGCAGGCTCACTCAGCTGGATGATCGGGCCGCTCTCTGCTGCGCCGATGCGCAGTCGGTCGCCTTCGCGCAGTCCGCCAAGGTCGAGGCCGCTGACGGTGAGATTTTCACCAATTGCACCTGGGTAGAGGTGATGCCCGTCTGCGTTCACGCGCGACATCTGTTCAACTCCAAAAAGGCAGACTGCCTTCTCAGGGCCGCCGTGCACTGGCGCTTTGGTGCGTTGTCCGTCACCAATCAGACCGAGTCTTGTGATGACGGTGCGATCAATCGGTCGCTTAGGGAC
>JAYQPX010000053.1:0-3929 GCA_038145565.1 Chloroflexota bacterium | reverse complement strand
CGGTGATGTGCGGCCGATCGACGGTGATCTGGTCACCACGCCCGGACCGCGTCTCGCCGAAGCGCTCGCCGCGCTGATCCGCGCAATCAACCCAGAGATCGTCATCCCGTAGCGTGCGCTCAACAACGCGCGTTCGGACGCTGCTCACGACCGGGGCGCTGATCCTGTTCGGTGTGGCGATCGCTGCGATCGGCGTCGGCTCCGTTGCGATTCCGCCAACGGATGTCGTCGGTATCTTGCTGCAACAGATCGGCGTTGGCGCTGACGCCGCCGCCAGCCCAGGCTCCACCGCGATCGTGATGGAGTTGCGCCTGCCGCGCATCCTGGCCGCGATCCTCGTCGGCGCTGCACTCGCCGTTGCGGGTGGAGTCTTTCAATCGCTCCTTCGCAATCCACTCGCCGATCCGTATGTGCTTGGGACGAGCAGTGGGGCGGCACTTGGCGCAGCGGTCGCCATCCTGCTGCCGATCAGCGGCGTGGCGTGGGAGCTTGGCGGTGTGCAGCTCGCCGCATTTGCTGGGGCGCTCGCTGCGGTTGGGCTCGTCTGGCGCGTTGCGGGGATTGGGAGCGGTGAAGAGCGCATTGCGAGCGTCTTGCTCGTGGGCTACGCGGTCGCATCCCTCCTCGCCGCCGCACTCTCGCTCGTGATGCTGATGAGCGGCGCAAACCTGCGCGCGATCTTCTCCTTCCTGCTCGGTGGGCTTGATGGCGCAACCTGGCCACGACTTGTCGCCGCGGCACTCCCGCTGATCGCTGCGACCACACTCCTCGCGATTCGCGGGAGACCACTCGCCGCACTCCTGCTTGGTGATGAGGGGGCGATGCACCTCGGCGTGGAGGTGCGCCGAGAGCGCCGCATCAGCGTGGGGCTCGCCTCACTCGCAACCGCCGCCGCCGTTGCACTCGCTGGGCTAATCGGCTTTGTTGGCTTGGTAGTTCCGCACCTGATTCGACTCGCCGTTGGCCCGGACCCGCGCGCGGTCCTTCCGCTCTCCGCGATCGGTGGCGCGCTCCTCCTTCTCGTTGCAGATAGTGTCGCGCGGACGATCGGTATCCCCGTGGGTGTGATCACCGCGCTGATCGGCGCGCCGTTCCTCCTCTGGCTGTTGCATCGAAGTAGAGCGGGGTACGCACTGTGAGCGGCCGCGAGCGCGCTCTCGACGCGCACGATCAGCCCACCATGACGCCGGATGCGTCGTATGAGCTGCTCGGTGCACGCGATGTGCGCGTCACGATCAACGACGTAGAGATCCTCCAGAACATCAACCTCAAGATCGGCGTCGCGGAGCGTGTGGCAATCGTTGGTGCGAACGGTGCAGGGAAGACGTCGCTGCTACGCGCGTTGAGCGGCACACTCCCTGTGGCGTCAGGCGAAGTGATTCTCTGTTCAGAACCAATCAGCATGCTGAGTCGCGCCACCATCGCCCGCTCCATTGCCGTGGTCGGTGCAGATCTCGCACTCCCGTTTGCAACGCGCGCCGATGAGCTGGTGGCGCTCGGGCGCATTCCGCACGGGAGCGGACCGGGTGGGCCCACGCCGCATGATCGCGAACGGGCCGCCGTGGCGCTCGCGCGCGTCGGTGCTGCGCATCTGGCCGCTCGCGACGTGCGCACGTTGAGCGCAGGCGAACGCCAACTCGTTGCCATTGCACTCGGACTTGCGCAAGAGACGCCGATCCTTGCGCTCGATGAGCCGACCGTACACCTTGACCTGAAGCATCGCGTGGAGATTGCAGATCTCTTGGTCGCGCTTGCGGATCGCGCGCGCACGGTTGTGGCCATCTTCCACGAACTCGACATGGTGCGCGATCTCTTCCCGCGAGTGATCGTGATGAAAGGGGGAGAGATCGTTGGCGACGGCGCCCCGAGCGAGGTGCTCACCGCGGCACGTGTGGCCGACGCGTGGGGGATTCCCGTGGAGCGAGCGGCGCGCCTTTAGCTGCGGCGAAGCCGAGCACGAATCGTTGCGGCGAGTAGTCGGAGGACGATCCACGCAGCTTCACGCGCGATTCCGCCGGTCATCTTGCTGACGCCGATCGTTCGCTCTCGAAATGTGATCGGCACCTCGCGTATGGAACATCCTGCTCGAGCTGCGCGGTGAAGCATTTCTATCTGAAAGCCGTACCCGTTTGCACCTGTGGGGCGTGTGATGAGTGGCCGCAGTGCCGCTGGTTTCCATGCACGGAAGCCTGAGGTCGCATCGTGTGCCGGTAGCCAGAGCAAGGTTCGCGCGTAGAGGCTGCCCCAGGACGAAAGAAGATTCCGTCGCCGACTCCAGCCTACGGTTGCCCCTCCTGGCACCCTTCGTGATCCAACGACTAGGTCAGCTCGCCCCGTAATGATGGGCTTGATGAGGCGCTTCAGCTGTCTTGGGTCATGAGAGAGATCGGCATCCATCTGCACGATGACCGATGCCGGCTGAGCGAGGGCCAGTGAGAATCCGTGAAGATATGCGGGACCCAGGCCATCCTTAGAACGACGTTCCGCCAACTGCACCCAGGGGAACTGGCGACGAAGATCCAACACCACATCGCGTGTCAGATCAGGTGATCGATCGTCAACAACGATGAGTGCGGCAGGGGTTCCAACGCGGGCGATGGCACGCACGCACGCTTCAATGGTGTCTCGCTCGTTATAGGTTGGGATGACGATCACCACGCCTTCAGGCAGCATCGGCACTCTCCCGTGGCTTGCGTGTGGCGGCGAGTGCTGCAACGATCACGACCGTGGAGATGACTGCGAGCAGCGCTAGTTGAGGGAGCGACACTTGTGCGCCAAAGAGCGACTCGGCAGAGCCTCCCGTTGAGATGATGCCCACGACAAGCACGCCAGATGCAGCAATCAGGCCAAGCCAGCGTGCTGGCGCAGTTCGTCGTAGCGCAACCGCCCCCTTATCGGTGGGATTCACGAGGGTTGCGAGCAGGCCGTGGCTCCCTGCGACGACGATCGTGGAGAGGATGCCGTCGCTGATGGCCCGCAGTGGCGATTCGGCGTCTGGGAGGATGGTCGTGATCAGGTCTACGGCGAGCCACGCAACGGCAGCAGCGCTCGCCTGAAGCAGCGAGCTCTGAAACGTCACCTCAGCATCGTCTTCGGCTCCTACTTCAAGCCGAAAGCGTCGCGTCGCGAAGAGGCCCACAATGATTCCAGGGACGATGTGCGCCGCTTGTGACACGACGAGTGCAGCCCCCGCGAGGACAAGGCTCCACCATCGACCGACGAATACGCCAACATCACCGGCGATCTTGCGCATGTAGTTGATGCGGGGGAGCCGAGAGAACTCGCTCACGATCACCACGGCGATCGCGCCGTAGACCGCTGCTTGAAGGAGCTGGAGCGGAGGCGGTATGAGTTCGAGTGGAGCGTTCAACGCAGCGATGACCTGACCCACAAGCAAGAAGGGGATCACGTCTAGGCGGAACCCAAGGAAGTCAGGGATGGCTGCGCCGTAGTCGGGGAGCCGCAATTCACCGATGACCGCTTCGAAGGCGCTCCGAACCCTTGCCCGAATGATGTCCAGCATCAGTCCAGCGATGAGGCCAACGAGCGCGATCAAGATGCCACTCAGGAGTCCTCCGAGCAGCACCTGTGGGCGCGTCAGTGTCTCTTGTGCGGTGCCGAGGTGTGCGGCCCAGCTGCTGGTCGACGTGCGTTCGTCTAAGTAGACCAGTCGACCGTCTTCAGCCACCAGGATGGTCGTGTCAGTTGTACGAACCGGTGACGTTGGTGCTGAGGCTAGTGGGTGGTTCAGCAGCCAGCCGTCATAGTCTCGAATCAAGACGACGATGCGGCGCAGTTCATCGATCTCAACGTATGCACGGCGCGTGAGCTCGGCGCTGATACCCAATGCGCGAGCAGTAATGATGTATTTGCCACGTCGTAGGGACGCCAGCGACCGCTTGAGTGCGGCGGCACCATCGTCCCCAACG
>JAYQPX010000052.1:0-4093 GCA_038145565.1 Chloroflexota bacterium | reverse complement strand
CGCATTGGGGTCGTCCATCGCCTCATTGATGAGCTCGCCGCTCAACCATCCGTGCTGACGCTTGAATTGATCGGTGGCTCTCTCAGCGGCTCCGGGAATCCAGTTGCCGCCCTTGGGCTTCACGACATGCATCGGTTGCGCCGCCGCGAGCAGCGGGGAGCCGGATTGCATTGCACGCTCCACCCCCTCCGCAGCCAACATCGCGCCCTGCTTGCCGGCACGCAAAGCTGTTGACGCCGCCCCCGGCAGCGCTGCCACCGTTTCCCAAGTCTCGGGCAGCATCTGCAGCGTCTGGCCGCGCCCCTTGGTGAGCCGTTCGCCGTAGCCGAGCCGCTCCAGCGTCGTGGCCCACGACGGCACTCCCAAAAACTCGTACACCTTGCCCGACCCCGGCACCAACTGCTCCGCGCCGCTCAACCCTTTGCGAATCTGCTCGGCCAGCCACGTGAGCGCCGGACGTTGCGGCTTCCATTCGGTGAGTTGTTGTTCAGCCATGACGGTTCACCACTTCACTTTGTTGGCCCAGTACGCTGCGGACATCTTGCCTTTGGCGATGTTCTTGGCGTGGCGAGCCTTGAATGAGTCGTTGCGTGCGCTGCCCTCGGGCGAACCCTTCACGCCCTGCTGACCGAAGCGTATGATCCGCTCGTCGCCGTCGGCGCACGCCTTGACGATGTGCGACTTCTTGGGGTGGCTGGGCGTGGAGCGCGGCTTGTTGCACGCCATCTTGCTTTTGTCAACTTTGGCGACCATGGCGGTTCAGCCCTTCTTGCGAGCTGCGCGCATGTTGTCGACCAAGTTGGGGTAGGGACGTCCTGCGGCCTTGGCGGTGGCCTTGGCGCTGGCTTTGGCTTTCTTGCCCAACGGCTCGGACTCGCCGAGGCTCTTGGGGCGGCTCTTGTCCCAAACGGGTTTCTTAGGCGGCATAAGGATTCACCCTCACTTGTTCCTTGCGGCGCGGCTCGTCCACATCTCGCGCCTGTGGCAACTCAAACCACCGGTCATTCTTCAGGTAGATTATAGCCTGAGTGAACGTATCCACGTAATCATCGTGCTCAGCGACCGGGAATTTGGCCAGCTGCTTAATGAATGCCGCAGCCCAGCTGACCGGCTGGCCCCGGTTCTTCCCCGACTCGGGCACCCAGACGAGACCCAGCTCAAGAGTGGGGGCGGCTTGGTGGGCACGGCTTACCTTGTCCGCCAAGCCTGGATTGTAAGGAATGGCAGGCACTTTGGCCAGTCGCAGGTCTTGCAGCAACGACTGTCCGCTGGCCTTCGCCTCCACCAACACCCGGTCCGGACGACGTGCGCGGCTGTGGGGCGACTCCTTGGTCATGCCGCCGTACTCGGTGCCCCAATCCTTGATGGCGCGGGCACGCAGCTCGGGGTAGGACAGGTGCTCGTCCCACGCATCAATCAGCATCACGTTGCGCTCGCCGTTGTGCGTGAACACCGCCCACACCGAACACGCCGTGGGGTCGCCCGTGGTCTTCTCAGTAAAGGCGCAGTCGTAGGACTGCAGTATGTACTCAAACGGCGGCAGTCCTTTGTCGGCGGGCCAGAGCTGGAGGTGCGCGGTCTTCAGTATCCCGCCCTCGGAGGGCGTCGGGTCTTGTTGCAACTGACCGGCGGTGCCGTATGTGCCGAGCAGCTGCTTGAGTTCGGTGATCTCCTTCTCGCCAAACCGCTCCGGGCAGATGAGCTCGCCTTTCCGCTTGCGCGGGTCGTAGACCCCGAGGAACGTCTTGCGTCGCACGCCGTCCCACTCCGCTGGGATCATCAGGTGCTCCCAGCCGCCAATGTCCTCAAGGATGTGACCGCTGATGTCGCGCTCGTGCAAACGCTGCATGATGGTGACCATGGCGTCCTTCTTGGGGTCATTCAGTCGGGTTGACCAGACGACGTCAAACCACTCCAGCGCCGACTCCCGAATCACGTCGGATTGGGCCTCCTGCGCGGAGTGCGGGTCGTCCAGTATCAGGCGCGAGCCGCCCTCGCCCGTCGCCGTGCCGCCCACCGAGGTCGCAAGCCGGTAGCCGGTCTTGTCGTTCTCAAACCGCTGCTTGGCGTTCTGGTCCCCGGCCAGCTTGAACATGTGCCCCCACCGCTCCTGAAACCACGGCGACTGAATCAGGCGACGAGCCTTCAAGTTGTCGCGTATGCTCAAGTTGCCGGAGTAGGACGCGCACAGGTACTTCTGCGCCGGGTCAGTGATCCACTCCCACATCGGCCAGATGACGCTGACGATGGTGGACTTGCTGTGGCGCGGCGGGATGTTGATGAGCAGCTTGCGTATCTCGCCCGCAGTAATCGCTTCAAGATGCTCGCAGATCGTTTCAATGTGCCAGGACTCAACAAACTTCACTCCCGGCTCGACCACATGCCAACACTGCCGCACGAATTCGTACAGCGAAGCTGCGGCGGCTCGGCGCTGCTGCTCACGCTTGATCATCTCAAGCATCTGATCGGCCCGTAGCGGTGCGTTCATTGCAGGTGTGTTAATCCTTCAGTGTAGTATTCACGGTTGTCCAGTGCGTTGTGGTACCACATGAAGTAGAGCTCTTCGCCCCCGTACCACCGGTCGCGCCTTTTCGGTTTGCACCAGCAGGAACCGCACAGCTCGTGTTCACGCAAGTCGCCCATCGGCACCCAGTGCTTTTCGCTCGGGTAGACCGTGTCGGCCCACATGGGGTCAGGACTCCTGCGCCTTGGTGAGCAAGCGGTTCATGTTTTCCAGCTCCGCATCGCTCAGATTCTTCAAATCAATTGCGGCAATCGCGATTGGCCCGCCGTCCGCGCCGGTGTGCTCCTGCGTCACGCGCTCGCCGTACTCACGCGGGGCAATGGCTTTGGCTCGCCACCGGTAATGGTGGGCGAGTTCCTTTGCCTTGTCAAGTTCGAATTTGTCTGCAGCGACGAGAATGACCTCTTCGGCTTTCTCGTCCCAGATGCGGCCCGAGTGCTGACGGGCCTCGCGCATGCGCGCGGAGCGTTGGGGATCGTCCTCGCTCCACTCAATCAGAGTCGAGACATGCACATCGATGCGAGCAGCGATGCTGGTCAGGGACGCGCCCGACACGATGAGTTCGCAGATCCGCTCCAGTCCGAAGGCGTCGCATTTGTTGCGAGCAGTGGGAGGGCGCGTCTGCTTTTTGACAGTGGTTTTTTGCAAAGTCATCTCCGCATTATAAAGTCTATCCGGGCAGAAGCCAAGCACCTGCCCCCGGTAATCGTTCGTCTATATATAGAACGATCACCGAACGAACGATTAAAAGCCTAGAAAAATGACCATCTCGAGACCCCCAAAAATTTCCCGAACGATTACCCGAACGATTACCTACACCTGCCACCACTCGAGAGCCCGAGACCCTATCTCCGCTAGGCGTTCGTCTGAACCTGCTGATCGGCTACGGAGAGAGGCAGACTTGCCCTCTCCTCCGACGATCGAGCGATTCTGCATTGGTCGCTGGGTAATCGTTCGGTTTGATCGTTCGGTTTGATCGTTCGAACGATTACCCGAACGATCAACCTTTTCGGGATTGAGTTTGAGCCGACGGGCTTGGCATTTTGAGCACACGCGCCGCCGTGCCCCCGCCGCCACTACGTAGGTCATGCCGGAGCCGTACAGTCCGCTTTCGCCAAAGCACAGCGCACAGCGGAAGGTGTTTTTAATTGGCGTGCTCATTCCACCACCATCATGTAGACGACTAATACCGCGAGCAGCACCACCACCCCCAGCAGGTGCCAAAGGTCGTCCCCGGCGCGGCGTCGGCGCGAGTTGGCGTACCAGCGGGCGTGAGGCCCAAACGCCCCCTGCAGGGTGCGGGGGGTGCGTCCGGTCCAGTTGCTGTGGTTTTTGGGTTGTTGGTAGTGGCTAGTCATAGTTGGTCTCCGGTAGGCTAATCGTATCTGAAAACAAGTTGTCAGAGCGCGTATTTTGCATCATCGCCCCGTGCGGCCACTACGGCCTCGTTGACGCGTAGGTAGTGGTTGGCGCGGCCGTGGGGCTTCTCCAGCTCCACGCGCTCCAGCGCACCCGACTCCAGCAGCGAGTTCATGGCCCGCTCTTTGCGCTCCTGCGAGGCCTTGACGC
>JAYQPX010000051.1:0-4559 GCA_038145565.1 Chloroflexota bacterium | reverse complement strand
GTAGTAGACCCCTTGACGGAGAATCTCTTCACGGTTCACCCTGATTGAATTCTGAAGGCTGGTCGTACCGGTTTTGTGTGGACCGATATGCAGAAGACGAGTTCCCGTGACAAGCGGAGGAACCTGGTCAGTGGGCACGATAGGGGCGCTTGTACTCACGCGGAGATACTAGCCGAGGCTACGAGTAGTGCGCCCGTTATACTCGCCGCATGAGATTCGCCGCGCTTGGTCTCCTCTCGTTGGCGCTCGTCGCTTGTGGCGGCGCGCCGATCGTGGACGTTGACGATTTCAAGCGACCCGAACCGATTCCTGCAGGCACGAGCGTTGACTGCACCGACCTCGGTCCCGACAAAGATCTGCATGGTTGCGACCTGAGCGGTCAAGATCTTGCCGAAGAGAATCTCTACAACGCAAACCTTGCGGGGGCAAACCTCGCTGGCGCAAAACTGAAAAATGCAGATCTGCGCTTTGCAAATCTCAAAGGCGCAAACTTGACCGATGCCGATGCCCACGGGGCAAATTTTGGGCGAGCCGCAATGCAGGGTGCGATCCTCCTCCGAGCTGACATTCACGGAGCTGATCTGCACGGTGCAGATCTCACGGACGTCGACGGACGTGCGCTCTTCGGGTCGCGAGCACAGCTCTTCCAAACAGTCCTTGACGGTGCAGATTTCACCGGCGCGCAGCTCGATGGAGCTAACCTCTATCAGGCCTCAATGAAGGGCTGCATCCTTCGCAACGCAAACTTGCGCAACGCATATCTCGCTGGCGCGGACATCACGGGTGCCGACTCATCGGGCGCGATCCTTGAATTTGCAGTAATGCCAGACGGTTCTGTTCGACCGTAGCGTAAGCTTCTACTAGCGCCCGCCTCGCGTGATCTCTCCGCCTCCAATTCGCTGTGCAATCCATACGGGGACAACGGAGACCAACACCAGCAGAAGCGCGATCACATTGACCACCGGGAGCTGATACGAACGTTGCAGCTCGCTGTAAACCCACACGGGTAGCGTGCGGGCGCCAGGGCCAGCGGCAAAGAGTGTGACGATCACCTCGTCAAACGAGAGGGCAAAGGCGAGCAGGCCGCCGGAGAGGAGCGCGGTGCGCATTCCAGGCAGGGTGATGCGTCGGAACGTCATCCACGGGTCGGCGCCGAGGTCTGCGGACGCCTCTTCTGGGCTGCGCGGGAGGCGGCGCAACCGTGCCACAACATTGTTGTAGGCCACCACAACACAGAACGTTGCATGGGCGATCACGATCGTGTGGAGACCAAGATCGATACCGAGTAGTTTGAAGCTGCTTTGCAGGGAAATTCCTGTGACCACTCCTGGGAGCGCGATTGGAAGCACAAAGAGGAACGAGATCGCATTTTTTCCGAAAAAGCTGTACCGCTGCATCGCGAGTGCGGCGAGGGTGCCGAGAATCAGTGCGAGAACGGTCGAAACGGTTGCCACGATCAGCGAGTTTGTCAGCGCGTCTCGAATGGCTGGACTCCCCGCCGCCTCACCGAACCAGTCCAGCGTGAATCCACTCGGCGGCCAACCACCAAGAGGACTCGCGTTGAACGCGTATACCGCAAGGATCACCAGTGGGAGATAGATGAATACCATGACCGCACCAGTGAAGATGCGCAGGGCGGCCCGAACCAGCGGCGACTCAACCATGCTCACTCCCCCGCCACATCAGAGCGACTCGAACGCGCCGAGACGGCGCGCAAAAAGGAGATATCCAATCATCACCAGGATTGGCACGAATGAGAAAGCCGCCGCAACTGGGAAGCTGCCAAGCGCCGAATTGTCGTAGATCACGTTGCCAATGAACTTCGCGTCGGAGACCAGATCGGGGACGATGTAGTCGCCGATACTCAGCGAAAAGGTGAAGATCGAGCCGGCAGCCAGCGCTGGGATCAGCTGCGGGAAGATGACGCGACGGAAGGTGATCCAACCTCGGCCGCCAAGATCGGCGGAGGCCTCAAGCAGTGAGTTTGGAATGCGCTCCAGGCCCGCATAGACGGGAAGGATCATGTACGGGAGCCAGAGGTAGGTGAGGACGAGCCACGAGTTTGCGATCTCCGTCAGTCCGGGCCCCTCGAGACCGAGCGGCGAAATCGCCCAGCCGAGCAGCCCGTTCGTTTGAAGGATCGTCCGCCACGCATAGATCTTGACCAGGTACGAGGCCCAGAGTGGCATGGTGACTGCGACCAAGAGGAGTGCGCGCTTCCGCGGCGATGCGATCCGCGCCATGTAGTACGCCACTGGTAGTGCAATCACCGCGGCGGTGACGGTGACGAGCGCTGCAATCCCGATGGTGCGTGCGGCAATTGTGAAGTAGACAGGGTTGCTCAAGATCTGCGCGAAGGCATCGAGCGTCCAATTGAATGGCTCGACCTTTCCAGTAAACGAGTCCTTTGACCAGAAGGCGTGCATCAACAAAATGAAGAGTGAGCCGAGGTAGACAATGCTGATCCAGCCGAGCGGACCAGCGAGGAGGACGCGCAGCGTTGCGCGAGGGTGCTGATTAAACCAAGCGGTGATGCGCCGCATCATCGGTGCGTCACCTTCACGCAAAATGGACGGAGCCCCCCGAGATTCGTCATCTTCGAGGGGCTCCGTCCAGGTTCAGCGTTGACTGCGAAGCTTAGTTGCCGCGCAGCGTCGTCCATGCTTCAACCCAATCGTCTTGGGTCTTGCAGGTCGTTGCTGGATCGGCATCGTCGCAGTCTTCCCGCGGCGTTGCCCAGTACCAGATCTTCTCCCAGTACGCTTCGTCGCTTGCGTGGGTCAGCTCGCAGTGACCCGGTGCGATTGTGTCCGCATACGCACAGGCAGCCTCGCTGGTCGCGGCTTCACCGAAGAAGACCGTCGCTTGGCCGTTCGCTTCAGCAGACATCATGTGATTCATCCAGAGATACATGCAGTTTGGATTTGCGGCCTTTGTGGCCATCATCCAGGTGTCCGACCAGCCGGTCGAACCCTCCTCTGGCATTACCGTCCCGACCTTCGGCGCTGTTGCGTCGCCGCCGAGCACGTTCGCCATGAACTGCCACGTAGTACCGATCACGAGATCGCCGCTTGCGAAGCCAGCAACCTGATCAGCGTAGTTCCCCCAATAGATCACCCCGAGATCTCGCTGCTTCTCAAGCAGGTCAATCGCAGCGGCGAACTGCTCCTCGTTGAGCTGATATGGGTTCGTGATGCCAAGCTCTGGTCGCTTCGCCATCAGGTGGATCGCAGCATCAGCGATGTAGATCGACGAGTCGTAGATGCTGATCTTCCCGTTCACAGCAGGGTCACCCTCCCAAACCGCATCCCACGAAGTTGGGGCGGTGGTCACCACATCGGTGTTCCACATCAAGAGGTTTGGACCTCGGCCGTGCGGAACGCCGTATGGCATTCCGTCCATTGAGTTGTGTGCTTGATTCTTCAGGCCGCTGAAAACAGCTGCGTAGTTTGAGAGCAGATCCACATTGATCGGCGCAACGTCGCCAGCGGTCATCAAGCGCACTGAAGCGTCGCCAGAGAACGAACCGCCGTCATACTGTCCTGACTGGAGCAGCTGAACGCCGTTGTTTGAATCCGTCATTGCAGTGACGTTGACCTTGCACCCGGTCTCCGCTTCGAACGGATCGACCCAGTTGAAGCCTTCGTACTCTCCGCGCTCTGCATAGCCTGGCCAGATGATCAGGTTGAGCTGACCTTCGCCCGCACCGAGCGCTTCGAGCCAGCCGGCCGGCTTCTCATCACCCGATGGCACAGCACTCTCGCCGGTACTGCCGCCACAGGCGGCTACCAGCAGCGCGAGTACTGCCATCAGGGTTACTCCCTTGAGTCGCTTCATGTTCCCTCCGTTACCTACGCTGGAGCCACCTGCGGATCTTCCGCAAGGGTCAGCACGTGTCCCCGCCCCCACGTCAGTCGGACCGCCCGACCCTCCGCAGAGTGCGCTTCCATTGACGACTCCTTCAGGTTCTGCTGCGTCACCGTCAGTTCGCCGCCGATGTCTAGCGAGATGATATAGCGCGTGTCCGCGCCAAGATAGACCACAGTTTTGATCTTTCCCAGCACGGATCCCTCGTCCGCCCCAACCTTGTCCGAGGGTTCTCCAAGGCGAATCTTCTCTGGCCGAATCGCGAAGCGACCAGGGGTGCCGAAGAGTGCGCGCGCCGCCTCGCCGGCAACGAGATTCGAGCTGCCGACAAACCCTGCGACAAACGACGTCTTCGGGTGCTCGTAAACCTCCGCTGGGGTACCGATCTGCTCGATGCGACCACTATTGAAGACTGCGAGGCGATCACTCATGGTCAGCGCCTCTTGTTGATCGTGCGTTACATAGATGAAGGTAATTCCCACTTCGCCTTGGATCGCCTTCAACTCAATCTGCATCTCCTCACGCAGCTTCAGGTCGAGCGCGCCGAGTGGTTCATCCAGCAGGAGCACCCGCGGGCGGTTGACAAGTGCACGTGCGAGCGCCACACGTTGCCGCTGTCCGCCGGAGAGTTGAGCGGGGCGCCGCGCATCGTACCCTTCCAGGCGCACCATACGGAGCGCCTCCTTGACGCG
>JAYQPX010000050.1:0-4970 GCA_038145565.1 Chloroflexota bacterium | reverse complement strand
TCTCCGGTGTGCTCGGCACCATGCAGTTGATCGGTGACGCCACCGGACGAACGCTGCTTGCGGCGGACCTCACGGCGGAGATCGAGAGTGAGATCACGGCACTCGTGTCGCTGATCGACCAAGCGTCAAGCGTGAGCGTCTTCTACGAGATTGACGCGACCTCCGCCATCTACGGCCTTGCGCCAGACGATTATGCGGCGGAACTGGTCGCACTCGCTGGCGGAAGCCTGGTCTCCAGTGGGACACCTGGCGTCTATGAGATCTCACTGGAGAGGCTGATCGCCGCGGCGCCAGCTGTGATCCTGCTCGGCGACGCCGCGTACGGCGTGACGGCAGAGGTGGTGGCGGCGCGACCAGGCTGGTCGAGCATCCCCGCCGTCATCAACGGTGATGTGCGGCCGATTGATGGTGACCTGGTCACCACGCCCGGACCGCGTCTCGCCGAAGCGCTCGCCGCGCTGATCCGCGCGATCAACCCAGAGATCGTCCTCCCGTAGCGTGCACTCAACGACGACGCGCGTTCGGACGCTGTTCACGGCAGGAGCGCTCATCCTTGCGGGCGTGGCGATCGTAGCGATCGGCGTCGGCTCCGTTGCCATTCCGCCAACGGATGTGATCGGCATCTTGCTGCAACAGATCGGCGTTGGCGCGAACGCCACCGCAAGCCCAGGCTCCACCGCGATCGTGATGGAGTTGCGCCTGCCGCGAATCCTCGCCGCGGTTCTCGTGGGTGCTGCGCTCGCCGTTGCAGGTGGCGTCTTTCAGTCGCTCCTTCGCAATCCACTCGCCGATCCGTATGTTCTTGGGACGAGCAGTGGGGCGGCGCTCGGCGCAGCGGTCGCCATCCTGCTGCCGATCAGCGGCGTAGCATGGGAGCTTGGCGGCGTGCAGCTCGCCGCATTCGCGGGGGCGCTCGCTGCGGTTGGGCTCATCTGGCGCGTTGCGGGGATTGGGAGCGGCGAAGAGCGCATTGCGAGCGTCTTGCTCGTGGGCTACGCGGTCGCGTCACTTCTCGCCGCCGCACTCTCGCTCGTGATGTTGATGAGCGGCGCAAACCTGCGCGCGATCTTCTCCTTCCTGCTCGGTGGACTTGATGGCGCCACCTGGCCACGGATCGCCGCCGCGGCCCTACCTCTGATCGCTGCGACCACACTCCTCGCGCTCCGCGGTCGGCCACTCGCCGCACTGCTGCTGGGTGATGAGGGGGCGATGCATCTCGGCGTGGAGGTCCGCCGCGAACGTCGCATCAGCGTGGCACTCGCATCACTCGCAACCGCGGCCGCCGTTGCACTCGCGGGACTGATCGGCTTTGTTGGTTTGGTTGTTCCGCACCTGATTCGACTCGCCGTTGGTCCAGACCCGCGCGCGGTCCTACCGCTCTCGGCGATCGGTGGCGCGCTCCTTCTTCTTGTTGCAGATAGCGTTGCGCGGACGATCGGCATCCCCGTGGGTGTGATCACCGCGCTGATCGGCGCACCATTCCTCCTCTGGCTGTTGCATCGAAGTAGGGCCGGGTACGCACTGTGAACGAGCGTGAGCGCGCTCTCGACGCGCACGATCAGCCCACCATGACGCCGGACGCGTCGTATGAGCTGCTCGGTGCACGCGAAGTGCGCGTCACGATCAACGACGTAGAGATCCTCCGGAACATCAACCTGAAAATCGGCGTTGCGGAGCGTGTGGCAATCGTTGGTGCGAACGGTGCTGGGAAGACGTCGCTGCTGCGCGCACTGAGCGGCACACTCCCTGTGGCGTCAGGCGAGGTGATTCTCTGTTCAGAACCAATCAGCACGTTGAGTCGCGCCACCATCGCGCGCTCCATTGCCGTGGTTGGCGCAGACCTCGCCCTCCCCTTTGCAACGCGTGCCGACGAATTGGTGGCGCTGGGACGCTTGCCGCATGGAACAGGGCCGGGCGGTCCTACCGCACATGACCGCGAGCGAGCGGCGGCGGCGCTTGCGCGCGTCGGCGCGTCGCACCTTGCGGCGCGTGATGTGCGCACGTTGAGTGCGGGCGAGCGGCAGTTGATTGCGATCGCACTCGGACTTGCACAAGAGACGCCGATCCTCGCGCTCGATGAGCCGACTGTTCACCTTGACCTGAAGCATCGCGTGGAGATTGCAGACCTCTTGGTTGCACTCGCGGATCGCGCGCGCACGGTGGTGGCCATCTTCCACGAGCTCGACATGGTGCGCGATCTCTTCCCGCGAGTGATCGTGATGAAGGGCGGTCAGATCGTTGGTGATGGTGCCCCGAGCGAGGTGCTCACCGCGGCACGTGTGGCCGACGCGTGGGGGATTCCCGTGGAGCGAGCGACGCGCCTTTAGTTGCCCGCGATTCGCCGCTTAGCCCAAGAAGCGAGCAATCGAATCACTACCCAAGCCGCCTCTCGTGCGATGCTGCCAGTCATCTTGCTGACTCCGATCGTCCGCTCGCGAAATGCGATGGGAACCTCTCGGACGGATGCCTTCGCCCTCGCGGCTCGATGGAGCATCTCAATCTGAAACCCGTAACCGTTCGCGCTTGTTGGGTTCGTGATCAACGAGCGGAGCAACTCCGGCCCCCAGGCTCGGAAGCCAGAGGTTGCATCACGCGCAGGTAGCCAGAGAAGCGTCCGTGCATAGAGGCTGCCGAAACGCGAGAGCAGGTTTCGTCGACGGCTCCATCCGTGCGTTGATCCACCTCGCACCCTTCGAGAGCCAATGGTCAAGTCCGCGCGATCTTCCAGAATCGGTCGGATCAGTCGAATGATGTCGCGTGGGTTGTGGGAAAGATCCGCATCCATCTGCACGATCACCTTCGCGGGTGCAGCGACCGCAAGGGCAAAGCCATGCAAGTAGGCGGGTCCAAGCCCGTCTTTAGATCGGCGCTCCGCAAGGTGAACCCAGGGAAGCTGCCGGTGCAGCTCCAAGACCACATCGCGCGTCAAGTCGGGTGAGCGGTCGTCAACGACGATTAGTGATTCAGGTGTGCCAACTCGAGCAATTGCAGCGACGCACGCTTCGATGTTCTCGCGCTCGTTGTACGTCGGAATCACGATCACAACCCCTTCAGGGAGCATCGGCTGGTCCCTTTTTGATTCGCGTGCGCGCAAGTGCGACGCTCATGATGGCTATGGCAATGATTGTGAGCAAAGCAAGTTGTGGTAGTGAGACCTGCGCGCCAAAGAGCGATTCTGCAGAGCCTCCGGTGGAGATGATGCCGACGACGAGGACGCCAGACAGGGCGATCAGGCCCACCCAACGAACTGGTGCAGTGCGACGAAGTGCCTCGACCCCTTTGTCCGTGGGGTTCACGAGAGTTGCAAGCAGGCCGTGGCTTCCCGAGACAACGATCGTCGAGAGAACGCCGTCGCTGATCGCACGCAGTGGCGACTCAGCATCGGGTAGCAGGGCTGTGACGAGGTCTACGGCAAGCCACGCGACGGCTGCGCCGATCGCTAGCAGCAACGAACTCTGGTAGGTCACGTGTGCATCGTCCGCGACCCCGACCTCCAGGCGGAATCGCCGTGTTGCAAAGAGCCCCACGATGATTCCTGGGACAATGTGGGCCGCCTGCGAGACGACAAGCGCGATTCCAGCGAGCACGAGGCTCCACCACCGTCCGACAAACACACCCCCATCGCCTGCCACACGACGCATGAAGTGGATACGAGGAAGTCGTGAGAATTCGCTGACGATCACTACCGCAACGGCACCGTACGCGGCGCCCTGAAGAAGTTGGACGAGAGGCGGGACAAGCTCAAGCGGAGCATTGAGAGCGGCAATCACCTGGCCGAGTAGTAGGAAGGGAATCACGTCGATTCGGAATCCAAAGATCTTTGGTATCGCACTGCCAACATCTGGAATCCGGAGCCAACCGATCGCCTCGTCAAACGCACTTCGAACCCGTGCGCGAACGATGTCAATCATGAGGCCCGCAACAAGTCCCACCAGGGCAATCAGCACACCACTCAACAGGCCACCGAGGAGTACCTGTGGTCGCGTGAGTGTCTCTTGGGCGGTTCCAAGGCCCGCCGCCCAGCTGTTGGTCGAGGTACGTTCATCGAGGTAGAGAATCCGACCGTCTTCCGCCACCAAAATTGTAGAATCCGCTGTGCGGACTGGTGACCTTGGGACGGAACCACGACCGTTGCTTTGCAGCCATGCGTCATAGTCACGGATGAGAACTACAACACGGCGCTCACTGTCGATTTCAACATAGGCTCGGCGACTGAGGTTTGTGGATGACGTCGGGGCACTTGCTGCGATTACGTACTTACCCGGTTCAAGCGACGACAGTGAACGCGTTAGGGTCGCGCTGCCATCGTCACCAGCAAGTAGGCTCGTTGATGTCTCACCCAATTCGATTGCAATCCTGGTTCGTGGAGCAAGTGAACGACCCGTGATGGAATACTCAAGGGAATCAACTGAGGCACCAAGGAGACCGTCAAGTTGCAGTTCAAGCGTGCTCGCCTTTGCAGTGTTGACCGGAACACTTCCTGGCGAGGCCAGTTCAAACGCGGTGCCTTTGACACGTAAGGAATCCAACTCTGCGTCCAGTACGTTGAATATGAGCTGCTGGCGTTCAACAATCCCATCGCGTCGCAGCAAGACTTGGTCGTCAGCATCGAGAAGAAGCACTTGGGCCTGGACTCCATCGCATTCGGAAGTCGGTACGTCGATTGTGATCGTGTGCACCACGAATCTCCCCTCTGTCCACTCAGACTGAAGGCCGAAGTTCACACTGCTGGAACACGTGCCGATCGCTCCGCCTGGTTCAGAGGGTGACGGCAGTGAGCTGGTCGAAGGTGTGGGAGAGGTTGGAGACGCGCTCGGGGCGGTACTGCCTCCCTCGGTCGGACGAGGTTCCGGTGACAGACTTCCGGAGGGGCTGGAAGTCCCACTTGGACTTGGTGAGGTGGCCCCGCCGATTTGCCCCTCGTTAGGAGGTGTCTGTGCCACGAAAAGGAGCGCCAGCAACATCAACGC
>JAYQPX010000049.1:0-5032 GCA_038145565.1 Chloroflexota bacterium | reverse complement strand
CGCGAGCCTGATCCGCTAGGATTCGGCAGAATTAGGTGCCAGACAAGGTAAGGAGGGCTGATGCTCAAATTCACTCTGCGTAGAGTTGGCGCGAGCCTCCTCATCCTCCTCGGGACAACCGTGTTCATTTATGCGTTACTCCTAGCCGCTCCTGGCGGGCCTGAGCAGAAGTACGCAAATAATCCGCGCTTCACGCCTCAACAGCAGCAGGCGTACGTGAAGGCACTCGGTCTCGACAAGCCGGTTCCAGTGCAGTACTGCCGTTGGCTAGGGGCGTGCCGTCGCGACGTCGATGGCATTGAAGCGCTCATTGGACCGACTGGACTCCCAAGCATCCTACCCGCGTTCCTCTCAGGAGTTGATACAGGAATCGTGCACGGCGACTTTGGCTACAGTTACGAGAACGGAAACGCCGTGATTGAGCGCATCAGTGCCGCACTGCTGCCGACGGTCATACTCGCCGGACTCTCAGCGCTGCTCTGGCTTTCACTCGCAGTGATACTCGGGGTCATCACTGCTCTCAGAAATGGCGGACTGTTTGATAACGCCTTCAGCGTCTTCACCTACGTCACGGCCGCATTTCCAACTTTCATCCTTGGCTTCGCACTAATTTCAATATTCTCAGTAGGGCTCGGTCTCACACCAGTGAGCGGAATGACAGACGGTCGACTTTCGCCTGCATTCGGAAGTGAAGCTTACTGGGTCTACTTCTCCCAAAATCCTGGAGTGGCAATTGCAGATCTTGCAAGTCACCTCATTCTTCCTGTCGCCACGCTTGTCACGGTCAGCGTGGCTGGTGATACAAGGTATGTCCGCCAGAGCGTCATTGAGTCAATGGGAATGGAGCATGTCAGAACCGCTAGGTCTAAGGGACTCAGCAGCCTGCGCATCAACATGCGTCATATTCTGCGTACCGGTCTTATCCCCTTCGCAACGAATATTGGGCTTGCATTCCCGTTCCTTGTTTCGGGCGCGTTGGTTACTGAAACAATCTTTAGCTGGCCAGGCATAGGGCGACTTACCTTAGTCGCGATTGGAAACCTCGACTACCCTCTCTTGATGGGAATCCTCTCGATTGGTGCGGCCGCAGTGGCAATCGGAAATCTCATCTCTGACCTTCTCTACGCAGTCCTTGACCCACGGGTGCGCCTATGAGAAGCGCTCAAATGGGACAACTTCCCGTCTCCGAAAGTCCATGGCAGCAGGCGCGGCGCCGCTTCATGCAGACTCGCATGGGCCCAGGTGGGCTCTTCATCCTCGCCGCGATCTTCGTCTTCGTCGTGATCGGTTCGCTTCTCCTTCCATATGACTTTTACGTGGTGCCGCAACCAGATGAGATCAGTTTCGTCGGGCGCCCGCCTGCATGGGGCCGGCCATTTGGCGAGACGGGCATGTTGCAGCTTGACGTGATGACACTTGTTGCAAACGGCGGACGAACATCGTTGATCATCGGATTCGCCACGGCGATCGGATCTATCACCATCGGCACTCTTGTCGGCGTAATCGCCGGCTTCCTCGGAGGAAAGGTTGACACATTCCTGATGCGACTTGCCGACGTATTCCTGATGATTCCTTCACTCTTCGTCATCCTCTTCCTCGCCCGAATCTTTCAGGGCGAAGGTGGCGGTGGCGTCTGGTCGCTTGTCCTAGTGTTCGTTGCCTTTGGGTGGATGGGCTTGGCGCGCTTAGTGCGCGGTCAAGTGCTCGCAATTCGAGAGATGGAGTTTGTTGAAGCGGCGCGCGCACTAGGGGTCCCGCCGCTCCGTATTGCGCTGCGACACATCCTGCCCAATGCCATTGGACCGCTTGTGGTGGCCGCGCCATTCATCGTGGGTGGCGCAATTATTAGTGAAGCGTTCATCAGCTACCTCGGTTTTGGCGTAAATCCTGCCACCCCAACTTGGGGCAATATCCTTTCGGAGTCTGCGAAGTTCCTGCAGCAGGGAAACTGGTGGTGGATCGGCTTCCCAGGCCTCTTCATCGTGCTCACCGCACTCTCCGTGAACATGATCGGTGACACGTTGCGCTCAGCGCTTGATCCACGGGGCCGCAAGTGAGCGACGTGAAGGGAGCACCAGTGGTTGAAGTGAAGGACCTCAATATCTCGTTCAAGACCGCAGCTGGCGTCATCAAAGTGGTTGAGAACGTCTCGTTCTCCATTGACAAAGGTGAATGCCTAGCTGTGGTTGGAGAGTCGGGATCTGGGAAGAGTGTCTCGGCGCTCGCAACAATAGGACTACTCGTTAAAGATCAATCCATTGTCACGGGATCCGTTCGCTTCCGCGGAGAAGAGTTGCTCGGCAAGCCTGAGTCGTACATGCGGAAGATTCGAGGCGGTGGCATTTCAATGATTTTCCAAGAGCCGCTCTCGGCCCTCAACCCCGTCACCACCATCGGCGAGCAGATCGCTGAGGTGCTCGTTGCCCACGGACATGCAGGTTGGAAGGAGGCGAACAAGAAAGCGATTGAGCTCCTGGAGCTCGTAGAGATCGCGCAGGCACCGCAGCGCGTCAAACAGTATCCACATCAACTCTCTGGCGGCATGCGACAGCGCGCCATGATCGCCATGGCGCTCGCCGGTGAGCCAGAACTCATCATCGCCGACGAGCCGACCACCGCACTCGACGTCACGATTCAAGCCCAGGTGCTGGATCTGCTCCGTCGCACGACTCGCGAACGCGGGATGGCACTGATGCTGATCACGCACGACCTTGGCGTTGTAGCCGAGACTGCTGATCGGATCGCAGTCATGTACGCGGGCCAAATCGTTGAAGAGGGACCTGCAAAAGAAGTGCTCCGCGCACCAGCGAGCCCATACGCGCTCGATCTCATCGCCTCCATCCCCTCATATGCGCGTCGCGGTAAGGGCCTCACCACTATCCAAGGCGCCGTCCCCTCCCCCGCCAACTTCCCGAGTGGATGCAGATTCCACCCACGATGTCGATTCGCGGTAACGGCGTGTGCCGCGTCTGTGCCTGAGCTGACACCACGGGGCGGCGATCGCTCTGTCCGATGTTTCCGCGCTGATGAGATCGCAGGGGGCGTGAAGTGAACGAGAAGCGCGCCACAGCGGGAGCGACCGCAAATTTGCTCGAGCTTCGCGGCGTGAAGAAGCACTTCCCGATCGGCAGCGCCATTCCCTTGATCCAGAAGCGAAAGACAGTGAAGGCCGTTGATGGTGTTGACCTAACCATTTCGCGCGGTGAAACGCTAGCCATTGTTGGTGAGTCAGGTTCTGGGAAGACAACGCTCGGCCGCGTGGCGCTCGGTCTTCAGAAGCCGACTGCGGGTGAGGTCTGGTTCGATGGCGCAAAGCTCACCGATCGCAGTGCGGAGGAGCAGCGCAAGTTGCGCCGCAGGATGCAGATCGTCTTCCAGGATCCATTCGGTTCTCTCAATCCTCGCCTGCCAATCGGCGACCAGATTGAAGAGGGTCTCGTTGCCCATGCGATCGGGACCGCGACGGAGCGCAAGGTCCGCATGCACGCAGCCCTAGAGATCGTTGGCCTTCCACAGGAGTATGCCGTTCGCTACCCTCACGAGTTCTCTGGTGGCCAGCGACAGCGAATCGGCATTGCTCGCGCGCTCGCACTGAACCCTGAGTTCGTCGTACTTGACGAACCGGTCTCCGCCCTTGACGTCTCCATCCAGAGCCAGGTGCTCAACCTGCTTGCCGACCTACGTGAGAAGCAGGGGCTCACATACATGTTCATCAGTCATAACTTGGACGTTGTGGGCTACTTCGCCGATCGTGTGGCGGTGATGTATCTCGGGAAGGTTGTGGAGACCGGACCGGTGGATCAGGTGTTCACCAAGCCCCAGCATCCATATACGATTGCCCTCCTCTCCGCGGTGCCGAAGATTGAGGAGCACGACACGGCCGACCGTCTCATTCTTGAAGGTGAGATCCCATCACCAATCAGCCCGCCGTCCGGCTGCCGTTTCCGCACCCGCTGTTGGCTGCGCGAACAGCTCGGCAATCCAGAGCGATGCGCCACCGAAGAACCGCTCCTCGCCGCCTCGCCGCGCGCGCTCGATGTCGCCGTTGCCTGCCACTTCCCGCTTGAGGATGGCGCTGCATCAACCACAAAGCTCGGACGCGCCGCAGCGGCGGCGAAGAGCAAGGCGAACGCCTAGTCCCTACTCTCGAAGGAACCGTTCTCGTGCAGAAGATGCTGCGTCAGCGCTGCGCGGATCCGGGTCTATGCGCTGATCAACCACCGCAATGAGATCGGCCGCCTCTCTGAGCGACGCATAGATGCCAGCGCCCACTCCTGCGATCGCCGCCGCGCCTGCTGCTGCCGCCTCTGCGATGCGAGGCACGACCACGGGTACCCCAAGCAGATCAGCGCGCATCTGTCGAATCCCATGCGGTACCTGCGTCTCCGTTGTGTGAAGACCAACCGTTGCTCCTGTTGCCGGGCCAGAGAGCCACATTTCGTCGAGTGGCAGGCCCGCGGCACGCGCGGGCGCGAGGAGCGCCTCAACCGCAAGTGCGCCTTGCTCTGCTGCAGCCCGAACGCGCTGCACGCCACTCAGTCTCTCGCCAGTAGATGAACTGCCAGAGAACTCGCCGAGAGGAAGGTTGGCTACCTCTTGCATCAACGTTTCTGGACGAGCACCGCGAGCGATTGCGCTTGTGATCGCCTCGTCCAGGAGGAGGCCAGTCCCTCCAAGTGCACCACCGATAATTCGGACGTCGCCGAATGGAGTGGGCGCGGGACCAGACCAGAGTGCACCGCCAACGTGCGCGCTAACACGCGCGGCGGTTTCTGCCGTTGCCGAAACGCCAACACCACCCGCGGCACCTCCGACATCAACTCCACGTCCCAGGTGCATGAGTCCCGCGCCAACCACTGCCGCCAAACCGTCGTTCGTACCAGAGACGACAGGGGTGCCAGCGCGCAGCCCCAGCTCTTCTGCAACCTCAGCGCGCAGCTGACCGATCTTCGTTCCTGGGTGAACCTCGGGTGCGAGCGCGCGCTCGTCGAGCCCGCCGCGCCCGCCCCGCCGGCGCCCGCGGGCCGGCCGG
>JAYQPX010000048.1:0-5364 GCA_038145565.1 Chloroflexota bacterium | reverse complement strand
GCGCGCTACAAGACGCCGATCAAGGACTACTGGCTCGCCAGCTCCTCCGCACATCCGGGTGGCGGCATCATGGCGGCGCCCGGTCGGCTCGCAGCGCTCGAGATCTTGAAGTCGAAAGCGGGGGACGAGTAATGGCAGCCAAGAAGCAGAGAGCTGCGGCGGCGGAGGCAACACGCGAGCGCAACAGCGCAGACGTCATCGTGCTCGGCGGCGGCCACAACGGACTCGTTGCCGCCGCGTACTTGGCGCGCGCGGGGATCAAGACGATCCTGCTTGAGGCGCGTGGCGAACTTGGCGGCATGGCGCTGACCGCAGACATCGACGGCGTGAAGGCGCCGATGCTCGCGCATACCGTTGGTCGATTCCGTCCGCGCGTCGCGCGCGACCTTGGACTCGCAGGGAGTGTTCGACTCGTGGAGCCAGAGGTGCGCTCGTTCGCGCCACACCCACGTGACGGCAGCTCGATCACTCTTTATCGCGATCCGAAGCGCAGCGCAGAAGAGTTGGAAAAGCGACCGCACGGCAAAGAGACCGCACACGGGTTCTTGAAGCTCGATGGACGGCTCCGTCGCATTGGTGCCTACTTCGAAGAGGTGCTGGACGGTGTGCCGCCGAGCCTCGATGGTGGAAAGTCTGTTGCCGAGATGTTGGCGGGCTTCGCGTTCCGCAAGCCGTTCACGGATCTTAAGGAGGGCGACGGTCGAGAGATCCTGCGCATCCTCCCGATGTCTGCCGCAGATCTGGTGGGCGAGTACATCCATTACGACGAGCACCTGCTCGCCCTCTTGGCTTGGCGCGGTGCAATCTACAACGCCGTTGGTCCGATGAGCCCAGGCACCGCCGCAACGATGCTCTTCGACGGCATCACGGGCGACGGTGCAGACGGTGGCGCGGCTGGACAGACCGTTGTTGCCATTGGTGGACCTGGTGCGCTCGCCACCGCACTCGCGGATGCGGCGCGCGGATTCGGCGCAGAGATTCGCACGAGCGCTAAAGCGGTCGCGATCACCGAACAGGACGGTCGCGTGACCGGTGTGGCGCTCGCAAGTGGCGAAGAGATCGTCGCACCGTACGTGCTCTCCACACTCGACCCAAAGACCACGCTCCTTGGCCTGCTCGGTGTCGAGGCTACCGGCCCAGATCTGCGTCGTCGGCTACGTGCGACACGCAGCACAGGCGTGACCTCCAAGTTGAACCTGCTCGTGGACAAGCTCCCCACCTTCACCGCGGCAGGGAAGGGCGAAGCGGCGCAGGAGAGGTTGCGCGGCCGCATCGTGATCCTTGAGAGCATCCTTGGAACCGAGAAGGCCTTCGACGCGTCCAAGTACGGCCGCATCAGTGAGAGGCCAATCATCGAGGCGCTCATTCCAACGCTGATCGATCCTTCGCTGGCGCCAGACGGTCGGCACATCGTGAGCTGCGTCGTGCAGTACGCCCCCGCGGTCCTCAAGGATGGCGAGTGGAACGAAGCCACGCGCAAGTCGTTCGCGGACAGTGTGGTGGACCAGTTGGAGCACGTTGCCCCTGGCATCACGAACCTCATCAGTGCGCGCCAGCTGATCACGCCTGCAGATCTGCAGAACGATTGGGGTGCAACCGGCGGTCACGCCATGCACGTCAACGAAGGTTTCGATCAGTTTGCGCAGTGGCGTCCCCTCTACGGCATCGGCCGCTATGAGACGCCGATCGAAGGACTCTTCCTCTCCGGTGCAGGCACGCACCCGGGCGGTGGCGTCACTGGCGCACCTGGTGCAAACGCCGCCGCGGCGCTGATTCGCACCCTCCGCCGCGTCGCCGACTGACCCCTCTCGCTCCTGGTCGGGGGGTGTCATCAAAACCCTCACGCTTGTCGCGAACACCAAGGTTGAGAAATCAACATATTGAGCGTGATACCTGAAAGAAACTCGCGTCTCTTTGACAAATAGTTGCGCGTTAGGTGCGAACTGCGACACTCAGTGTATGAAGTCGTCAACGCGCGTGACCAAGGGGAAGATTGTGGTGGAGGCTGGCAAGCAGCTGACCCCCGATGCCTTCCCGCTCGGCAACTGGATTCCTGGACGCCGACGTGTCCCGAGCCAAGAGCGATCGCTCCGCACCCGGAAGCAGATCCTCTCTGCCGCCGAAACGCTGGCGAAGAGCGAAGGCGTAGGCAATATCACGATGCAGATGATTGCCTCCAAGGCGAAGATTGCCGCTGGAACGGCCTATCAGTTCTTCGAAGATCGCGACGCAATCTTTGCGGAGATCTACGAAGAGTGGGTCAAGGTCTGGTGGCCCGCCCTGATGAAGTACACCACCACGCCGTGGACCGAAGCGAATTGGCGTGAGCAGCTCCACGCGCTTGTCATGGGCATGGGGAAGATCCACCTTGACACCTCTTCGCGCTGGGACATCATTACGTACATCAATTCGACGAAGCAGGGTCGTGCGGCGGTGCGCACCCTTCTTGAGGCGAACATCGATCGGTACGTCGATTGGGCGGGACCGCTCTTCCGGACGCGTGGCTATAGCGCCCCAGAGACACGAACGATCTGCGCTCTCCTCGTGCGCACGATCCGGGGTCACTGGGTATACGGAGTCAATTCACCAATGGAGATGAAAGAGCTCACGCGCGCAGCAGAAGACGGAATGCGCGCGATCGTCGAGGTGAAACTGACACGTGCCAGCCGACCACGTCCAGTCAGCGGCAAGAGCGTCTAGCGAGCGTTTGCCGAACTAGATCTCGCCGGTGCGCGAACGATAGGCGCCGAGGTAGAGAAGAAGCCCCACGATCGCCAGCGCGAAGCGCTCAGCGAACCCAGCACCGCCACCAACAAACCCGCCGAGTAACCCCGCACCAATGAATGCCGCCGTGTGCAGCAGGACGCTGCGCGGGCGCGAGAGTCGAGACCCCACATAGAGGAGACTCCCTGCAGCGAGCAGCGCGAAGATTGGATGCAGCCGCCCTGGCACGGTTACCACCGTCCAACCAGGATCGGTGGGGAAGAGCACAACGCCAATCACGCCAATCGCCCCAATCACCAAGCCGCGGCGCACGCCGCGATGCACGGGACTTTTCCGTAGGCGCACATAAAGAAGGATCAGCACAGCGAAGAGTGCGGCGAGTCCCGTATGGAAGAGCCAGGTGGCAGACCCGAGCGCATGTTCGGAGGCGGCGTAGATGCGCGCGTCGAGCGTTGGGTCGATCAGATCGCACGCGAGGATTGCCGCCGCGCCAACGCCAACAAGTAGCTCTGGTGCGCGACCGCTCGCAAGCTTCGTGAGCCTCGCGTTTGCTGACAGCTGATTCATGCTCACACGATACCCGTGATCATCAGTGTTGCCACGATGAGCATGGCGGCGGCGACGATGCGGCGGAGAACGGCGCCGCTGATCACTCGAACAAGCTGCCGGCCACCGAGCGCGCCTGCAAACGCTGCCAACGTTGCCACGAGGAGCGCATCCCGCAGTGGTCCATCACTCTCAAGCACTGCCGCAGACGCTCCAGTCCCGTAGACGGCGAGACGTGCAAGGTCAACGAAGGCCGCCCCAGCCGCTCCCGTCGCCGCGAAGCGCGCGGGCGAAAGGCGCAGCTGCAAGAGGAAGGCGCTGCGCAGCACCCCTTGATTCCCCGTCAGTCCACCAAAGAATCCGGAGAGGAGGCCGCCAACGGGGAGGGCACTCGGCGAGATGCGCAGGGTGGTGGCGCGCGGCGAGAGCTCGAGGGCGACCAGGGCGAGGATCACTCCTCCCACGACGAGCTTCAACGGTGTGATGTTGAACGACGACTCTCCAAGGGAGTAGCGAGCGAGCGGCGCTGCCTCTCCGAGTGCGCCGAGGAGGGTTGCGCCAAGGAGTGCCGCTACCGCCGCTGGCAGACCGAATCGCAGCGCCACCGGCCAATCAATCTCGCTGCGCATGATCCCCACCTTGAAGAGTGAGTTGAGCAGGTGCACCACCGCGACGGCACCGATCGCAAGCGGGAGTGGAAAGTAAAGGGCGAAGACTGGGACCAGTGCGGTGCTCAAGCCGAATCCAGAGATCAGGGTTGCCGCAGATGCGGCGGCGGCTGCAAGTGCAATCAGCAACAACTCCATGCAGACATCGTAGCGGCGAACCCCCATAATCACCGCATGATCCTCCCCGAGCCACGTGACAGATTCCGCGGCACCCTGCCGAAGCGTTGGGTCGCGCTCGACTTTGAGACCACGGGGATCTGGAAGAAGGATCCGGATGTTGCCGTGATTGAGATCGGCCTCATCACCTACGAGCGAGATCGCGAGATTGCGGCCTGGTCCGCACTCGTCAAGTCAGACGCGCCCGTGAGTGACTTCATTGCAGAGCTGACGGGTATCACGCAGGCGATGATCGATAAAGACGGCATCGACGTCGATGAAGCGGGGGATGGTCTCGCCGAACGCCTCGCGGGAGCGGAGCTCGTTGTCGCGCACAACATGTCCTTCGATGCGGAGGGGCTGCAGTGGCTCGGCATCGAGCTCGGGCGTGATCAGCACACCTACTGCACGATGCGGGGCCTCACCGCACCAGATCAGAAGTGGCCCCGCCTTGAAGAGGTGGTCAAGGAGTTCCAGATAACGCTCGAGGGACCAGCGCACCGTGCCGAAAGCGACGCTCGCACCGCCGGTCGTGTCTTCATAGAGATGGTTCGCCGCGGGTATTGACCGCACGAGCGCCGATTACGCACAAAACATCGGCCAATCCTGTGTCAGGCACTTGACACACTGGGGATCAATAGTAGGGTTGCCAATCCCGTCACGGCGCCGCCGGACGGCTCTGCAGAGCGGAAGGAGCCCTATGAGTCAACTCTCCTCGCGAGTTCGCGCGGACGCCCCAAAGCGTCGCCGAAGAAATCGTGCTCGTCTCATGAGTGTCTATGTGGCGGGTGCCACCGCGTACTGCGCCTGGGCGTACCCAGATGAGCGCCTCTTGATCACCTCCGCCGCCATGAGCCCGGAGATCATCACACTGATTGAGCAGCTTGACGCCAACGATGCCGTCTATCTGGAAGAGGGGGCCACAGAACGCGAGGAGATCGATTTCGCCGCATCGTTCAGCGCGTATCTTCCCGAAGGCATGAGCACACGACGCAGTCGGCCAGCTGTTCCTCCATCCACACGCCGCGCGCTCGGCGTAGCGCTCTTGGAGCGCAGCAAAGGGAGAAAGCGCATCTCCTAAACGCGCATCACGCAGCGGTTGGATTGCAACAGTGCACAACGTAATGAAGAAGCCCCCCCCCAATGGGCGGGGCGTCGTAAAAAAAGCAAGAGACCTGTGGCGCGAACCCGCCGCCCCGCAGAATAAATTTTGGTGGTGGCCAAGATTCACAAGCCCGCCGCGGCGGCAGGGGCCGCGGCCGCCCGATTA
>JAYQPX010000047.1:0-5539 GCA_038145565.1 Chloroflexota bacterium | reverse complement strand
CGACCGATCACATGTGTCCCCGCCGCCGCCACGAGTCGCCCGTTGCGATGAATGCCGCGATAGAGGCCTTCCGCAACAGCGAGTGGCGGGAGCCACGCCGCAAAGCCGAGCTGATAGAGGCGATTCAGTGCAGGCGCGTCTGCTGGAACGAGCGGCACGACAAGCGTCGCCGCCTCACCCGCGTACGGGATAAACGCGGTGCGATCGACGCCCATGCGCAACATGGGGTGCAGTTTCTCCGTCTCGTACTGCAGGTCAAGGACAGGGTCGCCGCCACGTGGCGTGGGGACCCAGGCGGCACGCGGCTTGATGCCGTGCGTGAGGATGGCCGCAACGCCGGCCGGTTCGCCGTAGAGGTGGAGTGGCTGTGGCGCCCAGCCGGAGTACTCCATGCCAAGCGCGATCGCCTCGCCGCCCCGACGTGCCACATAGCAGCGCGTGCGTGGAAACTCACCGTCATCGAGATCACAGAGCGCGTGTGCGGTGATCCAGCGATCGCCGCTGATCAGTGAGCGAACAAGTTCACGATCGCGTGTCGCGGCGACCTCGATCGGCGCTTCAGACACGTTGCGCAACGCCCGCAGGGAGGATCTCATAGCGCGGCGCGTGCACGGTCACTCCAGCGGCAACCGTACGAGTGAGGAGCGGTGCGCGCTCTCTCTCATCCTCGGTTGCCCGGCGAATGAGTTGGACCTGATCTGCCGCTGGATCAGCCCCACTCGTTGCAATGAGAAAGATGGGAATCTCCTGTGCAGTTGCGGCCGCGGCAAGGGCGAGACCGCCAGCAAGGATCAGTGCGCTCCCATCTTCTGCGACCGCATCGCTCGCGAGGAGGAGTGCGCACGCATCGCCTCGCGCAATCGAGAGGCTGAGCTGCGCCTCACTCATCAGCGCCGCGGGAATGCCAATGCGAACGGCGTCTGCTGCGTCAAGTGCACCGAGTGGTGTGACACCGCGCGGATCGACACTCGGTCCGGTTGAGAGGAGCAGCTGCGCAGCACCCGCACGTCGCAACCCTTCATGTCCAGGTGCAAGGTCACCCCAGCAGGTGGCGCCGAGTCCAGGCGCGCTCGCGACACGTGCGCCACGTGTGCCGCACTCGCCTAACGCACTCGCGAGACGCTCCGCCTGGTTTGCGTATGCGGCGATGCGTGCCGTGGCACGTGCGGCAACGACCGCAGCAACACTTCCTGGCGCTGCCGCAAGTGCAGCGCTGACCTCATCACGGAGCGCATCCGAGTGCGGTGCAGCATTGCGGAGTGCGGCCGCCGCAGCCTGCATCCGCGCCGCGCGCGCGGGCGCGGCAGATTGATCCTCTGCTGCAAGCGAGAGGCCCGCGGCCAGTGCACGCACTGGGCCCGGCGCCATCACAGCGGCGCTGATTGCTGCCGCGAGCGCGCTCGGCGTATCCGCACGCCGTTCCAGGATCTGCGCGGGGAGCGCGCGCACGTCAAGAAGGACCAGGCCCTGTGCATCGTCGCGCACTGGCGAAGCGAAGGCGGCAGCGGGAGGGGTTGCGCCAGCCGGCGTGAGCCCGGACTCCAGAGGGAGATCGAGTGCCGCTTCAGCAAACCGACGTGTCGGCTGCGGTGCGTCAGCGATTCGTTCACTGAGTGGATCTAGCGCGCGGAGTTCATCGGCAAGGGCACCCGCTTCATGCCGAATCGCGCCAACCACGCCCAAGAGTGACGTGGCGGACTTGACGCCATCCTTGGCGATCTGTCGCAAGAAGTCACGACGCGCGGAGGTCTGAGCTGAACTCGGCTGCTCCTTTGCGGGCGAGTCGCCCATCGCCGTTAGAAGGGGATGATCGCCGAGACGATCCCCTCGGGGAGACGTGAGCGTCCACCGAGAGTCGGAAGCTCAGCAAGGAAGCTAATCCCAACGACCGTTGCGCCGAGCTGTTCAATCAGTCGGATCGTGCCAGCAACGGTGCCGCCTGTGGCAAGCACGTCGTCCACGATCACCACGCGCTGGCCAGGGGTGAGCGCATCGCGATGCAGCTCCAAGACATTCTTCCCATATTCAAGTTCGTACTCCACGGTGATCGTCTCGCCTGGAAGCTTGCCGAGCTTTCGCACTGGGACGAAGCCGAGTCCAAGCGCGTGGGCGATCGGTGCGCCGAAGATGAACCCGCGCGACTCAATCCCAACAATGACGTCAGGCTTCTGCGCGCGGATCGGGCCGAGCATTGCCTCGATCGCAGCGTTGAACGCCTCAGCATCCTGGAGGAGTGTGGTGATGTCGCGGAAGATGATCCCTGGCTTCGGAAAGTCAGGGATCGTGCGGACCTTTGACGCGAGCTGTTCTGGGTTCACCTGCGGAAGTTTACGCGAGCGGGGCGGCGGACGCGGCGGCCGCCTCCAGCCGTCGTCCCTCTGCGGCGAGCAGCCCCACAATCTCCACCGCGAGGCGCCAGATGCGCTCTGGGCTCGCTGGGGTGGTGGAGCGGAGGCCACCCTGCTGGAAGGTGAGCTCGCCGCGCGGGCGATCCGCGAGAACACGTTCGGCAACTCCTCGCGGGAGGTCGGCAAATCGAATCACGAGTCGACCCTCGTCTCGGAGGATTGCGGCGAGCCCGGCATCGCTCGCGTCGGCACGAAGTTGCGCGACTTCAAGGAGGCGCTGCGCAGGTTCTGGAGCCTCGCCGAAACGATCGCGCATCTCGTCGGCAATTGCGCGAATGGAGGCGGCACTCTGCGCCGCACCTAGACGGCGATAGAGATCGAGACGCTGCCCTTCGTCCTCCACGTAGCTGCTCGGCAGGTGTGCGGTGACCGGGAGGTCCAGGATCGCGGTGCCGCGTTTGCGAATCGGTGCGCGCCCTTCACGCTCAGCGCGCTTGACCTCAACCGATTCGGCGAGCAGTTGTGAATAGAGATCGAACCCAACCGCAGCGATGTGCCCCGACTGTTCCCCGCCGAGCAGATCGCCCGCACCACGAATCTCAAGGTCGGCGAGCGCCAACTGGAATCCAGCACCAAGGTGGGCCGCATCGAAGATTGCCTTCAGCCGCTTGCGCGCCACGTCGCTCAGCGACTCCTCTTGTCGATAGAGGAGATAGCACCAGGCGCGACAACTGCTCCTTCCCACTCGTCCGCGGAGTTGGTAGAGCTGCGCCAGGCCGAGCTTATCTGCGCGATCAACGATGATCGTGTTCGCATTCGGGATGTCCAGACCAGATTCAATGATGGTGGTGCAGACAAGGATGTCCGTTTCACCCCGGACGAAGGAACCCATGACGCGTTCTAATGCGCGACTCTCCATCTGCCCATGCCCAACGGCAATCCGCGCATCTGGCAGGAGGCCGCGCAACTGTTCTGCCGCCGCCTCAATGGACTCGACGCGGTTGTGGACGTAGTACGACTGTCCGCCGCGCTCTAACTCACGCGCCAGTGCATCACGCACCAACTCGAGGCTCGCCTCCGCCACGCGCGTTGCAACGGGGTGTCGATCTTCAGGTGGCGTCTCAATGGTGGAGAGGTCGCGGATCCCGGAGAGGGCGAGGTTCAAGGTGCGCGGGATCGGCGTGGCGGTGAGGGTCATCACGTCAAGTTCGGCACGGATGGACTTGAGTCGCTCCTTCGCCGACACACCGAAGCGATGCTCCTCATCCACGATCAAAAGTCCAAGTCGATTGAAGGTGACGTCCTTTGAGAGGAGTCGGTGGGTGGCCACCACAAGGTCAACACTCCCGTCATTGAGTCCTGCGACCACCTCTGCCTGCTTCGCCGCGCTGATGCTGCGCGAAAGCAGCTCTAGCCTGAATGGATACGCGGCGAGTCGACGACGGAGCGTTTCAACGTGCTGCAGCGCGAGGATGGTGGTGGGGACAAGGAGTGCCACCTGACGCCCCGCCTCGAGCGCGGCGAACGCAGCGCGCAGCGCCACCTCGGTCTTCCCGTAGCCGACGTCACCCACAATAACGCGATCCATCGGTCGCCCCTTGGCAAGATCCGCCTTCGTCGCCTCAATCGCCGTGAGCTGATCAGGCGTCTCTCTGAACGGGAAGGCCGCCTCGAATTCGATGAGCCACGGAGAGCCGCCTTCGATCGGTGGACGGTGGGCGAGTTCACGTGCCGCATAGATGCGCAACAGCTCGTCAGCAAGATCATCGGCGGCTCGCTGCGCGCGCTCCTTGGCGCGTCGCCACTCCCCACCGCCGAGCCGACTGAGTGCCGGATCTTCGGCACCTGTATAGCGCGCGATTCGCGCCAACTGTTCCGTTGGCACGAAGACGCGATCACCGCCGCCGTACTCGATTTCAAGGTAGTCGCGCTCATCACCTTCGCCGCCGCGTCGAACCATCCGCAAGAAGCGTCCAAGTCCGTGATCGATGTGCACGAGCAGATCGCCAGGGGTTAGGCGCTCGGCCGCCTCGCGTGTGATCCCGCGTCGGTGAACCGCGGCGCGCCGGACGCGCGTTGCGCCGAAGAGTTCACGGTCTGTGATCATCGTCCGCGCATCCAACCGCCCTGGAAGCCACCGTCGAGTCCGCCGTGCAGCAGCGTGATGCTCTTCGGCTTCGGATCGCTGGGGAGCGCGTCGCTCACAGGGGTTGCCGCACCCGCCTCTGCCAATAGCTCCGAGAGTCTCCCCGCCTGCTCCGAGACGATCACCACGCGCGCGCCGTCGCGTCGCCAACTCTCAAGTCCCTCGGCTAACTCCCGCGTGCGGCCGGCGGGCATCAACGGATCATGCCAACCGAACGAGTCACTCGGCTCACTCTTGGTGAGTCGCCCCGCTTCGGAGCTCCACGTCAGTTCAAGGCGCTCCGCACCGAGGCTGCTCAGCAGCTTGAGGCTCACCGCAGGGGGAGGGATTGGCGCGGGCCATGATGGCGGCAAGATGCGCGTCGTCTTCAGCACATCGAATCGCTCGGCGCTCTGACGCGCGAGTGACTCAGCACTGCTGATCAGTTCGCTCGGCTCATCAAGGATCACGAGTGCGCCGTTGAACTGATCAAGAGGACGTGATGGCGCAATGAGCGGCGACCAGATCTCAAGGCCATCGCCGCGCTCTGGAGTTGGCGACGCCTCCCACCGCGCAAGGTCCGCACGCAGCGCGGGCGAGAGCTCTACACCATCTTTTTCTACGATCGCCTCGGCTGCGCGTTTCGCCTTCAGCACGACCGCTGTGGTCAGCGGGAACTCACTTGCTGGCAGGAGGAGCGCGCGCGTGAGCGGACCACCGCTTCGTTGCGTGGCGGGATCAATACTGCGGATGCTCTCGATCTCATCGCCGAACCACTCCACGCGCATCGGCGCCTGCGCGCCTGCAGGGAAGCAGTCAAGGATTCCGCCACGGCGCGCGTACTCGCCGCGCCCGCCCACCAGCGGAACGCGTTCGTACCCGAGCGCCGCCACACGCTCTGTTGCCTCATCGAGAGACATGCGCGTGCCTGGAAGGAGGGTAAGGCTCCCCTCCACAAGCGCGGTCGGGTCGGCGCTGTTCTGGAGCGCAGCGAGGAGCGAGGTGACGAGGATGCGGCACTCGCCACTCCCCCAGGCGGCGAGTGCCGCAACACGGCCGGCTGACA
>JAYQPX010000046.1:0-5657 GCA_038145565.1 Chloroflexota bacterium | reverse complement strand
ACTCACCACCGTACGGTGGTGAGTGCGGCGGCACTCACTCAGCTGCCGTGCAGCTTTCTGGATTCAAGAATGCACCGAGGGTGTACCCAAAGTACTCGAACGTACCTGTGCGGCCCTTGTGCCATGGGTTTGCACAGTCCCAGATCGAGGCAAACGTATCAACCACGTCAGTGGCATCGAACGTTGCGCCGTTGTGGAACTTCACGCCCGTGCGCAAGGTGCAGGTCCACGTGAGAAGGTCTGCCGAAGCTTCGCACGAGGTGGCGAGGAGAGGCTTCGTCTCCGCTCCACCCGTTACGAACCCGAAGAGACCTTCGCCGATCTGACCGCAGACTCGCAGCGATTCGCCGTCCGTCTCGTCCGCGCAGTAGAGCCCACCAGGCTCACCGTTCTGGACCCAGACGAAGGTGTCGTCGCCACCCGAGCCGAACGCAGCGAGCTCCTCGTTACCGAGCGGCGACGAGTGCGCGCCTTGGATGCCGGCCGCGAATGCGACCGCCGAACCACCGTGAGCCACTGGAATCATCGGCACATTCGCCTTGATCGCGTTGTTGGCCTCTGCGTACAGCGCTTCACGCTCTGCAGGGACCGCAGTCTTGCCGGCCCCTGCGAGCGCGCTAGTGATCGCATCGATTGGCGCACCGAACTGAATCACCGATGGACCAAAGTGGGCATCGAGGAAGTTCGTTGCGTCTGGATAGTCTCCCGTCCAACCGAGGAGGTGGAGACCAGCCAGCGTGCCGCTGCTCGCAGCGTCCAAAAACGCCGTCGATTCGACTTCCTTGACTTCGGCGTTGATGCCGATTGCCTTCAGCTGATCCTGGATGTCGGCCGCAACCTGTGCCGGTACTGGAAGATAGCCACGGTCAACCTGGCGATAAGAGATCGTTGTCTTGAAGCCGTTTGCGTAGCCAGCCGCTGCCATCAGCGCCTTGGCCTCGTCAAGGTTCTTTTCGTACCAGGCCTCACCTGCACACCCGTGCGCAATGGTGCATGGCGTGAAGTGGCTCGCCACCTCAGAACCGCCTGGGTAGAACGTGTCGACGATTCGCTGACGATCGAGCGCGAGGGCCACGGCCTTTCGCACATCGAGCTTCTCGAATGGATCGCCTGGAATCGACGAGTTCATTCCAACGTACATGATGTTCAGTGCGGGTCGTGGGATGACCTGAAGTGCTGGGTCCACAGACGCCGCTGCGATGTCCGTTGGTGCGAGGTTGTCGATGCCGTCAGCGGTGCCTGCCTTCAACGCAATGAGGCGCGCTGCCGCTTCCGACTGCCACTGGAAGACTGCGGTGCCCGACGTCGCGAGCTGACCCCAGTAGTCGGCGTTGCGCTCGAGCACGATCTGCGTGCCGCGCTCCCACGCCTTGAACTTGAATGGGCCTGTGCCGTTCGGCTTCTCAACGATGCTGCCGTCGGCAGTTGCCGTTGAAAGGTAGCCGGAGTCGTTGATCACGAAGTTGGTAAGCGCCAACTTCTGGATGAACGCGACGTCCGGTGCGCAGAGTTCGAAGACGACAGTCGACGCGTCCGTCGACGTGATGCGCTTGAATCCGTAGTAGCCCTCTGCGGCGCAGTCTGCCGCGGCGGCCTCTGGATATGCCTTCGCCTTGAAGGGGATGGTGTCGGCGCTGGAGCTCGAGGAGCCTCCGCATGCCGCAGCGACCATCAGGAGTGCGGCGCCGATCGCGCCGATCCGTAGGTTCTTCATTGCTACTCCTTGGTTACGTCCAAGGGAGAGGCGTGCCCCTCCCCGCTGCGGAGTATCCGCATTACTGGCGAGGATAGTCCAGCAGCAGGGGGACTGACTACGCAGGTGCGCCCCCTATGATTCGTGCGTGGATTCGGCCCTCTTCCTCACGCTCCTCCCGCTCGCCTTCTTCGCCGTCGCCCTCCTCTACTCCTCGGTGGGACACGCAGGGGCAACGGGATACCTTGCCCTGATGGCGCTTGCAGGGCTCGCCCCTGAGGCGATGCGCCCGACCGCCCTCGTCTTGAATCTGGCAGTTGCCTCCATCGCAGTCGTCCGGTTCGCGCGGGCCGACCAGCTCCCGTGGCGCACGCTCCCCTACTTCTTGGTCGGCTCGATCCCCGCCGCGTACTTTGCGGGGAGCCTCGAGATCGCAGACGAGATCTATCGACCGCTCCTCGCGTCGGTGCTGATCGCCGCCGCACTCCGTCTCGCGGCGCGTGCACGCAGCGACGCCTCCACTGAGCAAACGGCTCTCCCTCCGCGGCGTTACGTTGCGGCGCTCGTTGGTGGCGCCATCGGGCTGCTGGCCGGAGCAACGGGGACTGGTGGTGGCGTCTTTCTCACGCCGCTCGTGATCGCACGTCGTTGGGCGAGTACGCGAGCCGCGGCGGGACTCTCCGCTGGATTCATCTTGGCGAATTCAATCGCCGGTCTCGCCGCACGACCCGCATCTCTCGACCTCCTCCCCTCAACGCTGCCGCTCGGTCTCGCCGCCGCCGCTGCGGGTGGACTGATTGGGAGCGAGCTCGGTGCGCGAAGAGTGAGCCTGATTACGCTCCGACGCCTCCTCGCAGCGGTCATGGCAATCGCGGCCGCACGCCTCCTGGCTGGCTAGCACGTCTCCTGCATGACGAGTCGGGTACCCTAGCCGTTACGCAGTTCGTTCACGAACTGCATAGATGGATAGGGGGTACTCGTGGCAGTAGCAACCAGAAGGCGCGCTGCATCAGCGCAGCGCGCAGCAGGGTCGGAGGCGGTGGCGACCACGTTCACCAAGATCGCTCCAGCACGCGCAAAGCAGCTCTTTAACTGGAACCGCATCCTCGTCGTCTTGCACGGCATTCAGGCTGCGGTGATTGTGGCGATCAGCCCAACAGATGCGCTGGTTCGCTTTGAGGGGACCTACCCGGTCTCCAACATCGTGAACGGCCAGTTCGCAGGATTCACGCAGGGGAAGGAGCTCCTGTTGAGCTTCCCGCTCGCGTATCTCGTGGCGGCCTTCTTCGGGCTCTCCGCGCTCGCCCACTTCCTTGTGGCATACCCGCTCCGCGAGCGCTACGAGGGTTGGCTGGCTCGACAGTTCAATCCAATGCGCTGGGCTGAGTACGCACTCAGCTCCACGCTGATGATCATCGGCATTGCATCGCTGAGTTTCATCACGGACGCGGGTGCGCTCGTGGCGATCGCTGTCTGCAACGCATCCATGAATCTCTTCGGCTGGTCGATGGAAGAGGCGAACATCGGACGAAAGAACGTCCAGTGGAGCCACTACATCTTCGGCTGCATCGCGGGGATCGCACCGTGGATCGCCATGTTCACCACGGTCGGACTCTCGCTGGCGAACTGGCCAACGGGGACCGCGCCAAACGGTGGCAGCCTCGAAGACTTCAAGCCAGTGTTGATCACGATCTATGTGAGCCTCTTCGTGAGTTTCAACATCTTCGCGGTCAACATGGTGTTGCAGCGCTTGAAGGTTGGCCGCTGGGCAGATTATCTCCACGGCGAGCGGAGCTACATGATCCTCTCACTCGTGGCCAAGACGCTCCTCGCCTGGCAGGTGTGGACCGGCGTCTTCATGCCAGCAAACTAGAAGCATCAATCGCGCGAGCGATCGCGCGGCACACACACGCACGCGAGGGGCTCCGTTCCGCCGTAGGGTGGGACGGAGCCTCACGCTTTTCTCGAGAGGCGTAGCATCAGGCTGATGAGCGACGCCGATATGGGAACCGACCCAGGTCTGACCTACGCGGGCTACCTTCGCCTTGACGAGCTGCTACGCCTGCAGTCGCCTCGGTCGGAAGAGCACGACGAGATGCTTTTCATTGTCATCCACCAGACGTATGAGCTCTGGTTCAAAGAGATGCTGCACGAACTGCGTGGCGCCGCACGCGCACTCGGCTCCGCAGATGTCTGGCGTGCCGCACACCGCATCAGTCGCGTGCGTCACATCCTGAAAATCGCCGTGGCCCAGGTTGATGTCCTTGAGACGCTGACCCCACTTGAATTTGCCTCGTTTCGAAGCCGACTTGCGACATCAAGCGGATTCGAGTCGGCACAGTTCCGCGAGTTGGAAGCACTCCTTGGTGTGCGCAACCCTCGGCTCGCTGATCTGCTTCCTGAACCCGACGCGCGTGCCCGCGTCCATGCAACGGCGCAACAGCCAAGCCTCTGGGATGCCGTGATTGCCTGGCTCGCGTCGAGCAACCACACCGTACCGGCACACGTGCTCGAACGCGACTACGCGGAGCAGTACACGGGCGACGAAGGGTTGCAAGACCTGCTCCTCACGCTCTATCGCCAGGGAGGCGAGGTTGCGTCAATGATGGAGCTGCTCGTTGACATCGACGAAGGACTTCAAGAGTGGCGGTACCGTCATGTGAAGATGGTGGAGCGAACGATTGGACGCAAGATGGGCACTGGTGGCTCAACGGGAGTTGACTATCTCGCGGCGAGTCTGCATCGACCCATCTTTCCCGATCTCTGGGCAATCCGCAGTCGAATGTGACGCCGATGAGCCACGCGCCGCGCATTGACAACGCACGCCTGCAACGGCTTTTCGCGGAAGAGTCCGCTCGATTTGCGCGCGCACATCCTCGCGCGGCACAGCTCGCCGTGCGTGCCAGCGGCAGCCTCGTTGGCGGGGTTCCGATGAGCTGGATGCAGCGATGGGCTTCACCTGTTCCTCCATACGCAGCATCCGCACGGGGTGCAAAGATCACGGACATCGATGGGCACCAGTACCTCGACCTTGCCCTCGGCGATACCGCCGCCATGGCCGGCCACGCGCCAGCGCAACTCACACGCGCGATCGCAGCGCAACTCGAGAACGGTGCCACCACCATGCTCCCGTCAGAGGCGGCGATCGATGCGGCCGAAGAGCTGATGCGCCGCTTCGGCCTCCCCCTCTGGCAGCTCTGCCTCACCGCAACAGATGCGAATCGCTTCGCCTTACGCATCGCTCGCGCCGTCACGAAACGCCCCAAGGTGTTGGTACACAACTGGTGTTATCACGGCACCGTTGACGAGACATTTGCCATCGCAGCACCTGGCGGCAGCGCTGGAGCCGCGCAGGCACGGCCAGGGAACACCGGTCCACAGGTAGATCCTTCAGCCACGACGCGCGTCGTTGAGATCAACGATCTCGTCGCAACGGAGAAGGCGCTCGCCGCAGGTGATGTTGCGGCCATCCTGATTGAGCCGGCGCTGACCAATATCGGGATCGTGCTCCCAGATCCTGGCTACCACGCCGCACTCCGAACCCTGGCCACAAAGTACGGCGCTCTCCTGGTTGTAGATGAGACACACACCATTTCGCTGGGTCCTGGTGGCGCAACTGCCGCCTGGTCACTACAGCCAGACCTTCTAGTGATCGGGAAGGCGATCGCGGGCGGCCTCCCTGGTGCCGCCTATGGGATGCGACGAGAACTCGCGGAGCAGATCGGTGCGGAGCTCAAACGCGACGAGATCGATACGGGCGGCATCGGCGGCACGGTTTCTGGAAGTGTCCTCTCCGCTGTTGCGATTCGCACCACCCTCCGCGAGGTACTCACCGATGACGCCTTCCCACGAATGATCGCCACCGCCAATCGCTGGGCGGATGGCGCCGAAGAAGTGTTCGCGCGACGAAGCGTTGGATGGAGCGTGACACGACTCGGCGCGCGCGCCGAGTACCCCTTCACTC
>JAYQPX010000045.1:0-5674 GCA_038145565.1 Chloroflexota bacterium | reverse complement strand
GGCGCCGAGCGAGGCACCGGTACGGGCGCTGGCGGGGGCTCTGCCGCCTTCTTGAGCTTTGCTGCATGCTGAAGTTCAAGCGCTCTTGATTTCTTTCGCCACTCCCGCTCCTCACGCTCGGCGGTACTTGCAGGGGAAAAAACTGGGTACTCGGGAATACTGATCAACAGCTCGGCAGGGACGCGGAACTCCTTGGAGCAGTCAGTACTCTCCGCTACCCGCAAGTCGGCTCTCCCGCACCCAACGCAGTAGAGCGGATAGTTGTGTCGGCCATCAAACGTTCCAAGGGTTCCGTCCGCACGTACGTAGCCGCCACTTAAGTGCCTCTCGTTTGAGTTGCCGTTGAGTCTGAAATACGTGCCGCGCGGCGTCATGTGGATGCCATAACCGTTGACACCGCCCGACTGCCAGAAGTGACGGTACTTGCTCGCGGCCCGAAACATGGACCACCCGTATCCCGAGCTATTGACGCCTCCCGCATAGCGCCGCGGCACCTCGCTCTTGACCTCAGCTGCCACCTTCTGGTGCGCCGCCGTCCATCGGAAGCCCTCGTCGATGGCGGAGAGATAGGTGCGTTTTCCTCTACTCATGATCAGCACCATCGATGTCTAGATGCTCAAGGTCTGCCTCGGTCATCTTCTCGATGTCTGCAATCCCGAATGTTGAAGCGGCCGCGTGGTACGCCTCGCCAGTGGTGAAGAGCTCCTCAATGTTCAGTGCCACGCCGTGGATATACAGATCGGGATTCGCGACGAGTGCCCAGGCCCTCTCATCTCCAATCTCGATCTTGATACCGTAGTAGTTTGATGGTTCTCCCCACCCGTCACTATCACCATCACTGCGTGCTTCTCTCAAGAGGCGCTTGGCCCAGGCAAGGCGATCAGGCCATGGGTTTGCATCTGCGGGATCCAGCTCATGATTTTCAATCTCATCGCGGATTCTCTTTAACTCAGATGCCCACCAATACCAGGGTCGAATTCCATCGACCGCCATGGTGGTGTCAAACGTGATGACAAGGGGCGGTATGTCGTCGCAGTTATCGCAGACCACGGAGGGACCATCCCAGATGAAGGTCGACCAGTCCTCCAGATGTTCAGGTGTGGAAAGCTCCTTCAGCCTGCCGTGTGCCACATCAATGAACTCTCGGGCGTACTTGTGATCAACACAGAGACCCTCAAGCGACTCTTCGTTATCGCTCATGACCGTCCTCCTCTTTTTGTCTTGGTCTTTGAAAAGATCCTCACCCCCACACCCCCATCGCGCTTGAGCCTGCCGAGCCAGTCGTCGGGGGCGAGGTCGTCGTGTGCGCTCAGCTTGGCGAGGAGCTCCTCGGGCACCTTGTTGATCTGATCGCAGAGGATGCTCTCCTGCTTGGAAGCGTCCCCACAGCCAACGCAGGTGAGCGGAGGTTGCCAGGGACCGTAGAAGGCTTGCGTTGAGCCGTCGGCTCGCAGGTAGCAACCGACGAGCGGGTCCAAACCCGCCAGCGAGAAGTAGGTTCCTGCTGGACTCAGATGCAGCCGGCGCGCCATGCGCTGCTTGGTGAACCTGCGATGCTCCCAACTCTCCCGCAGACCCGAGTCTGCGGCGATGAAGCCGATGTACGCGGGATGGCGTCCACCCGCCTTCACGAACGCCTTCTCGATCGCGCGCTGTCGCTTCGTTGGCATATAGCCGCGGTCAAGCGACATCTTCTTCGGTGTTCGCTTTCGTGGTGCAGTCATGTCACGCCTCCTTTCGGGTGGCTCGTGCCGTGGTCTCCCATGGCAGGTGTGCTCGGCCCACGTGTCCTTCGCGGGCGGTGCGTTCGAAGATCGGCGAGCGCAGTTTGAGGCGCTCGATGATCCCCTTCGGCGAAAAGTCGCGTTCCGCGAGTTTGCGTCTGATCTGCTTCTCCTGGTCAACGCTCGCTCCCGTGGTCTGCACGTGGATGGCGACTGGCTGCTCCACGCCAATTGCGTAGCTGAGTGCGATCTCGCAGCTGCTGGCGAGTCCGCTGCGCACCACCTGCAGTGCTGCGTGTCTCGCGGCGTACGCGGCGGATCGATCCACCTTCGTGCCGTCTTTCCCGCTGAACGCGCCACCGCCATGGTGTGCCCCGCCGCCATACGTATCGGCGATCACTTTCCGTCCGGTGAGGCCGGAGTCGGCGAGCGGTCCGCCCGTGACGAATCGCCCCGCCGGATTCACGTGCGCCACCGTCTCCGCGGTTGCGTACGGCTTCAGGACCTTGAGCGCCAGTGCGGTGAGCACCGCGCGGACGTCCTCGATCTCCACATCCGCCGCGTGCTGCGCGGAGAGGACAAAGGCCGTTACCACAGGGGACTTACCGTTCACGTACTGCACGCTCACCTGCGCCTTCCCGTCTGGTCGCAGCCAGGGGATGGTGCCCGTGGTGCGTGCGTTGGTGAGGGCGTCCGTGAGTTTCCGTGCCAGCACCAGCGGGAGAGGCAGGCCTTCGGGCGTTTCGTCGGTGGCGTAGCCATAGACGATCCCCTGGTCGCTCGCCCCGATCGCACCGTCTCTTTTGATCACTCCCTGCGCAATGTCCTGGCTCTGCGGATCGATGGTGACGCGCACCTTGCACGTTTCTGGGTCGATCCCCTCCTCTGCGCTTCTGTACCCCACGCCGCGGATCACGCGGCGCACGATAGTTGTGATCTCTTCTTTGCTGAGCGGATCAGCACTTGCCACCTGGCCAAAGACCCAGACCTCGTTGCCGCTCGCCGCGGCCTCGATACCGCAGCGCGTGTACGGATCGCGTACCAGGTGTGCGTCCAGCAGCGCGTCGCTGATCTGGTCGCAGAGCTTGTCTGGGTGTCCGCTCGTCATTGACTCGCAGGTGACGATCCTGCCGTTCCGTGGAGCTGCCATCTCCCGTACCTCCCAGTTCGACCGGCTTGGGCCGGCGCCTGGGGCACGACGCAACGCAGGACGCCACGTTGTGGCGCTGGTCCGCGTCGGACCCGTCCGCATCGCCATATCAGCGTTGGCACCGTTCCGGCCCCCGGGTTGGGGATCCGTTGGTTGCCGCACCTTCTCAGAGCTGAATCTCTCCGGTGCTCTCGATGCGCGTCACTATCTGAGTGACTTTCGCACTATAGCAGGTAGGTTGTGCCAGGTGGGCGGCACGACTCTGACCTGTTCCAACGCTATGCCAGACTTACCTCCTATGGCGTTTCCTATCGTCAACGGCATGCGATCCATACAATTCGGGACTCCTGGGAGCTCACGCGCACAGCTAGTCTCGCTCGTTCTTGACGGCACAAAACGGGCCACTGCAGGCACGCTGGAGTGGGATTACGTCGCAGAGGGCGAACCAATCGAACATCTTGGCGAGCGGTTGGCGGTCTTAGGTAATGACGATCGTCACGTCGCAACCATTCAGGTGACGAAAGTTGAGATTCGGCGATTTGCTGATGTTCCAGACGAGTTTGCACTCGCGGAGGGCGAAGGAGACTTGAGCGGCGATGACTTCAGAGCGAGCCATCTCGCTTATTGGTCAAGACTGGGACTGCCAATCGACGATTCGACTGACATTGTGTTGATGTACTTTGAGCTTGTTGAAACGATGTAGTCAGGATTACTCGCAAGGATCGAGATTCAAAGAAGTGATGGAGTTGGCTTTAAACCCCGCTTCCAACGCGGTGAGATTCGTACCTAGTTCCCTGGCTTCGGCTTGACGATCGCCCAGAGGGCGAGATCGAGGACTCCCTTCTTGAACTCAGGCTGGAAATCGCCTTTGGAGTAGCGCGTATCAATAATGAAGCCACCCGGCTTTGAGGCAACCACTGCGGCACAGGGGTTGCTCGGCTTGCCGACGTGCGTGGACTCATCTCGATTTTCGGACACGGTCCAGTCCTTCACGCCAGAGACGATGAAGCCGTACTGCATTGAGGTTCCCTTGAGCACGTTCCCAGTGACCGTGCCGCCATAGAGCGGCGGTTCGGCGTTGGTGTCGTCGTAGCAGCCCCAGACGCGAGCACCCATGCCGAGGGCGATGCGGATCACCGCACCAGCGGCGTCGATGGTGTTGTTGCGCACGATTGTTCCCTCGTAGTTTCCTTGATACGGTTCGTAGCCAACCATGTGGATCCCGCCCAAAAGCGTGCGCGTCTCCGCGCGAATGGTGTTCTCTTCAATGATCGAACCCGGCGCGCCGAAGACTACGATCGCGCCGTCGGTTGCATCGAAAATAGTGTTGCCGCGGACTACGGAGTCTTCACAGCCGTGCGAGATGCCGTCCGCCCACTCCTTGCTCGTGCCCGCGGGCCCAATGACGTTGTCTTCAATGAGCGCGCCGGTACACGGTTGATCAGATGAGTGGCCCTGGATCAGTTGCAGCGAAGACCAGCTGCGCGTGTTGCGGATCACGTTTCCTTTGAAGACCTGGCCACTCGAGAATCCGCCGGCATAGATCAGCGCCTCGCCTTCCTTGTATCCGAGCGTTTCGCGATTGCCGTCAACGAGGACGTTGGAGAGTTCCGCCTCATCGAAGTCGCGCATCAGCACTGCGGTGGTGATCTCCGGGTTGACGATGATCAGCGTTGCGCGCGTGTCGTCGGTTGGCCGCCCTTGCGTGTACACCTTCTGGCTCGATGCGGTGTAGGTGATCGGCGCACTCAATTCGAATCGCGCACCTGGGCAAAGTTCGGCTTCGCTCCCGCCCAGCTTCAGTGCTGCGTTGATCTCAACCTCCGTGCCGCTCGGGATGCACGGCCTGCTGCTCTCCGCAACCGGCGGCATGGGGGTCATGCTCGCGCTGCCGCCACCTGAACTGCAGGCCGCTAACAGGAGGGAGGTGGCGAAGAGCGCTGCGAGCGTGACGCGCCTGCTGGTCTGCATGCGGCGAAGGTAGCGACGCGAGTGGCGAGGGTCAAGGGGCGTGGCACTAGAATTCTCTCTTCATGAGTGAATCTCCAGGGAACCAGCTCGACGCGGCGGGAGAGGTGGCGCTGGAGCGTGCGCTGCGGCGTGCGTGGGCGCCGGTGTGCAGGGCGGATGAGCTGACGGTTGCGCCGAAGGCGGTGCGACTGAACGACGAAGCGCTGGTGGTGGTGCGACTTGGTGGTGAGGTGGCGGCCTTCCCCGATCTCTGCGTGCATCGCGGCACGGCGCTCTCACTCGGCTGGGTGGATCAGGGGACGTCGCCTGCGCCAGATGGATCGCCGGCAACCGGTGAGCCGTGTCTCGTCTGTCCGTATCACGGTTGGACGTACGACAAGAGCGGCACGGTGCGGCGCATCCCCGCGGTGCACGGTCGTGCGATCCCGCGACGCGCAAAGATCGAACGCTACGCCGCAACGGAACACGCGGGGCTGATCTGGGTGCTGATGGATCCTGGACCGAACGGATGGGAGAACCCTTCACCGCTCTTCCCGCTGCCGCAGGTGCCGTGGTGGGGAGATCCAAAGTTGCGCACGATTCCAATCAACACATACGACTGGAAGAGTTCGCCGGCGCGACGCATTGAAAACTTTATTGACTTCAGTCACTTCCCGTGGGTGCATGAAGGGATCCTCGGCGATCGCGCCAAGCCGTTGAGCCCAGAGCACGTGGTGACGAGTGACGGCGAGACGATCAGTTTCCAGATCGCACTCGAAGAGCCGCAGACAAGTGTGAAAGGTGATGTGGCACCTGGCGCAAAGGTGCAGCGCGATCCCACCACCTACAC
>JAYQPX010000044.1:0-6097 GCA_038145565.1 Chloroflexota bacterium | reverse complement strand
ATCTCCACCTGCTACAACGGCGAACGCATCTCAAAGCTCCCCGCCGCGCTTGGGATCGCGATGCAGAAGAGCGGACCGGGAGTCGCTGGTCCGCGTAGCTTCTATGTAGGCTACGGCGGCGTTGCCTGGGTGCGCGCGATCGTCCGCTTTGAGACCGCCTTCTGGCGTGCGCTACGGCGCGGCGCAACAGGTGGGGCCGCCTTCGACGCGGCGCTTCTCAGTGGATACTCCGCAGCCGATCTCCTCCCCGAGTGGTGGGGGAGCTACAACCTGCGACCAACACCACCCGCCTCACAGCTGGGGGTACCGAGAAGTGTCTAATTCGCCATGCATCCGACGCAGCGCCGCGCTCCTTCCGCTTCTCATCGCCGCCGCCTGTGCCGCGCCGAGTAGTGCACTCGCACCCGATCGCGCATATGTTGTGTCCGCTCGTGATGCCGCCGCAAATCTCCCGCCAATCACCAGCGTTGCGGCTGCCCTCCTTGAGCCGCTCAGCACTGCAGGACTACGTGCAGAGCCTGGCGATCTGATCACGCTGGAGTCCGGAGAGGAACGGATCGAGCAGCGACTCGTCAACACAAGCGGAGTTGCACTTCTCACGCTTCAGAGCAGCCTTGGAGGAGAGCTGCGACTCCTGGCGCGCGCCGATGTTCCGCTCGGTGGCACGGTGCTCAGCAGTGCCGCACTCCGCAGTCGCGCACTCCTCCACCTTGCTGCGCTCCGCCTCGCGCTGCCGCGCGGCACGCCCATCATCAGCAGCGTGGCGGAGCGACGCGTGGTGCAGTGGGAGCGAGCGGTGAACGGGGTTCCCGTTCCTGGCGATGGCACGCGTGTGATCATGTCCGCATCCGGCGCACTCGTTGGCGTGGCGATTGAAGAGAGCGCGCTTGCGCTAGGTGGTGGCGCTTTTCGAACTGCGGCGGAGGCGAAGGCCGCCGCACTCGCGCTCCTTCCCGCGGGGGCGTCGCTGACGGGCGCGCCACGATTTGGCTGGGTGCACGTGGGTGCACTCGCTGGTGATGAGGAGCTACGAGATACCCCGCGTCGGCTCGCATGGCGGATTCGCGGTGCGCTCGCAGACGGGAGGCCACTCGAAATCCATCTGGATGCGGCGCAGCTTGCGCTGCTCGGTTGGGACTGGGCGCGCTAGCCGCGCGCGAGCTTCTCGCCAATCGTGAGCAGCTCGTCGCGCAGCGCAGCGCTCGTTGCTTCGGCGTAGACGCGCACGAGTGGCTCGGTGCCGCTGAAGCGAACGAGGAGCCAGCTGTCGTCCGCGGTGAAGAACTTCACCCCGTCCTTGGTACTGAGCGGGACGGCACGGACGGCGTGTGCGCCGAGCGTGCTCGGCGGCGCAGCGACAAGTTGCGTGGCGAGTCGCTCCTTCACCGCGGGGTATTCGCCGCGTGGAATATGCACGTCAATGCGCAGGTAGTGCGACTCACCACCGATCGACTGCACATGGGCGAGCACCTCACTCATGCTCGTGCGGCCGAGTGCGCGCTCACGGACGAGGAGGTCGAGGATGAGCAAGTCGGCGAAGATGCCGTCGCGCTCGGGAAGGTGCATGGCGAAGCCGTAGCCCCCCGACTCTTCGCCACCCATGGAGGCGCCCGTCTCGATCATCTTCGGCCCCACGTACTTGAAGCCGACTGGCGTCTCGAATACCTCAACGCCATAGTGCGCGCCGAGTCGCTCTCCCATGGAGCTTTCGTTCACCGTTTTCACGATCGGTCGCAGATCCTTCTTATGTTCGAGCATGTAATACGCAAGGAGTCCGAACGCTTGTAGCTGATGAATGAAGACGCCCTGCTCGGTGACGGCGCCAGCGCGATCCGCGTCACCATCAAGCAGCAGACCAAGGTCGTAGTCGCCGCCGCGCATCGCATCGAGGACTGGATCGATATGCGGACGAATCGGCTCTGGATTCACGCCGCCAAACCACGGGTTGCGTTCGCTGCGCATCTCCGTGACGCGCATCTTCCCACCAGCAAGAAGTCTGCCGATCCAACCAGCACCTGCGCCATACACAGGGTCGACCATGATGTTGAGCGGCTGCGCTGCAAGGTGCGCAAGATCAAGGTTGCGCTCCACAAACTTCTTGTAGCCCGGATACGGGTCGTAGCGCTCCACCAAGCCCGCCGCCTCCGCGTCAGCGAACGGTCGGCCGCTCAACTCTGGTCCGCGCGTCTTCGCGATCTCCGTCTCAATGCGCTTCAGCAACTCTGGTCCCGCCGCGGCACCCGAAGGCGCCTTCACCTTGAAGCCGTTATCCAGCCACGGGTTATGGCTTGCGGTGATGACCACGCCCATCGCCGCGCCGCGCTCTACCACCTCATATGACGACATCTGTGTGGGAACCGCCGTATGCGCATATGCAACGGGGATGTTGTGAGCGAGCAAGATCTCCGCCGCCGTCACCGCAAAGTCCTCTGATCCAAAGCGGCGGTCGTAAGCGATCACCACGCCCTTCGCCGTCGTGCCGTCCTGTTCGACGACGCGCGCAACGCCCTCAGCGAGTCGGCGCACGTTCTCAAAGGTGAACTCGTCGCCGATCTTGGCACGCCAGCCATCGGTGCCGAAGAGGATCTTCGTTGGCTCGCCCGTGCCCATGATCAACTCCTCTCGGCCGCAGCGGCGGCGCGAATCTCTGCGTCGCTCATCTCCACAAGGTTCATGCGAATCACACTCCCCCCACTTCGAATCTCTGCGGCGCCCGTTGGTTCCATGATGACCTCTTTCCCACTCGGTGTGGTGATCGTGATGCGTCCATTCGCATCTACCGCCCCATTCGCCACAAGATAGGCGCGCAGCTCGCTCCAGTTCCCCACATCACTCCAGCCGCAATCAAGTGGGAGCGTGCGCACAAGTCCCGCGGCGGCTGCTGGCTCCATGAGAAGCGTGTCGATTGGCGCGGGTGTGATCGACTCGTACGAGGCGAGTCCCGCACTCACCACTGGTGCAAGGCGCTGCAGAGCATCTTGAAGCGCTGCGCGTCGCCAGACAAAGGTTCCCGCATTCCATCGTGCGCCCGCGGCGATCAGCTGCTCGGCAGTTGCGGCATCAGGCTTCTCCGTGAATCGTGTGACGCGCTCACCGTCAGCAACGATGTAGCCGAACCCTGTAGCGGCGCGCGTCGGCGTGACGCCGAGTGTCACCAGCGCCTCAGGTTCGCGATTCGTGATTGCGATCGCCGCGGCGAGTGCCCTGCGCCACGCGTCGGGATCCAGGACGGCGTGGTCGGCGGGGAGGACGAGCATCGGTGCATCGGAGGGTCGATCGATGCGCGCTGCCGCCAGCGCAACGGCGGGTCCTGTGTTGCGCGCCATCGGCTCCAGAATGATCTGTCCTTCAGGGAGCGAAGGGAGTGATTCACGAACGAGCGCCGCCTGCGGCGTGGCAACAAGAACGTAGGTGTCTTCAAGTGGGATGAGTGGGAGGAGTCGATCAACGGTGGCGGCAAGGAGTGTCTTCCCCCCGACGAGAGGAATGAATGGCTTCGGTCGCTCTGGACTACTGAGCGGCCAGAGACGCGTGCCACCGCCCCCCGCCAAGATCACCGCATACGGTTTCACGTTCATGCAGGCATCGTAGAGGTCGCCCTGCGAGTCGGCTAGACGCCTCCAAAGATTCGGCGCAAGAAGCGCGGCAGCGTGATGTTGGTGCGGCGAATCACGAGCCGCTCTTCGAACTCTGCCTTCACGCGGTATCCAAGTGATTCGTAGACCTTCACGGCCGCAGGGTTGTCGCTCCGCACATTCAACACCACTTCATCGCAGAAGGAGAGGAGCGCTTCGGTCACGGCAGAGGTGGTGGCGCGCGCGTATCCCGCGCCGCGAAACCCCGATGCGGTCAACACATTCCCCACTACGGCAATCCGTTCACGTCGACCGATCACATGTGTCCCCGCCGCCGCCACGAGTCGCCCGTTGCGATGAATGCCGCGATAGAGGCCTTCCGCAACGGCGAGTGGCGGGAGCCACGCCGCGAAGCCGAGCTGATAGAGGCGATTCAGTGCAGGCGCATCAGCAGGAACAAGCGGCACGACAAGCGGCGCCGCTTCACCCGCGTACGGGGTAAAGGTGCTGCGATCGAGGCCCATGCGCAGCATGGGGTGCAGTTTCTCCGTCTCGTACTGCAGGTCAAGGACAGGATCGCCGCCAAGTGGCGTGGGGACCCAGGCGGCACGAGGCTTGATGCCGTGCGTCAGGATGGCCGCAACGCCGGCGGGTTCGCCGTAGAGGTGCAGCGGCTGCGGCGCCCAGCCGGAGTACTCCATGCCAAGCGCGATCGCCTCACCCCCCCGACGTGCCACATAGCAGCGCGTGCGTGGAAACTCACCATCGTCAAGATCGCAGAGCGCGTGTGCGGTGATCCAGCGATCGCCGCTGATCAGTGAACGAACGAGTTCACGATCGCGTGTCGCAGCAACTTCGATCGGCGCATCAGACACGTTGCGCAACACCCGCAGGGAGGATCTCGTAGCGCGGCGCATGCACCGTCACTCCAGCGGCAACCGCACGAGTGAGGAGCGGTGCGCTCTTTGGCTCCTCCTCAGCTGCACGCCGCATGAGCTGGTCCTGATCTGCCGCGGGCGCGATCCCGCTCGTTGCGATGAGGAAGATAGGGATCTCCCGTGCAGAAGCAGCCGCGGCAAGGGCGAGACCGCCGGCAAGGATCAGCGCGCTCTCGTCTTCGGCGACCGCATCACTGGCGAGGAGAAGTGCGCACACTTCGCCCCGCGCTATCGCGAGGCTGAGCTGCGCCTCACTCATCAGCGCCGCGGGAATGCCAATGCGAACGGCGTCTGCTGCGTCAAGTGCGCCGAGTGGTGTGACACCGCGCGGATCGACACTCGGTCCGGTTGAGAGGAGCAGCTGCGCAGCACCCGCACGTCGCAGTCCCTCATGTCCAGGTGCGAGATCACCCCAGAAGGTGGCACCGAGTCCGGGCGCGCTCGCGACACGTGCGCCACGTGTGCCGCACTCGCCTAACGCACGTGCGAGACGCTCCGCCTGGTTTGAGTATGCGGCGATTCGCGCCGTGGCACGTGCGGCAACAGCCGCAGCAACACCTCCTGGCGCTGCTGCAAGTGCGGCGCTGACCTCATCGCGGAGAGCATCCGAGTGCGGCGCCGAATTGCGAAGTGCGGCCGCCGCCGCCTGCATCCGTGCCGCGCGCGCGGGTGCAGCGGATTGATCCTCTGCCGCAAGCGAGAGGCCCGCGGCAAGTGCGCGCACTGGGCCTGGCGCCATCACAGCGGCGCTGATTGCTGCCGCAAGTGCGCTCGGCGTATCCGCACGCCGTTCCAGGATCTGCGCGGGGAGCGCGCGCACGTCGAGAAGGATCAGTCCCTTCGCATCGTCGCGCACTGGCGAAGCGAAGGCGGCGGCGGGAGGGGCTGCACCAGCCAGCGTGAGCCCGGATTCCAGAGGGAGATCGAGTGCTGCTTCAGCGGAACGACGTGTCGGCTGCGGTGCGTCAGCGATTCGTTCACCGAGTGGATCTACAGCGCGGAGTTCATCGGCAAGGGCGCCCGCCTCATGCCGAATCGCGCCAACCACGCCTAAGAGTGAGGTGGCTGACTTCACGCCATCCTTGGCGATCTGTCGCAAGAAGTCACGGCGCGCGGAGGGCTGATCTGAACTCGGCTGCTCCTTTGCGGGCGTGTCGCCCATCCCGTTAGAAAGGGATGATCGCCGAGACGATCCCCTCGGGGAGACGTGAGCGTCCACCGAGGGCCGGAAGCTCTGCAAGGAAGCTGATCCCAACCACCGTTGCGCCGAGCTGTTCAATGAGTCGAATCGTGCCGGCAACGGTGCCGCCCGTAGCGAGCACGTCGTCAACGATCACCACGCGCTCTCCAGGGGTGAGCGCATCGCGATGCAGCTCCAGGACATTCTTCCCATATTCAAGGTCGTACTCCACGGTGATCGTCTCGCCTGGGAGCTTGCCGAGCTTCCGCACCGGCACGAAACCGAGTCCGAGCGCGTGGGCAATCGGTGCGCCTAAGATGAATCCGCGCGACTCGATTCCAACGATGACGTCAGGCTTCTGCGCGCGGATCGGGCCGAGCATTGCCTCGATCGCAGCGTTGAAC
>JAYQPX010000043.1:0-7054 GCA_038145565.1 Chloroflexota bacterium | reverse complement strand
CCTGCGTGGACAACGAGCGTGGCGAGGAAGATGCCTGTCACGGTTGGCCAGAACCTGTACTTGGTGGCGAAGGCGAGAGCCATTAGCTGGCTCTTGTCGCCTAGTTCGGCCACGAAGATGAGCGCGGCAGATACAAGGAAGGCGTTCTCCATGAACGCGACAGTATCGCGCTTTGGCGCGTGACCAGATTCTTCCTGCGCACGCTCCCCGTGCAGGGGGTACTATCGCCACCTTGTGAACGCAGACGACCCGCTCATTGCCCCCGGCGCTGCCCGCCCCGCGCGGGTGCTCGTCCTCGGCTGCGGCTCTATCGGTCAGGCGGTCATCCCGCTCCTGATCCGCGACGTGAAGATTGCGCCGACCAGCATTCGCGTGGTGGAGATGACCGACACTCGTCACCGCATTGCCGACTCGATTGCCGCAGGTGTGATCTACGAACAGGCCGCCGTCACTCGCGAAAATCTATCGTCGTTTCTCGGCGAGCGGGTGGGCTCAGGCGATATCCTCTTGGATCTTGCGTGGAACATTGATGCGATTGAGATCATCGAGTGGTGCCGCAACGTCGGTGTGCGTTATCTGAACACGAGCGTCGAAGTTTGGGAGCCGTATGCGGACATCTCCCAGCAAGAGCCGCGCAGCCGCACGCTCTATCACCGACATATGAAGCTTCGCGAAGCGATGCGGCGCTGGGGGAGCAACAACGGGCCGAGTGCCATCTTGGAACACGGTGCTAATCCAGGCTGGGTCAGTCACGAAGCAAAGTACGCACTGGAGCAACTTGGCGCTGAGCTGCTGAAGCGCGGACTTGTCAGCGGATCTGCAAAAAGCGATCTTGAGCGCGCACTTTCAGATGGCGCACATGCGCGAATCGCCGAGGCGAGCGGCACGAAGATCATCCAGATCGCCGAGCGCGACACGCAGCTCACAGATCGACCGAAAGAGGTGGGCGAGTTCGTCAACACCTGGTCGGGCGAAGGTTTCTACGAAGAGGGTGTGGCGCCCGCGGAACTCGGATGGGGGACACACGAGCGTGCACTCCCAGCACGTGGGCTCGCACATGAGGGGGATGGCCCGCGTAACCAGATCCTGATCCAGCGCGCGGGGATGGAGACGCATGTGCGCACCTGGGTTCCCGGAGCAACGCCAGCAACTGCGATCAGCGGAGGTGCCGAATCGATCGGCATGCTGATCCGACACGGTGAGGCGTTCACCATGAGCGAGCACCTCACGGTGCACGGCGAAGACGGTTCCGCGCGGTACCGACCAACCGTGTACTACGCCTACTGCCCTTCTGACTCCGCAATTGCTTCCGTGCATGAACTACGTGGGCGCAATTGGGAACACCCAGAGCGATTCCGCTTGCTGAACAACGAGATCACCACTGGGGAAGATCGATTGGGGGTGCTGCTGCTCGGTCATCCACTGAAGTCATGGTGGAGCGGCTCACTCCTCTCAATCGATGAGGCACGCGCGCTTCTCCCCGGCCACTCTGCTACCACGCTGCAGGTGGCAGGATCTGTGATCGGTGCCGTTGGCTGGTTGCTACGGCACCCGAACGAGGGAGTGCGTGTGCCAGACGAACTGCCACACAGAGAAGTGCTCGCTGACATTCGGAACTATCTCGGCACGCGCTGGGCTGGCGCCGTTGACTGGACGCCGCTGAAGGATCGACTTGAACTATTCCCGAACGTCGCTGATGCGATCCCAGAGGACCCGTGGCAATTCGACGCCTTCCGCGCTAACGTCTAGACATGGCGAAACCACGGCGCATGTGGATTGACACCGACACTGCATCTGACGACGCCGTCGCCATGGTGATGGCGTTCAAGAACCCTGCCGTCCAGGTGGTCGGAGTATCTGTGGTGGCGGGAAATGTTCCACTGGAGCAGGCTACTCAGATTGCGCTCTACACTGCGGAGATCTGCGGCGCGAAGGTGCCGATCCACGCCGGCGCGAACCGCGCGCTCGTGCGCACGTTCGTGACCGCGCAGAACGTGCACGGGAGTGATGGGATGGGCGACATTGGCCTCCCACTGCACGGACGAACGCCAACATCCACGAACGGCGTGCAAGAGATGATTGAAGCGTTCCGTGCCGCTCCAGGCACGATGGATCTCGTCACACTCGGGCCGCTGACGAACCTGGCGCTTGCGGTGCGCGCGGAGCCGAAGTTCGCCTCTTGGGTGCGCCGCTGCGTGATGATGGGCGGCACCGGCGTCCTTCCAGGCAATGTGACACCACTCGCCGAGTTCAATTTCTGGGTCGACCCCGAAGCTGCACACATCGTCTTTGAATCAGGGATGCCGCTCGAAATGGTCGGCTGGGATGTCTCCGTTGCAGATGCAGTGATTCCAGACGATCTCGCCGCGGAGATCAGCGCGCTTGGCCCGCTCGGCGAATACTGCGTTGCTTCACAGCGTGTCTTGCGCGAGTTCTGCCGCACGGAGACGAAGCTCAACGGATTCGACCTTCCAGATCCAATCGCAATGGCGGTTGCGATCGAGCCGGACATGGTGACGCGGGAGGCGAACCTTCGCGTGGAGATCTCGCTCGGCACCGGACACGATCGAGGGCAGACGATCGTGGATCACCTCGGCGGAACGAAGCGCGAACCGAACTGCCGTGTTGTGTATCGCGTCGACCGCGAACGGTTTGTGAAGATGTTGAAGGACGCCTGCTTGGCATAGGCTGGTTCACGGAGTCTGGATGATTGGCTCCGGAGAGGTCTCACGGGAAAAGCCGCGTAGGATGTGCTCGTGATCACACCATTACTAACTCTGAATCCGTGAGCGGCCCTGGATTTGGGCGTGGCCCGCTCGCCGCTGGCGAAGAGCTCGTTGGGCCGTCGCGTCCGGTAGGGGCGGCACTTCCGCTCATACGAAGGGCCGCGCGATTCTTCGCTCCGTATCAGGGGCGACTCGCCCTCATCGGGACGCTGATTGCTGTATCAAGCGTCATCGGGCTCGCCAACCCGTATCTGCTGAAGCTGATGATCGATGATGCGTTTCCCAAGGGGGACATTGGCCTCCTTGGACTCTACGCCGCGTTGATGGTGATCGTGCCGATCATCAATGGCGGGATCGGTCTTGCGCAATCGTGGATGACTGCGTCGGTTGGCCAGTTTGTGATGCGTGATTTACGCAACCTGCTCTTCACCCACGTCCAGTCAATGCCGATTCGATTCTTCTCCGAAACCCGCACTGGAGAGATCCAGAGTCGCCTCACCAACGATGTTTCAGGCGTGCAATCGGTTGTCTCTGACGCAGCCGCGAACCTTGCGTCGAGTGTTGCAATCGTCCTCTCCACACTGGTGGCGATGGCGCTGATTGATTGGCGGCTGACGGCGGTGAGCCTCTGCGTGGCACCGATCTTCCTCTATTTCAGTTCCCGCGCATCGGCGGCTCGCCGCAAGGCGAGTGGCGAAGTGCAGGGTGCTCTCGCCGACCTCACCTCCATTGCTGAAGAGCACCTCTCCGTCGGCGGGGCACTCCTCGCGAAGTCTTTCGGCCGCGCGGAGGCGGGTGCAGAGCGATTTACCGCTCGCTCTGGGGATCTCGCCGTCCTGCAACTTCGGCAGGCGCTGACTGGTCGATGGGTCGGCGTGGTGGTCCAAGTGGTGTTCAGCGGAATCCCTGCGCTCGTCTACTTTGTGGCGGGGGTGCTTGCCGCAAACAGTGCACCAGATGCTCCGACCATTGGCGACATCGTGGCCTTCACAACCCTCCAAAGCCGTCTCTTCTTTCCGCTCGCCTCACTCCTTGGGCTGCAGGTTGAGATTGGCGGAAGCCTTGCCCTCTTTGAGCGAATCTTCGCCTACCTCGATCTCACTCCAGAGATTACGGATGCGCCCGACGCGATTGCGTTGCGAAGGTCGAGCGTACGTGGTGGCGTTGAGCTTCGCGATGTTGCGTTCAGCTACCCGCGTCCACCAGACGGTCCAACAACCGCGCGCAACGACCAGTTTGCGCTCCACGAGATCTCCTTCCGCACGGAACCGGGGAGTCTGACGGCACTGGTGGGGCCCTCCGGATCTGGAAAGAGCAGCATCTTGAATCTCATCCCGCGCTTCTGGGACGTCACGGGGGGAGCGGTTCGCATTGACGGTCATGATGTGCGAACGATCACGCTTCGTTCCATTGGTGATGTCATTGGCGTCGTGACGCAGGAGACACACCTGCTCCACGCAACGATTCGCGAGAACCTGACCTATGCAAAGTCGGACGCGTCAGATCCAGAACTTTGGAGCGCGATCGAAGGCGCATCACTTGCGGAACGCGTGCGCGAACTTCCACTCGGACTCGATACGGTTGTCGGTGAGCGCGGATACAAGCTCTCCGGCGGAGAGCGTCAGCGTCTCGCCATTGCTCGCGTGCTCCTGAAGGATCCGCCGATTCTCTTGCTCGATGAGGCAACGTCGGCGCTCGACTCTGTCTCCGAGCGACACGTGCAGGAAGCGCTCGAGCGCGCGATGCGTGGTCGGACCACCATTGCGGTCGCTCACCGGCTCAGCACCGTGGCATCTGCTGATCAGATCCTCGTGCTAGATCACGGCCGCATCGTTGAACGCGGTCGGCACGCAGAGTTGCGACGCGCAGGGGGTCTATACGGCGAGCTCGCGGAGATGCAGTTCGGCATGGTGGAGTCAGGAACGCCGTAGCCAGCGAGGACCACCTCAATCGTGGGGCGCGCTCAGGTTGACGCAACCCAGCTTCCGCGCCAGAGTCTCAGGGTCTGGTCAGCAGGGAGGGTGGATGACCGAGCCAACGTTCGCGCTGAGTCACGCCGGCTTAACCAACGACGCCGCCCTGCGCTTCATCCGCGAATGGGCCAATCATGTTGGTGCCGCGCAGGTGCAGGTCATTGATGCAGGAGATGACGCGCGCCTGATGCGCGAAGCCCTGGAGGCTGGCGAAGTGCTCCCGGTGAGTGGTGGGCGCATCTACGCGCGTTCGCATCCAAAAGATACGGCGCGCACCGAAGAACGAACGTTTGTAGCCACGGCAGACCCTCGCGACCGCGGTGTCTACAACAACTGGCAACCGAGCAGCGAGCTGGTGCCGCGCGTGCGCGAACTGATGCGCGCTGCCGCCGCCGGGAAGACGCTCTACGCAATCCCGTACGTGATGGCGCCAGAGGGCTCCCCCCTCACACCGTGGGCGGCCGGACTTGAGCTCACCGATAGTCGCGTGGTTGCGCTGCACATGATTCGCATGACACGTGTCGGTGTCCGTCACCTGAATGGATTAGTGGAGCAGTCTCACTTTGTGCGTGGCGTGCACATCACCGGTCCGCTCGACGACTTGAAGCAGGGGACGCCAGAAGATGCGCGGCACTTTGTCACGGTGGCAGACGAGCGACTCATCCTCCACTTCGGATCGTCGTATGGCGGCAACGCTCTGCTCGCAAAGATCGCCCACGGGTTGCGACAGGGTTCCTACGACGGCTGGAAGAGCGGTCGATTCCTGGCTGAGCAGTTCATGCTGATCAGCATCCACGACCGCGAAGCTGGGACCACAAAGTACATCTGCGGCGGATTTCCGAGCGCATCAGGGAAGACGAACCTCGCCATGATGGTGCCGCCCGCAGGCCTTGAGGACCGCTACGACGTGCGCTTCTTTGGCGACGATGTCATCTGGCTCTATGTTGATGAATCGACAGGGCGGCTGATGGCCTTCAATGCGGAGGCTGGAGTCTTTGGGGTGGCTCGCAACTCCAACCCCACCACGAACCCGAACGCGATCGCTGCAATCGGTGCAGGCACGGGAACGCTCTTCACCAATGTTGCCTACAACGAGATCACCCACGATGTCTGGTGGGAGGGACTTACGCCAGAGCCGCCAGCAGACCTCGCCGGGTGGCGAGACTGGCGCGGCGCGCTGATCAGCGAGCGTCCAGTCGCAGAACAGCGCAGCAGTGAAGCGGGACGCGAATGGGCGCATCCGAATAGCCGCTTCACCACGGCACTGACCAACATCCCGAACATCAGCGACGAAGTCGATGACGGCGCGGGAGTACCGATCGACGCAATCATCTTTGGTGGACGTGTGCGCGATCGCGAACCACTGATCCGTGCCATGCGTCCTGCCGCAGACGGCATCTATGACGGACTCACTCTCGGCGCCGAGGCAACGTCGGCCGCGGAAGGGAAGGAGGGCCTCCTGCGATACGACCCAATGTCACTCCGACCATTCATGTCATACGGGGAAGGGGACTACGCACGTCACTGGCTCGCCACACTCGCGCAGGTGCGCCAAGCGCCAGTCTTCGCGCATGTGAACTGGTTCCGTCAGCGCGACGGACGCTACCTCTGGCCAGGCTATGGAGAGAATCTTCGACCACTCCTCTGGCTCCTTGATTACGCGGCCGGTCGCGTGAGCGGTCGTGAGACGCCAGTCGGCGCAGTCCCCGAGAAGACGGAGCTCGATCTGCGCGGTCTTACGCTGCCCGAGGCCGACTTGAGCGAGTTACTCAGCGTTGACCCGAAGCGCTGGGAGCGCGAGATGCACGAGCGCACGGGGCATCTCGCCCAATTCGCTGGGCTCCCTCCGGAGATCATCGCCGCGCATGAGCGTGCCGTGCACCGTTTTGGTGCGCTCCCCTAAGGTACGCGTGCGCGCCTGATAGGCTCGGCGCCATGGAACGCACCGCTTCGACCGCTCTGGCGATTCGCCTTGTTGGTCTGACGAAACAGTTTGGCAGCGGTACTGATGCCGCCGCAGTCGCGGGAATCGACCTTGAGATTCGCGATGGTGAGTTCTTCTCCCTGCTCGGTCCATCCGGCTCAGGGAAGACAACCACACTTCGAATGATCGCTGGATTCGAGCGACCGACGGCGGGCCGCATCTACCTGCACGGTGACGATGTCACGGACCTTCCGCCGTTTGACCGCGACGTGAACACGGTCTTTCAAGACTACGCGCTCTTTCCGCATATGAGCGTGGCAGAGAACGTCGGATACGGACTCGAAGTTCGGAAGGTTGGCGCTTCCGAACGCGCCACACGCGTCAATGAGGCGCTCCGTATGGTGCGCCTAGAAGGGTACGATGCGCGGCGC
>JAYQPX010000042.1:0-7278 GCA_038145565.1 Chloroflexota bacterium | reverse complement strand
TGCTCGGTCCACCCGCCATCCGGAAGTCTGAGACGGCTGCGGCAGCAATGAAAAGGTCCGCCGGGGTCGCCGCTGCGCCAGCTGGCGGTGGCAGGAGTGTGCGCTCGAGTGCAGACTGCAGATCGGCAACGGTGGCGACGCGGACGATCTCCACCCCTTCAGGGAGCGGGATGGCAACGCGCGCAGCAATCAGCACCACATCAGCACCGCGATCACGTGCCGCTTCGGCGAGGGCGACCCCCTGCCGTCCTGACGATCGATTCGCGAGGATCCGCACCGCATCGATCGGCTCCTCAGTACCGCCCGCGGTGATGACGACACGGCGACCAGAGAGATCGCCTGAAGGAACGAGTGGTGGTCGCCGCGCTTCGTTCGGCTCGCGGATCGGCGCGCCCCCAATCGCCGCCACGAGCGCCTCAACGAGCGTGGCAGGTTCAGGGAGTCGACCGACGCCGCTACTCCCGGATGCAAGCGCGCCGCTCTCTGGTGACACGACCGTGTAGCCGAAGTCGTTGGTGAGTCGCGCGACGTTCGTGGCGGTTGCTGGATGTGCCCACATCTCGCCATCCATTGCAGGGGCGACAACAACGGGTGCGGTGGTGGCGAGGCAGGTGGCGGTCACCACATCCCCGGCGAGTCCGCCGGCCATGGCGCCGAGCCACTGCGCCGTTGCGGGTGCGACGAGGATGGCATCGGCGCTATCGGCGGCAACAATGTGACCGATGCGACCATCGGGGAGCAGGTCAAGGAGATCGGCATCAACGGCGTGTCCGGTGAGCGTGCGCAGCGTGAGCGGTGAGACGAATCGTGTCGCCGCGGGCGTGAGCAGTGCCTGAACATCTGCGCCTGCAGCGCGCAGCGCACGAACAATTTCTGGGGTCTTGAACGCGGCGATCGATCCAGTGATGCCGAGCACGATCAGTCGCCCGCTCAGCGGTCCGTTTGCGCTGGTGACTCCGCCGCTCATGTGCGGACGCTCCGCGGGAGGGCGAGGAGCGCGCGCACCACAAGATCTGGATCACGGAGATCGGCTCGAATGCCCGCACTCCAGCCCGCAGTTGCAGCACCACCCGTGAGGCTGATTGCGGGCGCTGGCGAACCTGGGTCGCGTCGCTCCATTTCGGCGACGCTCTCTTCGATCAGTGCCGTGAGACCGCCACGCGCGCTGCGCAAGATCCCGGCGGCGAGTGCGCTCTCCGTCGATGCGCCGATCGGCCCGGGAATCTCTGGACTCTCGTCATAGAGGGTGACTTCGGGAAGTGCAGCGGTTCCACTCGCAAGTGCGCGCGCGGCGAGAAGTGGCGATGCGGCGATTGCGCCACCGAGAAGCTCACCCGCTCGGCTGACGCACGTCACTGTGAGCGCCGTACCGAGTGTTACTGCAACTGCACCGCGGTGGCTTGGCGCACCGTGTTGCGCATATGTAAACCAGGCGGCGAGGGCGCGATCGACGCCGATCCGTTCAGGCTCCTCAAGACGGGAGACGAGTGGGAGATCCCCGCTTCGAAGCACGTCAACAGCGATCGTTCGCTGCGCGGCGACGTCGCGGAGCGCCGCGGTACCGTCGGGGACGACGCTCCCAACGACGAGTGCGGTGGCGGCACCCCCTTCGCTCGCAGCGAGGTCGAGGAGCGCCTCAGCAGCGGCGCGCCATGCGCCAGCATCACGGGGGTTCGAAGGGGCGGCGACGCGCAGCGAGACGAGGGCGCCATCGCGGAGGTAGCCGACCTTCGCGGCGCTGTTCCCTAGATCAACGGCGTAGCGCACGAGCCGATGATAGGCGGGGCGGGGGATCGGCGGGCGCGTGCTCGCAGCACGAAGGCGGCTGCGCTAGGCTCTCCCTCTCATGGATCATGACCACAACGAGCAGGCTCCAGGCCTCTTTGTGAATCGAGGACTTGCGATCCTGCGCGCGGACAAGGCAAACGTCCTCCGTCCGCTACTCCGGCAGACCGTCGCCTATGAGCACCACGTCGCCGGGGAGCTCATCGCCCGAGGGATGGGCTGGGTCGAGGAGGTCCTTGGCGACGACCCAGAGATCTCTTCCATCTTCACGCCGCTCACGATCACGATCAACGTGGACGCATTTCAAAGCGTCGAGTTCGACCTCTCCGAGCCAGGACATCTTCGGTACACGTTGCGCAGCAACGACGCCGTCGTGGAGATTGAGTACCGCGCCGGTGCGACCATCCCGCGTAGTGAACCGGTGCGAACCTGGCTCGAGTACCGGGGCGAGGAGTACGTGCAGATAGAACTTCCAACGCAGGCGTGGCCGAGTGCTGACGCCGCCTCCGACGCTTCGGAGCCTGGGCGTAGCGACTCCTGAAACACAGTGCGATTCGCTCCCGCGCACTTCGCGGGGGCTCCCTCAAATCGTCGGTCTTCATCCATACCCCAGCGGCACGAAGCGTTGCGATTGCCATTGCGATCGGTGCAGGTTCACGACACGAGCGCCCTTCGGAGCGCGGAGCGGCGCACCTTCTCGAGCATCTCTGCTTTCGTGGAATTCCTGGCGCAGAAAACTCTGCCGCTCTCGCTCACGCGATGGAATCGCTTGGCGCAACGTCAAATGCGGGTACTGATCGAGAGAGCACGATCTACTGGATCCATGTTCCTCAAGCCGTTGCGGTGGAGGCGGCACGGCTGATCGGTGCGGTGGCGCTTGCGCCACTCCTGCACCCAGAGCACATGCGCATTGAGCGTCAGATCGTAATTGAAGAGATCCGTTCATACGACGATGATCCGAGCGAACAGGCGGGGACGGCGTTGGATCGTGCCCTCTTTGGCGTGCATGCACTTGGACGGGAGATCGCAGGACGACCTGCGGAGGTCCGCGCACTTCGGCATGAAGCGGTCGCTCGCTTTCATGAGCGAACCTACACGCCCGCGGCAACCACCCTCGCGATTGCGGGCGACCTCACCCTTACTGACGCACAGGGGGTCGCTCGGTCAGTGCGCGCATCACTAGGAGAACAAGCCGCCCCGCCGCGTACGGTCAGTGGCCGCACCACGTTGACGCGCGTCTCTGCGCGCGGCGAAGGGTTCGTTGCGAAGATCCGAGATGGTGAGCAGACACAGTTCGCCCTTGGCCTCCCCGCGTTGCGCCGAGAGGATCCAGATGCACCAGCACTTGAGCTCCTCTCAACGATCCTTGGCGATGGGTCTGCGAGCCGGCTCTTCCTTGAGCTTCGCGAAGAGCGGGGACTCGTTTACGACATCAGTGCGAGCAGCGTTGAGTACGCGGATGCGGGTGCCTTCATCGTTTCCGGCGGCGCCGACCCATCAAAGGTGATCCCCGCGTTGCAGTTGGTAACGGCGGCACTTCGGCGCATGGCGCGCGAAGTTCCGAGCGAGGGCGAGATTGAGCGCGCTCGCGCCTTTCTTGCGGGACGGCTCGAGCGCGCAGCGGATGATCCTCGAGGGCTCGCGGAGTGGCACGCGAGCCAGCGTCTCCTCCGTCGATCACCTCAAGAGCTTCCAGATCTCCTCGCGGAGATCATGCGCGTGCGCCCCGCCGATCTTCTCCGAGTCGCACGCCGCCTCGTCAAGGGTGGCGGCTCCCGGGTGGGCCGCCCCGCGCCGCGAACCACAGCCGGGGCACTCCGACGAGCGGCGGCGCGAGGGGACCTTGACCCATCGCGACCGCAGCCCTGAACGCGGTGATCGGCTAGGCTCTCACCATGAAGTCAGAACGCACGCTCGTCCTCGTCAAGCCAGATGGCGTTCAGCGACTCCTTGCTGGGCGAGTCATCTCCCGCTTTGAGGATCGCGGTTTGAAGATCGTTGCGATGAAGTTGATGTCAGTGAGCAAGAAGCTCGCCGAGACACACTACGCGGTGCACGCAGCGCGACCATTTTTCGCCGGGCTTGTTGGCTTCATCACTTCAGGCCCAGTCGTTGCCCTCGTCCTCGAGGGGCCGAACGCCATCACCGCTGTGCGCTCAATGGTAGGTGCGACGAAGCCGCATGAAGCGGCGCCTGGGACGATCCGGGGCGACTTTGGCCTTGAGACGGCGAAGAATCTGATTCACGCATCCGATGCACCAGAGACTGCGGCGGCAGAGATCGCCCTCTGGTTTACGCCGGGTGAACTTGTGGAATACACACGTGGCGTTGACGAGTGGGTGCTCTCCAACGAGGAGTAGTTGCTAGGGGAGATCACCTGGTACCACCGTCGCCTCAGGCGCCGGACGCAGCAGCTCAGAGGCGGCAGATTCAACATCAATCAGGCCCGCGGCGGCACCCGTAATCAAGATTGTCCCAGCGAGCATTGCAATGGTGACTGGGTGAGTCACCCGACGAACCTTCGTGCGCTCAACAGCGCGACTCTTCTGTGAAAGTCCAACAAGCAGGATTCGGAGGACCGCTGCAACGAGCGCGACGGCGCCAGCAAGGGCAACGACGACGGTGATCACACTCCCGCTCGCGCCGATCACTTCAGCGCGTGCCGACCAGAGTGCACCTCCCGGCACCGCAATCAGCGCAACGATCACTCCGACCAAGGCGAGTCCGATCGCGCTCGTGTGCCGAGCCCACCCGGTCAAGTCTTGGAGCGAGACGAGGTCGTAGCGGCGCCGAATCGCGGCACGCCAGATCCCAAAGAGTGAGATGACGAGTGTGGCGGGAATTACGAGTTCATGTGGCGCAAGCGTCGAGGGTCTGACAATCACCGCGGCGAGTCCGAGCGCGAGCCAGCCACTGCTCCCGACGGTGAAGAAGCCGAGCACCTCCCCAACATCGTCGTGGAGGAGTGCGGAGATGCCCCCGAAAAGCATAGTGAACGCACCGGTGGCCACCAGGATCGGAAGAACCGCACCGCCGATCGGATCACTGACCGCCGAGATCAGAAGTGAGAGTTCGCTGAGGATGATGAGGGTGATCGCAGCGGGGATCCATATGCCCACCATGAGTGACCCGACAATCGGCAGCGAGTCGAAAATGCGTACCAAACGGTGATGAAAAGGGAACGCGCCAATGGATGCGAGGGCGATGAGAGAGAGGGAGAGGGCAACGCCCGCGGTGAGTGACGCCGTGGTCGCGTAGGCCGGATCGGTCGCTGAGAGTGGGATTGCGGAGCGCAAGAGCTCAGCGACCACAGTGAGTGTGATCAGCACGCCGGCGCTGCGAAGGTCTCGAAAGACGGCGCGGGCTCGTTCAGCATCCTCTTTCCCGCCCGCGGCGAGTGCGGCAATCGACGTCCCGCCGATGAGCAAGAGCGCGATTGGCGCGATACCGATCGGGATCGCGAGCGCAAGGTCAATGACTGCAAGTCCGAAGAGGGCAACCTGCCCCATCGCGCCCGCGCGTCGGCCCTCGCCAACGGCAACGATGATCGCGAAGATGGGTCCGCCGAGGGCGACGAGGAGTCGCCCAGGATTTGACGGATTGATTGTCAGCTCTCCGATCGCGAGCGTTGATGTCACGCCCGCGCCAGCAACAAACGCCGACCCGCCGCTGAGCAGCAGAAGTGCAACTACGAGATAGCGTGCTCGCGTTGGCGCCTCACTCGGCGCACCGAATCGCTCTGCGCTGACAAGCGGGACAGCGGCAAGGCTCACCAGTGCAAGGGCGAGTGGCGCGAGCGCGCGCATCGCGCTGAGGAGGAGGAGGCCCTGCGCGTCGGTCACGCCTCTTCCGCCTTCGTCAGCTGGCCTGCAACCGCGGTCCCAGTTAGCAGCAGTGCGGCGAAGCCTCCCGCGATGACGAGCGAGCTAAGCGCGTCGAGCGGTCCGAGGATTGCTGCACGGAGCAGCAGTGCGCCGGAGAGTGTCACCACCGCGGCTCGCGCCGTCGCCTCAACGTATCGACTGGTGAGAAGTGGTGGCAGTCCAATGAGAAGCATCGCAACGCCAGTGCTTCGAAGGAGCGTTGAGCTCCCTTCAATGGGTAGTGCGAGCGGGATTGCGCCGAGCAGGAGGCCAGCGGCGGCAGTTGCCATCACAACGGGGTGTTCACTCAGCGTAGAGGCAATGCGCCGCGGTGCAAGGTCATAGACGAGAGCACGCGGCGTCAAGAGGCCAGGCGGAAGTGCGACGAGGATTGCGCCGTAGATGGCGGCGAGTCTCAACACCAGGGCGAGCGGGACCGCGTCGGTCGGATGGAACTCGAGGAGCGCTACCGCAGCGGCGGCAATGATCAGCGCAATCCACGCGCCGCGCCGTGCGCTCGTGACGGCGAGTGCGGCGCCAAGCGTTGCAATGATGGCGAGAGGGAGTTCGAGGCTGAACCCGTTCACGGCACGATTGGATAGGACGGTGGCACGATAACGCTCATTCGGTCAATGGGGAAGTAGCGTACAAATGCTCGCCCGATCACGCTTGACGTTGGGATTGAGCCGTAGGCTCGAGAGTCTGAGGAGTTCGATCGGTGATCGCCGAAGACGAGCAGCTCTTCGGACCCGAGCGTCCAGGTTGCCGCCTCCTCAACGCCACTTCCGTCGTTCCAGTAGACATATGGCTCGTCAATTGGCACTCCATTGATCGTGAGTCCCGCAGGCCCGACCGTAATCGTCTCCCCCGGAAGTCCGATCACACGCTTGATATAGGGTGTCCCATCGTTGCTGGAAGGCCAGCTCTCTGGCGGACGGAAGATCACTACATCACCGCGGTGAAAGCCAGTGAATCGGGGGGTCAGTTTGTCCACCATCACGTACTCACCAGGCTGAAGGGAGTTTTGCATCGAGGTCTGCTCCACGCGGAACGGCTGAGTGACAAGGGCCTGGAGGAGGTAGAAGGCGATCACGGTGAGCGCGACGGTTTGAGCGATCTCAATCAGGAGGTGCCGCTTCCGCATGCGGGGAGTATAGGGGTGGGCGTGCGTGGGTCGCCCCTACGGTTGACCCCCCTCGGGAGCGCACCCTACCATCGCCTTGCTGGGTGCCCATCCCAGTCGGGTCACAGATGTGGCCCGTAGCCCGACAGACGCCCGACCCGAAGCGCGGTGCACGCACCGCGGCCACGCGACGGATCTGGACGCATCGGAGGAGTGTTCAAACAATGGAAATCACAACGACGCTGCTGCAGAGTTTGATTCTCCCAGCAGGTATCGTCGCCGTTCTCTTTGCCATCTGGCTCGCCAACAACGTCCTTGGACGGGATCGCGGGACCAAGGCCATGCAAGAGGTCGCCGGCACAATCTTCGAAGGGGCGGTCGCCTTCATGCGACGCCAGTACTTCACGATCGCTGCGCTTGCGGTGGTCGGCTCAGTTGCGATCGGTGCGCTGATTTCAGTCTTCGAGACCGCGGAAGTCGCCGAGACCAGCATCTACGGAGTAGAGC
>JAYQPX010000041.1:0-7294 GCA_038145565.1 Chloroflexota bacterium | reverse complement strand
CACTTCAACAATGGGGATGCGCAAGGTGGTGGCATGGAGGACAACCTGTTGCAACGCGGCGCGACGCTGCGGAACTACGAGGAGCTTGATCGCTTCGCGACGAGCCGTGAACGCCTCCTCCACCGGGTGCCGTCCCGCGATCAACTCCTGATCGGGACCCACGAGAGCGAGTGCCTGCGCCGGAATGGTGCGCTTGGTGGCCCAGTGGCGCGGTCCGTCTGGGCGTGGAGCCCAACCACGCGCTGGTGGACGCACTCCGAATCGTGGTGCGGGACGCTGGGCAGGGCGTGCGCCTGGTCGCGGGGGTCGACGCGCTTCGTCCATTAGTTGGAACCTGCGATACGCCAGCGCTGACCATCGCGCGAATCTTCAACTAGCACGCCGAGGGTGGCAAGTTCGTCGCGCAGTCGATCCGACGCGGCGAAATCACGTGCAGCTCTCGCCGCCACGCGGGCGGCGAGCAACTCTTCAGCGCCAGCCGGAAGCGTGACGGATGCGGGGAGAAGGGCGAGCGTCACATCGAGCGACTGCAGCGTCTCGCGAAGTGCGACCGCACTCGCAGCGCTGCACTCCGCATCAAGATGTCGGTTCCCTTCACGAATGAAATCAAAGAGCGCGGCGAGCGCCTCAGGAACAGCAAGGTCGTTGTTCATTGCCGCGGAGAACCGTGTCCGCGTACTCGACGCAAGTTCTGCAACTTCGGCGCTCACACTCCCAGTCGCTTCGGCGACGCGAGCCGCGCGCGCACCTAACGCAGCATCAAAGGCGTCAAGCCGTTCGATCGCCGCAACTGCGGCGGGGAGTGAATCGGAGGTGTAGTTCAGCGACGTTCGGTAATGCGCAGAAATCAACGCAAGTCGCAGCGCACGTGGCTCAACCCCATCCGCAAGGAGATCGCTGACGCGCGCAATATTGCCGAGCGACTTTGACATCTTGTCTCCGCTCACATGGAGGTGTGCGCAGTGCAGCCAGGTCCCCACAAAGCGCTTCCCTGTGGCCGCCTCAGACTGCGCAATCTCATCCTCATGGTGCGGGAAGACAAGGTCGATGCCGCCCGTATGGATATCAAAACTCTCTCCGAGATAGCGCATGCTCATCGCTGAGCACTCCAGGTGCCAGCCCGGTCGGCCGGCACCGATTGACGCCTCCCACGAGGGCTCGCCAGGCTTCGCCGCCTTCCAGAGGACGAAGTCGCGCACGTCATCCTTGCCGTACTCGTCCGCCTCAACGCGCTCTCCAATCCGCATCGCTTCGGGATCGAGGCGTGCGAGTGTGCCATAGCTTGGCCAAGAGGCGATGCGGAAGAAGATGGAGCCGTCTTCCGCCTTGTATGCGTGTCCTTTCTGTATGAGACGCTCCACGATCTCGACCTGCTCAGGGATGTGCTCGGTAGCGCGTGGCATCACATCTGGTTCAGTCATTCGAAGTGCCTGCATGTCGGACCTGAAAACGCGCTCCCAACGATCGGTGAGGGTGCGAATCTCTACCCCCTCGTTGGTCGCCGCGCGAATGATCTTGTCATCGATATCCGTGAGATTGACCACCCAGCGCACCGCATGTCCGCTCGCACGCAACCAGCGGACGAGCAGATCGGCGAAGAGGAAACTACGGAAGTTTCCAATATGCGCCGGCCCGTAGATGGTGGGGCCGCACGAGTAGATACCGATTTGATCTGGGTTGAGCGGCACGAACGGACGTATGTCGCCAGAGAGCGTGTCTCGCAACTGCAGCACGGTCTCCCTGCTCTTCACTTATGCACCTCGCTGTTCGGCGAGTAGGAGCACGGTGCAGCGCACCGCGCGACCCGCCCCCTCGTCGCCGATCAGGTTACCTGTGGAGGCCTTCACGCTCACGGAGCTGGCCGGGAGGCCGACGAGCGCTGCGATCCGCTCCCCCATCTCTGGAAGTCGGCCTGCGAGTCGCGGACTTCGCGCGGTGATCGTCAGTTCAATCCAGTGCGGGGTGAGCCCTGCAGCCGTCGTGCGCTGCACCACTTCGCGCAGCAGGTCGCCGCTATCCACTCCGCGCGGAGTTGCGTCGGTAGCGGGGAAGAGGCGGCCGAGATCGCCAAGGTTCGCGGCGCCAAGGAGTGCATCCGCGGTGGCGTGAAGCACGACATCTCCATCTGAGTGGCCGATGAGCGCTGGACTCTCAGGGAAGTGCACGCCACCGAGACGCAGCTCTCCACTGGTGCCGACCGGATGCACATCGTCACCGAAGCCGACGCGCAGGGAGGCGAGGCTCGCGCGCGCGCCGAGCGCGTTCGCAATTTCGGTAAGGCGATCCTCAACGCTGCTTGCGCCTGAGGAGAGAAGCGCCTCCATCACGGGGAGGTCGCTCGAGTCGGTCAGCTTTCGAAGACGTGCGTCGCCATCAACAAGGTGCACGGTCACGCCGATCCGCTCCAAGACGCTCGTCTCATCGGTCGGCAGACTGTCGCTCGCGAGGAGTGTGCCGATCTCACTGATCATGCGCTCGAGATGCTGGCCAGCAAAGCACTGCGGCGTCTGAACCGCCGCAGCCGTTTCGCGGGGAAGCGAACCCGCCCGCACGCGAGCCGTGCCCTCACCCTGGACCTGCACGATGCTGTCACTCAGCGGGAGCGTTGGCGCTGACGCGTCACTCCCACATGCTGCGAAGAGTCGGTCAAGTAGTTCGCGAGAGAGTCCGGGGCGCGCCGCGTCATGCACTGCAATCACGTCCGCGCGATCTCCAGGACCTTCACGGAGTGCGGTAAGACCCGCAAGGACCGATGCGGAACGGCTGTCACCACCAGTGGCAATCTGCGTCACCTTCGAAGTGATCCAGGTCAGCGATCCGTACGCCTGCACGCGCTCCGCGGCGGTGACGAGCACCACGCGGCGAACAGATGGGTGTGCCTGTAACGCGTCGAGCGACCAGCGGAGGAGCGGCGCGCCCGCGACGTTGACGAGCGACTTGTCGGTGCCGCCCATTCGCCTCCCCGAACCTGCCGCAACAAGAACCACATCAACCAGCATCGATCGCCTCACTGATCGCTTCGCGGAGCGTAGCCACGGCGATCACTTTCAAGCCGTCAGGGGCGGGTTCTGGCGTGACGCCACGACGAGGCGCGGGGACGATCGCGCGCGTAAACCCGTGACGCGCCGCCTCACGGAGCCTGCGCCCAAGTCCCGCCACAGGGCGCAGCTCTCCGAGAAGTCCAACCTCGCCGACCGCCACCGTCTCGCGACTGATCGGTCGATCACTCTGCGACGACGCAAGTGCAAGTGCGAGCGGCAGGTCGAGCGCCGGCTCATCAAGGACGATGCCGCCGACGAGGTTCGCATAGATGTCGCGATCCCCAACGGCAATCCCAGCTCGTCGACCGAGGACGGCGGCAAGGAGGGCGAGTCGCGCCGAATCAAGTCCACGCCCTGTACGCCGAGGTGCGCCGAAAGCGGCGCCCGCAACCAGTGCCTGCACCTCCACGAGCATCGGCCGACTCCCCTCAAGGAGCGGGGCGACCACGGCGCCAGGAGCACGCGCCTCACGCTCGTCAATGAAGGCCCGACCCGGATCCTCAATGCTGCTGAGTCCGCGCTCTCCCATCTCAAGGAGCCCGAGTTCATCGGTTGAGCCGAAACGATTTTTCGCCGCACGAAGTGTGCGCAGCGTGCCGTGGCGATCACCATCCAGCATCACCACCGCATCCACCAGATGTTCAAGTGTCTTTGGCCCAGCAATGCTCCCCTCTTTGGTCACATGGCCCACCAGGATGACGGCGCAGTTTGTTGCGCGTGCGACCCCCGCGAGCCAGTCCGCGGCGCCGCGCACCTGACCCACACTCCCCGCTGGGCCTTCAAGGCCACCAAGCGTTGCTGTCTGGATTGAATCAACGATGAGAAGCGTTGGGTTCGAAGCGAGGAGCGCCTCACCGATCGCGCCGACTTCGTTCTCCGCAAGTAGCTCCACGCGTTCTGCGGCAGGGCCGTCCATCAAACCGAGTCGCTCTGCACGATCAGCAATCTGCGCGGATGACTCTTCACCAGATGCGTAGAGGACGCGCCCACCCGCCGCTGCAATCCCCGCCGCAGCCTGCAACAAGAGCGTGCTCTTCCCGATGCCTGGCTCACCGCCGAGAAGCACAAGAGATCCGGGCACTGCGCCACCGCCGAGTACGCGATCGAACTCTGGGACGCCGAGCGGGAGTCGCGGCGCACGGTCTGCGCCAGCGAGTTTCAGCGCCTGAGGTCGAGCGGGGCCTCCGCCACCTGAACTGTGAGTTGCGCGTGCGCGCGTGCTTGCGCTTGGCCGTTCTTTGACGGTCTCAACGAGTGAGTTCCACTCGTTGCAGTTGCGGCAGGGATTCTCGAATGCTGGCGCCTCAAAGGCGCAACGTTGACAGAGCCAGACGTTCTTACTCTTCGCCATCGGGGCTCCGCCCCGAATCAGTCTGCAGCGCCGACTGGCTCAGCCGGCGGAGCGGCAGAGGCGGCACCGCCCTCTTCTCGAATCATGACCGCGATCGCACCATCAACAAGGTCCACCACGTATGCGGCGTTCACTGGATCTGCGCCGAGGAGGAGACGCTCGGCGAGCGGATCTTCAACGAGTGACTGGATCGTGCGGCGGAGTGGACGCGCACCGTAGGTCACGTCGTAGCCCACCTTGATGAGATGGTCCTTCGCTGTATCCGTGATGGTGAGCTCATGACCCTGCTCGCGCAGCTGGCTGATGATGCGCTTGACGAGAAGATCAACTATGCGACGCATCTCCTCCTGGCTTAGCGGGCGGAAGACGATGCTCGCATCCACGCGATTCAGGAACTCTGGGCGGAAGGCCTTCTTCAACTCTTCGTCAACCTTCGCGCTGATCAGGCTGTACTCCTCTTCTGCACGAGCGCCCTCGCCTTCGCCGCGTGCACGGAAGCCGAGTGACGACGGTGTCTGGATCTGTCGCGCACCAAGATTCGAGGTCATGACCAAGATTACGTTGCGGAAGTCGACGCGGCGCCCCTTCGCATCCGTGAGCTGGCCATCCTCCAAGATCTGCAAGAGGATGTTGAAGACTTCGCTGTGCGCCTTCTCGATCTCGTCAAGCAGCACCACGGCGTACGGTCGACGTCGGATCGCCTCTGTGAGCTGTCCGCCATCATCAAAGCCAACGTATCCCGGAGGCGCGCCGACGAGTCGGCTCGTGTTGTGGCGCTCCATAAACTCGCTCATGTCAATCTTGATCAGCGCGTCTTCAGAGCCGAACATGAACTCAGCGAGCGCCTTGGCGAGCTCCGTCTTTCCAACGCCTGTCGGCCCGAGGAAGAGGAAGCTGCCGATTGGACGCTTCGGATCTTTCAGTCCAGCGCGCGCGCGGCGCACCGCACGGCTGAGCGTGCCGATCGCCTGCTCTTGGCCGATCACTCGACCGCCAAGCGCTTCCTCCATCTTGAGGAGGCGTGCCGTCTCTGCCTCTGCCAGTCGCATCACTGGGATCCCCGTCCACATGGCAACCACCGCGGCGACCTCTTCGTCGGTCACCTCTGGTCGGTCGTCTGGGCGGTTCGCAATCTGAGGCGCCACGAGCGCACCGGCCGTCTCGGCAGCACCAGTCGCGACTGGAGTGGCGGCACGTGACGCAGCATCAATGATTGGCGCCTGCACCACAGGATCCGCAGCGGTCGGCGATGGGAGCGCGATCACATTCGGAGCGGCGTCGGTTGCTGGCGGTTCAGCAGACGTAGCACCGGAGAGTGCGGCGCTCGGGGCAACCACTCCAGTCAGGCTTGCGCGCCAGGCGCGGTCAAGCGCTTCAATGCGTCCCTTGAGGCCATCGAGTTGGCTGCGCAGCGTGCCTGCACGGTCGAAGGTGCCCGCCGCGACCGCGGCCTGATGATCGCGCTCAAGGTCATCCGCCTCGCGACGCGCGGCGCGCAGCTCAGGCGGTGGCGAGGCGTGACGCAACATCACGCGGCTTGATGCCTCGTCAATGACGTCGATCGCCTTGTCCGGAAGTTGGCGGTCGTTGATGTAGCGGATCGAGAGATCAACTGCGGCGCGCAGCGCCTCATCGGAGATCCGAACCTTGTGGTGCGCCTCATATCGCGGACGCAGGCCCTTGAGGATCTCGATCGTCTCTTCCTGTGAAGGTTCTGCAACGATCACCTGAGCAAATCGTCGTTCAAGCGCAGGATCTTTCTCCACGTGCTTCCTGTATTCGTCCAGCGTCGTGGCGCCAATACACTGGATCTCGCCGCGCGCCAAAGGTGGCTTCAGAATGTTGGCGGCATCAATCGCTCCCTCTGCCGCGCCCGCACCGACGAGCGTGTGCAGCTCATCGACAAAGAGGATTGCATCGCGCGACGCGCGCAGCTCTTCAAGAACCTTCTTCAGCCGCTCTTCAAACTCTCCGCGGTACTTGGTTCCAGCAACGAGTGAGCCCATATCTAGCGTCACGACACGCTTGTCCAGTAGCGGTGCAGGGACATCGCCCTTGACGATGCGCTGCGCGAGGCCTTCGGCGATCGCGGTCTTCCCTACGCCAGGCTCGCCGATCAGCGCCGGATTGTTCTTGGTTCGGCGGGCAAGGATCTGGATGACTCGCTCAATCTCGCGTTCGCGACCAATGACGGGATCTAGCCGCCCTGCGCGCGCCGCCTCGGTGAGATCAATGCCGAGCGCGTCGAGGGTAGGTGTCTTCGAGGTGCCAGCGCGACGCTCCGCTTGCGGCGAGGCGGGGGCAGATGACTGACTGAGGACACGCACGACCTCATGACGAACTTTGTCGAGGCTGACACCAAGCGACTCGAGCACCCCAGAGGCGATCCCACCCTCTTCACGAACGAGTCCGAGCAGCAGGTGCTCCGTACCGATGTAGTTGTGTCCGAGGCGTCGCGCTTCATCAATGGCGAGCTCAATCACTTTCTTGGCGCGTGGAGTGAGTCCAATCTCACCGAGTACGGGGCGCTCGCCGCGTCCGATGATGAACTCCACTGCCTGGCGCACTTTTGCGAGCTCAACATTCAGGTTCTCAAGGACCCTTGCTGCCACACCCTCACCTTCGCGTACCAGGCCAAGGAGGAGGTGCTCCGTGCCGATGTAGTTGTGGTTGAAGCGCTGTGCCTCATCTTGGGCGAGCGTCAGCACCTTCCTGGCGCGGTCGGTGAAGCGATCGAAGCGGTCAGCAGTGGCCATGCGCTCCTCCGATCTCCGCACAAGCGCGCCATCCGCAGCGCTGCAGCACGGACGGGCAGTCTACCACCGCCCGATCACGAGGAGACCGAGCGTGGGGGGGGGGGGGGGGGGGGGGGGGGGGGCGCGCGCGGGGGGGGGGGGGGGGG
>JAYQPX010000040.1:0-7347 GCA_038145565.1 Chloroflexota bacterium | reverse complement strand
GTGTGAGGCCGTGTCGGACGCCGCTGCGAATGCGCGCGTGGTCCTGTTCAATCTTTTGACGCGCGCCACGACCGTAGCCGCCCTGTCGGCGCTTCAGGTCAACGGCGATTGCCACTTCGGTGAGCGGAACTCCAGCGGGCATCCCCTCGACGATGACGCCGAGTTCAGGTCCGTGTGACTCACCGGCGGTCAAGAATCGAAAACTCACTTCAACCCTCCTAGCCCTTCGGGCGACCCTTTGGCCTCCTTAGATGATGCCGCGGCCGCGGCGAGTGCGTCACGCATGATGCTGATTGGTGCGGGCCGCCCCGTCCAGAGCTCAAACGATGCGGCACCCTGCAGAAGGAGCATCTCAAGTCCATCGGTCGCTTCAGCGCCAGCGGCGCGTGCACTTCGTACCAGCGCGGTCCCGCCGGGGGCGTAGACGACGTCAATGACGTACTGGCCTTCACGGAATGCGGCGGCGGGGAGTGCGGGGGCGTCACTCGGATCGAGTCCGACGCTAGTGGCATGGATGATGATCCCGACACGCGCCGCCTCTTCTACAAGGATCGATTCGTGCCACGGAACGGCTCGGATGGCGAGGTGGGGCCACGACTTCTGAGCCGCAGCAGCCACCTGTTCGGCGCGACGGAGGTGACGATTCGTGATGCTGATCTGGCCAACCGCCGCGCCGACCAGCGCGGCGACTGCGGCCCGTGCCGCCCCACCTGCGCCAAGGATCAAGGCCGCCCGTGGCATACGGCGACCATCAAGCAGTGCATCAAGTGAGCCGCGAAGACCCGCAACATCAGTATTGCGCCCGACGAGACGACTCCCTGCGCGCGTGATCGTATTGACCGCCCCGATGGTTGCGCACTCTTCTGTCACTGAATCAAGGAGTGCGCCGATCGTCTCCTTATGCGGGATCGTGACGTTGGCGCCGATCACGTCCGCATCTGCACGCATTGCAGCCACGGCTGAGGGAAGTTCCTTCGGCGGAACATCCATCACCTCATAGCGAACGGGGAGTCCGACGTGGTCGAAGGCGGCTTGCTGAAAGGCGGGCGAGAGACTCTGCTTCACCGGGTGTCCCAAGAGCACGATGCGCTTACTCATGTTGGTGTGCCCTGAGCCGCGCCGCCTCCAATTCGGGCAGCGTCATCAAAGAAGGTCGGGTAGCTCACCGCGGCCGCCTCTGGTTCATCGATCTCGACCGCCCCTCCGCCAACGAGGGCCGCAACCGCAAAGGTCATCGCCAGGCGGTGATCGCCGCGGACGGAGGGAGTCCCACCCTTCGGTCGCTCGCCACCGACAAAGTGCAGGTCGTCACCTTCAACTCGGACGTGGAGCCCAAGGTGAGTCAGTCCATCGGCTACCCCTGCAATACGGTCACTCTCTTTTGCTCGGAGTTCCCCAGCGCCGCGGATGCTGGTTGCACCGCGCGCCATCGTTGCCGCGAGCGAGAGGATCGGCATCTCATCGATGGCGAGCGCCACATCGTGCGGGGTGATCTCCACGCCGTGAAGGTCGGCACTGCGAACGCGAAGGTCGCCGACCGGCTCACCGGAACCGTTATCTGGGCCTGGCGCCTCTTCGATGGATGCACCCATGCGGCGCAGGATCTCAATGACATGGCGGCGGGTGGGGTTCAGCGAGACGCCACGGATCGTCAAATCGGCATCTGGGTGCAGGCTTGCGGCAACGAGCCAGAAGGCGGCGGAGGAGGGGTCGCCCGGAACGTGCACCTGTGGGATCGCTCGCAGCTCAGCCTCGCCTTGCACGCGGATGAACCAGCTGCCGTCTTCCCCCTGCGTGCGGTCGATCGTGGCGCCGCGCGCAACAAGCATGCGCTCGCTGTGGTCGCGCGTCGCGACACTTTCTATATAGGTGGTGCTGCCGCTTGCAGCGAGTCCGGCAATCAGGACGCAGCTCTTCACCTGCGCGCTCGGCGTCTTTGAGCGCCACTCGCCCCCCTTGAGCGTTCCGCCGACGATCCGAAGCGGTGCAGTCTCGCCCCGTTCGCCTGGGGCCCCCGTGGCCTCAACACCCATCGCGCGGAGCGGCTCAAGCACGCGCGCCATCGGGCGTCGGCGGAGCGATGCATCTCCGTCCAGCGTGTGCACTCCGTGAATTCCGGCTACGAGGCCCGCGCCGAGTCGCGCGCTCGTTCCTGAGTTGCCACAGTCAAGGCGGCCATCACCGTGAGCGGCAAGTTCGCGACGCCCAGGGGATCGCACGTGCCAACGCGCCGTGCCAGGCGCATCATCGGGCGCGGCGGGGAGCCGCTCACACGAAGCGCCGAGCGCAACCATCATCCCAGCAGTCGAGCGCACGTCGTGTCCGTCGCCCGCCCCGCTGATCAGCGTCTCGCCGTTGGCGATCGCCGCAAAGATGAGCGCGCGGTGGCTGATGGACTTATCGCCGGGGAGGCGCAGTTCGCCGCGCAGGCGCGCTGCGGGGGAAACGCGGTGTGCCACGTCCCTAACTCTTCGTCGGGCTCGCGCCAGCCGCACCTGGATCATCGTGGAGCGGCGTGACCAGCGTATGGATGGAGCGCAGCTCACCTGCGAGTCGTTGGAACATCGGGATCGTGAGCGACTGCTCTCCGTCAGACCAGGCCTCTTCTGGTTTCGGATGCACCTCCACCATGATACCGTCGGCTCCAGCCGCAACGCCGGCGTAAGACATTGGTGCAACCATCCAACGCTTCCCTGTGGCGTGGCTTGGGTCCACGATGACAGGGAGATGCGTCAGCTTACGAAGGATTGGAACGGCATTGAGGTCAAGGGTATTGCGCGCCGCGGTCTCAAAGGTCCGAACGCCGCGCTCGCAGAGGATGAGCTGCGTGTTTCCGGCCGCCAAGATGTACTCCGCGGCGAGGAGCCACTCCTCAATCGTCCCAGAGAGCCCTCGCTTCAGCATCACGGGCATGCGTGTTCGCCCGACCGCGTTGAGGAGCGAGAAATTCTGCATGTTGCGAGTGCCAATCTGCAGCACGTCGGCGAACTCGGCCACCATGTCAACCTGCGCTGGCTCCATCACCTCCGTGATGATGGGGAGACCCGTGCGCTCTCGCGCCTCCGCGAGAAGGCGGAGCCCATCAAGGCCGAGCCCCTGGAAGGCGTACGGCGAGGTGCGCGGCTTGAATGCACCGCCGCGGAGGAGCGTCGCCCCTGAGTCGGCCACACCCTGCGCAACTTCAAAGAGCTGGTCGCGAGATTCAATCGAGCAGGGACCTGCCATTAGTGTCAGCGAGCCGCCGCCGATCACCGCATCACGCACGTTGACAACGGTTGGCGCATCACGGAACTCACGTGAGGCGAGGCGATACGGTCGCGTCGCGCGCTTCGCACTTTCAACACCTGGGAGCGCGGCGAACTCTTGTTCGAGTGTGGCGCTCACCCCTGACGGGCCGAGGATTGCAAAGGTGGATCCGGTCACCGCCTGCTCTTCATAGACCGCAAGTCCAGCCGCTACCGCGCGTTCGCGGACGGCATCCAGCTGCTCCGCGGTCGCTGCCTTAGTCATTCGGACGAACATTTCTGGCTCCTGGTTTTCTGCCGGTGCCCCGGCGAGTAGGGGGAAAAGAAAAGAGCAGAGGGGACCCCTCTGCTCGCATCCCGGCCGGACCGCCGGTCAGACGCTAGGCGTCTGGGCGGGTCAGACCGGGCTCCTAAAGTAGCGATACGTCGCCATGTGGCTAACCCTACGGCTAACGTCGGGTCAGGTCAAGAATTTCCCCATCCAGCCACCACTTTTTGGGGCGGACGCGTAGCTTTTTTGCGCGGTACGCATGCGCTGCGCCACTCCCAGTCCATCAATTTTGAGCACGAATTCAGACGTTTTTCATGAAAACTGCCAAATCTGCAGCGACGAGATGCCGCGAAGCGCATCACCGTATGCAACGTCTCAGATGTGGCGCAGTTTGGGGTAATTTCGCGCCAAAAATCGGGGGTGTTGGGCCCCATCTGGCGGGTCAGGGAGCCCCACCGGGTTGCGCTATGCACATTTGGGGTTGCACTTATCCACATTGTGTTTTACTTTTCAACAAGCCCCAGTTTTGGGGTGGAGTTAATGGCCGATCCGCCAGTCGGGTCGACCAGAGTGGAGGTCCAGAACATGGCAGTAAAGAAGAAGAGGAAGGCCGCTGCGAAGCGTAAGCCTGCCACCAAGCGACGCGCCAAGAAGGCCGTTGCCAAGAAGGCCCCTGCGAAGCGAAAGCGCCGCAAGTCAGCCAAGAAGGCCGTTGCCAAGAAGGCCCCTGCGAAGCGAAAGCGCCGCAAGGCAGCCAAGAAGAAGTAACTAACTGGCGATCCGTCGAGGATCGTTCGAGAGAGGCGTCTGGGGAGACCCAGGCGCCTCTCTTTTTCACGCATAATGCGCAGATGAGCAGCGCGGTGATCGTAAGCGACATGGATGGCACCTTGACCACCGCGGAGACATGGCGCGGTGTGCTTGATTGGGTGAAGGTGAACCGGCCGAGCGGCGCGGCACAGCGCTTCATCACACTTCGACTACCACTCGTGATCCTTGCAAAGCTTGGCATCATCAACAAGGAACGCTTTCGAGCACGCTGGCTGAGCGATCTTGCAGTCCTGCTTCGTGGAGCAACGGCGGCTGAACTACATGCCATGGGCGAGTGGGTCGTGGAGCACTACCTCTGGCCAGCGCGACGCTCCTCCGGACTCACCGCAGTCGCTGATGCGGTTGCGAGCGCGCGCACCTCAAGCGTGCAACTCCTCCTTGCCACTGGCGGTTATCAGCAAGTGGGCGATGCGTTTGCGCGTCGCATCGGTGCAGTTGCCGCGCTGGGGACCCCGCTCGAGTTTGTTGACGGCGTTGCCACAGGTCAGCTTGCAGGGGCAACGCAGAGTGGGGAACAGAAGGCAGCAGCCGTGAGTCGGCACGCGGCAGGTGGCGAGATCCTCGCCGCCTTCGGTGACACCGCGGCAGACATTCCACTCCTTACCGCCGCTCGTCGCGCCGTTGCAGTTGCGCCAGACAAGCATCTCCGTGAAGAAGCCCAGCGACGGGGCTGGGAGATCGTCGGCTAGCGCAGCGGGGCGGCATCTGGGATACTTCTCGTCGGCAAGCCTCGGAGAGGTCGCATAGAGGTCTAGTGCAGCGGTTTGCTAAACCGCCACGTGGGGTTTTCCTGCGTCGAGGGTTCGAATCCCTCCCTCTCCGCCACTTCAGGCAGGCGTGCCGTAGCATCATGAACCGCAGGTAGTACATGCGCCCGTAGCTCAGTGGATAGAGCGTTAGGTTGCGGACCTAAAGGTCGTGGGTTCGAGTCCCGCCGGGCGCACCACTCTTCACACTCCAACGCACCCGCTGTCGTATCGTGGCGTCATGGGCAACGTCACGCTTCTTGGTCTCGGCACGATGGGTGCGCCGATGGCTGGCCACCTGGCGCGTGCAGGCCATACGGTGCGCGGCTGGAATCGCACTCCAGGTCGACCGACCATTGAAGGGGTGACGCAGGTCGCTTCACTGAAGCAAGCGCTGAGCGGGGCGGACGCCGTGGTGCTGAGCGTCTCAGACACTCCCGATGTGGAGGAGCTGCTCCTCGGCGCGGATGGCGCAATAAATACTCTCGCCGCCGGTGCGGTGGTGATCGATACGAGCACCATCGCCCCCTCCGCGACGCGCCATATGGGCGACCAACTCGCGACCAAGGGAGTCCTGATGGTGGACGCCCCCGTGAGCGGTGGTAGCGAAGGCGCTGTCAACGGTACACTCACCGTCTTTCTTGGCGGATCGGCAGAAGCTGTTGCCGCGGCACAGCCATATCTCGCCGCATTCGCCAAGACGATCACGCACCTCGGACCGATCGGCGCAGGGCAGGTAGGGAAGGCGGTCAATCAACTCGTCATCTCTGGAAGCTACCTCTCGCTCGCAGAAGGGATCCTTGTGGGGCAGAAGGCTGGCCTTGACCCAGCAACGCTTGCCGGTGCGCTCTCAGGTGGCGCAGCCAAGTCGTGGGTCCTCGAGAATCGCTGGCAGCGTATGGCAGAAGATCGCTATCCCTTGGGCTTCAAGGTAGCGCTGCATCGTAAGGACCTCGGCATCGCCATCGACCTCGCCAAAGAGCTCGGCGTCCCCGTCCCCGCGGCAGCACTCGTCGCCCAACTGGAAGATGCGCTGATCGCTGCTGGTATGGGGGGCGAGGATCTCTCCGCACTCGCCAATCAGCTTCGCCGCATGGCAGACTCCATTGATGCCTGAGAACTCCCTCAACGCCGATTCACGGAGCGCAATCCTTCGGGCGCAGTACGTCGCCCTCACCACCTACCGACTTGATGGTCGCGCCGTCGTGACGCCTGTCTGGGCGGCGGAGCGAGAGGGACGCCTACTGATCTTCAGTAATCCTGCGGCAGGGAAGATGAAGCGACTCCGCAACTCGCCGCGCGCAACTGTTGCACCGTGCACGTGGAACGGGACGCTGACTGGCGTGCCGCTACCAGCGACGGCGCGCATCTTGGCCAACGATGAACTCGGCGGGATGTGGAGCGCACTCATTAAGAAGTACGGGCTCCCCGCGGTTGGCTTCCGTCTCTACGATCGCATGCGCAGCCTTCTGCGCATGCAGGTCAGCGCCGGCATTGAGGTGAGCCTCGCCCCTTAATGGTCTATCCTCCGCCGTGGAAAGGTGGCCGAGTGGTTGAAGGCACCGCTCTCGAAAAGCGGCAGGTTAATAGCCTCGTGGGTTCGAATCCCACCCTTTCCGCCAGCACCTGACGCGCACACACGGAGAGGTCGCCTAGTGGTCTATGGCGCCGCATTGGAAATGCGGTTTGGGGGCAACTCCATCGAGGGTTCGAATCCCTCCCTCTCCGCCAGCAACCTGATCACGTTTCGTTCCGCAAGATAGAGTTTGGAAGATGCATGTCCCGTTTGATCTTTCCGTGTTGCTCTTCGTTGCTGGAGCGCTGACTGGCGCCCTACGACCGACACTACGATTCCCTGACACTCTCTCCAAGCTGCTCTCTCGGTATCTGCTTATCGCCATTGGCCTGAAGGGTGGAGCCGCGCTTGCAGGTTCTGAACTCGATCTGCGGCTGGTTGCGAGCATTGCCGCCGGGCTCGTGATGGCGCTCGTCATTCCAGTCTCGGGCTTCTTCATCATGAAGCGGATGACAACTCACTTGAACGCTGCAGCGATCGCCGCTGCGTATGGGTCGGTAAGCGTGGTCACCTTCGTCACGGCGGTCCAGACTTTGGAGATCAGCGGAGTGGGATATGGCGGGTACATGACAGCCGTCCTTGCACTCATGGAGTCTCCAGCTATCTTCATGGCGATCCTGCTCGCTGCCGCGGTGCGGAGGAGGGGTAGGAGCGGAGGCGCCGAAAACCAGGGGCTAG
>JAYQPX010000039.1:0-7555 GCA_038145565.1 Chloroflexota bacterium | reverse complement strand
CTCGCCTTCGCCACCAAGTACAGGTTCTGGCCAACCGTGACAGGCATCTTCCTCGCCACGCTCGTTGTCCACGCAGGGTCCGTCCTGATCGGCCGAGTCGCCGCCGCGGCCCTACCAGTGGGACCGATCAACATCGTCGCCGGACTCGCCTATCTCGCCTTCGCCCTCTGGACGATTCGCGGCGACGAACTAGGCGCCGAAGACGAAGCGCGGGCGCAGCGCGAGGGGCGCTGGGCAGTGCTTGCGATCGCCACCGCCTTCTTCTTGGCGGAGCTTGGCGACAAGACAATGCTCGCTACGGTGACGCTTGCGACGACCAATGAACCGATCGGCACATGGATCGGATCAACGGTAGGGATGGTCGCCGCAGATGCACTCGCGGTTGGTGCCGGCGCACTGCTTGCGCGACGAATCCCGCCAAACGCAGTCAAGCTGTTTGCGGCCACATCGTTCGTGATCTTTGGACTCTTGCTGTTTCAAGAGGGGCTCGGTCAGATCTAGCGCGCTAATTCCCTTCGTACGCCGCTCGCAGTTCCGCAACGATCAGCTTGTCCATCTTCATCATTGCGGCCATCGCGCGGGCGGCCCCTTCGGGATTTGGACCGCCGATGTATTGGTTCATCTCACGCGGATTGACCTGCCATGAGATCTGGGCCGCCGATGTACTGGTTCATCTCACGTGGATTCACCTGCCACGACACTCCAAAACGATCTTTCAGCCATCCACACCGGCCATGTTCTCCGCCTCCAGCGACGAGTCCTTCCCAGAAGTGATCGACTTCGGCCTGGTTCGCGCAGTCGATTTGAAAAGAGATCGCTTCCGTGAACGTAAACTGCGGGCCGCCGTTCAAGCCAAGGTACGGCACTCCAGAAAGGTTGAATCGCACTGCGAGGACGCTCCCTTTGGTTCCTGCGTGGTAATCGCCAGGAGTCCGAACCACTTCATCAATGGAGCTGTCAGGAAACAGTGACACATAGAGTTGCGCCGCCTCCTCAGCATTGCCATCAAACCAGAGACACGCATTTGTTGCTGTCATGGACCAATTCTACGCCTTGGACAAGATCGCGATTTGCTACTCTTGCCACCATGTTGCTCATTGTCGACGCACAGGTGAACCAATTTGAGCCGCCAATGGCGGTGCACGACGGCCCTCTGATTCTTGGTCGCCTGAAGAGCCTCGTCGAACGCGCACGTGCGGCAGGAGTGCCCGTCGCCTTCATCCAAAACGATGGCGGAGAGATCGATCCCGACTTTCCCGGCACCCCTGGCTGGGTGCTCCACCCAGAGCTGCTTCCAGTCGCGAGCGAAAAGGTCTACCGTAAGACCAGCACCGATTCCTTCCATGAAACGGGCCTTCTGGAGGATCTGCGCGCCGCAGGCATCAAGGACCTCGTCATCGCAGGCATGCAGTCGAACTACTGCATCGACGCCACGACACGTCGGGCCGTACAGGAAGGCTTCAACGTCACGCTCGTCTCGGACGCGCACAGCACCTTCTCGTTCACCGAGGAGCCCGCTTCGGCGATCATCGAGGCCCAGAACGCTGCGCTCGGCGAACTTGTGCAACTTGCGAAGACTGCGGAGGTTTCATTCAGATGAGTGAACGAAACGAAACGCTCGATCAACTCCTTCGACACATGGCCTGGGCGAACGCCGCGCTCTTCAAGCAACTTGCAGCGCTTCCAGACGCAGCACTCGGTCACACCGCTCCGGGGAGCGAGTGGAACGTCGGTGCCATCGCCCACCACCTCGTAACGGCGGCGGAGAACTACGCGCAACGGCTTCACGGCGAGCCGCGCGCGCCTGAACGATCGCTTCCCACCACCGCAACCGATGTCGCCTTGCTTGCCAAAGGTCTTGCCGCCGCTGATGCAAAGCTCCGCGCGGGAGCCGCTCTCGACGGCACCGAGGTGCTTCGGTGGATTTCTTTTGGCGGCGAGCCGATGGCCTTCCCCCGCTGGGTGCTTGTCAACCAGTCCGTCCATCACGCCACGGAGCACCGCGCGCAGATCGCAGGTGCACTCGCAGCAAACAGGATCACGAGCGTAGACTTGGATGCGATCGACGTTTGGTCGCTGCATGACGCAGATAAAGTAAGATGAACCTCATGCTGAACAAATCTCACTCAAAGGTACCTGCCGCCCTAGCAATCGCCCTCGCGGGAGCCCTCGCCGTTCCTTCTGCGGCAACTCCTGTAGCTGCTGCAGACGCGATCGACCATGTTCGCAGAGGTTCCGAGTTCCGAACTGCGGCTCCGAAAGGCGCAGCCCGATATTGGAAGTCGATCGTCCGAGTCTTCGGGAAGATTGCTCCTCTTTACCGCACTCCCGGAATCGCATCAGTTGATGTAAAAACCCGCGGTCCCCGCGGATCCGGAAGCGCGATAATCACGCTTGATGCCAGCGAGGACGGGCCGAGTCTAAAGTCACTTAAAGCCATTTTGGATGCAGATGGCATCCGCTTGGAACGTATCGCCCGCTACACCGCTCAGACAATCAACGATCCCAACTACGTGGACGGACAGCAGTGGGATGTTGAGCCATACAACCGCACTTCCAATCCTGCTGGCATGAGTGTCGAAGCGGCGTGGGGCATCTCTACCGGCGATGGCGCGGTGGTGGCAGTCCTCGACACCGGATTCCTCCCTGGTCACCCAGACTTCGTCGGGCTAGATGTTGCCCCTGGATACGATTTCGTGAGCAGCGATGATTTCGACAACGACGAAGATGCCGGTCGGGATGATGATCCAACCGACCCAGGCGATGGAGCTGAGGACGGCAATCCCGATCATGCACCCGCCCTCGCAGAGTGCGGCGAGAGCTATTCAAGCTGGCACGGGACACACGTCGCTGGGACAATTGCAGCGCAGGCGAACGACACAGGCATTGCCGGGATCGCACCCGACGTCACTCTTCTACCAGTTCGGGTGCTGGGCCAGTGTGGCGGCACAGATGCAGATATTGCCGATGCGATCCGCTGGTCGGCCGGACTGGCAGTTGATGGCGTGCCGCTAAACGCCAACCCAGCCGATGTCATCAACATGTCACTCGGTGGCTTCGGACCGGATTGTGAAGGCCCAGATGGCGACGCGATCCGCGATGCCTTCGCTGCAGGGGCAATCACCGTTGTCGCGGCAGGAAACGAATCTGATGACGCGAGAAACTACTCTCCATCAAGCTGCATCGAGGCGGTTACGGTCGCGGCACTGAGCCCGAATGGGGGACCGGCGCCGTACACGAATGTTGGGCCCGCTGTTGACGTTTCGGCACCTGGTGGTGATGACCAATATGAACCTGCTGTCACCCCTAGTGCCGATTATCCAGGCGGCTGCCCGTTCGGCCTGACCTCACTCTCGGACGAAGGTGTTCCAGGTTGGGTAGGAGCAGCAAGTATTTGGTGCACCAAGTGGCGGCCATTTGACGTTTCGGGGGAGATTCTATCGACGATCTCTAGCGACTTTTATGACTTCGACGGCAACTACGACCAAGCGCATTACCAAGGAACGTCCATGGCCGCTCCGCATGTTGCCGCGGTCGCGGCGCTGATTCGCGCGGAGTTCCCAGACATGAGCGCCACGGCTGTCATCTCCGTCCTGAAATCTAGGTCAAGCGCATATCTCGCCAAAGGTGGAACGAACTCGGACTTCTCATCGATCAGTTGGTTCACCGACTGGCTGATCGCCTGGGGCGGTGTAGAAGGCGTGATCGAGGACGGCGAGACTTTCACCCCCGCGGAGGTTCGTGCCTACGATTGGGACACCGCATGGGGCGGCGACCTCCCATGTAGTCCGACCCCTGAAGGCTCGATGGCGTACATCGTCATGAACTGGGATCCGTGCGTGAAGACCAATCGCGGTCAGCTCAGCGGCTCGTATTGGGAGGCAGTCTCTTGGTCCAACTATGGAAAGCTGAACAATGAAGATTGGTATCTCGTCAAGGGCTCAGGCGCATGCGCGGCACTCGGATGCGGGTCTGGCGCACTGAACGCTTACCTTGCACTCGTCGAAGCCACGTCCGTGAACACGAAGATGTCAATCACGAACAGCTCACTGCCAACAGTCAATGGAAGTATTGCGGCCCGCCGAACCCTTACCGCGCGAACTGGTAAATGGCGCAGCGGATTCAGAATCAGCTACGCATACCAGTGGTACCAGTGCACTGCGCGAGTACTCACGGGAGGAAACTCGCTTGACGAATCCTGCACATCAATTGAAGCGGCGACTCGAAACAGATACAAGCTGGGTCCTGCGGTGAGCGGCAAGTACTTGCTGGTCGGCATCACGGCCAGCAACGGATACAGCACCCTCACACGATACAGTGCTTCAACCGTCACGCCTGCACCGTAGGGTGAACATCAAGTATTCAATTCCGGGAGTGTTAATACCATTGGCTGTGGTTGCAGTTCTGCTTCTCTTCATTGCTGGCTGCGCGTCAGGCACCAATGAAGGCGCAGGCGTGCGAAAGGTAAGCGCCTCCGAAGCCGTCAAGGTGCTTGACTCCCGCGTGGTGATTGATGTGCGCGGCCCAGACGAGGTTGCGGAGGGTGCGATCGTTGGAGCCACGGTGCTCGACTTCAACGCGGGTGAGTTTGAAGCGAAGATCGGCGAGTACGATCGCAACGCCGCGTACCTGGTCTACTGCCGCAGCGGCAACCGTTCGGGCCAGGCCGTGGCGATCATGAAGGAGCTCGGCTTCACCGACGTCATCGATGCGGGTGCGTACAGCGATCTCGCCGCCGCAGGCGCGCCGACGACGAAGTAGACAACTTGACGATGCGTGTCAGCTATGTGGTCTTGTACGTCAACGATCTTGAGCGTTGCCTGACATTCTAGGTCGAGAAGGTTGACATGGCAGAGAGGAAGCGCACCGTCGTCGGTGAGCTCGCCGTTGTGGAGATTGGATTTCCGGGGCAAGACTTCTCGTTTGAGCTCGTCCCTCTCGAGATGATGAAGGACAATCCGAACAACCTTGGTCTCGCCACGCCGTCGATCGCCCTCCGAGTAGACGACCTTGACGCAACTCATGAGCGCCTCACAGCCAACGGAGTTCAGGTCAGCGCGATCACCACACAGCACGGGCCGAGGAGCTTTGCGCTCTCTGATCCTGAGGGTCGCTGGTTCGCCGTGCTTTCCTAACTTCGCAAAGACTTGACTCAGTCACTTCCACACGAAGTGCGGTGCTGCCTCAGCGCCACGCATCTCCATCTGGATACGGGAACCAGCTGTCCGGCTACTTTCATAACCTTACAGGGACCGCTCAAATACACTCCCCCCTCTGGCGCCGGAGTAGCTCAGTGGTAGAGCAGCTGTTTCTTAACTTGCGATGAGCACGTGAGCAGCATATTTCATGCGTGAATCGGTTGTTCTTTCGGGAGTGGTCAGTGATTGGTGAGTGGAGCCTTCTTCAAAACTGACGCGTAGACATTTAAATACTGGTCAATTCGCTGCTTCGGTGCGAGGGTGCTCTCAGCATGCTCCCGGCACATCGCTCGGAGGGCATCACGATCATCGTCGCTTGGCAAGAGGAGCGATACGGCAATGTTGGCAGCGGTATTTGTATCGCCCACCTCGTACAGAAGACCCGCAAACATATCCCCGACCATCTCGGGGACGCCACCGACTCGGGATGCCACAACTGGTGTGCCGCAGGCAAGAGACTCAGCTGCAGCTAAACCAAATGACTCAGACTCTGAGGGGAGAAGGAACAGGTCACCTACCTGAAGAATGTGCTCAATATTTTGGACGGGTCCGAGAAATTGCACAAATTTCTGCAGCCCCCGCTCTCGAATCATATCCTTGAGTTGGGGGACGAGTGGACCGTCACCAATCAATAGGAGGCGAGCAGGAAGGGCGAGCCGAACTGATTCCAAAATTGAAACCAGATCAAAAGGTCGCTTAACCTCACGAAAGTTACTCGCATGGACTAACAGGGCTTCGTCGGGCCGAGCAAACGCGCGTCGTTTGAGCATACGTTGCTCCCTTGGTAAGGGATAAAACGTTTCAAGATCCACAAAATTTCCAATCACTTCAGGTGGAGAAATGCCACCAACCATGGCGGCATCCTCTGCTAGCGCGGCACTCACGGCCGTTACCTTATCGGCTCCCTGTAATGCCGATACGACCATCGGTTCCACAGAGGCATCTCGGCCAAGCACGGCAATATCTGTTCCGTGAACGGTTAAGACGATCGGAGTCTTTGGCCGATGGGTGCGCGCCAACAGCGCAGAAAGTCCAAAAGGGATTGCGTAATGCGCGTGTATGACATCAATCTTCTCGCGATTAAGTAAGTGGACCAGTGCCGACGCCGCCGTGAGCGTCAGGAGTTGGCCTTCAAAAAGCGGGTAGTCAATCTTCTCTACCTGGTGGTAATGCATAAGTGACTTGGGCCTAAATGACTCAATGAAGCCAAGCAATGGTCGCACAACGATGCGTCCAGTTTTTGCAAGAAAGGACTCGAGTTTTGAAATTCTCGAGATTCCCTGCTCGTAGGCGTTAGCTGCAGTTTCCAGAACTCGATCAATTGGTCCGATAAGATCACTTCGCAGAGAGAATGGAACGTGATCAGAAACGATATGTACCTCATGCCCACGTGCAACAAGTTCCTTGGAGAGCGCTGAGGCAACAGCACCAGACCCTCCCAGTGACGAGTGGCACAGCATTGCAATCTTCATTGTGAAAGTGTACCTTTAAAGTGCGGTTAGATGAAAGCTGAGGAGGGGCTGTGCTTGATCTTCTCGTCATTTCCGCACATCCAGATGATGAAATCCTGATTGCAGGACCACTTATTGTAACAACGTCCGCGCGTGGTGGTTCCACACTGATCCTCTGTGCAACTAATGGAGAAGCTGGAACTGGCAACGCGTTAGATCTTGCACTCTCTGATGACATCGTGGCAGTGCGAAGCCGAGAATTGAGGTGCGCCGCTGTGGTGCTCGGTGCGAGCAGTGTGCGGTTACTGGGATTCACCGACGGAGGCTCAAGCGGCGAAGCTATTGGTACTTCGAAACTTACGGACAACATTGATGAGGCCAGTGCTCGTATTGAGGACCTCATTCTCACTACTGCTCCCAAGGTTGTGGTCACCCACTCACAGGACGATCCGGATTGCCATCCAGATCATTTGGCGATCTCCCAAGCAACGGCTCGTGCTGTAGAACGTGTGCGTACACGACTGCCAAACCAACCCGCTTTTTACTTCTCAGCCTTCCCTGATGCAGCTCGCAGGCACATCGTTTCAAAGGGGGGTTCACTCTCTCAGACAGAGATTGTGGATCGCCTCGCGCCTTCGTTGACTGCTCCGACAGGCTGCGATCTTGAAATCGCCATCACTCCTGAGATTCGGTTGCAGTTACTGCGCTCAATTAGTTGCCACGGCTCTCAGGCACGCTCGCTCGCACCACTACGATCCCTACTGCTCTCAGATCAGGATCGGTTGGCGCTCGGTTTCAACTTGGTGCCGCTAGTTTCTTGATTTTTGCTTGGCGGCGGGGAGCTCCGCTACAATCCCCCTCCGGCGCCGATGTAGCTCAGTGGTAGAGCAGCTGTTTCGTAAACAG
>JAYQPX010000038.1:0-8620 GCA_038145565.1 Chloroflexota bacterium | reverse complement strand
GAGGGGGACATCAACAGTGCTCTCGACGCCGCACTAGCAGAAGTTGATGATGATGGAGACATCGTCATCATCTGCGACGGGGACTACACCTATGCCGCTGATATCAACCAATATGACGGTGACACCGCTCATGACGTGATAACTATCCGGGCAGCTGCGGGCGCTGACGTAACCTTAGACGGCAATGAAGAATTCCAGATCTTCTCTTTTGACAATGTTAATTCGGTTTCGATTTCTGGAATAACCTTTACTAACGCCCAGGCACACGATGGTGCAGCAATCGAAATACTTGACGGATCGCTTTATGTCTCAGACTCGACTTTTACGTACGGAGACGCTACTGATGGAAGTGCAATTTATGCTCTTCCTGGACCCGTGATCGTTTCGAACAGTTTGTTTGAGCAAAACTCAAGCTCGTCAAACGGTGTTATATACGTAGACGAAGCGGCGTCTGGCGAAGGAGTGACAGTTTACGATTCATATTTCAATTGGAATGTAAGCTCAGGTGAAGGAGCAGCAATTTCTGTAGATGGAGTAACTTCCGAGGCACGTGTCTCAGTGAGCAATTCTCAATTTTTCGATAATGATGGTCGTTATGGTGCCATTACAATTGATAGCGGCACGGTTGAGTTGGTAGATGTTGTCATGGAAGGGAACAACAATCTCGGCCAATTCGGCGGAGCTGTGTGGGCCGCCGAAGGTTTCACCGCGACCGAATCGGAGTTCGTTAATAACAGCGGAACTGGTGGCGGTGCAATTTATTCGGGAGGCTCAGCAACTGTAATCGACTGTATGTTCGAAGCAAATGTGGCGACAGATGATTCCGGCGGTGCGATCTTTATTGATGGTGAAGTCACCATCGAACGCTCGACGTTCATTTACAATGAGGCATTCGAGAGCGGCGGGGCGGTCAACGTCGATCCCGATGATGGCGGCTCAGTGATCATAAAGAACTCCACCTTTGACTCCAACAGCGGTTATCGCGGCGGAGCTATTGGGGTTGTTAACGGGATTGTGCTCCTGCAGCGAAACACGATAGTCAACAACTCTACAGATGATGATGGGGCAGTACTCATGGTCGAAGATCTTGATTCGCTAAGTGCACTTAACAACATATTCACAAAGAACCACGCGGGGGGCGATGGGGGAGTATTCGGGTTTGGAAGTGTCTCAAACCTGACTATCAAACAAAATCGTTTCAAACTGAATCTTGCTGACGGCTTTGGAGGACTACTTGAGTACGGACTCGAAGACGAATTGGAAGACACTGACCTAGTTCGTTCATTCCGCAACAATTACTTTCATCGCAACCGAGCAGACGCGAATGGCGACGGTTATGGAGCGGGTAACATAATACACATGTGGTATTTTTTTCCAGGAAAATCTAGCGTGCGCGAGCTGGAACGAACACTTACGAGAACCAATAGGTTCGCTGGTGCACGAACAGGAATTGTTTCACAGATCGTGCACTTGGTGGATTAATAACGCGAACCAGGGCTATCAAAACGATGCAGATAGAGGGCGGAGCATGAGTAAATCTAGTCAAGTGACACAAGGTGCTTGTTAACTCCATTTGATAAAAGCGTGAGTTGCTACTAATTTGAGTGAAGTTGCACCGCGTGAGCGTCTAGATTGGGTAGCCGAACAGTCGCGGCTGCTGCGCAAGATCGCAGAGGAGTTCACAAGAACGCAACCGTTTGCGGGGCTTACGATTGGAACAGGCATTCACCTGGAGGCGAAGACGGTTGCGCTGCTCTTGACGCTGCAGGCGGGTGGCGCGCAACTCGTCTCCACAGGAAATCTCAACACCACGCAACCGGATGCGGTGGAGCGACTTCGCGCACATGGCGTTCGCGTGATCGGCGAGGCGACCAAGGATGCGAAAGAGCATGCGGGATACCTCGCACAGGTTGTCGCAGCGAAGCCAGACTTGATCCTTGATAACGGTGGCGATCTCTACGTTGAATATCTCAACGCTCCCTACGGTTCGCTTCGCGGAGGCACCGAAGAGACCACGTCGGGCCGCATGCGACTTGAGCCGCTGCGTGACAAGCTGAAGATGCCGATCCTGGTGATCAACGACAGTCCGATCAAGCAGTTCGCCGAGAACGAACACGCGGTAGGGCAGAGCGCGCTCGAGTCGTACATGCGCATCACCAACAAGACGGCGAATGGCGAGCGCGTCACCGTCTTCGGCTACGGCTCGGTGGGGCGCGGCGTGGCGGCGAACTTCCGTGGTGGATACGCCAAGGTGTCGGTGGTGGAACGAGATCCGGTGCTGCGGCTCCGTGCGCACCTCGATGGCTTTGAGACGCCAGCGCGCGAGGTCGCCCTCAAGAGTGCGGATCTCATCATCACGGTCACGGGCGCTCAAGGCGTGATCACGGCTTCAGATCTGCCACACCTTCGGGACGGCGTGATCCTGGCGAACGCTGGGCACTTTCCAGAGGAGATCGACGTCGCAGGGATCCTCGCCTCATCGTTGGTTCGCGCAACGGAGGAGTACGCAGACGATCTGATGACGCTGCGCCTCGCCGATGGGCGTTCGTTCCATCTGATTGCGCGAGGACACATGTTCAACCTCGCCGGACCAAGGCCGATCGGAAACTCAATCGAGTCGATGGACCTTGGGTTCGCGCTGCAGGCGCGCTGCCTGGAGGCGGTGGCACGCGGACATGTCGACGAAACTAGCTGCGTGGTGCCCGTGCCGCACGCGATCGACGCGGCGGTTGCGTCGGCGTACTTGGCGACACGCTACCTGCACTGCTGAGAACCTGATATACAACCAACATGAGTCTCAGGGTCAATGCTACCCCGAGCCGAGGAGGAAACAATGGGGCGAACGATCCGAATCCTGCTCTCTCTTTTCGTGCTTGTAGCCGTATCGTCAACGGCCCCAGGCTCCACTCGCGCAACAATAGGCACAACACTCTATGTCGCGCATGGCAGTGACGCCCTTGATAGCGGGCCCGGGACTAGCTGCAGCAATCCAGGCTATCGCAGTGATGATCAGCTGGCCATTTTCAACGCCCTCAATGACGCAGTTGCTGGCGATACCGTGCAACTGTGTGAAGGCGAGTGGGTGCACACAGCCAACGGGTTCTACGACGTCATTCCCGACAATGTGACGATCCAGGGCCTTGGTGCAGGCGTGACCGTTCTCGATGGCGGTGGAAGCTACTACCTGCTCGGCCTCACGGAGGGAAGGGGGGTTGTGATTCGAGACATCACGTTCCAGAACGCCTTTGAAGTTACGTACGGGGCGGGACTCTATTTCGAATATGTAGAGGCCACCGTCATTGACTGCGAGTTCCTGTCAAACTCTGCGGATTACGGAGCTGGACTCACTGCAGATACTGAGTCAGTTATCCACGTCGTCGGTTCGCTCTTTGAGGGGAACGAGGCCGATTATGGCGCGGCGTTGGTCGCAAAGAATGACGCATCTGTCACAGTGACAAATTCTCGATTTGAGGACAACTCAGCCACTAACTTCAGATCCGGATACGGCGGAGCCGCAGTTTACAACTACGGCGGAGTGGTCAACATCAGCAACTCAACGTTTGTTGACAACGACACCGCGAGTACCGGGGCCGGAGTCATGGTTTATGACGGCCCTACCACGATCACTAACAGCACGTTCACTGCGAATGTTGCGTCACAGGGTCCCGCAGTCTACTCCTACGGTGATGACTCCGACGTCACCATCAGAAACAGCAGATTTATCGACAACTTCAACGATTCGGAAGATGATGGCGGCGCGGTCACCTTTGAGCACAACAATTCAGATCTAGTCATTGAAGGAAACACTTTCGTGGGAAATACGGGCGCTTATTATGGTGGGGCAGTTGAAATTTGGGACGTGACAGGCTCTATCAGAGTGGTTGGAAACATCTTCCGCAACAACTCCGCCATTGAAGGCGGTGCACTGTGGATTGATATTCGCGGAGGCACCCGAGATATCCGTCGCAATCAGTTCCTAAGAAACCGAGCAGTCTTCGGCGGGGCAGTGGCCTATGAATGCGAAGTTGTCTCCAAGGGCAGGGCCACTCATGAACTTTTTGCGCAGAACCGTTACTCACGAAATGTGGCAACAGGCGCGAGGCCAACGGCAAACGTCTGGGCGTCAGACTACGGTTGCGAATGATTGTTGATCAATGCGGTAGAACGCTACAGTCCTAATCCGTAGGTCTCTCCGGGAATTTGATCGAGCAATTGTGGTCCTTCATTTCGTGCGTTGGAGACGGCGCGCGAGACGCGGCGTGAGAGCACCAGCGCGTCGGGTGCTGGGCCGAGGAGCGAGCGGAGCGCGCTGATCGGCGTGCGCTCTTCCAACCAGGCGGCGCGCGCGTCGAGAGTGTTGAGCATCACCGGCATGCGGTCGTGGATGCGGCCAACGACGGCGTTCGCTTCAGTGGTGATCAGCGTGAAGGTGCGCAGTGGCGTGCCATCTGGTCGACGGCGGAGGCTTGCAAGTCCGGCCAACGCAAAGTGGCCACCGCTGGCTGGAAGAAATGCCCACGGTTGCTTCGGCGCCTTTCACCGTGTTCGTGGTGGTGGCGGGAATCGGGCCGAACTGAGCGAACATTCGCTCGCACCTGAACAAAACGCTCAATCTGATCGGCGTCCCTCTAATAATCTGACTCGATAGGCCCCGCTAGATCTAGTGCCGTTGACCCCCTTCCGCACTCGGAGCCCCTACGAACACCGCCCATACGGTAGCTCTAGGTTCGAACTGGATTCCAGCCCCCAGTTCGGGCGTCCTCCCCGGCTCGGCCGTCCTGAGTTCGTGAAATGGTCTTCCCGAGGGTGGCTTTCTTCCTCTAGCATCTGCGGCGGAAATCACGCGGCTCAAAGACCGCATGGCCAATAGCGTCAGGAAGCAGTGAGGAGGCAGAAACTACATGAAGCGTGTGTTAATCACCTTAATGAGCGCAGCGCTCGCTGCGGGCGTTATGCTGCAGGCGCCACAACGTGTGATTGCCGCGGTGAACAATATCTATGTTGGAGGCAATGACGACGCCACTGCTGCGAGTTCGTGTGCAGATCCTGATTTCAGCACAGACCTTTCGGACGAGGGGGACATCAACAGTGCTCTCGACGCCGCACTAGCAGAAGTTGATGATGATGGAGACATCGTCATCATCTGCGATGGAGATTACCTCTTTGCGGACGATATTACTCTTCATGATGGCGGGACAGATCATGATGTAATTGTCATTGAAGCAGCTGCGGGAGCCTCCGTAACCCTTGATGGAGATGGGCTGTATCAAATCTTCTCTTTTGACAACGTCACCTCCGTTTCTATTACCGGGATTGATTTTTATGATGCCGAAGCAGCCTCCGGTGCCGCCATCAAGATCCTTGACGGGTCGCTCAGCGTGACCGACTCGACGTTTGATTCTGGTGTAGCCGTAGACGTTGGTAGCGCGATCCATGCGAATCCTGGACCTGTGACAGTCTCAAATAGCGATTTTACATTCAATGAGAGTGGTGATGATGCTGCCATCTACGTAGGATCCGCGGCAAACGGAGTGGCGGTTTCTGTCTCGGACTCGAGCTTCAGCAACAACGTCAGTGGGGATGAGGGAGCAGCGATCTCTGTAGATGGTGCTGCGGGCGCAGCTCTGATTACGGTGAGCAATTCAGAGTTCTTAGATAACGATGGTTACTATGGAGCCATTGTTATTGACGGTGGCACGGTGGAGTTGACAGGCGTGTTGATGGAAGGTAACGACGGTCTCGACGAGTCAGGCGGCGCAGTTTATGCCGGCAATGGCTTCACCGCCATCGATTCAGATTTTATTGAAAACATTAGCGGGTACGGCGGCGCAATTTATTCTGGTGGACCAGTTACTGTGACCAACAGTACGTTCACCGGTAATGAAGCTGAAAGCGGTGAAGGCGGTGCGATTTACGCTGACGACGGCGATGTCACGATCACCGATTCCTCATTTGTCGGTAACTTCGTATCTGAACCGTATGAGGGGGGTGGAGCAATCTACGCTTACGAAATCGATATCACTCTAGTTGATTCATACTTCAGCGGAAATCATGCCGCTTTTGGTGGTGCTGTCTTGTTTGAAGGCGGACCAGAGAATGTCGCTACGGTGACAGGTAGTCGGTTTTCGCAAAATCGTACAACTTATGAAGACGATGATATGGCAGCGGATTGGGGCGGAGCAGCTATCTACCTTTGGGGCGGAAGCTTAGAAGTCGACGACAGCCGCTTCATTAACAATTTGACACCCTCTACTAGCGCAGGCGCTGGAATTCATGTTTATGTGGGATCTCTCAACGTTGACGACAGTATCTTTAGGGGGAATCGAGCCGGACAAGGCCCCGCCATCTACTCTTATGGTGCTGGTAAAGATGACGAGTGGGATAATGGCAAAGAGATTGTCATAACAGGGAGCAAATTTAGAGCGAACGTCAATGTGGCACTGGACGACAGTGGGGCAATCGCCCATGAGCGGAACGGCCGTGACTTTATCGTGATTGGGAACTCATTCGCGAGTAATTCGGGAGCGACCTTTGGAGGGGCAATCGTAACCTGGCTGGTCGATGGGCTGACCGAGATCACAAGCAATGTATTCAGAGGAAACTCTGCTAGAGAAGGCGGCGCACTTTGGATCGATGTGAGAAACGGAGTCGCAGACATCCAAAGCAATCGGTTCATTAGAAACCGTGCACGGAAGGGTGGGGCAATCAGTTTCGAATGCGAGACTGAAGCGCCCCGCACTGTCACAAGGCTATTGCGTCAAAGCAACCGGTATTTCTTAAATAACGTCTGGCCGAGTCATTACGTTGACTCCGCTGAGGACTGTAATTAGGGGACCTCGGCGAGGGGATGATCTAAAGGCCTAGGCCCGCACGCTCGTCGGGGATCTCCTCGATGAGCTGCGGGCCCTCGTTGCGCGCGTTGGAGACGGCGCGTGAGACGCGGCGTGAACGCACCAGTGCGTCAGGTGCAGGGCCGAGGAGCGAGCGAAGCGCGCTGATCGGCGTGCGTTCGTCGAGCCAGGCGGCGCGCTCGTCGAGGGTGTTGAGCATCACGGGCATGCGATCGTGGATGCGGCCGACGACGGCGTTCGCTTCGGTGGTGATCAGCGTGAAGGTGCGCAGTGGAGCGCCGTTCGCGCCAGCGCGGATGCTCGCAAGTCCAGCCAAGGCAAAGTGGCCACCGCTGGCGGGAAGGAATGCCCATGGCTGCTTCGGCGCCTTCTTTGGGATCGGCGTGCCGAGTGCCTCTAGGTGTTCGGGATTCTCCCACTCGTAGAAGGCGTCGATGGGTACGATCACGCGGTTGCGCTTGAACGCATCGCGGAAGCTCGGCAGCCTCTCCACGGTCTCTGCGCGCGCGTTGAAGAGGCGGTTGCCGAGCGACTCATCTTTGGCCCAGTGTGGGACGAGCCCCCAGCGCGCGTAGGTGAGGAGTCGCTCGTGCACCACGGTGCCGTTCGCCTCTTCCACTTCGACGTGCAGTGCGATGACCGCCGTGGTTGCGGTTGGCGCCACGTTCCAGTGCGGCTGCCACGAACCGCGTATCACCGGATCGATAGCCGCGCCGAACTCGCGCGCGATCTCCTCGGGGCTGCTGCTTTGCACAATGCGTCCACACATGCGCATAGGATAGCGGTGCTGAAGGGTCTGCTCAGCGGACGCTGATGCGCGCGTGCCGCTTAATGTCCGCACGCGTGAGCGGGGCGATGCGCGTGGCGACAAGGTTCGCCACCTCGCCAGTGCGTTGCAGTTCGCCTTCTACGAGGAGGAGCGAGGCGCTGCGGACGGCGCCGCGGAGGCGCGGCCAGTCGCGCGCGCGGATGGTGACGTTGGCGATTCCTGTCTCATCTTCGAGCGCCAGAAAGACGGTGCCGTGTGCGGTGGGCGGCTGCTGTCTGCTCAGCAGGAGACCGGCGATGCGCGCGGGCCCCGCCGCGCGGTGGCGCAGCGAGGCGACGGTGGCGGTCCCCGTGCGGGTGAGCGCGTCGCGCCAGAGTTCGATCGGCTGCATGGATGGATCCGCGCCAACCAGTCCATGTGCATCGATCAGTGCTTCAAGTCGGTCAACCGGCGTGAGGTGCGCGGGGGCACTGCTCGGCGGGAGCGTGATCTCCGCGCCGACCTCCGCCGCCTGCCAGAGGAGCGCGCGACGCTCAGCACCGAACGTGTCCAGCGCACCCGCGCGGATCAGGCGCTCCAGCGCGCTGAGCGGCAGCTGGGTGCGCCGCGCCAGATCATCCAGTGATCGGAAGTCGCCGCCGCGCGTCCGCTCCGCAACGATGCGCTCCGCGGTGCGCGTGCCAACACCGCGCACGAGATTGAGACCGAGTCGAACGGCGTACGAGAGCGCGTGCTCCGATCCGGCGGCGGCGCGCTCTTCAGAAGTGGGAACCATGATGAAGGGATCGCTGCTGATTGATCCGCGAGTTTGAGTCGGTTCCGTTGCGGTGCTCGCTGCTGAGCGATTGATGCAGACGGGCTGCACGGTGACGCCGTGACGGCGCGCGTCGTGGATCAGCGCCTCAACGGGGTAGAAGCCCATCGGTTGCGCGCGGATGAGGCCGGCGAGATAGTGCGCCGGATAGTGCAGGCGCAGCCAGGCGCTCTCGAAGGCGGTGCG
>JAYQPX010000037.1:0-9383 GCA_038145565.1 Chloroflexota bacterium | reverse complement strand
GATCAAGACCTCGCTACTCATTACCCGATCGTATCAGCCGCGCCGAGCAGCTCAATGCGGTCACCCGTGACCACTGGTCCCTCTCGCAGCACTCGTGCGTACCAGCGCGAGTCTTCGGGGCGAACCTTGTGGCTTACGCGTGCAATCCGCCAGTCTTCGAAGCTCCCTGCGATGTTCTTGCAGGGGGCGGCGGGCTCAGTCAGCTGAATGATCGGGCCGCTCTCTGCTGCGCCGATGCGCAGTCGGTCACCTTCACGCAGTCCGCCAAGGTCGAGTCCGCTCACGGTGAGATTCTCGCCAATGGCACCAGGGTAGAGGTGATGTCCATCCGCGTTCACACGCGCAATCTGTTCAACTCCAAAGAGGCAGACCGCCTTCTCAGGCCCGCCATGCACCGGCGCCTTGGTGCGTTGTCCGTCACCAATCAGACCGAGTCTTGTGATGACGGTGCGATCAATCGGTCGCTTCGGGACACCGCCTGGATGCGAGACATTGATGCTGCTGATCAGTCCACCGCTCCCTGCGAGTGGCCGTGGAATCTCCCGTCGGGCCGCGGCGAGGTCGTCGATCCGACGCTCCTGGTCGCCCTCCGATGCAGTTGGCGTCTCACTCATGCGAGAAGTCTATGTGATCCATCATCGGTAAAGGTAGGAGGCAACGGCCTCGGTCCGGCGCACTTGATAACGTGCGATTGCTGCTTTGAGCTCGCCGAGTTCAGCGATCGCTCGCAGTGTCAGCTCTGGAATCTCCGTGAGTGCTTTGTACGAGAAACCAATTCCGTGGCGTGCAATATCGTCACCGAATCCTGTTCCAGCCGGGGCAATCATCGGGATGCCATGGTCGAGTGCTGCCCACATCAAGGCCGAACCGCGACCCTTGTACCGCTTTAGGTCGTAGGGAAGTATGATGGCGGACGCGTCTGCAAATAGGGCATGGAGCTGCGCAGGCGGTAAGCCGCTCCCACTGAATGTCACGCCTTCTGTTGCCTTCAACTGTTGCACGACACCTGGGAACTGACTCGCGCCTTTTGAGCCGATCTGAACGGTGTAGCGCGCACCTTCAGGCAACCGCGACTTGAGCTGTTTCACAATCGATTCGGCATGTCCCGTGCCCTGTTCTCTACGGCTCGCATAGACATAGATGTGTGGCCTGGTGCGGTCAAGAGACACGGTGAGTGGCGCACAGTTCGTTGCCTCGTTCGGCCACGGCACCCAGGCCACATCAAGCCCAGAAACCTCCGAGTAGCGTTGTGCCATTGACTCCACCTCGATGCCGAAACGTAGATCAACATCCCCTGCACGGTCGTGCCATCGTCGCAACTGAAGTCCGAAATAACTTGGATGGAGCCCACGTCGCTCATGTCCTTGGGAGCTGAAGCGAAGTCGCAGCCTCAGGTTTGCACTAGGTCCTGCTGCGGCCCTGAGCCGCGCGATGTTTCGGATGACGGTTTCCACCGTGATCGCAATCCCGGTAGGAATGAAAATTGTCGCGTTTGGATTTCGAGCAACTTCGTCCTCGAGTACGGCAAGGAGCGCTGCATGGTCTGCACGCTCCCAATCCAAACGAGTAAGCCGATGTCCGATTGGACCTGCGAGGAGCGGATCGACGATCCGCGTGATCCTGCTTGGAACCATCAGGGTGAAGAAGGGCCGGCGAGCGTCGCGTAGGATCTTCTCTGTACTTCGAAAACGCGTGACGCCGACCATGTCAGATGGGGCGCGATTGCCGATCAAGAGGGTTTCGCCTGGCCAGTTGTGCGCGAACCTTTCTATCGCCTCAGTCCAGTGGCCCACGCCGTGCTGGAGGGTGGGGCCTGCTGCTCCCCCGTGCAGGACATGTGGCGGACCAGGCTCTATGGCAATGAGTAGCGGAGGCATGAGCGGAAGATTAGCAGGCTATATGCCAGAATCAGCCCATGAAGAAGCGCAGAGCACCTGTCAACACGAAGGTCGCGAAATCCACATGGGCCACGAAGCGCGGGCTCGCGCAGATGCTCAAGGGTGGCGTGATCATGGATGTGGTGACACCCGCAGAGGCGAAGATCGCCGAAGAGGCGGGTGCGGTTGCCGTGATGGCGCTGGAGCGAGTCCCATCTGATATTCGTCGCGATGGCGGTGTGGCGCGCATGAGCGACCCCGACATGATCAAGGGGATCCTTGACGCTGTTTCGATTCCGGTCATGGCGAAAGCGCGCATTGGGCACCATGTTGAAGCGCAGATCCTTGAGGCACTTGACGTTGACTACATCGATGAATCGGAAGTGTTGACTCCAGCGGACGATCGCTTCCATATCAACAAGCATGAGTTCCGCGTTCCTTTTGTCTGCGGCTGCAAAGACCTCGGTGAGGCGCTACGACGCATCAACGAAGGTGCCGCCATGATGAGGACCAAGGGGGAAGCGGGGACGGGAAACATTGTCGAGGCGGTACGGCACATCAGGACCGTGAGCGAACAGATTGAGGTACTCAAAGGACAGAGCGAGAAGCGACTCCGCGCCGCCGCCAAAGAGATGCGCGTCCCATTTGAGCTGGTGAAGGTCACCGTCAAGGCGGGTCGACTCCCTGTGGTGAACTTTGTTGCGGGTGGGATCGCCACACCAGCAGACGCGGCGCTCTCCATGTGGCTCGGCGCAGATGGCGTCTTCGTTGGCTCGGGAATCTTCAAGGCGAAGAACCCAGCCAAGACTGCTGCTGCAATTGTGCAAGCCACCACTCACTGGTCAAACCCAACCATCCTTGCCGAAGTCTCTGCTGGTATCGGCGAGGCAATGAAGGGGATTGAGATGCGCACGATCCCAGAGACGGAGCGACTCTCCTCTCGCGGCTGGTAGCCGATGGCCGGCGCGAAGCGTCGAGGCGCAGCGCCAGTGATTGGCGTGATGGCTGTCCAGGGAGATTTTCGAGAGCATCTCGACACACTCGCTTCAATCGGTGCGCACGCTCGTGAAGTTCGTCTCCCCGAAGATCTTGAGGGAGTTTCTGGACTAATCCTTCCAGGCGGCGAGAGCACAGCCATGCGCAAGCTCTACGAGCGTTGGAACCTTGTTGCGCCAATCAAGGCACTCGCTGCAAGCGGCGCGCCGATTCTTGGCACGTGTGCAGGCGCGATCCTGCTCGCCACCAAGATCACCGATGGTGACACACCCGTCCTCTCGCTCATTGACATGGAGGTGCAGCGCAATGCATTCGGTCGTCAGCTCGAGTCTTTCGAGACGAAGCTGACCATGCAGAGCCTCAAGCCAGGCGGCGGCGCAACGCCGCTCCGCGCGGTCTTTATTCGTGCACCAGAGATCGTGCGCGTTGGTCCCGCGGCGACTGTGATCGCGCAGCTCCCTGACGGAAGGATCGTTGCCGCACGTCAGGGGAACGTGGTTGGCATCTCATTCCATCCTGAGATCGCTGGTGAAACCCGCCTCCACCGTTGGGTGTTTGAGCAGGCGGCGCAACACGCGCGACGTGACTGAACAGATCGTCGACCCAGCACCTCGTGTACGCCTGGCACGGATCACTGACCTTGCAGCGCTTGTAGCAATCTCCCGTCGCGCACACGATTCCTTGCCTGACGAACCAGCAGAGATCCGTTCGCTCGGACTGCCTATCGCTCCAGCGGCTCTCAGCCTCTACCAGCTCTTCCGTATGCCGCTCAGCCTTGTCCGATCATCAGACAGCATCTGGATCCATCAACGCGGCTCAACGCTCGATGGACTGGCACGTGTGGAACGCGATCTGCACGGTGAATGGACAGTCGTTGAGCTCTCCGCCGTCGATGATGCGGCGCGTGCGCGACTCCTTGCCCGTGTGGTGCGTGAAGCGGGTCGGCACGGCGTGGCGAGAGTTCACGTGGCGTATAGGGAGGATGCGGCAACACTCTCGCTTCTTGGCGCCGCAGGCTTTCAGGTGTACGCGCGCGAGACGCTCTATGCACTGCAGTCGAGCCGTGCAGCAGCGTTGCCAGAGCTAGGCAGCGCGCGCGCCGCCGTCTTCCCACTTCGGCCAGCGGCTTCGAGCGACGCGCTGCCGATTGCACAACTGATGGCGCGAGTCACGCCACCTGCCGTGGCGCGGATTGAGCTAACGAATGTTCCGGATTGGGAGCGGGCGACGACGGGTGCGTGGGCACCGCGCGCGAGCATCAGTCCACTCCTTCGACTTGCGGAGGGGAGCGCATTTGTTGTTGACGGTGACGCGGGCGAACTAGATGGGTGGGTTCACCTTGGAGTTGCGCGCGAACCTGGAGAGCAGCATCCGCACTCCATGCGGATCACGACGCTTCCGAGCGCTGCTGTCGCCCCAATCATCGCTGCGAGCCTTGCGGAGATTTCGGCCCGTGCAACAGTGTCAGGGAGAGGAGGCGGTGCGATTCTCGCCGTGGTGCGCAGTTACGAGTCCGGGGTCGGCGCTGCACTGCGCGCGCACGGCTTTGAGGAGATCGCCGATCTCCGACTTGCCGTCCGTGACGCTCGGGCGCGGGTGACTGCCCCAGGGATGGTTCCCGCGATCGGATAGCACGCGCCGCTGGGGTGGCCGTCGCGCTAGGATTCTTCCAATGAGCCTTGCCAGCACCCCACACGACGCGACCAGCCCATTGATGGCGCCCACGGTCGTGCAGGAAGAGGCGATCGTCGACAATCTCGACCTTCTCCTCGACTGCCTTCCAGGGGAGATCGTTGCCAGCATTCGAGAGCTCTCGACGCGCGAGGAGCTTGCGGCGGGGCGTGACGGTCTCCTCGAAGTGGTCATGGATCTCGGTCGCCGCCCAGAGGCACGACTCACCTCGGGCGATGTGACACTGCTGGAGCGCGAGGTGACAGAAGAGGATCTTTCGTGGGTGATCTCGCGCATTGGCAACTTCGGTGGAGACAATCGCGCTGGCATCGAACGCACGCTGCACCGCATCTCTGCAATCAGAAATCGTGCCGATCGCGTAGTGGGTCTCACCTGTCGCGTGGGACGTTCCGTCTTTGGGACAATCGAGATCCTGCGCGACCACATTGAGTCAGGAAAGTCGATTCTGATCATGGGGCGACCGGGCGTGGGGAAGACGACCATGCTTCGCGAAGCTGCGCGCGTGCTCGCCTCAGAATTCTCCAAGCGCGTGGTGGTGGTCGACACTTCGAATGAGATCGCGGGCGACGGCGACATCCCGCACCCTGCGATCGGGAAGGCACGTCGCATGCAGGTGAGCGCTCCCGAGCGTCAGCACCTGGTGATGATCGAGGCGGTGGAGAACCACATGCCAGAAGTGATCGTCATCGACGAAATTGGCACGGAGGCGGAGGCCATTGCCGCGCGCACCATTGCCGAACGCGGCGTACAGTTGATCGGCACGGCGCACGGCAACAACCTTGACAACCTGATGCTGAACCCAACGCTCACCGACCTGATCGGTGGGATCCAGAGCGTGACGCTCGGAGACGACGAGGCGCGGCGTCGACGGACGCAGAAAAGTGTCTTGGAGCGAAAAGCTCCGCCAACCTTTGACGTGGTGGTGGAGATCATTGATCGTGATCACATCCTTGTCCATGAAGATGTGGCCGCCACCGTGGATGCACTCCTCCGTGGCGATGCGGTTGCACCAGAGGAGCGTTGGCGAGACGAGGCCGGTGTGCATCGCACCCATCAGCGCATCCGACCCGGTGCACTCCCCGGCGTAGAGCAGCGCCGATTCGGCGGCTTGACGCCTGGAGACGATCGTCGCGGTTCATATGATGCGCGCGATGAGGGCCGCGGGGGCTGGCGAAAGCATCGTGATCGATCACGTCGCGCGAGCGCCTTTGGCGATCTGCGCAACCCCGCCGCGACGATCCCGGGAGGAACGGCGGCAGCGGTGATTCCCGCGCTCGACTCCCGTGTTGATACCGGCGCAACGTCATGGAGCTGGCGGCCAACTCGCGGTTGGGTGAGCGGTGGCATGGCGGGGGCGATCTCGGCGATGGATCACGAACCTGCCGCACGCACCGCTGACGGAGCGCGGATCCCCGCCGCCTGGGACGACGCGCCCGATGCAGATGACGAAGCGCGAAGTGAGAGCCCACTCCCAGAGCTGCGCATCTACGCGCACGGGATCTCACGGAAGAAGCTTGAGATCGCGATTCGCGAGCTTGGACTTCCGGCGAGTACTGCGCGTGGCCCAGAGGACGCAGACGCGGTGATGACGATTCGGAACGAGTTCAAGCAGCGGGGCGTGCAACTGGTTGAGGCGGAGCGTCGTGGAGTGCCGATCCACGTCCTGAAGTCCAACGCCTCTGCGCAGATGGAGCGTGCACTCCTGGCACTCTACGAACTTCCAGACGATCCACGCGAGATGGCTCTTCGTGAAGCAGCCGCGGGTGTGCAAGAAGTGATGCGGACGGCACACCCCGTTGAGCTTTCACCACAAAGCGCCTTCATCCGCCGTCTGCAACATCAGCTCGCTGGCGAGGCGAACATCACCAGTAGTTCGCGGGGTCGGGATCCGCATCGCAGAGTGCGACTAGAGCCGCCAGGACGTGCCTCAAGCACTCCGCGCCGCCGCCGCTAGGCGACACGCGAGGGACTGTGTTCATAAGTTTCGAAGGGCCGGACGGCTCGGGGAAGTCGACGCAGATCGAACTTCTTGCCGCAGCGCTTCGAGCGGCGGGGAAGGAGGTTGTCACCGTCCGTGAACCAGGCGGGACGCCGGCGGGCGAGAAGATTCGCGCGATCCTCTTAGGGGAGGGTGGCGCAGTCTCCGTTGATCCTCGCGCCGATGCACTCCTCTTCAACGCGTCCCGCGCGCAACTCGTTGCCGATGTGATTGAGCCCGCTCTTGGGCGTGGCGCGATTGTGATCGCCGACCGATTCGCCGATTCCACACTTGCGTATCAGGGGTACGGGAGCGGGCTCCCACTCGACGCCCTTCGCGCGATCATCACGTTTGCAACTGCGGGTCGCACCCCTGACCTCACACTCCTGCTTGACCTCGCCGCCGAGCAGGGGCTCGCTCGCAAGTCAGGGAGCGGCCGCACGCGCTTTGAAGAAGGCTTTGACGCCGCCTTCCATGCGCGCGTCGCCGATGGCTTCCGAGCGCTCGCCGCCGCGGGACCGAAGCGATGGCACCTCCTTGATGCCAGCGCAGCGCCCGCGGTACTCGCCGCGCAGATCAGCCAGATCGTTCAGGAGGCGCTCGCGACCAGGCGGTAATCGGGCTCGCCGCTACACTTCCTCAATGGTGCCCCAACTCACCTCCAAGGTCGACAGCCTCCGGCCCGCATTCGGGTTCGATGACATCTCGCTCGCCCCCGGGACGGACACAACAGATCCATCGGATGTTGATCTCTCCCAAACATTCTGCGGCATCCCTCTCGCCGTCCCAATCATCGCCTCCGCCATGGACGCGGTGGTTTCGCCAACAACGGCTGGCCTGCTGCACAAACTCGGCAGTTTGGCCTGCATCAACCTTGAGGGTCTCTGGTTCAGATATGACGATCCACTTCCGCACTTTGCGGCGATCCGCGCCGCAGCAAAGGGCGACGTCCAGGAGCTGTTCGCGAAACTTTACGCGGAGCCAATCAAGGAGTCGTTGATCCCGCAGCGCATCGCCGAAATTCACGCCAACGGATCACCCGCCATGATTGCGGCAACTCCGCAGGCGATCGGCAAGTTTGGCGATGCGATTGTCAAGGTCGGTGCCGATCTTCTGGTCATCCAGAGTCAAGTCTCGTCGGCGCGACACATCGCCACGGGCTATGCACCGCTGGAGCTTGCCGACTTTGTGAAGCGGAGCAGTATCCCCGTAGCCGTGGGGAACACCACCAACGCCGAAGCTGCCTACTCGCTGATGGAGCAGGGTGCTGCTGCGATCTTTGTTGGCGTTGGCCCTGGTAACGCATGCACGACACGTGAGGTACTTGGCATTGGCGTGCCGCAGGTGACAGCGGTGAGCGACGTTGCCGGCGCGCGCGACGCCTATTTGAAAGCGAGCGGTCGATACGTTCCAGTGGTCGCGGATGGCGGCATTCGTAAAGGGGGCGAAATCGCGAAGGCGCTTGCCGTTGGTGCGGATGCGGTGATGATCGGTTCGCCGCTCGCACGCTCCACGGAGGCACCGGGCGGCGGATTCAACTGGGGGATGGCTGCATCGTCACCAACACTGCCGCGCGGCACGCGCATCGACGTAGGGATCGCAGGGGGCATGGAACAGATCCTCAACGGACCGTCTCGCGTCACGGACGGGAGCGAGAACCTGGTGGGGGCCGTGCGTCAATCGGCGGCCGCACTCGGCGTGCAGACGCTCGCTGCATTCCGCGACGTTGAGGTGATCTACGCGCCAGCCGCCGCGACGGAAGGGAAGAGCTGGCAGCGTGGCCGCTGAAACGGGCGTAACGGCGAGCGCAGGTACGCCTCCCGTTGAGACGGGCGGAATTCTCGTCTTGGATTTCGGGAGCCAATTTGCGCAGCTGATCACACGTCGCGTGCGCGAGATGAATGTGTACGCCGCGCTCCTCCCGTTCGACGCTTCGCTCGCGGAGATCTTGGCGCGGAAGCCAGCCGGGATCATCTTGAGCGGTAGTCCGTATTCGGTCTATGACGATGCAGGCCCAAAGCCAGACGCAGGACTATGGAGCGCGGGGATCCCGATCCTTGGCGTCTGCTACGGCGTGCAACTGATGGCGCAACAGCTCGGTGGGCGCGTCGGGCCGTCTGATCGGCGTGAGTACGGTCCCGCCGACATCACCATCGGTGAGGCGGCATGCCCGCTCTTTGCTGGACTCGGTGCCACTGGTGCAGAGCGCGTCTGGATGAGCCATGGCGACTCCATTATTGACGCGCCACCTGGATTCACCGCGCTCGCCACCACCGACTCCACGCCATTCGCCGCGCTGGCAGATCCTGCACGCAACCTCTGGGGGATTCAGTTCCACCCTGAGGTTGTGCACACTCCTGGTGGAAAACGCCTGCTTGAGAACTTCGTCCGCACCATTGCCCGCGCCGAGGCAACCTGGACGCCAGGGCGACTCGCTGACGACGCGGTCGCTGCAATTCAAGCGCAAGTCGGTCCGACCGATCGCGTCCTCTGTGCACTTTCGGGCGGCGTGGATTCGGCCGTTGCCGCAGCCCTCGTCCATAAGGCGATCGGGGATCGACTTACCTGCGTATATGTAGATCACGGCCTGATGCGAAAGCGCGAATCAGAGATCCTGCGCGACGTGTTTGCAGGGCAGCTCGGCATGAAGATCATCATGGTGGAGGCACACGAACGATTCCAGCACGCGCTTGAAGGGGTTGTTGACCCGGAAGAGAAGCGCAAGATCATCGGGCGTGAGTTCATCCGCGTCTTTGAAGAGGAGTCGAAGAAGGCGGGTGACTTCAAGTTCCTTGCGCAGGGGACGCTCTATCCGGACGTGATTGAATCAACCTCAAAGG
>JAYQPX010000036.1:0-9841 GCA_038145565.1 Chloroflexota bacterium | reverse complement strand
GAGCGGCTCTGCGCCCTCTCACTGCAAGGGCCTTGCTCGCGTGACGTGCTCTCCGGTGCGGTCGGTCGCGACATGTCAGATCTGCCGTTCTTCGGTCGCGCAGACGTGACCATTGGTGGCGTCCCCGTCAGCGCCTCGCGGACCGGCTATTCAGGCGACCTTGGCTACGAACTCTGGATCCCATTCGACCAGGGGCTCCCAGTCTGGGATGCACTGATCAAGGCGGGTGAGGACTACACGCTGCGCGTGGCTGGAATGGAGGCGCTCGATGTGGCGCGACTTGAGGCGGGCCTGATCATGGCCGGCGTGGACTACCACTCCGGTCGCACCGCGAGGCACCCGAGCCTTGCCGTCTCGCCGTACGAGATCGGGATGGATCGACTCGTTGACCTAGATAAGCCGTCCTTCATTGGGAAGCGCGCGCTGATGGATGAGGTTGCCGCGGGTGGACCTGCGAATCGTCTCGTCGGCCTTGAACTTGACCTGAACGTCTTCGAAGACGCCTACCTCGATCTCGGTTACGCAATCGAACATCCACTCCGCGCCTGGCGCCACGTCACGCCGTTGATGCGGAAGGGCGAAACGATCGGCCGCGCAACGAGCGGCACCTTCTCGCCACTCTTGAAGCGCTCCATTGCGCTCGGCTTCCTCCCCACAAAACACGCTGAAGTCGGCAGCACGGTGAGCATCGAGTGGCAGATCGAGGAGACGCGTCAGCAGATCCCTGCCGCGGTGGTGCCACTCCCCTTCTTGGACCTGCCGCGCAAGCGGAGCTGACTACGCGCGCCTCGTGGTCGCGTTCGCGCCTCGTTCGACACGCGCTTGGTTTACTGCAAGGGAATCTGGCGAATGACCTTCCAGGACTTCTCCAAGGTCCGAAGGTTGATTGTCAACTCGAGCGATGGTGAAAAGTCACCGCTGGTATTGCTACCGAACTCTCGGATGTAGTAACGCGTGAAGTTAGACGACGAGGTTTGACCGTTGTCATCCCACGCGCAGGTAGACGTGCTCGCGCAATAGCCCGACTGCATATAGTCCTGGATGCCTGAGCCGTTGTTTGGTTCTCCGCTCTGCCAGAACTGATAGGCATCAGGAAACGCCGAACAGGCACCAAGCCCACGTATCCCGTCCGAACACACATTCGATCCACTCAGGCTCGCGCTGTTCGTAGAGTCCACGAAGAATCGTGTCCCGCTGTTGGATGAGCCCGTGCAGGTGGATCCTGACGCCTCTGGTCCAGTCACCCAACACCAAACACCTTCAGTCGTGGCATCTGTGCCGCCAAGGGCAACCGTATACGTGTGATCGACATCGGATGTCGTCGTGCTCGGCTTCAGCGAGAGCCGATCAACGATCTCTTGCTCGATCGCACTCGTGATCGTCGCCAGATAGCCAGAACGAGTAACGCCATTGATCGTCAGATCTGTGCCCGTGGACGCCGACTGGGCCGAGTCAAAGCTCACATTGCTTCCAGCATCAATCAAGCGATACGCGTGATTGTTCTCACAGTTGAACGCAAGGCCCGTGGCGTTGATCTCTACGAACTTGTAGGAGAGCTGGCTGTTCTGCGAGAGCACAGAGCCGCCGCCGCTCCATGTAAGGGTCACATCCGTGAGCGTTGCCAGCACGTCCGCGCGCGGTCCCGTAACGATCACTTGGCGCGTCTGGTCGCCGAAGATGAAGAGTGTGCCACTGCCATCATCTGGATTGCCGCCAACTGCATTTCCTCCACTCCGAGAGATGTCAATAACCCCGTTCCCGGCAGTGCCAGTGAGCGAGATGCAGAGTGCCACGTTTGTGACGCTGGGGACCAACAGGTTTGGCTGCGGCAGTACCACTCGGGACCGCTCAGGGTCGACCCAGATGGTTCCCGGAACTCGGCCCACCCATCCAATGTCGATCACGGTCGTGTCCGACGCAGAGGCATCGCCTTCGGACATTGTCACTGTGATCTCGGCAGTGCCATTACTCGCTCCAGTCGCAAAGGTCATGGCACTGAGAGCAGCAATCGCATTTGCACGACTGCTCGTGAACGTCACACTTGTGATCGACGACCATGAACTGCCAGCGGTACGGGTCAGCCCTGTCGTCGTCGGTAGCGAGAAGTTGACACCAGATGGGCCGGTCAGCGTGATCGAGGTTGTGATTCCAGTTCCACTGGAGAATCCGTTTGCAGAATAGGTGCCGACCGTTTGCGAGCTGACATTGTTGGAGGCAGTCTGATCTGCAGGCCCGGTGAGCGTTGGGGAGAGGGCAACGACCGTGATTGAGGTGAGGTTTGTGGTGGAGGGGTTTCCAGCCAGATCAGTTGGTGGAGTTGCCGATGATGAGAGTGCGGTGTCAAAGGTCCACCGATAGCATGTGTTGACGGCAATGCTTTCGGCTTGCCCACTGGTAGCCGCGCCAACATCGGTATATGTGCCACAAGCATTGTTGGCGAATGGGGCTGATTGGCGCACGACGCTTCCATTCGATTGCACACCGCCACCAGATGACGTGACACTCCACGTGCCCGTAGCAGTTCCAGGCGCGGGCACTGTCGTGCTCGTGCCCAGGCTGTACTGAAGGATCACGATTCCAGCGGCACCATCACCCCCCGTCTGCCCAGAGCCGCCTCCCGCACCACCGCCACCAGAGCCTGTGTTCGCTGTTCCCGCCGCTCCCGCCTGATTGACATTCCCGCCCTTGCCACCGACGCCGCTGCTGCCACCAGCTCCACCGCCTGCGGCGGAGTCGGCTCCACCGCCTCCTCCGGCCGCATAGGTAACGAATGCTCCCGTGATGTTGTTGGAGGTACCCGTACCTCCAGCGCCGCCACCACTCGATCCGCCATTCGAACCTACTGCTGCCGATCCACCACCGCCGCCGCCCGGGTTTTGACCCGTTGCCGTAACACCAGAGCCGCCGTTGTTTCCTTGGCCCGTTGGACTTGCCGCGCCGCCTGCATTCGTAGAGTTGTCCGATCCTGAACCACCGCCGCCAGAGCCACCACTTCGACCGACTTGTCCAGGTGACGCAACATATCCACCACCACCACCGCCACCTGTGGAAGTGATTGTGCCGAAAACTGAGTTCGCTCCGTCGGAGCCCATCGCGTTTGCCGCTGTAGTGGAGTTTGCCCCTCCGGTTCCCCCACGCCCTACCGTGATCGAGTACGAAGATCCTGCTGAAACCGAGTAGCTCGTGTCCGTCCGCAACCCGCCAGCGCCGCCGCCGCCGCCAACGAATCGCCCACCGCCTCCGCCACCCCCCGCAACAACAAGGACCTGAACACTCGTGACTCCCGTGGGCGGCGTGAAGCTGCAGCCCGTGCTGCTGCTGGTTTGTGACGGTGCGGTGATCGAGATCCGCCGCGTTGCACCGTCCGTGGTCTGAGTTACGGTGCCCGTTGTACAGGTTGCATCCTCAATATCGTTTCCAAACGTCGGCGATGACCAGGCAATCGTTGGGGCCTGCACGCTGGTTGTGACCGTGATCTCTCCTTCGCTCGTTGAAGAGACGCCGTCTTGTGAATACGAGAGGTTGTAGAGGATGACCGTGCTCCCCGCGCTGGTGGGTGGGGTGAAGCTCAAGCGAGTGCTTGAGTTGGTGATGCTCACGCTCCCCGACCCAGATGAGATCGACGCGGAGCTGATCGTGGTCCCTGAAGGCGCGTATGCGAAGTTGGCAGCTCCCGTGTCGAATGGGTTGATGGTCAGCGCAGTTCCTGCAACAGCCGCCCGAGTGAGGGGGCAAGCCGCGAGTGGAGTGAAGGAGACGTCGTCGATGAAGTTTCCAACCGACGAGCTGATGGCGGCGCTCACCGATTCAAAGGCAAACCTCGTGGTCGTCTGACCTGCTGGGACCGTATATGAACCACGATACGTCGCCCAGCCGGTGCCGGTTGCCCCGCGACCATCAACAATCGTACTCACCGAAGAGGTGGTACCGCTCACCACCTTAGTCAGCGACGTCTGATCGCTCTGGGACGACGTCGAGCCGATCTTCACCTTCATCGTATCGTTGCCAGAGTTCGATCGACCCTGGTGCTGGATCGACCAGAAGAGAGTGGTCCCAGCCACCGTATCCACATCTTGATAGAGGGTCGAGACTTGATTGGCGTTCAGTTCCGCAAAGAAGTCGCCCACCGCCGGCTCAACTGTTGAGTAATCAAAGTAAGTACTACTGAAAAGCGAATCGATCGTTGACGAGACAGAGTAGACAACGCCATACGTAATGGACTGATTGACCGAAAACGCGTTAGAGGTGGTATCGATCGTGAAAGAGAGCGGGTCCGCAAGATTGGACAAGTTCGTTCTTCCAGCCGAGACGTTGTATCGGGTCCCGCTTATGCGAACATCTTGACCCGTAAATGGTGCATTGTTGGAGTCCGCGACCTCAATTGTCGCTGAGGTTGCGCTCGACGCGGTAACCGTCCCGGCATACGATCCGGCTACACGAACGCGATGAACTTCGATCTGGTTGTCAGAGGCGCTCGTCAGCCAACTGTTCATGCCTGGCGACTGGAGATTCTCACCGACGAATGCCACTTGCGTCGGCTCACTCCCAAAGAGGTTGTCGTTGGCCTGATCGTCTGTGTACTCTGCCCAGGTTGGTGTCCCCGAGATGCTCTCAAAGGATCCGTTGGCGAGCGCGCCGACTCCGGAACAAGAAGCGAGCGGAGTACCTCGGACGATAGAGATCGTGCCAGGAATGCCCACGAGCATCAACGCAATCGTCACCAATACAGCAATGGATCTCCGCGAGGTGCCATGGTGAACGCGCTGACGCGATGCCACGCTCACTTGGACACCGCCACGCTTCTTCGTCGCCAAACAACCGCGCCAACCACCAGCAGGATCATGACTGCAGCCATCGCCGCCATCGGCACTGGATGAAGGAGGGGGTGCGGAATCACGCGTCCAACCTGGGTTGGCACCAGATACCAGGCACGGAGCCCCGACGCCATTCCTGTAGTACGAAGAAGTTCAAGAGCTACTAGCGTGACCCCGATCAGTGCGGCAACGCGTGGCTTGCCGCGGCGCCAGGTGTAGATGACTACTCCTAGAGAAAGGGCCCAGATGACCTCCATCGCCACCACAACGGCGAAACCCTCAAGAGGAGCGGCTCCCACCAGCGTTGAGGCAGCGAGCGCAGTAACCGTCCCAGAGAAGACGAGCACAAATTGCGCAATCGCTCCACGGCCACGTCCACCAAATGAGCGAACTGCGCGACGCTCAAGCCGTACAGCAAACAGCGCGAGCGCAGTACTGCTGAACGCAAGGACCACGTTGCCGACCACGTCTGTGGAGGTGATGACCTGACAGCCGCGATCAAGTCTCGCCACAGAGGCGAGGCAGACGGTCGGGCCCGCAAGCCATGAGAGGGCTGGGGCAATCGCTGCAGCGAGTGCGATCGGATACCAGTGCCGCGCGCGTGTCGCTATCGCTATGCCGACAGCTGCCGACACAGGTACTGCAAGAGTCACCGCATACCATGGGAAGAGGATCCGCGAGAGTGGCGCCCACACTGCGATTGAGAGCAGTGCAATCAGGAATAGCAGTGAGACCAGTTCGTCAGAAAATCTCGCGCGTTCTCGTATGCGTAGCCATGCGCCAGCCCACGTAGCCATGAGCAGGCTCGGTGCTGCACTCATGCTGTAGCCGAGTCCAAGCCCAGCCGCCAGTCCCCAGAACGGGAGCCCGAGGGGGTGGTCAAGCGTGAACCCTTCAGCTACGTCCAGCGCAGCCTGAAGCCACACTCGTATCGATCCAGTGAGATCGAGCGGCACACCTGACACGGTCGCTCCGATCAGGGCGGGAAGCCCAAGGCTGGCAGCCGATGCAACAGCGGCTACGCAAAGCACAACGGCAACGTCACGGACCGCACTGCTCACACCTGTCACGTCACTCTCACTTGAAACCTTCCAGATTCGAGCAACATAGAAAAGCGCAATGCCAGCCACTACATTCAACACGCCGCCAAACCCAGATCCTGCGATCAGTCCCACGGTGCCGACGATCGCACCGAGCGCGCCAACTGCGGCGATTGCGATTCGCGTGGCTCCCGCCGCTCCGTGCACCGTGCGCGACGCCGCCACCGCCGCGAGCATTGGGAGTCCAACGGCCAATGCAGAGAGCTTCACGCCAGCTGCGGCGCCAACAAGTGTCCCAGCCAGTCCGAGCGCACCGAGGCGACGCCAACTAATGCGCGCTCGCACCGGCGTTCGTAACGCGTAGATTGCCGCGACGAGCGCACATGCCAGAAGCGCCATGAGCCAGGTGTCGAGCATTGCGACACGCGCTTGCTCCCAGGCGATCGACGTGGCAAGAAATGCAGCGCCTGCATAGAGTGCAGCGATCGGGCTTACCAGCAGACCGATCGATGCCGCAGCCACTGCGGTCAGCACGAAGGCTCCTTGAGATGAGGTTCGCAATCGATCGGCACCCGATCCGGTATCAATTGCATAGTTCGCGCCGCCAGTTCGGAAGAGGGTGAGTGACCCGCGACCGCCGCTCATGCTGACCGCGTATTCGTCGAACATTCGCACATCTCCTTGAAGCGTCCTTCCGGTGACCGAGCGTAGTCGAGTGCGCTCAACGAGCACCAGACGAACGTCACCGTTTTCCTCCCGAACAGCAATGGTTGCCAGGGGTGTGCCGCCTGCCGGAGACATGCCGATGATCTCGCTGAAACGCGCCTCATCGGTGATCGTGAAGGTAGGTGATGGAAAGACGCGAACGTTCATTTTGGTGAGTCGTGTTCTGGTTGCCAACAGCGCGTCCCAGCCTTCGCTCCCGCCTCCACCAATCGCGACGCGCAACCGCGTTGCACTGAATGGCACCTGTGTCATCACTCGGTCCGCCTCATCAAGATCGAGTAAGACCATCTGATCGCCGTCCACGCCGATTGCAATGCGCGTCTGTCCATACGTTATCCCGCCGATCTCCTTGACCAAGTCAAGGAACTCGTCGCGCGACGCTGGCTCAACATCACCATTCAACAACAGTCGCCCACGGCGAAGTTGCTGATTGGCCAGCTCACAGTCACTGGTGGCGCAGGCATCAAAGAGGCGGATCACTCTTTGTGCAGTCTCCCGGGTCAGACTTGCGGATTCCCCATCCAGGTAGCCGACCACGCCAATCCCAATCAGCCGCTCGCCGCTAAAGGTGGTCGGAACCACTGGCCCTTCCGCGACCGCATCGCCAATGCGCCACCACAAACCCGTGATCGAGCGAGCCACAAGGGCGCCGTCAGGCTCGGGCGATGCAGGGGCAATGCTGATCCAGCGACCGTTTGGGTCCACGATCGGTTCGCTGAGAGCGAGGCTGGCCTGACTCCCTTGTCGAATTGGCTGGACCACCACAATGCTGCCGTCCAGCAGCAAGAGGGCAGCGCGGTCGATGAGGTCAACGCAAGTCGTGGGCTTTGACGGCAGCGCCGCCCGAATACCGCTGACAACCACCTCCCACCCCATGCCACCCTGTTGGATCGTCAGAAGCTTTGCTCGTTGCACGCCTCCTGGCGCAGAGATCGAACAGAGCGGCTCGCCAGCAATCGAATCGATTGCCATTGGGTCGGGGAAGATTGGCGGACCGAGCAGCCCTAGGGCGAGAAGTGCGGCTCCGAATGGCGGATGCGAACTGGCTGTCAGGTCGAGCGCTGCCGGCTCCCCATCAACGGCGCTCCCCGCAATCGCAACGGCGTTGACCGCATATAGCGGCTCATCTACAACACCAAAACTTCTAGACCCGTCAGTCGCACTCAGTGCCGCAACCGCGATTGCCCCGACCGCGAATACCACCAGCGCCTGCTGAAGCGATTTCGCCATGTTATGACCTTGCGACCTTAACGACTCTGGCCGTGACTCCCAGAAGCGGTCACGTCAAGTGGAAATCCCTTCGCAAGCTGTATGGCGGTAGGGATCACTGCGGCAAAAATTGTCATGCGGTGTCTGTCGACCGGCTCAAGGCCACTCGTAGGCAAATGATTTCCTGATCTCCACACCGAGTGCCCAAGGACGAACCAACCAATCATCGCCGTGGAGAGGGCAACCTGCGGATATAAGATCAACTTCTCTGCGGTCATGAACTCTTCGCTCGATGGGATTCCCTGGATCTGCCCAACAATGGTGCTCAAGACCTGCATGTTTTGGGTTGCCGCCGACTCAAGTCGTGCCTGATGGTCGCGCGTAAATTCATCGTTGGACGTGCCCGTGAGACCTGGAAAGTTGAGCACGCTCGCAATCCCCGCATGCTTAATCGTCCAGTTAATCTGCGATTCAATCCATGTTTGCAGTCGCGCCTCCGGAGTTGGCTGATCGAGAGCGGATGACTGTATTTCGACGTAGCGCTCATAGGCGAGTACCGACGCGTCCAGGATGAGACCCATGCGCGACCCAAAGTGATAGTTGACGAGACTTGGTGGTAGCTTGAGTCGCGCGCACAGCGTTACAGGAGAGAAGCGAGTGGCCCCAACCTCCGCAATGTCTTCAATGGCGCCAAGGAGCAACTGCTGAATCGTATCCACACCCGCATGGTACGCGGCTGGCCTCTTTCGAGGCTCGGCCTTAGGGAGTGGGCTCCAACCAAAGAGGCTCACAAGGCGAAGAGCAGGAGCCCGATGATGAGTGCGGCTGCCATTGCGGCGGCTAGGAGCGGACGATCAACAAGGTCAGCACCCACGGGTAGCGTGCCCACAAGTTGACCGATGACCTGAGATTGAGAGAGTTCAACCAGGGTGCCACTCGCTGCGATCGTCACCGTATCCGACCCGACCTCCACTACCTGAGCGACCACCGCCGCTTGATTCGAATCAGAGCTGACGCGCGCCAGCACTTCGTCCCCCTTTGCATACTCGCCCTTCGGGATTGCGACGAGAAGCGATGAGGCACCAAGTTCCATTTCGGCCGCAAGGCTCGGCACCGGCTGTGCAAGGGCGATCGAGCCCGTGAGGATTGCAGCGACTGCTGCCATGAATGGGAGTGCGACGACACTCGCCGCGGCGCGGCGGAGATAGGTGACGCGGCGACTCGGCACTGGCACCTTCGCCTCTTTCTCGCGAGGCAGTGGAGTGGTCGTCCCCTTCGGGGTTGCTCCTGCGCCGACGCTGGAGATCTCGCCGTTTGCGCCTGCCGGGACCATGACCGCATCTGACTTGTCACTCGGCACCGCGCGCGTTGCAGCAATGATCATCCGCGCCACGCGCGAGTCTGGTTCGCCGATCCCGCGCCACGTGGCTACTTCAAGGGCCATCCCCTCTTCAAGGTCTCCGACATAGAGCTTCTGTCCGTCAGGAAGATCTACAACAAACCGATCTCCATGCACGCCCCGCGACTTCTTCCCCACTGCGGACCCTGCTTAGTCTTTGATTTCTAGGGCTACACCCGCGACATCGGCCGCCAGGATCGCTCCGTTGAGTTCGTCGGCGCCCGCCCCAGTCGTAACTACTACAAGGTAAGGGGAAGCAGCCGGGATAGCTACGGTAGCTGCATCAAGAGAGTTCGTAACGCCAGCTACGACTTCATAGGGAATGAGGATGAGCACTTTGTTCGCGCAATCATCGTCGTCAATGTCGACTGTCACATTGTCCAACTTGAATTCTCCATCGACAAACGCGCTACCTACGCTGTAGTTCACTGTCTCATCGCAGGCGGTGACATTTGCTTGACCCTGACCAAAGGTCAGCGGGTTGCCTGAATTGACGTTGATCGACGCGGCGAACACGTTGCCGAGGATGAGGATCACGATTGCGGCGAGGATGCCGGCCCGAAGGATTCGGGTTCGACGTCGGTGTTGGAGTTCTTGCTGGTCGACGTTCACAGGTAGATCCCTTTCTCTACAGCCCTTGCGGAAGACCACAC
>JAYQPX010000035.1:8388-10608 GCA_038145565.1 Chloroflexota bacterium | reverse complement strand
GACCAAGGCAATGCAAGAGGTCGCCGGCACAATCTTCGAAGGGGCAGTCGCCTTTATGCGACGCCAGTACTTCACGATCGCTGCACTTGCGGTAGTCGGCTCAGTTGCGATCGGTGCGCTGATCTCGGTCTTCGAGACCGCGGAAGTTGCCGAGACGAGCATCTACGGAGTAGAGCTCGGCATTCGTACGGGCCTCAGCTTCCTCTTCGGCGCGATCTGCTCGATGGCCTCTGGCATCATCGGCATGTACATCAGTGTCAAGGCGAACCTGCGCACTACGGCCGCCGCGCGTGACGGCGTGGTAAAGGCGGTCCAGGTTGCAATGCGTGGCGGAGCCGTCTCCGGCTTCCTCGTCGTTGCACTCTCACTACTCGGCGTCTATGGCGTTTTCGTCGCCTTCGGTGGTTTGACGAATCCTGCCGAGGCTCCGTTCCTCATTGTTGGCTACGGTTTTGGCGCCTCGTTCGTTGCACTCTTTGCGCAGTTGGGCGGCGGGATCTACACAAAGGCGGCAGACGTCGGGTCTGACCTCGTTGGCAAGGTTGAGAAGGGCATCCCTGAGGACGACCCTCGCAATGCGGGCGTGATCGCCGACCTCGTTGGCGACAACGTGGGCGACTGCGCTGGTCGCGGCGCTGACCTCTTCGAATCAACAGCGGCTGAGAACATCGGCGCGATGATCTTGGGCGTAGGTGCGTTCACGATTGCTTCGACGGCTGGCTGGGCAAACCCAGAGGCCTGGATCTTCTTCCCTCTTGTGGTCCGCGCCTTCGGGCTCGTTGGCACGATCCTGGCGATGTTCTTCGTCACGGGTCGCGAGGATGAAGATCCGATGAACATGCTCAATCGCGGCTACTGGGTCACGACGATTTTGTCCGCTGTAGGCATGGCAATCACCTGTGCGGTGATGCTGCAGACTGGCGGCAGCGACGCTTGGCTCTACTTCTTCGGCGCTGGCGTTGTTGGCCTCGCAACGAGCGTTGCGTTCGTCTACATCACTCAGTTTTATACAGCGGGTTCGTACCGCCCAGTCCGTGAACTTGCAGAGGCGAGCCGCACGGGCGCAGCAACGAACATCATCTCTGGTACCGCGGTGGGCTTCGAGACCACGCTTGTGACCGCGGTCTCCATCTCCATTGCGATCTTCGTGTCGCACTGGTTCGGCGAACAGGCGGCACTCGCCGCGGGGCTCGTTGGCGAAGACGTTTCGAAGTTCGGAATCTTCGGGACCGCAGTGGCCACCATGGGCATGCTCATGACCACGGCGTACATCCTCGCCATGGACACCTTCGGCCCGATCACGGACAACGCCGGCGGCATCGCCGAATTCAGCCGTGCACCGAAGTCGGTTCGACACATCACGGATCGCCTTGATGCGGTCGGGAACACGACGAAGGCCCTCACCAAGGGCTATGCGATCGCTTCGGCATCGCTCGCCGCGTTCCTCCTCTTCTCGGCATATTTGGACAAGGTGAACCTGATCCTCGAACGTGCAGGACGCCCACTCCTTGAGTCGGTGAACATTGCCGATGTGAATGTGTTTATTGGCGCCCTCATCGGTGCAATGCTTGCCTACTTCTTCAGTTCACTCGCAATTCGCGCGGTGGGGAAGACGGCGCAGTCAATCATTGTTGAGGTTCGACGTCAGTTCCGCGAGTCGCCCGGGATCATGACCTACAAGGTCCGCCCTGACTATGCTCGCGTCGTTGATATCACCACCAAGGCGGCGCTGCGGGAGATGATCGCTCCAGGTGTGGTTGCGGTGGCAACTCCAGTCATTGTTGGCGTCCTCCTCGGCTACGAGGCGGTCGCGGGCTTGCTCATTGTTGGAACGATCAGCGGCGTGCTCCTTGCCACGGTGTTGAACAACTCTGGCGGAGCCTGGGACAACGCGAAGAAGTACATCGAGTCTGGTGGACTTAAGGACGCCAAGGGGAAGGTCCTTGGCAAGGGGAGCGACGCGCACGCCGCAGCGGTGGTGGGCGATACCGTTGGCGACCCGTTCAAGGACACCGCTGGCCCGTCGCTTCACGTGCTTGTGAAGCTGCTTGCCACGGTCACCCTGGTGCTCGCACCGCTCTTCATCGGGCCAGCCTGATCGAGGGGTAACGCGGGCGCGAGGCGCTCGCGAATCGAACGGAACGGTTGCGTGTGGGCGGTGCTCCCTTCGTGGGGGTACCGCCCACCGCGATGGTGCCCAGGTAACGGGGGAGCACCGCG
>JAYQPX010000035.1:3061-8378 GCA_038145565.1 Chloroflexota bacterium | reverse complement strand
GGCGGGGCGGCTACGGCCCGGGTTTCCACCCGCCCCGGTTTGGGGTGGGGGGTGCTCCGGGGGGGGGGGCCCCCCCCACCGCTATGGTGCACAGGTAACGGTGGAGAACAGCGGAAGCATCGCGTGCAACCTGAAAGAGGGGTGTGAGGATGGGTGATCTAACCGGCGTCCCAGACCTCCTCTTCGCTGTGCTGCTCGGACTGGTGCAGGGGATGACGGAGTTCCTCCCAATCTCATCGTCGGCGCACCTCTACGCGATTCCGTATCTCTTCTCGATTGATCATCCGCTCCTTTCGTCGCGCGCCTTTGCCGCCGTCATCCATCTGGGGACGCTCGCTGCGGTACTCGTGGTGCTCCGGAGTGATGTCTCCCGACTTCTAGGCACCGCACTCCGACTTCTCTTCTCGCTTGGACGTCGACGTGGGGAGAGCGCCGACGAACGACTCATCCTCGCAATTGTCGTTGGTACGGTGCCCGCGGTGGCCTTCGGCCTTCTCGCAGGTGACTTCCTTGAGAGCAGTGTGCGCACGCCGCTCGTTGTGGCAGCCGCGGTCCTCGCTGGTGCGGTGCTGCTCTGGGTAGCGGATCGTGCGTCGAGTCTTGAGCGACCGCTCAGTGGAATCTCCGCGATCGATGGACTCCTGATCGGCGTTACGCAGGCGCTCGCTCTGTTTCCTGGCATCAGTCGATCTGGCGCGACGATCAGCGGCGGACTCCTGCTCGGATTTAGCCGTGATGCGGCGGCGCGAATGAGCTTCCTGCTCGGCGCACCCGCGATCGCTGGCGCGGGACTCCTGGAGTTGCGTGGGCTTCTCACCGATGGAACAAATCTCGATGGTGTCGCACCGCTTCTGGCTGCCGGTTTGATTGCCGCATTTATCAGTGGTCTCGCAGCGATTCGACTCCTCCTCCGAGCGCTCAGCGGTGGAAAACTCTGGAGCTTTGCGCTGTATCGGATCGTGTTTGCGCTGATCCTCCTTGGCTCGGCGCTCACACGTGGCGAGATCTAGCCGGTGATTGTGTTGTGGATCTAGGCAAGGAGTTACGGCACCGAGCGCTACGAGATATCGTTTCGCGACGCCCAATCCGGACACAACGCGAACTTGTTGCTGCGCTGAAGTCGCAGGGGATTCCGGCAACGCAGGCAACCCTGAGTCGCGACATCACTGAGCTCGGACTCACCAAGGTGGAGCGCGGCGGCTCACTCGCGTATGCGCTCCCCGTGGGTTCGGGTGTCGAGCAGACCGCTGAGGCGCGTCTCGCACTGCTTCTTTCAGATGCCCCAACGGAGATCGCTTCCGCTGGTTCCATCCTCGTCCTAAAGACGCTCCCTGGGATTGCGCACGCAATTGCCGCATCGCTCGATCGACTCCACCTTCCGGAGGTGGTGGGCACGGTGGCGGGGGACGACACCCTCTTTGTGGCGGTCCATGACGAGGCGGCGCTGCGCTCACTCCGAACGCGCCTCCGCGCACTGGCGGCTCGAGAGGGGCGTACCTCGGGCGACCGCTAGGATTCGCTCATGTATTGGGCAGATGAACTCGCGGAACGCGTCCAGGGACCTCAGGTGGTCAACGACTCCAAAACGCCCTCCGGCACCGTCCATGTGGGGAGCCTGCGCGGCCCAGTTGTTCATGACGTGATCGCGCGTGCGCTGCGCGCACGTGGTGTCCCCGTAGAGTTCCGCTACGGCGTGGAGGATATGGACGCCATGGATGCGCAGGCGCTCCTCACTCCTGACGCCGTGGAAAAGTACATGGGAGTACCGCTCGCTCGCGTCCCTGCACCAGAGGGGTCCTCGGCAACCAACTATGCGCGTCACTTTGTTGAGACGCTCTTCTTCCCCACCTTTGCGCGCCTTGGGATTCGGCCTGAGTTCTACTGGCTCTCAGAGATCTATCCAACAGGGAAGATGGATCCGTACATGCGCATCGCCCTCGACAAGGCACAGGTGATTCGCGACCTCTATGTGCGAGTGAGCAACGTTGAGCGTCCAGCCGGTTGGCTTCCCGTGCAGGTGATCTGTGAGTCGTGCAACCGCGTTGGAACCACGCTTGCAGATGATTGGGATGGTGCCACCGTACGCTACCGCTGCCTCCCTGACTATGTGGCATGGGCGAAGGGGTGCGGTCACGAAGGTCGCGTTGCGCCGTTTGGTGGCGCCGCGAAGATGCCGTTCAACGTCGAGTGGGCGGCGAAGTGGTCGCTGATGGGGATCACGATTGAAGGGTGCGGCAAGGACCTCTCAACGAAGGGCGGATCACGCGATCGCAGCGAGGCCGTGTCGCGTGAAGTCTTTGATCGCGAGCCGCCGATCAACGTGATGTATGAGTTCCTCAATGTGGGCGGGAAGAAGATGTCCACCTCAAAGGGGCGCGGCGCCGCCGCGCACGCCGTTGCAGAGTCGATTCCGCCAAGCGCGCTGCGCTTCCTCTTCCTGCGCCCGCGACCAAACCAGGCGATCGACTTTGACCCCTCCGGCACCGATGCAATCCCACGACTGCTGGATGAGTACGACCGCATCAGCAATGCGACCGCCGGCAAGACGGTGCGCGGCGAGCTGCCACTCGATCACGAACGGATGCACTTCTATAGTCAGGTGGCAGATGGGGATGCGGCGTCGGCCGCGACTGCGGCGGCCGCCTGGCGTCCCGCGTTTGGGCAGCTCTCCCTCCTCTTGCAGCTCCCTGGCGTGGATGCATCAGCACGTGCAGCGGAAGAGAAGGGTGGCGCGCTGACGGCGGGCGAGCAGCAAGAGCTGAATGAGCGCATTGAGGCGGCGAAGCACTGGCTTGCGGACTATGCGCCCGACGAGGCGCGCATCGCCGTGCGCGAGGATCTCCCAGAGGATGCCGTCCGCGAACTAAGTGCGCAAGAGCGCGCATGGCTCCTCTCCCTTGCAGATGCAGCAGATGCGGCGAAGCCAACCGGCGGCGAGGCGTGGCAAAGCCTCATCTTCAGTGCTGCCAAAGAGCGGGGCCTCCAGCCGGTGCGCGCCTTTGCGTCCCTCTACGCCGCCTTCCTCGGCCGCACCAACGGCCCGCGCGCTGGCTGGCTTCTCGCTGCGTTAGATCCAGCACTTGTGGTGACGCGCCTGCGCGCAGCCGCCGCCATTCAGTAGAGTGCGCGCATGAGTGGAGGTCGGGCATGAGCGTCGGCACACAGCGGCTTCGGGACGACGCTGACCGCCTGCGCGCGGGCGCAATCGCAAAGCGTGAAGATCCCGCCGTGGTCGACGCCGCCCTCGCTGCGGATGCGAGCCGCCGCGAACTCTCCGTCAAGGTGGACGCGCTCCGCGCAGAGCGGAAGAGCATCTCGGCTGAAGTTGGTGGGCTGCTCGCCGCTGGCACCGCCAAGGACGACGAGAAGGTGGTTGCGGGAAAGGCGGCCTCGCAGAAGATCGCCGATCAGCTGACGCAACTCGAAGAGCAGCTTGCCACGGCGGAGGCGGCGCTAGATGATGCGCTCCTTCGAATTCCGAACCCGCCCGACGAAGACATCCCCGTTGGTGGCGCTGAGGCCAACCGCAGCATCCGCACCTGGGCGCCGAAGGGGCACCCCGGGATCCCTGCAGACGGGAGTGCACCGACAACGGCGCCAGCGCCGGAACACGACGCAGTGGCCGAACGGCTCGGCATCTTCGACTTAGAGCGCGGAGCAAAGGTGGCGGGTGCCGCCTTCCCGGCGTATCGCGCGGATGGCGCCGCACTGATTCGCGCGCTGATCAATCTCTTCCTCGACACACATGTGCGCGAGAACGGCTTCACGGAGATCTGGCCACCGATCCTGGTGAATGAGGCCTCTGCGCGTGGCACGGGGCAGATCCCTGACAAGGAAGATCAGATGTATGTGGTTGGTCGTGATGGCTTCTATCTTGCGCCAACCGCAGAGGTCCCTGTGACGAACCTGCACCGTGAAGAGATTCTGGACGGTGCGCAGCTGCCGATTCGTTACGCGGCGTACACCCCCTGTTTCCGTCGGGAGGCGGGAGCCGCCGGTCGTGAGACGCGTGGCATTCTCCGCCTGCATCAGTTCGACAAGGTGGAGATGGTCAGCTTCGAGCGGCCAGAGGATTCGCGCGCTGCACTCGAGTGGCTCACCGAGCGCGCCGAGATTCTGCTGCAGCGACTCGAGCTTCCGTACCGAGTGCTGCTGATGGCGACAGGCGACATGGGATTCGTCCAGATGCGCAAGTACGACCTTGAGGTTTGGGCGGCCGGATCGAAGCGCTGGCTTGAGGTCTCGTCCTGCTCCAACTTTGGCGACTATCAGGCGCGCCGCATGGCAATCCGACATCGCAGCGAACCGGGCGCGAAGCCCGAGCTCGTTCACACGCTCAACGGTTCTGGCCTCGCCATCCCGCGCGTCTTGGCGGCGCTGCTGGAGAACGGGGCGCAGCCAGATGGGAGCGTCAAGCTTCCCGCCGTTTTGCATCCGTATCTCGGGGGCCGCACACACCTTCGCCCGCTCGCCTGATCTCGCCCGCTGCATCCGATAGACTGCGCAGCGGAGGGGTGCCGGAGTGGTTGAACGGAGCTGTCTTGAAAACAGCCCAGGCTGGTAACGGTCTGCGGGGGTTCGAATCCCTCCCCCTCCGCCACATCTCATGAAGCGGCTCGGTCTCTGTGCCGGCTGCGTGGAAGCGCGCGAGATCACCAGTGGACGAGGTTCTGAATTCTTGCGCTGCGGTCTCTCTGATCGCGACCCTCGCTACGCGCGATACCCGCGCCTCCCAGTGATGCGATGTGCCGGCTTTACTCCTGCGACTCCGCTCGACGTGTCGCCGCCATCAGCAGCTCCCAAAGTGCCCGAAGATCCTCAGGACTGAGCGCGCCGGCGCCACGCGCGCTGATGTTCGCCAGTAGTTGCGCCTCTCGCTCTGGATCGTGCACTGGGCGACCGAGCGCCGCCTTGGTGGCACCCGCCTCCAGTGCTAAGTTCGTGCGCTCCTCCAGGAGTTTGAGCAGTTCGCTATCGATGCGATCAATCTCGCCGCGAATCTCGGCAAGACGTGCGGCGGGATCGTCGCTCACGCGGTCACCTCGGCGCGCAGCTCGGCGATGAGTGCGACGGCGCGTTCGTAGCCTGCGGCGAGCATGCCGCGCACTGCAACGGCGGCGACGTCCTCAAGGAGGCTGATGTGGCGGAATGCTTCACGCTCTTCAGGGTTGGAGAGGTGAACTTCGGCGAACGGACGCTCGACGGCCAAGAGTGCATCGCGCAGGCTGACACTGGTGTGCGTGAGTCCGCCAGGATTGATGATCACCCACGAGAAGTCGCGCACGTGAAGCCGGTCGATCAGATCGCCTTCATGGTT
>JAYQPX010000035.1:0-2731 GCA_038145565.1 Chloroflexota bacterium | reverse complement strand
ATCTTCCCGCCCGCAACCTTCTTGTCGCGCGTCGTGGCCTCAACCAGCGCGGCGGGGGACTCGCGGCGAGGAGCGACACCAAGGCCGAGCGCGTCCAGCAGTGCGAGCGCACGGGACGCGCGTGCTGCAGGCGTGACGCCGAGCTCTTGGCCGATGGCGAGCGCTGCGCGAAGGCCGTAGCCGACCGCCTCGCCATGCAGGATGCCCTTGTAGTTTGCCGCCTGCTCCAGCGCGTGCCCGAGCGTATGCCCGAGATTCAGGCTCATGCGCAGACCCGCCTCTCGCTCATCCCCTGCAACGACGGTGCACTTCCACCACCCAGCGCGCTCCACGATCTCTGCATAGGTGCCGTCTTCATGCAGTGACGCGTCGCCTGCCGCGATGCGCGTTGCGCACTCTTCGAGGAGGGTGAAGAGGCGATCCTCACCGAGGAGTGCAATCTTCACCGCCTCACCCATTGCAGCAACGATCTCTCGCGTTGGCAGGGAGCGCAGCGCATCGAGGTCGGCGATCACCGCGATTGGTTGGTGGAATGCGCCGACAAGGTTCTTCCCCTCGGGCAGATCAACGCCAGTCTTCCCTCCGAGTGACGCATCCAGCTGTGCGGCGAGCGTGGTTGGGACGGCAACCCAGTCAATGCCGCGCAGATAGAGGGCGGCGAGGAGTCCCGCCGTGTCTGTCAGCGCGCCACCGCCAACGGCAACGATGAGGTCGCCCCGCTCGATGCCAGCGGCAGCGAGAGCGCGCGCAGCGTCGTCGATCACCGTCAACTGTTTTGCCGACTCTCCAGACTTCAGGGTGAGCGGCGTCACGCTGACCTTTGCGCGTCGAAGCGCCGCAGCGATCGTTGCTCCGCTCGCACGCTCCGCATTCGGTTCGCTGACCATGACCACGCGACGTGCGTTCCGCGTCTTCAATACGCGGAGCAGCGACTCCGTTGCAATGCCGACGCCAAGATCCCACTGCCCTGAGCGGAGGGCCGCGGAGAGGAGGAGGCGTCCGCTGCCACGCGGAGAGTTCTGAAGGAGCTCAATGGCAGGCGCTGCGAGTGTTCCTGGACTCTTCTTGCTCTCCAGGCGTGCCCCGATGGCATAGAAGCGCGATCGCTCTGCGCGGAGGGTGCGCAGTGTCTCCTCTGGGTCCCCTCGCTTCATCAGGGGGCGCACCACGCGCGCTGTTCGGAGCCTCCCAGCGATCACCGCGTCTGGAGCGTCAAGCCAGAGGATGCGGGCGACCTGACTGATCACCCAACGGTTGCGTGGATCAACGAGCGTCCCGCCACCAAGCGCAACGATTCGACCAATGCCGAGGGCGGCGGCGGCCCCTCCAGCCTGCGGCGTGACCTCATCAAGCGCGGCAACGGCAGAGCGTTCGCGGTTGCGGAATCCCGCTTCGCCTTCGCGCGCAAAGATTCCCTCCACGCTGTCCTTTGCAACACCTGTGCTTGCGATGATGCTGCGGTCAAGGTCGAGAAGCGGAACATTGAGCTGCGCTGCGAGCCTGCGTCCGAGAGAACTCTTCCCCACGCCGGGGAGACCGACGAGTGCAAGGTTACTCCGCCGCGTCCTCATCGGGATCTAGTCGTCGCCGCCGGAGCCAGCGGCGCTTGTCCCACTCGCATCTGTCTCTGGGTCGTGTGCGCCACCAGCCACTGGTGCGCTGCGCGGTGTTGCTGCTCGCGCACGAAGTGCGTCAAGGTTCGCCCTGATCTCTTCGAGCGAGTCGCCACCAAGCTTCTCCAACAAGAAAGGGACGAGTGCGAGAGCGACCATCGCTTCGCCAATCACGCCCGCTGCTGGGACCACGCTGATATCCGAACGTTCGTAGTGCGCCTTCTCCACCTTCTCACCGCTGATCAGATCAGCGGAAGGGAGCGGTCGGGCTAGGGTGCTGATCGGCTTCACCGCCGCGCGGATCACGAGTGGCTCGCCGTTGCTGACGCCACCCGTCAGTCCACCAGCACGATTCGTACGGTGTACCCACGCGCCGGCCGTAGTGCGCCCTTCAATCACGTCATGAACTTCTGATCCAAAGATGCGGGTCTGCTCAAAGCCGAGACCGAACTCCACCCCCTTGACGCTCTGGATGCTCATCACCGCCTGTGCGAGCGCCGCATCAAGTCGACGATCCCAGTGCACGTAGGAGCCGAGACCAATCGGCAGACCCTTCACCACGACTTCAAAGATTCCGCCAACGGTGTTCCCCGCCTCACGCGCCTCATCGATTCGGGCGACCATGCGCGCCTCCGCGGCCGGATCAGGGCAGCGCAGCGGGCTCTCTTCAGACTCCTCGCGTGTACGCGTGCACGACCCTGGGTCCACGGCCACACCGCCGACCTCCGCGGTGAACGACCAGATCTCCACGCCGAGCGCGTTGAGCAGAGCCTTCGCCACACCCCCCGCAGCAACGCGCGCCGTGGTCTCGCGCGCCGACGCGCGCTCGAGCACATTACGGACATCATCGAAGCCGTATTTGAGTGCGCCAGCGAGATCCGCGTGCCCTGGTCGAACGCGGGTGACGGGGATCGCGCGCTTCGTCCCTTCTGCAGCACTTGCGGCAAGTTCTGCCGCCTCTTCGGCGCTCAGTGGCTCCACCTGCATCACGCGGGTCCAGTTCTCCCAGTCGCGATTCTCAATCAGCAGAAGGATGGGAGAGCCGAGTGTGAGGCCGTGTCGGAGGCCGCTGCGATTGCGCGCGTGGTCCTGTTCTTTCTTTTGAGGCGGGCCACGTC
>JAYQPX010000034.1:0-10657 GCA_038145565.1 Chloroflexota bacterium | reverse complement strand
CGGTGGTCTCGCCACGCAGAAGGCGCCACGGATCAAAGCGGCGTTGAAAGCGGCGCGCCTGCGCGCCGGCGACTACGACCTCTCGTTTCTCAAAGAGATGGAACCACTCGACGCTCGCAACTGGCTCACGGCGATCCCTGGCATCGGCCCGAAAACCGCATCGATCGTGATGCTCTTCTGCTTCGGGATACCGCTGATGCCTGTGGATACACACGTTGAGCGAGTCAGCAAGCGAATCGGGCTCCTTCCACCCAAGGCGAGCCTCGCGTTTGCCCATGATGCGTGGCTGCACCTTGTGGAGCCGAGCCGAATGTATGAGGCGCATGTGGCGCTGATCCGTCACGGACGAGGGCACTGCGACGCGTTGCGGCCGCAGTGTGGTGGTTGTCCGGTGCGCGCGCGCTGTCGTTACCTGGATCGACGCGCGCCGTAGTGCGACGTCAGGTCCGAGACCAGCTCACTCGTTCAAAGCGCACGGCATCGGGAAGCCCCTTGACTTCTACGGCCTCCCCTATTCTCAGCGCGAGCTGCGCCCCGCCCGCTGGCGTATCAGGATCGTGTAGCGCCGCAATCCGAGCATCGTACGGTCCCTCTGCATGCGCAAGGATGCTCCACTCACCAAGTGCACCGAGCCCCGCAACGGTCCGAATCGGATGACCGCCACACGTGCATGACGCGGCGCGCCGACCGAGCGCCATTGCAGAGGCTGAGTCCGCAACCACGGTCAACTCTGGGTGCGCAATCCAGCGACGAAGTTGCGACGCGCGCAGGGGATCTTCGGCAAGCAGTGTCGCGTCGCCTCCGCAGAGGAAGATGGTCCCGCGCACAGGGTCGCCGCTGCCAGGCGACAGGATCTTCACCGCGCTGTTGCGTTGACCAAGAAAGGCGGCGAGCGTCTGCGCCTGGCGCAGATCATGGGAGGCGAGTGATGCGAGGTGGAGCGGCGCGGGCGCCGTTGCGAGCCAGTCGAGCGCCTCAGGCCACGCGTCTGCCCGAAGCCCGAGTCCACCGCCAGAGAGGATGAGTCGCGCCACCCACTGATCCTAGCCGCGAGTCGTGCGCCATACTGCGCGCATGAGCGAACGAGTTGCACAGGGACGCATCGTCTTGATTGGGTCAGGCGAGATCGGTCCCTCCATGGCACCCATGCATCGCGCACTAGTGGCGAGCCTCCCTGCGCGCAGTACCCCACCATCGCTCGTGGCGCTCGACGGCTCGTACGACTTCCAGACGAACCGCGCCGAGATGGGCGAGAAGATCGCAGCCTTCTTCCGCTCCAAGGTTGGTGTTCCAACGACCGTCGTGGGTCTTCCAGAGACTGAGCGCCCCGGTGCGGATCTTGCACCAACAGCATTCAGCGCCACACTCGCGGCGCTTGATGCGGCAAACCTTCTCTTCCTCGGGCCAGGTTCGCCATCGCGTGCCCTCTTCCGCTGGGCTGGCACACCGATCGTTGAACGTCTCGTGTCGCGCATTCACGCAGGTGCCACATTGATCACTTCGTCCGCCGCAGCCGCAGCGAGCGGTGAATCTGCAATCCCCGTATACGAAATCTACAAAGCGGGCCTCCCCGCGCACTGGCTTACTGGCCTCGACCTTGTCGGCACACTACTCGGCATTCGCGTTGCGATCGTGCCGCACTGGAACAACTCGGAGGGCGCGACGCATGACACCTCACGCTGCTTCATTGGCGACATCAAGTTGCGAGAACTCGAGCGCGTGCTTCCAGCTGGCGTTGCCATCCTCGGGATAGACGAACACACGGCGCTATCCATTGACTATGCAACTGACACCGTTTCGGTTCACGGAAAGGGCGCGGTAACCATTCGCATCCCTGGGGCTGGTGAAACGGCGATCCACAGCGGCGCCACGGAGTCAGTCTCGGCGTTCACCGCACGATTCCCCTCTGGCGGCGCGCCGCGAGCATACGAACCAGCAGCTACAGCAGCGCCATCAGCATCTACGCCCTCGCCCGATGTACCACCATCTCCGCGAGACCTGCTCGCCCCAGCAGTCGAGCGGCTGCTCACTCTTCGCGCCACGGCGCGTGCCGAGAAGCGATATGGCGATGCAGATGCGATTCGCGATGCGATCTTGGCACTCGGTGTGGAGCTCTCCGATCAGGCGGATGGTGTGACCTGGAGCGTGCGCGCCTAACGGCGCACCAAGGCAACGTCAGCGCGTAAATTTCGCTGCGAACGCTCCAGCTCGACGCTGGAGTCCGCTCGGTATGGCCCCGAGGATGCGCGCAGAGATTGCGTTCAGGAACCCAGGAACCACAAGTGCACGACCCGCCTCTACCGCATCGAGACCAGCACGCGCAACGAAAGATGCGCTGGTCAGCATGAAGCTCGGTTGGCCAGAGGTGGGCGAAAGGCCACCTCGCGTCTGGAAACCGCTCGGGGTGTAGCCGGGCGCAACGCACGTGACGCGCACACCGTGGGGGCGTGCCTCTTCGTGCAGCGCCAGCGTGAAGCTGCGCACAAAGGCCTTGGTTGCGGCATACGTCGTAAACCCCGGGAATGGAAGAAACGATGCAACGGAGGCAACGTTCAGGATCGCTCCATGTTTGCGCGGAGCCATCGCAATCAACGCCGCTCGCGAGAGTCGCATCAGTGCGTTGACGTTGACCGCAATCTCGTTGCTCTCACCGGCGGCATCGAGTTCCGTGATCTTGCCGAAGCGGCCGTAGCCCGCGTTATTGATCACCATTTCGATCGGCCGATTCTCATCGGCGATGCGAGCCTCAATCTGCTCGACGCCGGCCGTTGTTGCGAGATCTACGACGATCACCTCCGCATCCGCGCCGTTTGCGCTGACTGCAGCAGCGACGCGTGCCAGCTCGTCCGCGCGTCGTGCCACTAGCACCAGGTCCCATCCGCGCTCGGCGAGCTGCAGCGCCATGCACTCACCAATCCCTGATGAGGCTCCTGTGACGAGTGCGCGCCGACGATTCATGAGTGGAGTATGTGCGATCTTCGCTCTGTGAGGCGAGGTGGGTGTTGGTAGGGGGACCTGGACTCGAACCAGGGACCGCCGAGATATAAGCTCGGAGCTCTAACCACCTGAGCTATCCCCCCACGAGGTGTTCGCTCAGCCTACCCCCTCCGCGGTCGCCAGTGCGACAGAGAGTGCGGCCAGGGCCAACGCAGCGGCGCAGATCTCCCACCCGCGTTGACGCGTCCAGCGCGAGCGCGTTGCGCTCGCAGCGGTCCCAGCCACCAGGAGCAGCCCTGCGGCGGAGAGGAGGAGTGGCGAGGTGCTGCTCGGTGCGGTCACGAGAAGCGCGGCGAACGTCATCGCGTGCAGCGCAACGAGCGCGCCGAGTGCGCGCGCCTCGCCAAGTCGAACCGCCGCACTGCGCATTCCACGCTCCGCGTCAATGCCACGGTCGGCGAAACTGTTCTGAAGTGCGAGTGCCGCGCCACCCGGCAGTGCGACCAGTGAAAGCGTCAGGATCGGCGTGGGCAGCACGCTGCTCACCGTTGACCACGCAAACGCAGGGATGATGCTGACGCCAACTGCAAAGGGGAGCCATGAGAGCGCCGTGCGCTTCAGCCAGACGTTGTACGTGAATCCGACCAGCGCGCCGAGTGCGGCCAGTACGAGGGTGAGTCTGCTCACTTGTGTGGCGGCAGTCAGCCCTACGATCAACCCGGCGGCAGCCATCAGGAGTGCAACGCGCGGCGGGAGTTGGCCGCGAGCGAGCGGCTTCTCTGGTCGTCCAGCATCTCGATGACGATCGACGTAGTCGTTCGTTGCGCCGATAAAGGTGTGTACCCCGAGCATAGTTAGGGCAACGAGTGCGGCAGCGTTCGGTGGAGCTCCAGCAACCGTGGCGAGCGCTGCAGCGGCGACTGCATTGAGCAGCGTTGGGAGTGGGTGCGTGAGGCGAAGCAGAGCGCGAAGTGTCCGCCAGCGTTGCCCCATGGGTTCAGCCTAGCGCCCTGCTATCCTCGCGTCGATGACACTCTCAGTTCCCACCCCAATCCCAACGTCGCCTGCGCCTGCGATCAGCGTTCGCGACCTGGTGAAGCGCTACAAGGGCGCCGACCGAAACGCGGTTGACGGGGTCTCGTTTGACGTTGCGCAAGGGTCGCTCTTCGCGCTGCTCGGCCCAAACGGCGCAGGGAAGACCACCACGATCAGCATCCTGACCACCACGCTCGCTGCAACATCGGGGAGCGTGCAGATCGCGGGCGCAGACCTGGCGCATGACCAGTCGGAGGTGCGCCGCCGCGTTGGCATCATCTTCCAGAAGCCGTCGTTGGACCGCGCCCTCACGGGCGAGGAGAACTGCCGATTCCACGCCGCGCTCTATGGTGCGTACGCATATCGCCCCGCCTTCTCGCTGATGCCACGCGAATACCGGGAGAGGATTGTGGAGCTCGGCGCGCTGGTCGGCCTCGATCGTGACGACCTCTTCAAGAAGATCTCCAAGTACTCAGGCGGCATGCGTCGCAAGCTTGAGATTGCGCGCTCGCTCCTCCATCGACCGCAGGTCCTCTTTCTGGACGAGCCGACCGTTGGCCTTGATCCAGAGTCGCGGCGCTCTGTTGCCGGCTACCTTGACGCGATCCGTCGCAGTGAGAAGACCACCATGGTCCTCACCACGCACTATTTGGACGAAGTTGAAATTGCCGACCAGGTCTGCATCATCGATCGCGGCAAGATCGTTGCGAACGGGACGCCCGCGGAGTTGCGCACTGGGACGGGCGTCACTCGCGTGGAGTTCGAAGCGGCAGATCGTGCTGCACTCAGTGCGGAGGTGGAGAAACTCGGACACACTCCGCAGCCGATCTCTGCAGGTGTTGCTGTTGAGGTGCTCGGCGCTGAGGCGGCACATGCGCTCGTGCGTGACCTGAAGACGCCACTCACGCGCTTCGAAGTGCGCAGCCCAAGCCTGGAAGACGCGTACCTGAAGATTGTCGCTGCCACAGCAGATGATCGCGAAGAGTCGCCGCTCGATGACGCGCCACGCAGGAGCTTCCGCCGATGAGCGCTGCAATCACCCCGGGACCAACATCGCGCTTCATCCTGCGCAACGAGTTTGCCGCAGCCGGCGCGATCGCCGCACGTGACGTCACGAAGCTCCTCCGCGATCCGATCCGCCTCGTTGGCGGCCTCGTCTTCCCGGCACTCTTCATCGGCGTCCTTGGTGGCGCCTTCGCCTCCAACTTCGAGTCTCCCGGAATCGATCTCCTCCCGTTCATCTTTGCCGGCCAGCTGGCGCAAGGGGTCTGGCAGTCCGCGGCACTCGGGCTGATCTCCATCCTGGAAGACCGCGAAAACGACTTCTCGCAAGAAATCTTCGTCGCCCCGATCGGGCGACGCACGATCCTCGCCGGAAAGATCCTCGGAGAGTCGCTCGTCGCCTTCCCGCAGGCGTTCACGGTGATGCTCTTCGGCATCGTGCTCGGCATCCCACTCACCCTTGCACAGGTATTTGCGCTGATCCCCGCGCTCGTCCTGGTCGCCATCTTCGGCGCGTCGTTCGGCGCTCTGCTCGTGAGCCTCCTTCCGAATCAGCGTTCGGCCAATCTCATCTTCCCGTTCGTCTTCCTGCCGCAATTCTTCCTCGCGGGCGCGTTCAATCCCATTCGTGACCTGCCTTGGTATCTGGACATTGTCAGCCACATCGCGCCGCTCAGATATGCAGTAGACCTGATCCGCGGCGCCTACTACGGCGTTCCCAACGTGGCGGTCCTCTCCGAGCCAATTTGGAACGTGGGCTTGATCTCCATCTCAACGGTCGTGATGCTGAGCATTGGCACACTCCTCTTTGTGCGGAGCGAGCGCAACCGCTAGTCGCAACGGAAGCCCATCGCGCGCCCTCAACCCAATCATTAGCCCCCCGCTCGGGATTACCTATTTCCTTCGCGCAGGCGCAAACTCAAGTTGTAAGAGCGGGCCGCATCGCGGACAGCCTCGACGACCCGCTCTGGTAGTGGAGGAGCGAATATGCGTGGCTCATGGTTTGCAAATGCGGTCGCACTCGGTCGTGTGGTGATCGGCACCATCTTCCTGTGGGCTGGGCTCGAAAAGGTGGTCGGTGGCGGCGGTGCCTGGACGGCGAAGGGCTTTCTCGCCTACGGCACAAGCGGAACCCTCGGATGGCCGTTTGTGTCCGGTGAAGTCGCCGAAGGAACCGTGTTCAATCCCACCCACGAGCTCTGGGTGAGCTTGGCCGGCAACGAAGGTGCGATGGCTGTGATCGACTTCCTTGTGCAGTTCGGCCAGGTTGCCATCGGTGTGGCGCTGGTCCTCGGGTTGGCCACGCGCTTTGCTGCAGCCATGGGCTCACTGATGATGCTCTTCTTCTTTGTCGCTGCATGGGACTTCGCCTACGGCATCGTGAACCAGCATCTCACGTACGCGGTGGTGACCTTCGGCCTTGCAGTCGTCGGCGCGGGAAACTTCAGCGGGCTCGATGCTCGTCTCGCCACACAACTTCCGCGGTGGGCGAGAGACTACTTCGCGTCCGGAGCGTTGGCGAAGAGCGGGGGTCGCGCTTAGATCGCGTCCGCTCCTCGTCGGATACACGAGACACGACGGGTACCTGCCGGATCGAGGCTGATCAAGGAGGGCGTCTCCGCCGAACAGGCGGCGACGCTCTCTCTGCATCGCGGATGGAACGAACAGCCGCTTGGCGGGTTCAACGGCGAAGGGACATCGCCCTCGAGGATGATCCGATCACGACGATCTCTTCGATCAGGTTCGGGCACTGCGGAGAGAAGCGCTCGAGTGTACGGATGCGATGGGTCCTTGAAGAGATCCGCGGCCGGCGCCGTCTCCACCACCTTGCCGAGATACATCACCGCGATCCGATCGCAGAGGTGCTCCACTACTCCAAGATTGTGGGCAATGAATAGATACGAGAGGCCGATCTCCTTCTGGAGCTCAGCGAGCAGGTTCAGCACCTGCGCCTGGATAGAGACATCCAACGCGGAGACGGGCTCGTCCAAGACAATCAGGGCCGGGTCGAGCACGAGGGCGCGAGCGATGCCCACGCGCTGGCGTTGACCACCGGAGAACTCGTGTGGATATCGACGTGCACTCTCCGGCCTCAGCCCGACCATCTCAAGCGTCTTCGCAACCTTTGCATCGCGCTCTTTCGCGCTGCCGATGTTGTGGATGTGCAGTCCTTCGGCGACCGCCTCGCCGATCGGCGTGCGCGGGTCAAGGCTTGCAAACGGATCTTGGAAGACGATCTGCGCCTTGCGTCGGTACGACTTGAGTTGCGCCCCTTTCAGTCCAGTGATGTCTGTGCCTTCGAACAGGATCGATCCGCCCGTTGGCTCAATCAGACGGAGGATCAGCCGACCAACAGTGGTCTTTCCACATCCAGACTCACCAACGAGACCGAGGGTTTCACCCGCGCGCACTTCAAAGTCAACGCCGTCAACGGCGCGCACATGGCCCACGACGCGCTGCAGTGCTCCAGCCCGAACCGGGAATGTCTTCGCAAGTCCGCGCACCTCAAGCAGTGGTGTGCCAACGGAGGTCCTGTTCACGGATGCCTTGCTCGCTGATGCGTTGCGCACTTCACTCATCGCGCTCCCCCCTTTGCCGCGAAGCCTCCGTGCGCAGGGTCGTAGAGGTGGCAGCGGACGACGCTGCCAGCGGCACCCGCGTGGGCGAGGAGTTGAGGGTGCTGCGTGCTGCATGCGGCAAGGTTCGCCGCTTCGCGCTGCCCACAGCGATCCGCAAATCGGCACCCGGGGATGGGTTCGGTAAGGGAAGGAACTTGCCCTGGGATGACACGTAGCTGTCCACGCCCAGTCCCGGCGCGTGGGATCGCACCGAGGAGTCCCTGCGTGTAGGGATGGCGCGGATTGTCGAAGATCGCATCGCGACCCTGCTCCTCCACCACCTCGCCGGCGTACATCACCGCCACGCGGTCGCAGAACTCAGAGACAACACCAAGGTCGTGGGTGATCAGCACGATGGCGGTGCCGAGTCGCTCACGAAGATCGCGGAGCAGTTCCAGGATCTGCGCCTGAATCGTGACGTCGAGCGCGGTGGTTGGCTCATCAGCAATGAGGAGCTCTGGTTCGCAGGCGAGTGCCATCGCGATCATGACGCGCTGCGCCATCCCGCCCGAGATCTCATGCGGATACGCATCGGCGCGCCGTGCTGGATCTGGGATTCCGACGAGCTCAAGCAACTCAATGCCGCGCATGCGCGCCACCTTCTCATCGAGCCCTTTGTGGATGCGCAGGACCTCGCCAATCTGATCGGCGAGCTTGTGAACCGGGTTCAAGGACGAGTTCGGCTGCTGGAAGATCATCGCAATCCGGTTCCCGCGAATCTTCTGCATCTCCGCCTCGCTTGCAGTGAGCAGATCCTGGCCGTCAAAGCGGACGCTGCCACCAGTGATTTGGCCAGGCGGAGTGATGAGGCGCAGGATGGAGAGTGAGGTCACGCTCTTTCCGCAGCCCGACTCGCCCACGAGTCCGAGTACTTCGCCGCGATCAACACCAAAGGTGGCGCCGTCTACGGCGCGCACGATGCCGTCGCGCATGCGGAACGATGTCTGGAGGTCGCGTACTTCAAGGAGTCGATCAGCCATCGCCCCCTCCTATCGCTGCAGCCGCGGGTCGAGCGCGTCACGTAGACCATCGCCAACCAGGTTGAAGGCGAGCACGGTCATGGTGATCGCAATGCCAGGGAAGATGACCACGTGTGGCGACGAGAAGAGGAGGTTTCGATCTGCGCCAATCATGGAGCCCCACTCGGCGGTAGGCGGCTGCGCGCCGAGACCGAGGAAGCTGAGTGCCGCAACGTCAAGGATTGCGCCGCCAATGCCGAGCGTCCCCTGCACGATGATCGGCGTCAGCGCGTTTGGCAGCACCTTGCGGAAGAGAATGGAGGTCTCCGAAGCGCCGAGTGCGCGACTCGCCGCAACAAACTCACGGTCGCGTAGGCTCAATACGGAGGCGCGCATCACACGGGCGTAGATGGGGATCGCAACAACGCCGATCGCGAGCTGGGTGTTGATCAGCCCCGGTCCGATCACGGTCACAATCGCAATCGCGAGCAGCAGGCTCGGGAAGGCAAGCAGAACATCCATGATGCGCATGAGGAGGTTGTCCACCCATCCGCCGACGAAACCCGAGATCGCGCCGATCAACGAGCCAAGCACGATCGCAAAGCCCACGGTCAGGAAGCCGACCTGAAGGCTGAGCCTGGCGCCGTGCAACACCCGCGAGAACACATCGCGCACGTTGCTGTCCAATCCGAAGATGTGTTGCGGACCTTCGCAGCCGAGCAGGTTGATACACGGTCCCGCAAGTCGCACCGCTCCAGGCTCCTCGTCGATCAGGACATCGATCGGACTGTAGCTCGCGAAGACATCGGCTCCGAGGGCAGCGATCACGAGCACCGCAAGAAGCGCGAGGCCCACCCGCGAGGTGCGTTGCTCGAGGAACGAGCGGAGCGCGCGGCGAAAGGGAGTCTGAGGTCGCGCATTGCGTGTCGACACACTCACGAGTTGACCCTCACACGCGGATCCAAATAGGCGTAGCTGATGTCCACGATGAGGTTCACCACAACGTAGCCAACGCTGACGATCACGGTCACACCCTGCACCACTACGTAGTCACGTGCAGTGATCGCGTCGGAGATGGTGCGGCCAATCCCCGCAAAGCCGAAGATCGTCTCGGTCAAGACTGCGCCGGAGAGAAGCCCGCCGAGCGAGAGTCCAACCACCGTTGCGACGGGCAGGAGTGCGTTGCGCAAGGCATGTTTGGAGACCACGTCGCGCTCGGAGAGCCCTTTCGCTCGTGCTGTCCGGATGTAGTCAGAACCTAGCACGTCCAAGAGCGAACTTCTCGTGATACGCGCGATGACCGCCATCGGGATGGTTGCGAGGGCAACCGAGGGGAGGATCAGGTGGCGCACCGCGTCCACAAGGTTCCCTGGATTGAAGGTGAGGATTGCATTCGGGATCGCCATGTTGGAGATGAAGTCGAGGAGACCACGCAAGGGGCCTTGCAGTCCGGAGAGTCCCCATGCGTCGGCGATTTCCGTTGGGATCACCCCAGGGCTGTAGCGATTCGCTGGCGGTAGCGAGATCGGTGTGTCCTTCAGGACCACCGCAAAGAAGTAGGCGAGCAGGAGTCCCAGAACGAAGATGGGGATGGAGACTCCAAGGTTTGCGAAGATCATTGTGGATACATCAGTGCGCGAGTTGCGCTTTGTCGCTGAGCGGACTCCGAGCTTGATGCCGAAGAACGTCGCAATGAGCAGTGAGATCGATGCGAGCTCCACGGTGGTCGGCAGTCGATCGACGATGAGCTGCGTGACCGGGACACCAAACCGAATGGAGTCACCTAGATCGCCGGTGAGCACCTGCTGTAGATAGGTGACGAACTGGATGGGAATCGGTTGGTCGAATCCATATCTGGCATTGAAGACGGCACATGTGGCTTCAGTAGCCTTCTCGCCGAGGAGTGCGATGCACGGATCACCGGGGAGGAGGCGCGTGATCACGAAGACGGAGATCAGGATGCCGAAGATCACGGGGAGGCTGACCAAGATCCGCCGCACGATGTAAGTGGTCATGTTCCCTGGAGATCCTCCGCTACCGCGTTGGAAGAGTGCGCCCCCGCCGTCACCCGAAGGTGCCGACGGGGGCTTCCGCACTCACCACCGC
>JAYQPX010000033.1:0-11271 GCA_038145565.1 Chloroflexota bacterium | reverse complement strand
TCGGCGACGGCGCCCAGCGCCTCCTCCCCCTCGTCACCGAGACGATGCGTGAGGTCAGGGAGAGGGTGGGGTTGGCTTGAAGTTTCTCGTACTAGAGTCTCGACCAGACACCCACTATGGAGACCAACCCGACAGATACGAATTTCCACGAAGATATTTTCGCCAGTTTGACGGTGCAAGTCCCAATTCACCGATAGTAGCGATTTTGTACGAACCAAGTCGCGGCGGTGGATCAAAATCATACATGGGATGGACAACCATCAGTACTGCACCAATACCAAACCTTCAAGCGCAAGAAAAGTCTCCTGCTCTGTTCTCTGTCAAATATGATCGACCCATCGAATACTTTGAACACCCGGTCTTTCGACTGCAGGGAGGGATCCCGCTTGAGTCATGGCTAAGACAATACCCCCGTACAAGTTGGGGACTAAAGCTCCAGGGTCGGGCAGTGAGGCAAATCTCTCCATCAGACGCTACTCAGATTTTGAGAATGGGCAACAATGACATCGCGGCAAGATTGACAGAATACGATCCGGCCGAAGAGGCTCTCCCAGAACGGGGAAAGCGATTGCTACGCGTCGCAGAGCGCAGCTCAACCTTCAGAGTCCACGTCGTAAACAACTTTGAAAAACGTTGCGCCATAACGGGACTTTCTGTACATTCCCAGCTGGGCGTTGCGATACCCCGACTCTTGCACGCGGCTCACATTAAACCAGTCGCTGATCGCGGCAGCGATCTCACCTCTAATGGGATTTCAATGACTCCGACTCTGCACGCACTTTTTGATGAAGGGATGTTCACAATTGTGGCCAGCCCCCACTCTGTACTTGAAGTAAAGGTTTCTCCACAGTTGAACCCAGGCATGATCAAATCAAAAGAAGGGGCAGATCTACTAATTCAAGATGGCCTACGCCTAGCCGTGCTTCCTCGTGAACCGATAAGCAGAACGGCTCTGGCTTATCACCAAGCTAAGGTTTTCAAAGGCTAGACTTGATCGCGGTGCTTGCGAACAGCGCTGAACGATTGAGACCTGTGCGAAAGTAACGGCCGCAAGAAACTCAAAAGATCAGGCGCAAGATGCATGTTGTGCTCCCAGATCCGGATGACGACCCATCCAGCCTCCACGTACGCTTTCGTTGCCCTTCGGTCGCGCAGCCGATTGGCTCTCGCCTTCTCCTTCCAATAGTTTGGGCGGGTCTTCGACGGCGTCCAGTGCTCGGGACATACATGCCAGAAGCAACCGTCCACGAATAGGGCGACTCTGGATCTCGGAAAGACGAAGTCCGCACGAAATCTGACGCCACTGCCCTTGGCATCAGTCTTGACACTCAGCCGATGCTTTCGAAGCAGAGACTTGAGGAGAAGCTCCGGCCTGGTGTCGCGACGGGGGTTTGCGCGCATCACCTTGCGTCTTGTCTCGTCGACGCTTGGCCACCCCGGTGCGGGCGTTGTCGACATGCTTTTGTTCTTGGATGACTTGTCGCTTTTGCTCATCCTGTAATCGTAGACACTCGATCGGGATACTGATTGGCGCGATGCACGTATTCGACACGACGCGTTCCATCGTCTAGGATGCGTGCATGAGCAATCCTCGTGTGTCGGTGTCTCGAACGATGGGCGTATGGAAAAAGTTCCTTGCAAGTCGTGAACGAATCGACCGACCGCCTCTCGGCAAACGGCCACGCACGGTCACAGTGGCCGACGTGTTCTGCAGTGTCGGCGGCCTCACACTCGGGGTCACGGAGGCCATCGTCTCCCAGGGCAAGAGGCCCAAGGTTGCTTTTGCCGCCGATGTCGACGCGGCCGCGCTCGCCGTGTACCGCCGGAACTTCCCGGAAGCCAGCGTGATCAATGAGTCCATGGACACCCTCGTACAGCTGCAAGTGCAAGGCGCTGGCGAGAATGCCAAGATCCTGTACGGCAGTGGTGGCATCAAGGTTGACAGCAGCCTGATGGAACGCTTTGGTGGCGGCAGCGATCGCCCTGACGTGCTTCTCGCCGGCCCGCCGTGCCAAGGGCATTCGATGCTGAACAATCACACGCGGTACGACGATCCGCGAAACCGTCTCTACCTGACCGTACCCGCTTTGGCGATCAAGCTCGGCATTCCGAACATCATCATCGAGAACGTTCCCGGAGTGCTCCGGGACAAGGGCAGTGTCGCGGTCACTGCGGAGATGCTCCTGCGGAAACACAGGTACAAGACGTCGAGCGGGGTACTCGCCGCACACAAACTCGGCTGGCCCCAAACACGGAAGCGCTTTTTTCTCATTGCGAGCCTCTGGGGGCAGCCACTCTCGATCGAGGAGATACTCCGGCGTGCGAGCGAAGACCTCGAAAAGGAATTCGGCGACGGACCGTTTCCGAGCGTGATGTGGGCCATCGACGGTCTTCCAAAGGCTCGGACCAAGTCCGAGGAATGGATGCAAGAAGCTCCCAACCTCTCCGCCGAGAACGTCCGAAGAATCCGAACTCTCGTTCGCTCGGGCGCGCTTGACATGCCTCTGGAAGAGCGTCCACCGTCTCACAGCTCGGGAACCACGTACATGGCGAACTACGGGCGCATGGACCCGGAGAAACCTGCACCGACGTTGACAACCGGCTATGCCACCCCGGGTCGCGGCCGATTCATCCATCCAACCGAGGCGCGCACATTGAATCCGCGCGAGGCGGCGCGCATCCAGGGATTCCCCGACTGGTTCAGCTTCGAGGTGGATGGCCAGCAGCCGCCTCGCACCGCACTGAACAGATGGGTCGGCAACGCCGTCCCTTCGATCCTCGGCTTCCATGCATACGGCGCGCTGCCCAAGCGACCGAAGGGTTGGTGACTACCTCGCCTTAAGTTCCGCAGCTGCCACGTGAACCTGCCCTTCGACGAGACTCTTGATCTCGTTCGGCACCATCGCCTCCCATTGGAAGAGCGGGCGAAGTCGATTCACTCGCTTGGCAGATACCCGTGCGAGATCTGTGACAGACACACCAGACTCGGCGGAGATCTTCACCACCGCGCTTACGTAGATGGCAGCCGCATCCGGACTGTACGAGATCGCACGACGAAGCACGCCTGACCGCCAGAGATCGGTTCCCACGACTTCGACCGGGTCCATCCAGAGCCCGAGTTCGGCGCCGCGGGTGCAGATCAGCCCGCGGCGGTACATTCGGAGGGCAACGCACTCCGTCGAATCGCCAATGAGGCGCATGATGCCGAAGGCTGCCTCTTTCTTCGGCCATGAATCAGCCGAGCCGTCACGCCAGCGGGCAAAGTCGAAGAAATGCGGAGTGTGCGCGGTGATCCAACGCCAGAAGCCGAGATCGCCCGTGATCTCGCTGCTCAGGTCCTTGAAGACCCCGTACCAGTCCAGCGACGCTTTGATCTCCATCGCGTCTTTCTTCTCGCCGAAGAGGGTCGGCACCGTCACATCGTTGACGAAGTGCTGGACCATGACCTTCTTGGCGGCCGATTGGAATGTGCCCCATACCCGTTCGGAGGCGACAGCCTGATCCACCGCCGCAGGTGGATCCGGCATCAGGCCGCGTTTCCTCTCTCCTAGGAAGGCCCGCATCGACTCGTTCGAGACCGTGGGATGCACCATCAGCCTTCACCTCCGCGCATGACCCGGACCGTGAGGTCGCGAACTTTCCAACCATGTTCCAGATTGGCTCTCAGGCGTGCCGGGTCGTTCCGCGCCCAGTCCAGGATGTCCTCTTTGTGCTTGATGTCGATCGGCAAGCGCATGGACTTGCACGTCCGATCCAGGAAGGCAGAACATGACGAGTAAGCCTCCTGGACTGTCGCGGCAAACTCCCCGCGCGTCGTGCCTGCCTCTTCGAGCTCACGATCGATCTGGCTTGCCATCGCAATCACGATGTCGATCGAAAGTCCTGCTTGCAGCTGCCGCGTGGCAGGCGTATCCACGGTCAGTTCGCTCAGGATCGTTTCGTCGACATAGACGGACACTCGTTCCGTCAGATCGTCGGATTCGAGAAGGCTGTGGCACTGAACGAACGTCATGCAGTGCTCAGGAAGTCCCATCTCTTCGCGACGCTCTTTGGTGAGCGGATTCGGAGAGAGTCCCGGATTGTCCTGCGGGAGACGGAAGGTGACACTGCGACGTCCGAGAACCGTCCCTGCAACATGCGCCCGGAGCGGCCTGCGCTCGATTCCGGACCGCACCCTGATCAGAGCAGTCACTGAAAAACCCGCAGCGTCGCTGAGCGCTGCCTTGCCTGTGTCCGATGGGGTGATCGTGTGTCTTTCGATGGTGGTGAAATCCTTGTCCAGCTCCCACTTTGCAAGGATAGAGCTCCGCCGAGCCACATTTCCGGTAGCGACGAGCACAAGCAGCAGGTTGTTCCGTGCAATGCCGGACTCGGTCGCTAGGCGGTCGATCGCCTCGTCGTCGAATTTGAATCTTGCGACGAGTGCGAGCGAGGCGAGGTGCTCTGGGTGCACCCTCTCCACCTCTTCAGCGGGCTTTGGCGCCGAGCCGGCGATGCTCATCTCGAAGTCGATCGAATCCAGGATCGACTCGGCAGCAGACGCTCCCTTGAATGGGACGATCGTGCGCTGTTCCGTCCTCATTTGACCTTTCCCTTTTTCAACTTCTTGCTTCTTCCGCTGAAGGTCACTACCGGCCTAAGATCCACTGCCCAGATATCGGGGAATGCGTCGGTAGTGGCCCGGAACCTGCCCGCTTCGCCCTTGGTCAAGGTGAGCACCAGCTCGTTGCCGTTTGCACCGATCTCGCTCCCTCCTGACAGATGCTCCATCGACGCCTTGATGGGATCCCCGCTGGAACCGTCCCCTTCCTTGATGATGCCCACCGCCTCGATGGCAACCTCGGCACTGTTCTCGAGATACGACTGGGTGAGTTCCACGCTGAACTCCAGAACACCCCTGATTCCATCGGCCGCTTCGATGGGTTCGCGTCGGATGGTGCGGATGGAGAACGGGTCCGACGGTCGTGTAACACCACCACCGCGGGTCGGCAGCAATCGACCGAGAAGTTCTGACATGAATGCGAGTTGCACCGTGGACGTACGGGCAGGCGGCACGAACTTCATCACCCAGCGTTCGACTTCTTCCTTTATCTCTCTCTTGACGCGCGCTGCAATCTTGCGGGCGTCGCTGGGAGCTCCGGTGCTGTGCTTTGACTGCCATTCCGAGTGGGCAGGGTCTTCGGTGGCCCGCAGATTCGCATCGTCCCCTGCAGCGGCGACATAAACACCGCGGATCGGAACCCGTGCCCCGAACCCTGTCATGTACTGAACGACCATCCGCGGACCGCGCATCAACGCGACGATCGGACTTTTGTCGGTAAGCCCGTAGTCCACGGGTTGCTCGGCGTCCGACTCCGAGTCTCCGAGGACGAATCCCATGCCAGCTCCCGGATTTTTCGACTTGCCAGCAACTTTCGGCGCAGATTCTCGCTCTTCGTCTTCCACCGGGCGCCCTCCCGTTGCCAACCGATACGCTTCGATGAACGGTCGAAGGTCGCTGCGAGATGCGGCCTTCAACGGAAGAGAATTCCGTTCGTAGTCCAGAACTTCGACCTCGAAACTCCGGTCTTCCAGCGCCGGCCACCACCATGTCTCGGTGGCGCGCACCACATCATCTGGCTGGATGACAGGGTCGACGATCAGGAAAGATGCACCCCGTTCGTTCAGGTTCTTCGGGTCTCGGAACGTGAAGCCCATTGCAGATGCGAGCTCTGCGGCCTTCGGTCCGGCGAACGGCGGGTTGGGATTGTCTGCGGGCCCCGTCCCCTCAGCTGCGTAATGCGCGCGACCTTCGAACGCAATTCCGTCGAGCTCGTGCTGACCCCATCGCGTGAAGCCCACGAGACGCTCAGTCACCTGATCAGCATTCGAAGGTTCGAATGCCGAATGGGCGATCACGGCCTTGACTGCGGAGGCATCGGTCAGCGCAGACTTGCCGAATCCGAACGAACCTCCAAGCGTCTTGGTTGCCGCCTCACCCAAGGGTTTGCCTCCGCCCAGGACGTACATGGCGCGGTAGAGAATGCTCTTGAGCGAGTCCTTGGGGTCGCCGTAGAGACCGTGCCCTCCGAAGTCTTCGATGAACAGAAGCCTCAAGGGGCTGTCAGAGTCACGCAACTTCTCCAACGCCGTCAGGCTACCATCCAACGGATCCAGAGACTCGTCGACTGAACGCAGTCTTTCACGTCGACCAGAGAGCTCGTCGAGTCCGATCACGTTCGCAACCGCCTCTTTTTCCCTACCTGTCAACGCGATGAATCGGAAGCTGACTCTCGGGTCGTGGCGCTCATCGCTCGCATATTGCTGGAATGCGTCACGTGCGTTCTGGATCGCCTCGCGAGTGAGGAGATCCGCACCGGACACACTGGATGCTCGAAAGATCTGCGTGCCCGCATTGCCAGCCGCTCCGCCATCCATGCTGGGCAGGAGCCAGCGCCACCTACGGCTCATGGCGTCATCCGTCGCTGAAGGTGCTTCATGTTAGGCCCCACGGTACCACCTGCGCCGACCTCGCGAGCGGTATCCGTGCTCCGTGACCAGCGACATGCTCAGCGAGACGACTTCCACGATGGACTTTGCTAACAGCCGCAGTAATAAGAAGACGATCCGCAGCTCGAACATCTCTTTGTGAGTTGCCACTCGATCAGTTGGTTGCGCGTCAGCCACTCGGATTCAGCTGAAGAGTGCAGGTGTCGTTCGGACGCGTGACGCACCGCCCCATGCAAGTGGTCGCGGACATCTCCGTGTAGCCCTTCCACTGCCACGACATTGGGCCTGACCTTGACATTGGCATCATCCATCGGCAGATCTCATTCCCAGATCGATGCCGAAGAGAATCTCGTGTCCCTCCCCGCGCACTTTCTTCCCCTCGAACGAACCAACTGCGTCGAGTTCAAGCACGAATTCTCTCGTGATAACCGCGTTCATCGATACTTCCTCGAGCGGTCCGCGACCCCTCGGAACGTCTGCGCGAACCGGCACTTGGAGCTCGAGCACCTGCGGTGCAGTGCGTCCTCGCGTCTCGGTCTTGTCCTGGAAGAGCCGGAGGAATGCAAACCCAGGCCGAGGATCCGTCACTGCAAGCACGACGTTGCGTTGACCCTGTGTCGGGAGGATCGCGCCTTCGGGGAAGATCGTATGCATTCCCGCAACAGTATCCAAGCTGATTGACTCAGCGAGATAGCTGCTCGCGCCGTATTCCGCGATGGTCGCCGCTCCCTCCGCGATTAGGGTCTGTCCCTTTTGGTCTCTCATTACCCGCACCTTCTCGTCCCCAAAGAAACCAGCGGCTTCGACTTTGATCCTAGGTATGTTGGAGGTTCCACCTACAAGGAGAACTGCGCGAACGTCGGCTGGCGTGAGTCCTGCGCGAGACATCGCACTCTGCACCGAGGCGAACCCTCGCATCACAGTCGTTTGTATCAAGCTCTCGAAGTCTTGCCTTGTAACCTCTTGAATCAGTTCTCTGGATTTTCCGTTCACCAGCCCGTACTCGGCGACAGCAACACTTGCAGACTTCTCGAGGCTGAGCGTGATCTTCGCCTGTTCACACTGTTCGATCAGTCGAGCACGAGAAGCAGTGTTGGAGGAGAGCGAATCGGTTGCAAGACCGTGCTCCTTGGCAAAGCGATCTTGGACAAAGTCCGCCAGCATTTCGTCAAAGGAATCGCCCGCCTCATCGCGGAGATCGGCGATTCCGAGCTGTACAAGTCTGTTTCGCTTTGCCCTCACAACGCAGATGTCGAGCGTTCCGCCTCCCCAGTCGATGACGACATAGTTCCCGTCTGGGATCGGTCGCAGCCCAGGTCCAGTCGGGTCGCGGAACCATCCGACGAGGGCGGCCAGCGGTTCGTGCACGAACTGAATGACTTCTATGCCAGCGCTGCTCGCAGCGGCCGCGATGTTTCTCCTGGCCTCAGAGCCAAACCCCACAGGTACGGTCACGACGGCTCGATCCAGCCTTCTACGCGGCATGTTTTCTTCGAAGTGTTGGGCGAGGTGCCTGAAGACTTCACCCGCGATCTCGACCGGATCAACTCGGCCATGTGGGTCGGCCTTGGGATGCAGCGGCATCAACGGCCTGCTTCCGACGGCGAGATGCCGCTTGATGCTCCGAACGCCGGCACCTCCGACGGCATTGGTCTCGCTGATCTTTCTCTTGGCCTCGTTGCAGACCTTGATTCCTGGGCCGGCCCACACTGCAGAAGGGTGGGGGCGTCCCAGTTCCAATAGAGGAGAAACGGTTGCCTCGCCCGTGTCGACGCACACCAGGGAATTTGTCGTTCCAAAGTCGATGCCAACACCGAAACCCTGCGCCACTGGCGTTCAGCCCCCTGCTCGCTTCGTTGCCTTGGATGGATCCCGCAGATCACTCCCTAGCGACAGGGTCTGATCGATTTGCTTCGTCAGGATGTCCTTTTTCTTAGGATCCTCAATGGACTTTGCGACCTCCACTGCAACTTTCAGCAGTCTCTCGATTTCGTCGGCTATGTTCAGCCTCAGGCCGTCGAAAAGGTCTTTGGAGCGTCGGCTGATGTCTGATCGGGAATCTTCGATCTTATCCTTCTCTTTCGCAGCCAGCTCCAGAGCAAGCTGTGCTTGCTTGATTTCCTCACGACAACGGACAATCTCAGATCTGAGAGACTGCATCTCTCTCTCCGCGCGCAACGACGATGCCGCGTATGTCGCATCGCGGTGAATTGAGTCGGCGATCTCTTCCTCCATCACCGAAAGCGCCTGCCTGATGTCGGGAGAGACTTTGGTGAACTCCTGCGACAGGAGCTTTCTGGTCAACATTGATCGGGTCGACATCTGCAACCACCTGATCGGCTTCTGTTGAGCGTCAACCCATTCGCTTGCTTCAGCGGAGCGGACAAAGAGTTCACGGATAAAACGATCGGAGACCTGAAGCTCGCTTCCAACGCCGGAGGAGAACGCTATGCTTGAAAGGAGGCGAATCCGAGTATTCACCCGTTCTACTGCCGCCTCCGACTCCTTGCCGCCCCGTGCGATCTTTCGGAATTTCCCGCTGTTTCTCGCAATGACCCGTTCGAAGAAACCCGGAATCGCAAAGTGCTGTGCGAAGCCCGACCAAGAATCACGAGGCCGAGCCAGTCGCGACACCAGCCAATGAGCGTATTCGTCGAGCCCATCCTCCCGGCTCAGCAAGTTCTCAAGTGCCTCTTCGGCTTCTTGAGATTCGACCTTGCCTGCAACTCGCGCGAGGCTGGTCGTGAACCAGCCCTTCTTCCACTTCTCAGGCAGCCATGCAGGCCTGTTGATAGTGTCGCTAACTCCTGTTGCCGAGATCTTTGTGCCTTTCTTCGGCATCAAAGTTATCAAGTAGATGAATTCGGCTGGGGACATTGGGGGCGGAACCTGTTTCTGGGTCTTTGCGGCTGACTTAATCATTCTGGCTCCTCTCTGAATGCAACCTGTCCAGCAAGCATTTTACCCACGGAACCAGTGCCCGAGAATGCAGGAGGCTCGCCCCGGTCGTGTCGGGACCCACAGGACTTGCATTTCTCAATATCGCCACTTTAAGCATAGATTGCATTAGTTCACCGACCGCACCGGACGGAAAAGGCACGAAGGCATGCCCTGGGTCGCGCCCAAGCACGGACCGAGCAGCCAAACAGAATTGATCCTCAGGCTCGCTGTCCGCCATTCTTTGCAGTTCTGCTTCGTCCATCAGCGCGGATCTAAAGAGCAGACTTCGATACGCATTCTCCAACTCGCCCCCGAGTCCACGTGCGTGTTGCAGGCTAGCAATGGCACCCCTGAACTGACCGCTCATCTTTCCGATGTCGTTTCCGGCAAGCTCACTCCTCAAAAGGCTTGCGTAGAGGACGGCGCCAGCGCACATGGTTGCGGCGGTAGGGAGGTCTCTCGAAGCGTACTCGTCCTGCATCTCGTTGAGTCTCTGCGTGGATAATTCCCTTCGGTTCGCATCACTCACTTTCGCTTCGACGTCGTCCCGCACGATGAAGGCAAACTCGTGCTCAATGAGTGTTTGTGCTGCGCGCAGCCCAACCGCGTCTTCGTAAACACGCCGATCGGGTTCCATGCTTGATTTTGGCCAGGCTGAGTGGATAGCCTGCTGGTGTCCATACAGCTCTACTTCCGTCTCAAATCTCTCCCGGCATTTTGGAGCGCGACATGCATGCACTCGTTTCTTCATCTGTTCGCTGTAGGCAACCATCCAGCTCTCTGACCGCATGTCCCCAGTTGAGACATGCTCGTTTCTGTGGTGGTCTGCAGTCGAGTGCCGATCCTTCAGGTTTTCACGCCAGCCGTTATCACCTTGAGACCTCATGAGGTAGAGGATCTGATCGGCGGAAGCGCCAGTGGTGGCATGTCCCGACTCAGCGCTGTCAATCTTCTTGCCGCGCTTCTTCCGCTCACCCATGAATGGAGCCACCTTTCTGAATTAGGTTCGGATTATGCCATTCACGGATGGGGGCGACACTCGCAGTTCCGCCAGCAGCGCCGAGTGGTCGCTCGGTGCTCCCTTGGTATGCGAGTTCCTCAGGTGATGGAGGTAGTCTAGGCGCAGCACCTTCGGTCGAGGTCCGACGCAGAGCAGGTGGTCAAGCGGTTTCGGCACGCCGCGGGTGCGGTGTGAGGGTTCCGCGCCTGGTGTCAGGTGATACGCCACACAGAGCTCGGTGAACGTGCGGTCGGGACCAATGGGGAAGACGCGCTCAATCGCGTCGTACCACTGCTGCGCAGGTCGGGCAACACCGCGCGCATCGGTCCACGGCTTCGTCGTGGACTTCACCCTCCCCTGTTCGTCGAAGCGGAGCCTCTCACGCTTGCTCACGTATGGGATTGCCGAACCATTTGGTCGGTAGGAGGCGGGTTCGTTGGCGTCGCCGGCGAGCAACATTGTCTGGTTGGCAGGATGCGACGCGGCCAAGTCTGCGAGTGCATGCAGACAGTCCGCCTTTCGCCAGCCTTGATTCGATCCGTTCGGCACATGGAATGAGACAAGCGTGCAGGCCCGGTTTCCGATAGCCAACTCCATGCCAACGATGGCGCGTGGAAAGGCTGGATGGACGAATACTCGAGGGCTGCTGCCCACGAGAGGCGCGCGCGCCGCTACGAGCACCCGATGTCCCCGGACTCGCGGCGGCGCATCGCCCGTCACGGAGACGAAGCCGCGAGAATCAAGAGCTTTGATGAGTGCGCTACGAACACCATCCCCGACCTCTTGCAGCGCAAGTGCGTCTGGGTCAATCTCGTCGATCGCCGCGAGCGTGCGATCAAGAC
>JAYQPX010000032.1:0-11738 GCA_038145565.1 Chloroflexota bacterium | reverse complement strand
TACTCTTTTGACCCCCCGTCCGCCTCCTCGGCGGCCGCCGCGTCGGCGGCGAGTGGGTTGAACTCCTCCCCTTCTCGAGCTGGCTTCTCCTCCGTGAGGAGGGCGACCAGCTGGGAGACGTCGTCCTGCGGGCCGGCAGCATCCTCAGTCTGGAGGAAGACGTTGAAGTCGTCCTGACCGAAATCGGCTGGGAGTTCCCCGCCTGCGAGGGCGGCGGCCGCTCGGAGCTTCTCCTCCGCCTTGCGCTTGGCGACGGCGTCAGGTGCACCTGTCCCGGCAGGGATGAGCTTGCCGATGATGACGTTCTCCTTGAGGCCGACCAGGCGGTCTCGTGCTCCCGTGATCGCCGCCTCGGTGAGCACGCGCGTGGTCTCCTGGAAGGAGGCGGCGGCGAGGAAGCTCTCCGTGTTGAGGGAGGCCTTTGTTACACCGAGCAGCTGGGGCTGCGCGGTCGCTGGCTCGCCACCTTCGGCCAAGACTCGAGCGTTTTCACGCTCGAACTCGAGACGGTCAGCAAGCTCCGTTGGGAGGAGTCGCGTGTCGCCCGGGTTGTCCACCCGAACCTTGCGCAAGAGCTGGCGGACGATGATCTCAATGTGCTTGTCGGAGATTGTTACACCTTGGCTTCGGTAGACCTTCTGGACCTCCTTGACCAGGTAGCTCTGGACCTCGGCTCGGCCGCGGACCTCCAGCAACTCCTGTGGGTCAAGGGGACCGTCGGTGAGTGGGTCACCAGCGCGGACCTTGTCACCGCTCTTGACGAGCAGCTTGGCATTGTGCGGAATTGGGTACTTGGAGGCTGGGACCACATCTTCGGCGCGGATCACAAGGCCATCCTTCGACTTCACGAGCATCCCCTTCACCGAGGCGGTGAGGTCACCCTGCGTTGCCGAAGTACCGATGAGCTGGCCCGCCTCAAGCAGATCGCCTTCACGTGCGGTGACGGATGCGTCGATTGGAAGGTCAAGTTCGACTTCGTAGACTTCGCGATGCGTGACCTCAACGACGGTTCCCGCTTCGCTTCGAATGACTTCGACCACGCCATCGATGCGGCTGATCTCTGCCTTCCCCTTTGGCTTGCGTGCTTCGAAGAGCTCTTCAACGCGCGGCAAACCTGCGGTGATGTCCACGCCAGCGACACCGCCGGTGTGGAACGTTCGCATCGTGAGCTGTGTCCCGGGCTCGCCGATCGACTGCGCCGCCATGATGCCTACCGACTCACCGAGCGCGATGATCTCCCCTGTTGCAAGGTTGCGGCCATAGCAGGCCTGGCAGACACCGGCAGAAGCAACGCAGCTCAACGGCGAACGAACTTTTACTGACTGCGCGCCACTCGCCGCAATCGCTGCTGCGAGCGCATCAGTCAACTCGGTGCCACGCTCAATCTTTTCACTTCCAGCCTTAAGCTCTGCAGCGACAAGTCGGCCCACCATGCGACGCGCGAACGCGGCGCGCAGCTCTGGCATGTCCTGATGGTCGTCGCTGATCGGCCACTCGCTCCCGATGACTTCGGCCGTATCGGCAAGCGTGATCTCTGTTGCCTCAAGGGTGCCGCAATCGGCGATTCGGACAATCACGTCCTGTGCAACGTCAACGAGACGTCGCGTGAGGTAGCCGGAGTCTGCCGTTCGAAGCGCGGTGTCGGCCAAGCCCTTGCGCGCGCCGTGGGTGGAGATGAAGTACTCGAGCACCGTCATCCCCTCACGGAAGTTTGACTTCACGGGCACGTCAATGATGCGGCCCTGAGGATCGGCCATGAGCCCGCGCATCGCGCCAAGCTGGCCAATGTTTCCCTTGTTTCCACGTGCACCGGAATTCGTCATCATGAGGAGTGGGTGGAACTTCGGGTCAACGCCACCGACCTTCGCGTTCAACTCGTCCATCATGGCGGTGCCGATCTCTCCGGTTGCCTTCTGCCAGAGTCGAATGACTTTCTTGTATCGCTCTTCTTCGGTGATGAGACCCTGCGTGTACTGACCGTCTACCTCGGCGACATCTTTGTCCGCCTTAGCGATGATCGCCTTCTTCCCCTTCGCCATCGCAATATCAACGACAGCGATGGTCATACCGCCACGAGTCGCCGCCTCAAAGCCGACGCGCTTGATCCCGTCGGCAAGCAGGGCGGTCTCGCCCTTCCCAAGCAGCTCGAAGGAGCGGCTGATCAACGTGCGCAGGTCGTCGCGCGCCATCTCCTGGTTCACAAAGCGGAGACGGTCTGGAAGGATCTGGTTGAACTTGACGCGACCGATCGTGGTCCCAACCCGCTGTTCAACAATGGCGTCTGCCGCTTCGTCCCAGACGCGTGCGGTGACGTCAATTGGGGCGTGCAGCTTCACCTGCCCGAGCTCGTAGGCGAGCAGCGCCTCTGTCTCATCCGAGAAGCGGCGGCGTTTTTCACCAGGCTCGAGCGCGCGCTCCTGCGTCAGATAGAAGCATCCGAGCACCATGTCCTGCGTTGGCGTCACGATCGGCGTGCCGTCTGCAGGAGAGAGCAGGTTGTTGGCGGAGAGCATCAGCTCGCGCGCCTCCTGCTGGGCGGCCTCGGAGAGCGGCACGTGCACCGCCATCTGGTCGCCGTCGAAGTCTGCGTTAAACGCGGTGCAGACGAGCGGGTGAATGCGGATGGCGGAACCTTCCACAAGCACAGGCATGAACGCCTGGATGCCGAGTCGATGCAGGGTTGGCGCGCGATTGAGCAGGACCGGATGATCCTGGATCACGTCGGCTAGCACATCCCACACGGCGTCCGTTGCACGCTCGGTAAGGCGCTTCGCACTCTTGATGTTGTGCGCGTGGCCCAACTCAACGAGTTGACGCATCACGAACGGCTTGAAGAGCTCGAGGGCCATCTTCTTCGGAATACCGCACTCGTGCAGCTTGAGCTCTGGGCCAACCACGATCACGGAGCGCCCCGAATAGTCAACGCGCTTGCCGAGCAGGTTCTGGCGGAAGCGACCCTGCTTCCCCTTGAGCATGTCGCTGAGCGACTTCAGGCGGTGGTTGCCGGTTCCGGAGATAGCGCGTCCACGTCGGCCGTTGTCAATGAGGGCGTCCACCGCCTCCTGGAGCATGCGCTTCTCGTTGCGCACGATGATCTCTGGCGCGCCGAGTTCGATGAGGCGCTTGAGACGGTTGTTGCGGTTGATGACGCGTCGATACAGGTCATTGAGGTCCGACGTGGCGAAGCGTCCACCATCGAGCTGCACCATTGGGCGCAGGTCTGGTGGGATCACTGGGAGGACGGAGAGGATCATCCACTCAGGGCGCGCGCCGGATCGGCGGAAGGCCTCAATCAGACGGAGGCGCTTGATCGCTTTCTTGCGACGCATTCCGGCGGTGTTGCGCACCTCAACGGCGAGCTCCTTCGACTCCTTGTCCAGGTCGATCTGCTCAATCAGTTCGCGAACCGCTTCGGCGCCCATGCCAGCGCGGAAGATGCGTGCACCGCGTGGGCGCTCGCTGCCGAACTTCGCGTCAAGCGTACGGAAGCTGTCCAGTTCGTCGTCGCGTCCGATTTCAGGAAGTAGCTGGTATGGCTTCAGGCTGAGCAGCGCCTTCTTCTCCTTGGCGATCTCTTCCTTGCGGCTCTGCGCCGAAGTCTTCGCGTTCGCGCGGAGCCCGGCAATCTCGCCTTCCGCGAGCGCCTTCAGATCGGCGCGCTTCTGCTCGCCCTCCTTGTTGATCTGCTCCTTCTGATTCGTGAAGGCCTCCTCCGCGTCAAGCGAAGCTTGGGTGAGGACGGCGCGCAGCCGCGCCTTCGCCTCCTTGCCGCCAAGAGCTCGGTCGGCAACGATCACTTCTGCGGTTGGCTCGAAGATGATGGCGCCGTCGGCCGCCGCTTCGCCCAGGTCGTTGATCGCCTTCTCCGTCACCTGCGCCGCTTCACCCATCCCCTGGGCCTTCTCGGCGCGGTCTGACTCCACCTGCTCGAGTCGTGCGCGAATCTCGCGATCCAACTCAGTGAGCTGCCGCTTCAGGCGAGCATTGATCTCGCTCTCTTCCTCTGCAGTGGCGCCGCCGCCACGTCCTGCGAGCTCGTCATCCAGTCCCTTGAGTGCCTCCTTGCGTGCCACTTCGTCAACACTGGTGACGATGTACTGCGCGAAGTAAAGGACCTTCTCCAGGTTGCGCGGTGAGATCTCGAGCAACGTTGCGAGACGGCTCGGCGTCCCCTTGAAGTACCAGATGTGCGAGACCGGACTCGCCAGCTGGATGTGGCCCATGCGCTCACGGCGGACTTTGGATCGTGTGACCTCAACGCCACACTTGTCGCAGATGATCCCCTTGTAGCGAATGCGCTTGTACTTTCCGCAGTAGCACTCCCAGTCGCGCGTTGGCCCGAAGATGCGCTCGTCGAAGAGGCCGTCTTTTTCAGGCTTCAAGGTGCGGTAGTTGATCGTCTCAGGCTTGGTGACCTCGCCCTTCGACCAGCCACGGATCTGCTCAGGGCTCGCGAGCGCAACACGGATCGCGTCAAAATTGTTGACTTCCAACATCTTTCGCTCCTTCCCTGTGTTCCGCTGTTTTAGAAATCAGCGCCGGACTCAAAGCCCGACAGATTGATGCCAAGGTTCGGAGTTGCGTATCCGCCCGGATCCTCAAGCAGCTCGATCTGCTCGTCTTCCGCGTTGAGGATCTCCACGTTGATGCCAAGGCTCTGGAGCTCCTTGACGAGCACCTTGAACGACTCCGGCACGCCTGGCGCCTGAATGCGTTCGCCCTTGACGATCGCTTCGTAGGCCTGCACGCGACCAACCACGTCATCCGACTTGACGGTGAGGATCTCCTGGAGAATGTTTGCGGCGCCGTACGCCTGCAACGCCCAGACCTCCATCTCGCCGAATCGCTGTCCGCCGAACTGTGCCTTTCCTCCGAGCGGCTGCTGGGTGATGAGGCTGTACGGCCCAGTTGAGCGTGCGTGAATCTTGTCCTCTACCAAGTGGTGCAGCTTCAACATGTAGGTCACGCCAACGGTGACTGGTCGGTCGAACTCCTTGCCGCTCTTCCCGTCGCGCAGCGTGATCTTCCCGTCTGCTGGGAGGCCCGCCGCTTCGAGTTCGGCGATGATCTTCTCTTCTGTTGCGCCGTCAAAGACGGGCGTTGCACCCTTCAGTCCCTGCTTCGCAAGCGCCCAGCCGAGGTGTGTCTCAAGCAGCTGACCGATGTTCATGCGGCTTGGTACGCCGAGCGGGTTGAGAATGATGTCAACAGGGGTTCCGTCTGGGAGGAACGGCATGTCCTCGACCGGAAGGATGCGCGAGACGACGCCCTTGTTGCCGTGACGGCCCGCCATCTTGTCGCCAACAGAGATCTTGCGCTTCTGCGCCACAGAGACGCGCACCAACTGGTTGACACCCGCGGAGAGATCCGCGTCTTCGCGAAGGAACTCGCGCACCTCCACCACTGTGCCGCGCTCGCCGTGTGGAAGTCGCAGCGATGAATCTTTCACCTCGCGTGCCTTCTCACCGAAGATCGCACGGAGGAGTCGCTCTTCCGCCGTCACCTCGGTCTCGCCCTTCGGCGTGATCTTCCCTACGAGGATGTCGCCTGGGCGCACCGCCGCGCCAACGTGGATCACACCCTTCTCGTCGAGGCTGGCGAGCAGCTCTTCTGGAACATTGGCGATGTCGCGGGTGATCTCTTCTGGACCGAGCTTCGTCTCGCGCGCCTCGGTCTCATGCTTCTCAATGTGAATCGAGGTGAAGACATCTTCACGCACGAGGCGCTCACTGATGATGATGGCGTCTTCGTAGTTGTAGCCCTCCCATGACATGTAGGCCACCACCACGTTCTGGCCCAGCGCGAGCTCGCCCTGATCCGTGGACATGGAGTCTGCAATCACCTGGCCCGGTGTCACGCGGTCACCAACCTGTACGGATGGGCGGTGGTTGAGGCAGGTCCCCTGATTCGACCGGACAAACTTCAGCAGGACGTAGCGGTCCAGATCCTTCTTGCTCGACGCGTCATCAGGCTCGACAACGATCAGGTCCGCCGCAACGGAGGTGACCACGCCCGCTCGACGGGCGATCACCACCTGGCCTGAGTCACGTGCCGCACGACCTTCGACGCCAGTGCCGACCACCGGAGCGTTCGGCGAGATCAGGGGCACCGCCTGCCGCATCATGTTCGATCCCATCAGTGCGCGGTTGGCGTCGTCATGCTCAAGGAACGGAATGAGCGCAGTCGCCACAGAGACTACCTGCTTCGGCGAGACGTCCATGAATTCAACCTTGGATGGTTCAACCAACTCAAAGCCTTCGCCCTTGCGGCAGTAGATGCGCTCGCCAACGAGATGCGAGTTCTCGTCGAGTTCGGCGTTCGCCTGGGCGATCGCGAAGCGCTCCTCTTCGTCTGCTGGGAGGTAGACCACGTCATTGGTGACGCGACCCTCCTTCACGCGGCGGTATGGCGTTTCAATGAAGCCGAGGTCATTGACGCGACCGAAGGTCGCCAGCGATCCGATTAGTCCGATGTTCGGACCTTCCGGTGTCTCAATCGGGCAGATTCGGCCGTAGTGGCTGTGATGGACGTCGCGGACGTCGAAGCCGGCGCGCTCGCGCGAGAGGCCGCCTGGGCCGAGCGCGGAGAGGCGACGCTTGCTGGTGAGCTCGGCGAGCGGGTTCGTCTGATCCATGAACTGGCTCAACTGTGAACCGCCGAAGAATTCCTTCATCGCCGCAACGACTGGACGCACGTTGACGAGCGCGCTCGGCGTTGCTTTGTCGTCTTCTTGAATGGTCATGCGCTCCTTGATCACGCGCTCCATGCGCAGCAGGCCGACGCGGAACGCGTTCTGGATCAGTTCGCCGTTCGCACGCACGCGGCGGTTGCCCAGGTGGTCGGTGACGTCTCGATGTGCGCCACCTTCGTTCGCAATTATCAGGTGGCCAACAATCGCGGCGAGGTCTTCACGCGTCAGCGTGCGCGTTGCATCGCCTGGCAGCTCAAGATTCATGAGACCAGCGGTCTCTTTGAGTCGCTGCGTGAACTTGTAGCGACCAACGCGACCAAGGTCGTATCGTCGTGCATTGAAGAAGAGATTCTCAACGAGCGATCGAGCATTGTCGCCGGTGGGTGGATCGCCTGGTCGCAGTCGCTTGTAGACTTCGACGAGCGCTTCGCTGCGAGTTGCGGTCGTGTCCTTCTCCAGCGTGTTGGCAACGTACGGGTGCTCCGGGTTGCTCGGCATGCGCGAGAAGAGCCCTGCGATCTCGTCGTTGGTTTCATAGCCGACCGCGCGCAAGAGCGAAGTCGCGGGAAGCTTTCGCTTACGATCAACCTTCACGTAGAGTTGATCCTTGCCGCTCGTCTCAAACTCCAACCACGCGCCGCGATTTGGAATCACCTTCGCCGACCAGAGCGCACGACCAGAAACTGGATCAACGGTGTCGGTGTAGAAGACTCCTGGTGAGCGAACAAGCTGCGAGACAACAACGCGCTCCGCGCCATTGATGATGAACGTTCCCTGGCTCGTCATCCATGGGAAATCACCCATGTAGATCTGCTGGCTGCGAATCTCACCGGTCTCAAGGATCTTCAGTTCAGCGGTGACCATGAGTGGTCGCGCGTACGTTGCATCCTTTGTGCGCGCATCCTCTTCGCTTACCTTCGGATCCTTGAACTCGTAATCAAGGAAGGCAAGTTCCATGCGCTTGCCAGTGAAGTCGCGGATTGGGCTGATCTCCTCAAGCAGTTCAGCGAGGAATGTCTTCGTCCCCTTGGGAAGCGGTGTCGCGCCAGGGATCCACTCAGGGCCGACAAATGCGGCGAACGATGTGGTCTGCAGATCGATAAGGTTTGGGATCTCGAGGATCTCTGGGATACGTGAGTAGAACTTTCGGTTACCGGTCGAGCCAGCGCGGTTGGTGCGAGAAGGCATGCGGCAGCTCCTTCGGCAATATGGTCGCGATCGAGCGAAGGGAGAGCCTAGCCTACTTCACCAACTCTTGGCAAGCGGAGGGGGACGCGGAAGCCCCTCCCCACCCGCCTGACGGCGGGGCGAGAGGGGCCCCAGCAGCGATTGTTACAGAATCGAGACTACTTGAGCTCGACCTTTGCGCCCGCCTCAGCGAGGGCGGCGACGATCTTCTCCCCCTCGGACTTGGCGATCCCTTCCTTGATGGCCTTCGGGGCTGCGTCCACCAGGTCCTTCGCCTCCTTGAGGCCGAGACCGGTCAGCTCGCGGACCACTTTGATCACCTGGATCTTGTTGGCGCCAACGTCCGAAAGGATGGCGCTGACCGTGTCACCGCCCGCGGCGGCAGCATCGCCACCACCGCCACCAGCCGCAGGGGCTGCCGCCACCGCAACTGGAGCCGCGGCGCTAACGCCAAACTTCTCCTCGAACGCCTTGACGAACTCGGAAAGCTCAAGCACGGTCATCTCGCTGACGGCCTCGAGCATCTGGTCGGTTGTGAGTTTCGACATCTCTCTCTCCTTCTTCAGCCATGCGGCTGATCAATGGTTGGATTCACGCCCACGCGGGCTGGATTAGGCCGCCTCGGCCTCGCGCTTGCTCTTGAATGCGCCCAGTGCGTAGCCCGCCTTCTGGAGCGGAGCTGCAAACAGGAACGCCACCTTCTGGACTGGTGCCTGGAATGCGCCCGCCACCTTGGCGAGTAGCACTTCGCGGGTCGGGAGCTTTGAGAGCGCAGTGAGCTGTGAAAGGTTGAGGATGGCCTCACCCAGCACCGCTCCCCGAACCTCAACGGCCGGATACGCCTTCAAGGCGCCCAGTACCGTCTTGGCAAGGACCGCCTCGTCGCCAGAGCCGAACGCGATCGCCGTAGGACCCTTGAGAAGGTCCGGAAGCGTCGTGTTGCCGAGCTCGTTCGCAGCGACGCGCATCAATCGGTTCTTCACCACTCGATACGTGATCCCCTGCGCCCGCAGCGTTGTACGGATCGCGGCGAATTCCGAGACCGTCAACCCACGGTAGGACGAGAGGATCAGCCCGCGGCTGCCCGACAACTCCGTTCGGAGCGTGTCGATCGTGTCGCGCTTTTTCTGCGTTGGCACGGTTCCTCCTAGCTTGGGCGCACATGCCGGTGCGCCTCGGCGGGTGCTGCTGGCACCCCTGCAACGGTCCGCGTCACAGGGGGCCGCGCTCCACGCGCTAGGAACCCTGCCTCTGCGTGCCCACCCCACCCTCAGCTGATCACTCAACTGCCTGCGGAGCAACTTAGGTTCCTGACCGCGAGACCAGGATCACACGCTCTCTTCGGCGAATCGTCGTATTTCATCTCCCTGGCGTCTCCACCAGGGCGCTCTGTTTGGTGCCGATCAACCGGATCGGCGCAGATTGGGAGTCTACCCCGAAGTGAAGACTCCCGCGAGGCGTTAGCTCGCCGCAGCCAACAGGGCAGGCACGTCAACGGCGATGCCAGGCCCCATGCTTGCGGAGATACTCACGCCCTTGATGTACGTCCCCTTGAGACCGGTTGGCTTGGCGCGGTTGACTGCTTCGAGGAGGGCGCCGAGGTTGCCCACGATCTGCTCTTCACTGAAGCTCGCCTTGGCAAATCCGAGATGGATGATCGCCGACTTGTCCAACTTGAATTCCACACGTCCGGACTTCAGCTCACCGATCGTGCGCTCGAGATCCATGGTGATCGTCCCCGCCTTTGGGTTCGGCATCAGGCCCTTGCGGCCAAGCACCTTTCCGAGCTTTCCGACCTGGCCCATCATGTCTGGAGTGGCGATGGCAACATCGAAGTCAAGCCAACCACCATCAACCTTGGCAACAAGGTCGGCAGCACCCACCTCATCGGCGCCAGCCTTCGTGGCCTCAAGCGCCTTTTCGCCTTGGGCGAAGACTGCGATGCGCACGCGCTTACCGGTACCGTGCGGCAGGCCAACAGTGCCTCGGACCGCCTCTTCTGATTGACGCGGGTCAACGCCGAGGCGGATGTGCACCTCGACCGTCTGATCGAACTTGGTGTTCGCGGTCTTCTTCACCAGGGCAGCCGCCTCAAGAGGGGCGTACTGCTTCTCTGGATCGACCAGCTTTGCCGCTTCGAGATAACGCTTTCCGTGCTTTGCCATCTTGCTTCCTCCTTTTCGGCCGCCTTCGGCCTCCCCCTTCACCGCGGGGTTGCGGCGATCGTCAGGCGACGACCTCTACTCCCATTGAACGGGCAGACCCCTCGATCATTGAACAGGCGGCCTCAATGCTTGTGGCATTCAGGTCGACCATCTTCTTCTGGGCGATGTCCAAGACCTGCGCCTTGGTGATCTTCCCTGCGCTGCCAGCCTTATGGTCGCCAGCGCCCTTCTCAATTCCAGCCGCCTTGCGAATCATGTCCGCAGCCGGTGGAGTTTTGAGGATGAAGGTGAATGAACGGTCCTCAAAGATGGTGATCACCGCGGGGATGACCTCACCCTTTCGATCAGCCGTCTTCTCGTTGTACGACTTCGTGAACTCCACGATGTTGATGCCGTGGGGCCCGAGTGCCGTACCGACTGGCGGCGCGGGGGTTGCGCCGCCTGCTGGCAGCTGCAACGTGACGGTTGCGCGAATCTTCTGTGCCATGCTCTCGCTCCTCCTGCTCTCTCGTTACAGCTTTGCGACCTGAAGCAGGTCGAGCTCGACCGGCGTCTCACGGCCGAAGATTGATACCAGGACCTTCACCTTGCTTCGCTCGGCATCGATCTCTTCGACCGTGCCAACGAAGTCTGAGAATGGTCCGTCAGTGACGCGGACTGACTGACCCTTGACGAACGCCACCTTGACGGTTGGCGCTTGGCCAACACCGAGCTGTCGCAGGATCTGCTTCACCTCTGTCTCGGTCAGCGGGACGGGGTCGGCCTTCATCCCTGGGATGGCGGATCCGCCGACGAAGCTCGTCACGCCTGGCGTGTTGCGCACCACGTACCAGCTCTCCGGCTCCATATACATGTCCACGAGCACATAGCCCGGATAGATCTTCTTCTGAACGGTCGTGCGCACACCGCCGCGGATCTGGATCTCGTCTTCCATGGGGACAACCACCTGGAAGATGCGGTCTTTCATGTCCATGGATTCAATGCGGTGCTCAAGGTTCGCCTTCACCTTGTTCTCAAATCCTGAGTAGGTGTGAATGGCGTACCAGTGCCGCTTGACCGTTGGTGCGCTCTTCTCTGTCGTGATGTCAGCGGTTTCGCTCACGTTCTACTCCTCGCTCGCAGGCTGATCAGGCGGGGTTGATGAGCTTCAAGAGCTCAGTGAAGAGAAGGTCCCAGAAGGCGATGTAGAAGCCGACGAAGATGGACGCGCCAAAGACGAGCACCGTCAACACGCGCACCTGCTGCGCGTTCGGCCACGCGACCTTGCGCAGTTCGGAGAACGCTTCGGCCAGGAACTTCCTGATTGACTTCACGCTTCTCTGCTCCTTACTTCTCTCACGTCGCCCTCTGCGGCTCTCGCCGAGAGGCTGGCAGGGGCGGCCGGACTCGAACCGACAACAACCGGTTTTGGAGACCGGTACTCTACCAATTGAGCTACGCCCCTAACTGCTAAACCCCTGACTACTTCGTCTCGCGATGCAAGCGCTGCACGCGACATCGCGGGCAGTACTTGTTGAGCTCAAGGCGGTTCGGATCATTGCGCTTGTTCTTGCGCGTTGTATACGTCCGCTCCTTGCACTCCGTGCATGCGAGCTGCAGCGTTGGTCGATTCTCTGCCTTGGCCATCGGTTACTCGGTGATCTTCGTGATGGAGCCGGCACCGACGGTGCGGCCGCCCTCGCGGATGGCGAAGC
>JAYQPX010000031.1:0-13554 GCA_038145565.1 Chloroflexota bacterium | reverse complement strand
CCACGCATAGAGGAGGCTTGCAGCATCCGCAGCTCGCGTTGGCCACGTGAACCTTGTATCGAGAAGTCTATACCCAGCATCTGCCCAGAGCAAAAGGTAGGGACGCTCGCTGCGACGTAGCGCCTGGAACTCTTCATAAATCGGCGCACGCACGCTTTCACTGGACCCGGTCACCGCCTGTCGCAAGAGGCTGTCCGCGCGCTCGCTCTGCCAGCAGACAAAGTTCTTCCCCGCGGGCGCTCCTTCCGTTGGGCAAGCGAGCGAGCCAAACAGATCGGTGTCATCAGGGTCAAGACTCCACTGCCATCCGCCGATGTATGCGTCAAAGTCGCCTGGATACTGAAGTCTCGGGAGAATTCCACTCCGATACGGCAACACGGAGACGGTAATGGAGAATCCACATGCCGACGCCTGATCTGCAATGGACTGCGCAGCGCTCAGGCGCGCGCTTAGACCCTCACGAACCAGGATTTCCCCCTCAAGTCTGCTTCCGAGCTTTGCAAATACCCCATCGCTCTCCTCTTGCCAGCCATCAGCAAGAAGGGCACTTCGCGCTCCACTTGGATCAAACGTTGCCTCGGCCATGTTCCCCGCCGGCAGCGCCCACGATCCCGGAGTTACGGTGCTACTGACTGGGAACCCAGTTCCACTTGTCGCACTCTGTGCGATGCCGTCTAGGTCTACGCACGAACTGAGTGCGGTTCGCACCAGGTTGTCTGCAAACGGTCTCCCTGGCCGAAGGTTGAAGGCGAGGTACACGTACCCGCGCGAAGATGGTCCCTTAAGCAGTTCACCCCCATCACGGATGTTCAGGTGAGCAACGCTTGTACCACTCAGGTACGGAGCCCAGTCAACTTGGGAGGCCTGAAAGGCGGCAACCGCGGCTGACTCGCTTGCGTAACGATTGATTCTGATCTGACGAACGTTTGGCGCGCCGAGTGAGAATCCACGGAAGGCGTCAAGCACTAATGTAGCGCCTGGGATCCTCTCGCTGATTCGATACGGGCCTGCACCGATCGGCGTCAACTGAGCATCCAAAAGCGGAAATGCGACTGCTAACTGACTCTCAACGGGTGCGAGCAGATATGCCTCTAGGGTGACAAGTCGTGAGTAGAGGTCACGCGCGTAGGTTTCCTCGTTACGCGATGTGAGAGCCTGGCCCCCGCTGCTCACGACAGGGAATATTCGAACATCGGGTAGAGGGACGCCTGACGCGTTGAGCACGCGCTCAAGCTCACCAGCAAACGGAGCATACTCACAGTTCCCGTCACCAACCGAAGCACAGGAGGTTGATTCAAGTTGCGCCACGATGTTCTCTCGTGTCGCAGTAATGAGTGTGCGGTCAGCGCCGCTGATTGCCTCTTGCAAGCGTTGAAGCGACTCTTCAATGGCTCCCTTCGGGAGTATTGGGATGGTCAAACCGCGGGTACGCCACGGCGCCCAACTCGTGATCAGCCGAAAGCGAACGCTGTTGGAACTGTCCGACTCCACCGATTCCAAGTTTGTTCGCACCACATCGCAGATATCGGGTGCGAGCGGACATTGACCACTCTTCGCAAGTTCATACGTGAATAGGACATCTTCCGCGCTGAGCGGAGATCCGTCGTGGAAGGTGAGTCCGGACTTCAGCGTGATCTGAACGGTCGTACCCCCAGCGGAAGATAGTGGTGCCCCCTCAGCAAGGACTGGTTGCGGGAGGAGTGTGCTATCCGGCCGGTAGAGCCCTGCGTGCACCAGCCCGCCCACGAACGCAGACGATTCGTCCTGATAAGCGGCACTGAGGTTGAGTGGTTCGGCCGTCAGCGCAACACGAAGCGCAGACCCGCCCACGATCGAACACGCAGTGCTGGAGAGCGCGATCAGGAGCGTTGCAGAGAGCGGAGCGAGCGTTCGGCGGATCATGCCGTGAGCTGGTCGTATCCCGCCGCGTCAAGGAGCTGGTTGAGCTCCGATAGGTCGCCTAGCTGAATCTCCAAGAGCCAACCCGCGCCGTATGGATCAGCGTTGATCGATTCGGGCGCTGTCGAAAGCGCTTCGTTGCGTGCGAGCACATTGCCAGAGATTGGGCTGAACAGATCGCTGACTGCCTTCACCGATTCAACCGCACCGAACACGGTGAATTGCTTAAGCGTGGCCCCCACTTGAGGGAGGTCAACGAAGACGACGTCGCCAAGTTCGTTTGCTGCGTGCGCAGTGATCCCGATCACCGCACGATCTCCCTGGACGCGAACCCACTCATGATCTTTGGAATAGCGAAGTTCGGCTGGTGAACTCATCATGTTCCTCCTATGCTCTCCCTGATCCAATCAAGCCCTTTGGTACAAATGGTACGCCAGTCACCACCGCGGCGACTCGCTCCCCACGGATGAGCACATCGATCGATTCACCTACTGGGTATGTTGATGCCGACGCATCGAGATCAGCAAGTGCGATCGGGTAGCCGAGCGTTGGCGAGTGCGTCCCCGAGGTGATGTGTCCAATCAGGTCGCCGTCAGGTCGAAAGACTTCGTACCCGCGGCGAGCGATTCCTCGGCCAGCGATCTTCAGACCGACGAGAGTCCGTCCGGCACGCGCGCCTGCAGCGGCACGTGCGGCGAGGGCTGCATCGCCAATCACCCCCTCCCCCTTGTTGAACTTGACGACTCGCCCGAGTCCAACATCGAACGGGGTTAGCTCTTCACGCAGCTCGTTCCCAAAGAGTGGCATCCCCGCTTCTAGACGGAGCGTGTCCCGCGCGCCAAGCCCGATCGGCTGCGGCACAGGTACTCCCGATTCGCCAGGCGTCAGGAGTGCACGCCAAAGCGGAACCGCACGTAACGCGGGGAGATATAACTCAAACCCGTCTTCGCCGGTGTAACCAGTTCGCGCAACGATAAGCGGGATTCGCACGCCGTCAATCAGCGCTTCGCTCCTTCGGCAAGAATAGTTTCGTAGCGCACGAACCGCGTCCGCCTCTTCATCGCCAAAGAGGTGTGCGACTACATCGCAGCTTCGAGGTCCTTGAACCGCGATCATTGCGGTCGAGTCGCTCTCATCGGAAACGTTCGCAGTGGTGCCTATGCGTTCGGCGAGGAGCGCCGCGACGCGCTCCACGTTAGACGCATTCGCCACAACCAGCCACTCCTCGTCCGCAACGCGGTAGACCAGTAGGTCATCAACCATCCCGCCCGTCTCATTCACAACGATGCTGTATTGCGCCCGCCCAGGAGTCAGCGTGGAAGGGAGCGAGACGAGGGCACGGTCAAGTGCCGCGCCTGCATGCTGGCCACGCACCCAGATCTCTCCCATGTGACCAAGATCGAAGACCCCGACGTTCGCTCGCACGGCACGGTGCTCCTCAATCACACCCGCGTACTGCACTGGCATCTCCCACCCAGCGAAGTCAACCATGCGGGCCCCAAGGTTGAGATGCTCCTCAAAGAGCGCTGTGCGACGCATCAGATACGTGTCAGGGCGTCATATGCGCGTTGGACGAGCGCGCTCTCGGTTTGAAAGTCCAGGAGGGCAACGGCTTCATCCATCGGCACCCAACGCAACTCTTCGAACTCATGATCGTAGGCTTCGAAGCTGCCTCCCACCTGCTCCATCAGGTAGTAGTGCACCGTCTTTTCAATGCGCTCACCAGTTCGAACAAACGAGTATGAGATTGCGGCGAAGTACGAGAGAATGCGAACGTCAAGTCCCGACTCTTCCCTGACCTCGCGCAGAGCAGTCTCCTCACGTGTCTCCCCCTCTTCGGGGGTCCCCTTCGGGAGCGACCAGACATATCCGTCGCGCTCTCGGCGACGTCGACCAACGACGATCTCTGGCCTCCCCCCAACGGCACGAATAACCAGACCCCCCGCAGAGACGGCGGTGCGCTTCGTCAGCGGCATAGATGCTCCTGTCTCGTTTGGCTCAGGCTCCCGTGGGAGCCCCTGATTAAGTCAATGGTAGCCCTTCGTGAAGGGGCGTATGGTGTGGCTGCGCGCTACGCTACCCGAAGCCAGTTGAGCGGCGGTGAACGAAAGGAGGGGCTGTGACCGATCGAGCGCACACGCGCACGAGCCTCGGCGCTGGCCTCCCGGATCGAATCGCACTCGAGCGCCTCCCAGCACCAGCAACACCGTGGGATCAGCTTCCGATCATTCTCAAGGTCCTCATTGAAGGGGCTGCGCGAAGGGCGGGGAACGGTTTTGTCCGTGATGAAGATATCCATGCATACCTCGCCTGGAAGCCTGGCGCCGCGGCGGCGTCTTCAGGCGACGAACGTGAGCTTCCCTTCTCTCCTGCACGCGTCGTGCTTCAGGACTTCACGGGGGTCCCAGCAGTAGTTGACTTGGCAGCGCTCCGCGATGCGGCGCGTGAACTTGGCATTGACCCTGAGCGCATAAACCCTCAGGTCCCAGCTGATCTTGTGATTGACCACTCGATACAGGTTGATCGATGGGCCACCGCAGAAGCACTCGAACAGAACGTGACTCGAGAGTATGAACGAAATGCCGAGCGGTACCAGCTGCTCCGATGGGCGCAAGGCGCATTTGACGCTTTCCGCGTTGTTCCGCCAGGCGCTGGAATCGTGCACCAGGTCAACCTCGAGAGCCTTGCAACGGTGGTGCGCGTGGAGGAGGTTGACGGGGCACCGCTCGCCTTCCCAGATACCTGTGTAGGCACCGACTCGCACACCACCATGATCTCGGGCCTCGGCGTCCTTGGTTTCGGTGTGGGCGGAATTGAAGCGGAGGCAGTACTCCTCGGCGAGCCGCTCTTCTCTCCGCTGCCGAAAATCGTCGGACTCAAGCTCACAGGGAAGCTCCCTACGGGGACCACGGCGACCGACCTTGTCCTCACCGTAACCGAGCGCCTCCGCGCTCATGGTGTGGTCGGCGCCTACGTTGAGGCATTCGGTGACGGCCTCTCCACCGTCTCCCTCGCAGATCGGGCAACCATCGCCAACATGTCGCCAGAGTTCGGCGCCACGACGACGCTCTTTCCGATTGACGAGATCACCCTCGACTACCTTCGCGTGACTGGTCGCGAGATCGCGCAAGTTGCGCTTGTTGAGACGTATGCCAAAGCGCAGGGCCTCTGGCGAGTCATTGGGCAGGAGCCACTCTACGACGAGGTGGTTGAAATAGACCTCGCCAAGATCGTTCCGTCTCTCGCCGGACCGAAGCGACCACAAGATCGAGTTCCCCTCTCCGATCTCGGGAAAAGCTTCGAGGTGAACTACCCGGATCGCGCTGGATCGAAGGCACACGGCGCCACGGTAGGGGGAGCAAGGATGCGCGATGGCGCTGTTGCGATCGCTGCGATCACCTCATGTACCAATACTTCAAACCCGTCGGTGATGATCGCGTCTGGTCTCCTCGCAAGGAACGCGGTGGCGCGCGGGATGCGCGTGCCAGCTTGGGTGAAGACGAGCCTCGCGCCAGGTTCGCGTGTCGTCACCGCATACCTTGAGCGCGCGGGGCTTCTAGAGCCGCTCGCCGCGCTCGGATTCAACGTGGCCGGCTATGGCTGCACGACATGCATCGGAAACTCAGGCCCTCTCGACGAAGAGATTGCCACTGCGGTGGAGCGTGAAGAGCTCCTCGTCGCTGCCGTCCTCTCAGGAAATAGAAACTTCGAAGGACGCATTCACCCAGCGGTGCGGGCCGCCTACCTCGCCTCCCCGCCACTCGTCGTCGCCCTCGCGTTGGCGGGCAACGTGGTGACGAACCTCGACCAGGATCCGGTCGGCAACGATCGAGACGGCTCCCCTGTCTATCTGCGCGATATCTGGCCCGCGGATGAAGAGATTGCAGAAGCAGTCGCCGCAGCGGCGGATGCCACCCTCTACAGGACTAGTTATGCGGATCTCTTTGCCGGCGACGCTCGATGGCGGGCGCTAGCCGTGCCAACCGGTCGCACCTACGACTGGGATCCGTCCTCCACGTACATCGCCCGCCCAGCATTCACCGAGAACATCCCCGCGAGCGCCTCCCCCATCGCCGATGTGCACCACGCACGCGCGCTCCTCCTCCTCGGCGACTCCGTCACGACCGATCACATTTCACCTGCGGGATCAATCCGCGCCGACTCCCCTGCTGGCCGCTGGATGATTGAACGCGGCGTTGCCGTTGGCGACTTCAACTCATATGGAGCACGCCGTGGCCATGACCAGGTGATGATGCGCGGAACCTTCGCGAACACGCGCCTCCGCAACGCACTCGCAGGAGGCAAAGAGGGGCCCATCACCAAACATCTTCCAAGCGGGGAACTGCTCGCAGTCGCTGACGCGGCGGCTCGCTACAAAGAGGAGGGAACACCGCTGATCATCATCGCGGGGAAGGAGTACGGGTCAGGCTCAAGTCGAGACTGGGCTGCGAAGGGTACGCAGATGCTTGGAGTCCGCGCCGTAATTGCCGAATCATACGAGCGCATCCATCGTTCCAATCTGATCGGCATGGGCATCCTGCCGCTTCAGTTCCTCCCCGGCGAAGGCGCCAAGCTTCATGCGCTGGATGGCAGTGAGCGATACACGATTGATGGCCTCACCACGATCAGCCCTCGTGGCCGCGTGACGATTCAGGTCACGTCAAGCGGCGCTGGCGACTCCCTTACGGAGAACACGCGATCAATCGAACTCGTCGTCCGTCTGGACGGCCCAATGGAGCTCGCAACCTACCGCGAAGGCGGCATCATGCCGGCGGTTCTGCGAAGGATGGCGAAGCAGTAACGCACAACATGGTGGGCGATACTGGACTCGAACCAGTGACCTCACGGATGTGAACCGTGCGCTCTAACCAACTGAGCTAATCGCCCCAAGGACAGGATTCTAGACGAATCCGCTACTGATCCACGCCTCCCTAGAGGAGGCGGCGCAGGAACTGCAACAGGATCATCACCACAATCGGAGAGAAGTCGATTCCCCCAGTTGATGGGAGGATGCGACGGACCGGCCCGAGAATCGGCTCACTCATATCAAACAGAATTCGAGAGACGCGCCCGGTCCCAGAGCGGTCGATCCATGAGATCAGCACACGCGCGAGCACCACAAAACAGAGTGTTTGGAGAATCAGATCGATCGCGAGCAGCGGGGTGAAGCCCATGGCGAAAGGTTAGCCGCGCGCGCCGAAGAGTGCGCTCCCGAGCCGGACTTGGGTCGCACCCTCCTCGATGGCTACCTCAAAATCGCCGCTCATTCCCGCTGAAAGGAGCGGGCCGATCACGAGACCCACCCCAGCCGCCGCCGCCCGAAGTCCGGTGGCATAGGAGGCGAAGGCGGCAACGCTGCGCCGTGCTTCAGCCTGGTCGTCCGTGAGTCGACCGATCATCATCAGCCCGTCAATCTCCACGCTGGTGCCGCGAAGAAGCTGTGCCACCTCAGGCAGCGCTGCGTGCAGCTCTGCAGGTGCAAAACCGGCCTTTGCGGGGTCCTGATCGCTGTTTACCTGCAGCGCGATGGAGATCACTCCTCGGGCGTCCCTTGAGGCGCCGACCAACTTCGCAAGAAGATCCATGCGATCAACAGACGTAATGCGATCAGCAACAGCGAGCGCACGGCGCAGCTTGTTGCTCTGGAGCGGCCCGATGAGCTCCCAATGGGTTTCGATTCTCGGACGAAGGAGCGCGACGGCTGCGCGCTTCTCCTGAAGCTCCTGGACGCGATTCTCGCCAAAGTGACGCTGGCCGGCATCAATCACGTCGGCCACGCGTTCGGCCGAAACCCCTTTGCTTACAGCGAGGAGTGTGCAGCTCCCCGGCAGACGGCCGGCACGCTCCTCCGCAGCCCGAATCCGGGCGCGAAGAGCTACAAGCTGTTCTACAGCGGTGCGCATTGACGGCTAGGAGCGTCGACGGAGGAAGGCGGGAATCTCCAGCTCATCACTCGGGACTGGCGAGGGAGTCACGCCAGCATCAGCTGCTAGAGCAGCATCTCCGGACGGCTGTGCAACAGCTGGGTGCGTGACTGGAGTCCAGGTAGGTGTCGGAGTCGGTTGCACCGCCGGGACCGCGCCCGCTGCGGGTGCTGCACTAGAGGAAGGAGCTGTGGTTTCCGTGGTTGCGCTCCAGCGCGGGGTTGCGTCGTCAGCACCACCATATGGGTACTCAGAGCGCTGCAGCGCCGCAGCGGACGACTGGCTGCGTGCGTTCCCTGCGAAGCCTGTCGCGATCACCGTGATCTGGACCTCGTCCGCAAGCGTCTCATCAAGCGACGTACCGAAGATGATATTCGCCTCCGGATCAGCGCGCTCCGTAATGTGATTGATGGCTTCATTCACTTCGTGCAGCGTCACCGTGGAGGATGCGGCGACGTTCACAAGCACGCCTGTGGCACCCTGGATATCAAGTTCAAGAAGCGGCGACAGGATTGCGAGTTCCGCGGCCGCTCGGGCGCGGTTCTCACCGCTGGCACGTCCGATTCCCATCAGTGCGGAGCCAGCCTCTTTCATGATGCTCCGCACATCTGCGAAGTCAAGATTGATGATCCCTGGAACGGTGATCACGTCGCTCACCCCTTGGACAGCCTGGCGGAGGACATCGTCGGCAATCCTGAAGGAATCTTCCATTGAGGTTTGGCGGCTCACCACGCTGAGAAGTCGCTCATTTGGGATGACGATGAGGGTGTCAACGTGCTTGCGCAGCTCTTCCGCCGCGGCGTGGGCAACGGCGGCCCGTCGCTTCCCTTCAAACTCGAACGGCTTTGTAACGATACCGATCGTCAGCGCGCCGAGCTCCTTGGCAACTTTTGCCACGACTGGGGCCGCTCCAGAACCGGTACCACCCCCCATTCCTGCGGTGACAAAGACAAGGTCGGATCCGTCAAGTGCCTTGCGGAGGTTCTCTAGGTCTTCATGTGCTGCGCGCTCGCCGACTGCGGAGTCGCCGCCAGCGCCGAGGCCGCGAGAGATCGCATCACCAATGCGGATGCGGGTGGGGGCGTGGGATTTTACGAGCGCCTGCGCATCGGTGTTGACCGCAATAAATTCAACGCCGAGCAGCTCCGCGCGGATCATGCGGTTCACCGCATTGGAGCCCGCGCCGCCAACGCCAACAACTCGGATCATCGCAAAGTTTTCAGTCTGCGAAGCCATCGGCTTCTCCCTCCGCTTACTGCCGAACGTCGACCGCGCAACAGGGTTTCCCCTGAAGTCTCGACCGCCCTCCCGTCGGCTTGCCGAAGTGTAGCAGCGTCCTCAGGGACCTAGAAGGGCAAACCGCCGCAAGTCCTCGTCGCGCCCCGGGGAGGGGTTCGCGGCAGTTTGGAGAGGGCTAGCCGCGGAGGCGTGAGAGGAGGCCCTTGAAGCCGCCCGCGATCCGACCGCCAAGTCCCGCCTGTGGCTCATCGGCAATCCCGATCTCGCCCATGCTTCGTGCAACCCATGAGAAAAGTCCGAGGGTTGCGGCACTTGATGGACCTTGGAAGTCATCAAGGATGCCAAGGAGCGGCCCATCAGGAGCTGCAACACGGACGGGGGCCTTCAGGATGTCTCGTGCGAGCGTCGTAATCCCGTCAAGCTGAGAGCCGCCTCCCGTCAGAACGACACCAGCGCTGGTCGCCTCGGGCCCTGCGACGGCAATCACGCCAGCGATGAGCTCAAACATCTCACTCATGCGCGATTCAATGATGCGCGCGAGCTCGATGCGCTCAATTCGGCGTCCACCCGGCTCGTTTGGCACAGTGTACTGCTCGCTCACGCTCACCGTGCGCAGATCACAGGTTCCGTAGTTGACCTTCAGCTCTTCGGCGGCGGCGATACTCGTCTTCAGGCCAATCGCAACGTCGCGTGTCACAAAGGCGGCCCCGATCGGCAGGACGGCGCTGTGCACAACAGCGTTGTTGTGGAAGATCGCAATGTCACACGTCTCTGCGCCAATGTCCACCAGCACCGTTCCTAGCTCACGCTCTGTGTCTGTGAGCGTCAACTCGGACGCGGCGAGAGAGGCCGGTACATAGTCATCAACGGCGATGCCCGCCGCCTGCACGCACTTCTCCAGGTTCTGGATTGCGGTTGCGCCAGCCGTGATCAGGTGGGCGCGCGCTTCAAGACGGAAGGCGACCATGCCGCGTGGCTGTTGGATCCCCTCCTGACCATCAACAATGTACGAGGAGGGAAGCACATGCAGCAGCATGCGTGATCCCGGAACCTGGACGGCGCGACAGACCTCAAGGACACGATCGACGTCGTCATCACGGATCTCTCGATCTGGATTTGAAACGGCGACCTGTCCACTGGAGTTCTGTCCCTCCACATGGCTACCCGATACCGAGATGGTCGCGTGTTCAATGTGATAACCAGAGAGCCGCTCCGCTGCATCAACCGCAGCCTTGATTGCGGCACCGGTCTTTTCGATGTCCGTGACCACGCCCTTGCGCATGCCAGTGTTGACCGCGGTCCCCTTACCAACGACGGTGATTGAGCCGCCGTCTCCACCAATGTGGGCAATGCCGCAGCTCACCTTTGAGGTGCCGATGTCGATTACGGCAATCGTCGCGTAGCGCTCGTCCATGCGTCCACCCCCACTCATTGTGCCGACCTCGTTGCGCTGATCATAGCGGTGTGATGGAGGGGGCGGCGATGCGCGGTCACGGGAGGATCGGGCTCGGCGATGCGGATGGGGAGGGCGGCGGAGGTGGTCGCACCCCAGGATCCGTGAAGGTTCCAGCCTGACCGTCAGCCAGGATTACCCATCCCACGTCCCGCTCCCGCTTCGCGAGAAGGCTGCGGAGGAGGCGCACTTGCGCGGGAAGCATCTCGACTGGTCGGATGGTTGCTGAATAGATGCCGAAGACGGCATTCCAGGTAAAGCCCTCACCAGCCCCCTGGAGCAGATAGCCGTACTGCGGGTCGCGTTGAATCGTGAGCTGAAGCGCGCGACTCCCTAGATCCGCTGGGGTGAGCGACGCGAGCCGCGTGACGATATCGAGATCGGCAGGACTGATCTCCTCGCCGACTTCAACAAACGGATCGGTCGTCGCGTCCACAACTAGTGGGAGGGCGGCGGCGGCCGCAGCACCGCGCGCGGAGAGAAGTGGTGAGTTGATCGATCCAAGGATCCGACCCGAGCCACTCACTAGAAGGGTCTCGCTCCCCCGTTGCCAGCGCAGCATGAGCGGAGTCTCTCGAACCTCAATCCGCAGATTGCCAGGAATGCCGATGCGGGCCTGGGCACGCGCCACAAACGGAAGCGACTCAATGGCGCGCTCGGTCGCGAGGAGATCGATTCCGAGGAGGTTCTCCCCCACACTGATGCCTGCACGTTCGGAGATTGCCTCTTCGTTGAGCATCGCAAGGCCTGTGATCTTCAGCTCATCAACGACGAAGCGACCGCTGGCGGCAAGTGCAGGTGGGGCCACGAGCGCCGTCGCCAGGAGGAGCACAAGGCTGAAGCGCCGGAGCAGCGCGATCGATTCAGGTCGAAGCCTGAGGCGTCGATCGGAACGTCGCCTCGGTGGAGTGGAGCCCTTTTCGCGCCGCTCCAGCAGCCGCACTCCAGCATCCGCCCCCGCCCTCCGACGCTGTCCACCGAGTCCGGGTCGAACGCCGAGCGGAGCTTCGCCAGGGGCGAATGGACGCGCGCCACTCGTTGGTCGGCGCCCCTTCTTGCTGCGTTCGCTCATCTCCCGGCCCGCCGCTGCGCGAGTGCAGTACGCACAAGATGCAGTGATAGATCGGCAAAGCTCATCCCCGACGCGGTAATCAGTGCTGGAAAGAGCGAGATCGGGGTGAAGCCTGGGAAGGTATTCACCTCCGATACGTACCACTCCCCACTGTGTGCTCCTGATGAGCGCATCAAGAAGTCCATCCGCGCGAGGCCTCGACCACCAAATCCTCGGAAGAGAGTGATTGCCGAGCTTTGCAAGTCGCTCCGAAGCGCGTCACTGATCTCTGGGCTGACCGTCGTCCGTGAGACACCGTTCGCATACTTCGCGTCATAGTCGTAAAACTCACGACCAGGGAACACTTCGCCCGGACCAAACGCACGAACCGAACCATCGGGAGATTCAAGGAGTGCAATCTCAAGCTCTCTCGGATGGTTCAGGTAGGGCTCGAGAAGTGCACGCGCTCCGAACTGCAGCGCGAGGTCGACGGCCGCCGCCCACTCCTCTCGGCTACGCGCAATGCGCATGCCAATCGACGAGCCGTGGGCCGCAGGTTTTCCGATCAGCGCATCCCCCTCGCTCTCGCGAGCGGCAAATTCTGCGATCCGTGAGAGTGTTGCCTCTCGGTTGTTCGCCCACTCCTCTGCCGTGACGATGGAATGCGGAAGTGTGGGCACGTTAAGTGTGCTCGCGAGACGCTTGAACGCATCCTTCTCCATGCCGAGGCGAGCGGCGGTAGGTGCGGCGCCAACGTAGGCGACGCCGGCAGCGGCAAGCGCCTCCTGAACGGCTCCAGACTCATCACCTGGACCGTGAAGCGCAGGAATGTACACAGCATCTGGCTGTTCATGCAGCACCTCAGTCAGAAGTTCGGCAAGTTGGCGAAGCGGCGCATCCGTCAGCGACGCTGCGCGACGCTCCGTTGTGTACTCACTCGGGAGACGCTCACCTCGAAGGTGGCCCTCGGGCAGCAGCGCGGCCAGACCCTCGCGCGTGATCAGCAGCTGATCAACTGATAGGCCCACCTCCATGAGGGCTGACGCGATCGCGCCTCCAGAGACGACCGAGATCTCCGCTTCGGCACTCAGGCCTCCGTACAAGATCACGACTCGCGGAAACGTTTCACGCGCGCTCATGCAGGCTCCTCGCCAATGAACTGAATCTCCGACTCCAGGGTCAGTCCCGCGTGCTGCTCGACCTCGCGAATGCAGAGGTCGTGCAGCTCACGAATCGCCGCAGCGGTGGCCCCGCCCCGATTCAGAATCCAGTTGGCATGCATCGTCGAAACCTCAGCCCCGCCGATCGTACGGCCCTTGAGTCCGGCCGCCTCAATCAGCGCGCCCGCGCTCGGTCCCTCTGGCGGATTGCGGAAGACACTCCCTGCGCTCGGGATGCCGAGCGGTTGATGTTCACGACGCCAGCGCCGAATTTCTTCGAGGCGTGCCTTGATCTCCGTCGGCTCACCTGCGTGTAGCAGCATGGTGGCACCAAGGACCACTTCTCCACGACCAAGCTCCTCTTTGAAGCGTGAGTGCCGATACGAAAGGTTGAGAGTATTCAAAGTGAGCTCCTCTTCACCTCCGTCTGGCCTCATGATTGCGACCCGCTGGAGGATCTGTGACATCTCACCGCCATGCGCACCCGCGTTGGCCCAGATTGCACCCCCGAGATTTCCTGGAATCGCCAGTGCAAATTCGGCACCAGTGAGGCCCGCGTCAGCGGCGAGCGTGGAGAGTTTTGCCATGGCGAGCCCAGAGTCCGCGTTGATAAGTCCCGCACCTGCGTCAATCGTGACGCCAGCACTTCGATTCAGCAAGACGATTCCTCGAATCCCCGCGTCACTGACAACCACGTTACTTCCACGTCCAAGAATCCTGAGTGGCCACCCCTTACTCTGCGAAAGGCGAACTACCCCGCGGAGTGTGAATCGATCGCGCACCGTGATGAGAAGATCCGCCGGCCCACCGACGCGCATCGTCGTGTGC
>JAYQPX010000030.1:0-13717 GCA_038145565.1 Chloroflexota bacterium | reverse complement strand
AGAAGTTGCCCCTTCGGGTGCCAGAAGGCGCTCCCCGGTGATACGTCATGGAATGAGAAGAGATCGAGTGCAACGCCGAGTCGACGATGATCTCGCTTCTTCATCTCCTCGCGGCGCCAGATGTACTGATCCAGCTCCTCTTGTGTGTCCCACGCGGTTCCATAGATGCGCTGCAGCGCTGGTCGGTCATTCTTGCCGCGCCAGTACGCGCCAGCAACTGAGAGGAGCTTGTATGGGCCGATCTTTCCGGTGCTCTCCACATGCGGACCGCGACAGAGATCCTGGAATTCTCCATGTGTGTACGTGGTCACGTTCGGCTTCGGCTGACCTGCCGCTGCAGCCTTCGTGGCAAGGTCGTCCATGATCTCGATTTTGAACGGCTGATCGAACTTCACGAGCGCAGCGCGCGCCTCATCGAATGGATACTCATCAAGTTTGAAGACATGGTCGGCTTCGATGCTCTTCGCCATCTCCGCTTCGATAGCCGCAAGGTCTTCTGGGGTGAGCGCGCGTTCAAGAAGGAAGTCGTAGTAGAAACCGTCAGTGATTGCGGGGCCGATCCCAAGCTTGGCCCCTGGGAAGAGGCGCATCACCGCCTCGGCCATCACGTGTGCAGCCGAGTGACGCATGCGGCCGAAGTGGTCGGCAGCACCAGCGTCTAGGAGTTCATCGGCTGAACCGCGCAAAGGAGCGGCGAGGAGCTCCTCGTCTTGTACCGCCTGGACCGCGTCGTCAGCCATTGGTCGATTCCCTGCCTCCTCGGGCTACTGGTGGGCGGTACAGGACTCGAACCTGTGACCTCAGCCATGTCAAGGCTGCGCTCTAACCAACTGAGCTAACCGCCCGAGGTCTCAGAGGATAGCCGATACACTCCCCGCCTATGAGTGGCGTAAGCGGCGAGCCTCAGGTGAGACGATCGGCCAACGGGCCGTTGATCGTTAGCGTTGGCGACCTCATTGATGAGATTGCCGTCCGCCTTGCCGCGCCGTGGCGTCGCGGCAGTGATGCCGCGGCACAGATCACTCGTCGACGCGGCGGCAGCGCGGCCAACGTTGCCGTAGCAGCAGCAGCCTCCGGCGGCCGCGCACGCTTTCTTGGGGCAATCGGAAGTGATGCCGCAGGCGATGCTCTGGAGTCGGCGCTCGTTGCCGCAGGTGTCGAACCAATCCTTCAGCGCGCGGGGCGGAGCCCATCAATCATCGTGGTCGTGGAGCCGGACGGTGAACGAACCATGCTCCCAGATCGTGGAGTGGCAACGAATCTTCAGTACCCAGGTCCTGCGTTGCTCAGTGGGGCTGACTGGCTCCATGCTCCCGCCTACTCGCTGTTGGGTGAGCCACTTGCTACCACCACGCTGCGCCTCCTTCACGAAGCGAATCACGACAGCATCCCGACCTCTCTTGATGCCTCCTCAGTTGGAGCGCTCGCCGGGTGGGGCCCGGAAGAGAGTCGTACGCGCTTCGCCGCAAGCGGCGCTACGCACCTGTTCGCAAACGAAGAGGAGGCCCAGTACCTTGGCCTCCTCCGCAAACCGATCGCTGGGATGACGCTGATCGTCAAACGCGGCGCTGGCGTTGCCGACGTGCGCGCTGCCAGTGGTGAGTTACTCGCATCAGTCGCCGCCCTGCCAATCGATGGACCAATCGACTCAACGGGAGCTGGTGATGCATTCGCGGGTGGCTTCCTTGTCGCGCGAGCACGGGGGGATTCGTGGGAGGATTCCCTACATGCAGGGCACCGCGCGGCGCGCGCACATCTGCAACAGCACGAGGAGGATTGAGGTGCAGGTAAGGCTCTCGCAAGAGGTTGCAGACGCACTGGCGTCACAGCGTCCCGTGGTTGCGCTCGAATCCACGATCACTTCAAGCCTTGGACTCCCCGCACCCCACAACCGTACCTGCTTCGATCGCGTCAACGCCGCCATACGTGCAGCCGGTGCCGTCCCCGCCCTCACCGGGCTCCTGGATGGTGCACTGGTTGCTGGCGTTGAACCTGGCGAGGAGGAGCGGCTACTCAGCGCGTCCGTAAAGCTTGCCGAGCGCGATATCCCCGCTGCGATCGCGCAGCGCCTCCCCGCGGGAGTGACGACCGTCTCCGCTACGGTCGCAATCGCACACCTTGCGGGGATTCCGATTTTTGCAACGGGCGGCATTGGTGGAGTGCATCGCGGTGCAGAGGAGAACTTTGATATCTCATCGGATCTCGGTGCAATGGCGCGGCACCCAGTTGCCGTGGTGAGCGCAGGTGCGAAAGCTTTCCTTGATCTCGCGAAGACCCTTGAAGTGCTAGAAACACTCGGTGTGCCCGTGGTTGGATATCAGACGAACGAGTTTCCCGCCTTCTGGAGTCGCAGTAGTGGACTTTCGATCGCTCACCGTGCCGAAAGTCCGGGTGAGATTGCCGCAATGATGCGCGCCGCACGAGCGATCGGATGGGCTGGCGGACTGCTGATCGCGAACCCAATCCCTGAAGCGAGCGAGATCCCTGCGGACGAGATCGCGGTCGCGATTGAGAAGGGGCTCGCCGCCGCAGTTGCAGCCGGTGCTCGAGGGCCGGCTGCCACGCCACGAATCCTTGCCGCCATTGCCGAGGCAACAGCCTCGCGATCCATCCCTGCCAATCTGTCACTGGCAGAGTCGAACGCCTCACTCGCCGCGGCCGTCGCGGTTGCAGCGGCGCAGGGAGACGTTACGACACGCTAGAGCTCCCCACGCGGCGAGGTCCGCGCACGATTGAGAGCAGGGCAACAACCGCAATGCTCAGCCCAACTCCAAGGAGCGTATTCGTTGCGCCGAACGTATCCGCAATCGGCCCCACGGCAATGATCGGAACGAAGCTGCCGAGACTGACGAGCATGTTGAGAACGCCAAAGACGCGCCCACGGACTTCAACTGGCAGCTCTTCCTGTAGGGCCGTCTGGGCTGGAATAGCCACCAGTCCATACGCCGCGCCTGCGAAGTAGGCCACGAAAATCACGGTGGCGAGAGCTGACGCACCGGGGCCGATCGGAAGTCCTCCGATAGAACTGGCACCGTCAGAAATCGCCGCACTGATCGGTTCCGCAAGTGCGAGGAGCGCAAGGCCCGCCCCAACACCGAGGAGGCCCCCTTCAATGAGCCTTCTTCGGGAGACCGCCTTCCCCCAACTGTTCAGCGTCAAGATCCCAGTGACCACACCAAGCCCAATAGGAAGGACGATCAGCCAAAAGTCACGCGCCTCAAGCCCGAGTGCATCGGCAACGTAATCGGGTCCGAGGACACCCATGAGGCCAACAACGCTTGCCGCGATCGCAAGGTAAAGCAGCGACCAGCCGACAGATCCGTGAGCGCGGATGTATCGCAGCCCCTCAACCAGTTCCGCTGTTGTCGTTCTAGTAGTACTGCGAGTGGAACCAATGATCCCGTCAACATGGGAAGTCGGCGGTGCCGAGGGGAGACCGATGCAGAGGAGTCCCGCGAAGAGGAAGAGGATGGCCACAAGGATGATCGAGGCTTCAGGTCCTGCGATCCGTACGACGGCGGGTCCGATGAGCGCGAACCCGAGCGCGAACGCAGCGTTCAGCGTAAACGTGAAGAGACCGTTCGCAGACGTCAGTTGGTCTCGTCGGACAAGCATTGGAATCATTGCAAGCTCCGCCGGGGCGAAGATGGTGGTCATAAAGCTCGCGAAGATGTTCAAGAGCAGGACGATACCGAGGGTGTCCACGCTGCCAAGCATCAGGAAGAAGGCGACGGCACGAGTGAAATTCGCCACGATCAGCACCAAACGCTTATCCAGTCGGTCAACCCAGACACCCGAAATCGGGGAGAGTGCCACTGCAGGGACGAGGAAGCTCAAGAAGAGGAGGCTGAGCGCCGACGTTGAGCCGCTGCGCTCGGCCACGAGCACTGTGAGCCCGTAAAGGACGACGTTGCCGCCGATCTGGGTGAGGAGTTGGGCGATCCAGAGGCGCAGGAAGGCACCGTTGCGAAGCACCCCAACGTCTGGGGGCTGCTGAAAGTCTGGGATCTCCTTCGTGATCTGTGGTTCGCTCACCCCTGCTCCTCTCTTGAACCCGTTGCTCAAAATGGTGCCCCCGGCCGGAATCGAACCGACGACGCCCGCCTTAGGACGGCGGCGCTCTATCCACTGAGCTACGGGGGCTCGTAGAAGATGGTAGCCCAGCCCAGCGTGGGAGAATACGCCAATGGAGATGCTCCCAATCACCCTCTACATTCGGCCTGAGTGCGAACTCTGCGAGGAGGCACGAAGCGCCCTTCGCGCCGTTCTCGCCGACTCCCCCTCCCCCCGCTCGATTCAAGAGGTGGACATCGAGCAAGATCCGATCCTGCATAGACGCCTGTTCAGTGATATTCCAGCGATTGAATACCATGGCGCGCTTCTTGCACACGCCACAAGTCGACTACGCATCCGTTCGTTTCTCGCGGATGTAGAAAGTCGCGTGTGACCGTTGATTGAGATCAGCCTGCTCACGGCCATCCTCGCTGGCGCACTCAGCTTCCTCTCGCCATGTGTCCTCCCACTCGTTCCCGCATATCTCGGCCGCATCTCCGCGCTCAAGGGAGAAGAGTCTCCCGTTCTGCATGCAGTCCTCTTTGTCAGTGGATTCACTTCTCTCTTCACACTTCTCGGCCTCGGTGCCGCATATGCCGGCGGCGCACTCGCAGGGTTTCTCCCCGCAGTTCAACTCCCACTCGGTGTTGCAGTCATCGTTGGCGGGCTCCACCTTGCTGGCTTCGTGCGTATCCCACTCTTAGATCGTGGCACGACTCCTCGTATCGTCCGCGCCGCTGGTCGCTCGGGGAGCTTTCTCCTTGGCCTCGCCTTCGCTGCAGCATGGACGCCGTGCATCGGCATCGTCCTTGGCTCTATTCTTGCGCTCGCTGCAACATCAACTGATCCAGTTGGCGCAACAGCACTCCTGCTCAGCTACAGCGCGGGGCTTGGGTTCCCATTTGTTCTGATTGCACGTGCCGCCACACATGGTGATGGCGCTACCCCTCGGATCCTCTCTTCGCTGCGCCGCGGCACTCGTACGGCCGGTCGGCTCGGTGGGATTCTCGTCGCACTTATCGGAGTCGCGATCGCTGCGGGGCTCCTCCCTCTACTAGCGCGATACCTCCCTGGGCTTCCTGGACTCTGATCGTGGCAATGATCGGCCCCTTTCCGCGTCGCGCGCTCGCTCGCGTCCTCCTGTTGGCGGTCGTTATTGCGGTCCTGCTTGGTCTCGCTGGCACAAGCATCCCAACCGCCGGTCCGTCAGTTACCGGAATCAACGAACAAGGCCAATACGTAATCGACCTCAATTCAAGCGGTCCCTCGCTTGGCAGCCAGTTCCTGATTCCTCTGAGCCAGCCTACGGCGGGCGGAACAACATACGGCGACCTTGTCGCGTCACGGCGCGCGGGAGGTCTGGGCGATCCGCGACTGATCATCGTCGACCTCTTCGCCACCTGGTGTCCGCCCTGTCAACAGGAGACTCCGACGCTGCGATCACTTGATCGTGCGTATCGCGAAGAGGGCCTCCTCATCATCGGAATCTCCGTGCAGGAGCTACGCGAAACGGTACGCGGTTACGCGGAGCGCTACGAGATCGAGTATCCAATTCTCCTCGATACTGACGGAGCGCTCTTCCGCGCCGCTCTGGCGGGTGGACTGCCAACGAAGATCCTGCTTGACGCGGAGGGTCGCGTCCTTCAGGTTCTCCCACGCCCGTTTACGCCAGAGGACGGACCAGGTCTGATCGCCCCGCTCCTGCGAGGTCCGTAGCCCTATTCGGCGATAAAGCGGAATCGGTCTCGATCCACTTCGAGGCGCCCGAGCGGCGCATGTAGCTCGTGGCTCTGAACAATGAGCCACTGGTTCGCAGCCGCCTCTGCAAAGATTGCACTCTTTGCCTCAACAGAGACCCACGCTGCGTCATCAAACGCGGTTACCCATCGTGGATTCGCCTGCCAGGGGCGCATGAACAGATCACCCATGAAGAGGAGTGTCCGCTCTCGCCCGCGGATGATGGTTGCTTGAGATCCTGGAGTATGCCCCCCGAGAAGGCGCAGCTCTACCTCTGGCAGGAGTTGGCGCCGATCCTGAAACGCGTCTGGAGGCGAGTCAGCAAAGAGTCTCGTCAGAAGGGGCTGATCATACGCCGCACGTGCGCGTGCGGATCCGCTCGCCACAGCGTCAATCTCGGCCTGCGGCGCAACAATCGTTGCGCGTGGGAATGCGGCGGAACCGCCAGACCTTGTGAGCCCGCCCGCGTGGTCACGGTGCAAGTGGCTCGGCACCACGTAGTCCAGGCTATCTGGATCCGCACCTGATGCGATCAGCGCATCACATGCACTGACCGACCAGATCTCATCGCCTTCGCGCCGCTCCCCTGCTGGAATTGCTCCCGTTTCAAAGAGGAGGGCACCCGTTGGAGTGCGCACGTGGAGTGTGTTCAGCGATTGAAGGAGCCGTGAATCTCCGTCGATCTCATCGCGCACGAGCGGCTCCCAGGTAGTGCGCGGGACTGGCCCGAAGATGGCACCCGCATCGCTGCGGAACGCCCCGATCTGCAAGAGGTCGACGCTGACTGAACCGAGATCAATTGTTCGGACGGGTCGGACGCCGGTCCCCTCCGGGTTCAGCATCACTATGGTCGTTCGGTCTCGCGGCGTGTCGAGTCAAAATCCACGTGGATCGCCGACGCGGTCGGTTCGGTCTGTCCTTGGTATCGGCTGCGAAGCTCCTTGCTGCCGTACGGCTGCTCAACCTCGCTCGACATACGATGGAAGGAGATCTGTCCGATCTTCATTCCCGGGTAGAGCGCAATCGGGAGCCGCGCCACATTCCCGAGCTCGAGGGTGAGGTTGCCAACCCAGCCGGGATCGACATACCCGGCAGTGGAATGGATCAGGAGTCCAAGTCGTCCGAGTGATGATTTCCCATCAAGGCGCCCAAGGAGACTGCTGCCAACACTGATGCGCTCAAGTGTCTGCCCCAAAACAAACTCGCCTGGGTGCAGCATGAAGCGCTCCCCCTCCGACACCACCTCAAGCTCGGTGAGCTCTGGCTGCTCCGCGCGAGGGTCGATGTATCCGTACCGATTGTTGCGGAAGACGCGGAAGGTGCGATCAAGGTGCAAATCAATGGAGGCTGGCTGCACGTCGCGATCATCGAACGGGGTGACCGCGATCTCGCCTGAGGCGAGCGCGGCGCGAAGATCGCGATCAGAGAGAACACTCACGCTTCGCTCTCCACGCTCGCTCGACGACGGCGCTTTCCACCGCCAGCACCCTTCTCCTCTACGAGCGTGTCAACCTCCCGCTTGAGCGTGGCAAGATCTTCAAACGACTGATACACACTCGCAAAGCGGATGTAGCCGATCTGATCAATTTCACGAAGGGCGGCCATCGCGAGCGCACCGATGCGAGAGGTTGAAATCTCAGTGACTCCCGTGGCGCGGATCTGTGCCTCAATCGCCTCCATCGCACGCTCAGGAGCGTCGACTGGAACCGGTCGACGGGCGAGTGCCGTACGAAGTCCTTCGAGAAGCTTCAGTGGGTCGTACTCTTCTCGTAGCCCAGAACGTTTCACAACATAGAGGCGGGTGAGTTCTGCGCGCTCGTACGTGGTGACGCGGGTGCCACAGATTCGGCAGGCGCGGCGACGCCGGATGACGCTCCCCTCGTCGAGATCGCGAGAGTCCACCACCCTCGTATCGGGCTCCTTGCAGGACGGACAGCGCACCCTACCTCCTCATCGCCCCCACAGATAGTGGCGGCAGGACGAGTCTACACACGCCCTAGCGTTGCGGAGCGCCTAGCCCTCTCCACTCCGAGGGAGCTGCCCCGCAGGCGGACGAACAATCAGCCGTGGTCCACTGGGCCTGCGATCGTCTCGCAGGCATGCTCAAGGACAGGGAGAAGAATTGCCAATCCGTCCCGAACCGCCCCGCTGCCGCCAGGCATGTTGACGATCAGACTTCCGCGCAGCACGCCCGCGACGCCCCGCGAAAGGATCGCTGCGGGCGTCTGCGAACGCCCCAACATACGGATCGCTTCAGGGATGCCAGGGATCTCTCGCTCCAGTAGTGGGCGTGTTGCGTCTGGGGTGACATCTCGTGGGGTTAGACCCGTTCCGCCAGTTGTCAGGATGACGTTGACGCTCCCCGCTCGCTCGCCAAGCAGAGCGCTGATTTGGTCGCGTTCATCCGGAACGGTTGCGCGTGAAACCTCCCAGCCGTGCGCCTCCATCGCTGCGGCGGCGAGCGTGCCAGAGCGATCCTCACGCGTACCTGCAGAGACGGAGTCGCTCACCGTCACAATCAACACACTCCGCTTCTCGTCACCCATCTCGCCTCCATGTCCCGCTGGCGCCGCCAGACTTTTCTCGCAGCTGTGTCGGGCCGATCACCGCGGCGCGATCGAGTGCCTTGATCATGTCGTATACGGTAAGCGCAGCCACCGATGCAGCGGTCAGTGCCTCCATCTCTACGCCGGTTTGCCCGGTGCAGCGCACCTCAGCCCTGATCAGCACCCCGCCTACGTGCTGGTCGACGCTGCAGTGCACCTCTACGAGGGAGAGTGCGAGCGGGTGGCAGAGTGGAATCAGTTCCGCCGTGCGCTTCGCCGCCTGGACGCCCGCAAGCTCCGCCGTGCTCAGAACCGCCCCCTTTGGCGCATCGCCACGTTCAATCAGCTGAAGCACCTCAAGAGAGGTCGTAACCCGACTCTCGGCAACGGCGCGCCGTTCGGTCGTGGGCTTTGCGCCAACATCAATCATTGATGCACGGCCGTCGCTTCCAACATGCGTGAGACGATGATCTGCCATGCGCTGATCCTAACTGTTTGGCGTTGCAACTCGACGTGTTGCGCGCGAAAGTGGATGCAAGCGAATGCCTGCGCCCACCTGCAGGTCTCTGACCTCCTCCGCGATCACGCCGAGCGCATCACACGCTGCGAGCGGCGCTGTCTGGTGGCTCCCCTGGCCTCCCGCGAGGCGCACGCGGATCCGACCCGCCTCATCGCGATCGAGATCACCGTTTAGGGTGCGCAGCGCGGTTAGGCGAATGAAGGAGCGGCGGCCGACCGGGCTCTTCACCGCTTCTTCAAGGATTCCCTCGAGTTCCACCCCGTAGGCGGGTCTCCCTGTAAGGGCACGGATGAGTGGCAAGAGAACTTCCATGCCGATTACGAAGGCACTCACCGGATTTCCAGGGACACCCACGGCGAACTGCGCACCGGTTGCACCAGCGCGACGAGCTCCTAGGAGGAGCGGTTTCCCAGGCTGTATCGCCGCTCGCCACGCGAGCAGTTCGAAATGTGACTCGAGTGCGGCCCCTACATGATCGTGAGCGCCGACACTGACGCCACCCGTTGTCACCAGCAGATCGCAGATCGCACTCAGGCGTGCCACAGCCGCACGGGTTGCATTTTCGTCATCACCTACCTGCTCGACGGCAACCACCGATGCCCCCTCGCTGTGCGCCAGCGCTGCGAGTGCCGGCCCGTTGCTATCGCGGACCTGCGAAGTTCCCGCGGAACCAGTGAGTTCATCACCGCTCGTCAGGATCGCAACGCGAGGTCGGGGCGAGAGGAAGAGCTCACTCACCCCGCTCGTGTAAATCACAGAAATAAGCGCCGCATCAACGACTGAACCAACTTCCGCGAGCGTGTCTCCCACCTGCATATCTTCGCCCCGCCTCCGAATATGTGATCCAACCGTTTGCGGAGAGGCGAACCAGACCTGTTCTGGGAGTGCAGCGGGGCTTCGTTGCAGTGACGTTGCGCCGCTTCGAGGATCTTCCATGTAGCTCCGCTCCACGGGGACCACAGAGTCGGCACCGCGCGGAATCGTCGCACCTGTTGCAATCCTTCTACACTCGCCAGCAGAAAGCTCCGCGGAAGGCGCCAATCCGCCCGCCGCCACATCTCCAGCGCATCGCAAAGCTACTGGTTCGCCGCTTGATGCGCTGTCCAGATCTGCCGCCCGAACGGCCCACCCGTCCATCGCCGAAACGTCACTCGGCGGATGGGGTACGGCCGCGCGCAGTGGTGCGGCCAACGCTCTTCCCAGCAAACTCTCCACCGCGATCTGATCGAGGGGGAGCAGTTCTCCGGGGAGCGCCTCAACGCGTCCGAGAAGTCGTGAGAGCAGATCTTCGATGCGCTCCAACGGGAGCGCCGCTCCCCCAGTGAGGTTTTGCGGATCAGCACTCTCGCGCATCAGCGCCAACTCTCAATGAGAATCATTGAGGCGATCGCGCCGAGTGGCGCATTCAGCCAGAGAAACCTTCGCCACGCCGCTCGCGCGGCGCTCCAGGACGTAGCAGAGCGCACAAGTGGTGCCGTCGACACGGCACTGAGGAGTGGGATGAGCGCTGCAATTCGAGCGAGTGGCTCGGAGGAAACGGTGAGTGGAAGAGCCGCGACGAGATACGTGATCAGGATCAGCCATGCGGTTCGTGTCGGCCCCAGAAGTGTGGCGATCGTATGGATGCCCGAACGTCGATCCGCGTCAATATCTTGCACCGCCCCGAGCGCATGGCTCGCAACACCCCAGAGCCCTAGGGCCCCAAGTGGCACGAGCCACTCTGCGCTGAACGAGCTCGCGAAGAGGAGGCCTGCGATCGGCGGGAGCAGGAAGTGCGACGACGAAACCAGGGAGTCGAGGATCGGGATGGAACGGGCACGCGCGAACCAAGGCGCGCTATAGAGCGCCGCAAGCGCAACGGCGGCGAGTGGGGCAAGCCCTGCTGGTGGCGGAAGGACGAGCGACATTACGAGCGCCGGCAACACGCCTCCCACCCAGAGGGCTACGCGGATCGGAGCCAGATCTCGCAGTTGCAAAAGCGCACCCTCAGCCCCGCCCTTGCGCGGATTCTTTGCATCGCTCACGCGATCGTAAAGGTCATTGATGCCGTACAGGAAGAGGTTGTAACCAGCGCCCCACCAAAGGAGCGGCGCGAGGAGCCAACCTCCGAGGCGCTCGCCAGCACCGGCGGCAATAAGGCCCGCCAAGAACGGAAGACCTGTGTTGACCCATGAGATCGGTCGCGAAGCGAGGAAGATCCTCCACGCACTCCCCGCTCCAGCCATCACCTCCCCTCGCAGTCGTAACGTGGCGCCGACCAGACCAGTGGCATAGAGAAGATCCTCAACGGGCATCGCCAATAAGAGCAGGCCGCTCCGCGGTTCTGTTGGATAGGTCAGCAGTCCGCTGAGACAGAGCAGATTGTCAAAGATGAGGGTGAGCACGATGAGAACTGTGAACGAGGCCCGTGTGCCGCGGTCGGAAACGAGGAGTGGCCACGCAAGCCCAACGCCAGCGCCTGCGAGCGACGCTGCGGCGACCGTGTATTCCGCACCACTCAACACTGCGCCGAGCGTTCCGCCTGCAAGCGCGCCGATGAGCCCGGAGCCCACGCCCTCACGCAATCCAAATGCCACCCTCACTCGAAGCGTTCCACGTCCGAATAGATCAGCGGCCACCACTGCGAGCGATGAGATACCAAAGAGCAACAGCGGCTCTTCAATTGGGAATCCGCGTCCGAGCGGACCTGCGCCTGGGAGTGCAAGCGTCGTGCCAGAAGCTGGTGTGGCAAACCATCCTCGCGCAAGACCGATCGTATCCACCAGAAGAAACGCAATACTGATCGCGACGGAAACGGGGAGCACCACACGGCGGCTTGTCCAGGGGCTCCATCGTCGTGCGATCCCATGAATGCCAGCGATCGAACCAAGGATCGCGGCGAAATAGATCTCTCCCACTATCGTCTTCGGCTCTGTGAAAGTACGAGTCCAAGCGCCGCGGCACCAACAAGAACCACACAGAAACTGATCGCAGCCAGCAGCCAGAAGTTCATCGGATAGAGCTGCACCAACCGATCGGTCGCAGGATTGAATGTCCAGTTCCCCGCAGGGAAAAGCAGCTCATGTGCAAACGTGAATGTCGCATCAAATGCTACAACGAAGGCACCGCCGACCAGCGCAGCTCCCGTGCCAAGGAGAAACGCCCCGTCTCGGAGCGCCTGATAAAACCATCGACGTTTGCGAATGTAGAGCGTCGTGAGAACGGCTAGTGAGGCTGCGCCCGCGGTCATCAGGATCCGAAAGAGCACGCCAACGTCTACGAGGTGCGAGCGCTCTGAGGTGCTCAGCAGCGGTTCTCCGCTCAGGGGCACGTCAAATGCCCCACCAAAAAGCAGATCACGCACGAGCGCATCGGAGAGCGAGTGTGCAACTTGTGCGGGGACGCTGAGGCTCTCCGCCGAATCTGCAAGATCAAGGAGGAGATGCACGACTGGTGGGAGGAGGAAGAGGCCAAGGGTAATCGCAAGTAGTGCGAGAAGCGTGAGGGCGGCTGCAGCGATTCGACGCGCCGCACGGCGCATCTGCTTCACGCGTCGACGAGAACGCGTCCCTGCTCCCACCACGAACGCAGGGAGAGCGGGTCAGGCGCGACTCGGCCGAGAAGGAGGGTTGCCCGCGTGACGGCCGCCTGGAAATCTTCCCAATCACTCTCAGCGAGTGCGCGAATACCTGGATACCCAGCCACAGCGAGCAGCTGATGTTCTTGTCGTCCAAAAAAGGCGAGGTTCAGTAAGAGCGCTTCGTCGCGCCACTCGTCGACATCAGCGAGCGAGGCATCTGTCTGGTCTGCCAGCGTTTGGCGCCTAGTCGGCGTTTCGCTCCGTTCAAGGAGTAGCCCCGTGGTGAAGATCCCTTGGGCCTCCAACCGGGCGAGATGGACTGGCTCAATCCGTGTCAGCTCGTTGATTGATGGCATGGCTACCCCCTTCTCGGCAGCGTAGCGCCTCGCTCCCGCCGCTGCCCGCCGCTGCCCGCCGCAGGACATTTTACCCAATTGCTCCCTGCGCCGTCGTTTTGTTACATAACGCAGAAAAGTCGCGATTTTGTTGCGGTTCCAGAATAAAGTGCCCGGCTGCGGCATAATCGGGCGAGCGGCGGAGAGAGGCCGCAAGGATATTTGGAGGTCTATAGATGAGTCCAGAACAGGGATACCAGCTGGTATACAACTTCATGTCGCTCGCCATCGCATCGATGGGCGCGAGCTTCTTCTTCTTCGTCTCCGCACGCGGAGCGCTGAAGGAGGGGAACCGAATGGCAGTCACGCTCTCAGCCACTGTGGTGCTGATCGCGTTCTACCACTACGTCCGCATCTTTGACTCGTGGGTCGCCACCGCTGGTGGTTCGCTCGGCGAGTTCAACGAGGCCTACCGCTACGTTGACTGGCTCCTCACGGTGCCACTGCTTGTCGCCGAGTTGATCCTCGTGCTTCGCCTTGACAAGAAGGTCGAGAGCAAGCTCATCCAGAGGAATGTGGTCTACGCCTTCCTCATGATCGCCACGGGCTACATCGGCGAGATGGACAATCAGACCTCCGTGGTCCTTGACTCCTCACGCACGATTTGGGGCGCTATCAGCACGATCTTCTTCGTTCTGATCCTGCGTGACCTGTTCGGCGGCATTGATGCGTCCATCAAGCGACAGAGCAAGGAGATCCAGGGCATCTTCAAGGTGCTCCGAGTCGTGCTCATCGCCACCTGGGGCGTCTATCCAATCGCCTATCTGCTCCCGACGATCTCGACGGGCCTCGGCTTGACGGCTGGTGACGGCCTTGTGCTGAAGCAGGTTGGATACACGATTGCGGACATCCTGGCGAAGCCGGGCTACGGTCTCCTCATTTGGAAGATCGCGACCCTGAAGAACTC
>JAYQPX010000029.1:0-14318 GCA_038145565.1 Chloroflexota bacterium | reverse complement strand
ACGCGATTGCACTTGCCCCCGACCACATCAGCGTCTACGCGCTCACCCTCGCCACCGAAGGGGCTGATGCTGGAAATGCGGACGATCGACTCGCCACACCCGCTGGCGCACTTGCATGGCGTACGCGCGCCGCCGCCGCACAGGATGAAGAGCGTGGCGCCGTGGAGTTGGAGCTACTCGACACCGCACTACCTGCCGCCGGATTCACCTGGTACGAGATCAGTAACTGGGCTCGCGCTGGGCATCGCTCGCGCCACAATCAGCTCTACTGGGAGCGTGCTGCGGTGGAGGCTGTTGGACCAGGTGCACATGCCTTTGATGGCGCTGCGCGGCGTTGGAACTCGGCGAACCTAGATGCGTGGGAGGCCGCGCTGCACGCAGGTGAGCTGCCACCCGGTGGCACAGATGCGCCGCTCAGCGAACATGACGCAGCGGCAGAGAGACTTGTGCTCTCGTTGCGGATGTCGAACGGCGTTCTCCGAGATGAAGTGATTCGTGGCCGCTTCAGCGAAGCGCTGACCTGGGGCGAGAGAAACGGACTGCTTGGCGCGCATCCTGATGACAGCGCTCGAGTGCAGCTGACGCTGCGCGGCCGACTCTTGAGCAATGAACTCTTCTCGAGAATTGTCTAGCGGTGCAAGCGCTGCGTTAAGACCCTCGGTGCTTCTAGCAACGCAGGCCGTTGCGGTTGATCAGTTAGGAGCTGCGAGGTCTCGGCGCGGGAACTTGTAGAAGGCCCATGCTGCGGAGAGCGCAGTTAGGGTGATGAAGATCAGTGCCTTCGCTGGGTCTGCTGTCTTGTCAAGAATGCCCTCTGGTGAGAAGTGATGGAAGAGCGAGAGGAATTGGTAGGGCTCCATCACATCCCAGAACGATCCAAGCACCTCTACGATGTAGTTCGCCATGATCAGCCCTACGGTGATCGCCATGGCGGGCGTCGTGCGATCAAAGCTGCCGCTCGCCGCGATCGCAAAGGATGCGAATGAGCCCCAGAAGAGTGCTCCCGCTGCCAAGAGTGACGGGAGCTGTTCGAAGACGAGCTCGCTCGTCACCCCCGCGATCTGAGCGCCGATGACCGTCCCCAGCACGTAGGCGGCGGATGCGAGCGTGGCGCCGATCCATCCTTCCAACATCATCGTGGCCATGATCGTGCGCCGCGGGATCGGTCGACTCAGGAGGAGCTCCAGCGTCCCGCGCTGGCGTTCGCCACTGATTGAGCCAACGGTGAGTCCGGCGCTCAAGATTCCGAAGAGTGCAATTGAGATTGGGTGAATGAAGCCTACGGAGATCGTTCCCGAGAGCGTGGAGAAGTTCCCTGGCGGAGTGGGTCGGCCATCAAGCTGATCGACGAACGCCTTGTAGATCACCGGGAAGAGGAGCGACCAAACCACCACCACCGCAAGCCCAACCAACAGGCGAATGCGGTGCCCACGAAGGAGGCGTTGCAGGAGAACGAAGTTGATCATCGCGAGCCCTTCCGTTTCGTCGCTGGACGCTTCGCTGCGGGGCGCTTGGTGTCCTTTGGTGTTGTGGCCGTTCGCTTCGCTGGCGCACGCCGGCTGCGGCTGAGCGGCGTCGCAACTTCAGGCGCCATTTGCACGGTGTTGCGGGTGCTGGTGCCGTAGTACGACATGAACGCCTCCTCCAGGCTTGCCGCCTCGACGAGCAGGTCGCGCAACCCTGCAGACTGCAGTCGCTTGATGAAGTTTGGGATCGCTGCCGCCTCTGCATCGCAACTGATGCGAACGCCCGTCTTCCCTTCGGATGTGATCTTCAGGTTGCTGATCCCCGCGGTAGCGCTGAGGCGAAGTGGTTTGCGCGCAACGAGCGCTTCAATGCGACGCCGGCGGAATCGCACCAGCGACTCGACGCTCTCTAGCGCAACGAGCTGACCGCCGCGGACAATTGCCACGCGGCTGCAGATGCGTTCAACCTCGCTGATCAGGTGGCTGCTGAAGAAGACGGTGCGGCCGAGCCCAACGCGCTCAAGGAGCAGCTCTTGGAGGGATCGCTGCATGAGCGGGTCAAGGCCCTCAGATGGTTCGTCGAGAATCAAGAGTTCAGGATCCGTCTCCATTGCCTGAATGACGCCGATCTTTTGGCGCATGCCACGGCTGTAGTCGCGCACGGGTCGTTTCAGGATGGTGTCGCTCAGCTCAAGCGCCTCCATGATGCGATGCCGAAGGAGCGAAGGTCGACCGCTGAGTGCGCTCATGTGGTCGAGATACTCGCGACCGCTCATATAGTCGTAGACCGCGAAGCCCGATGGAAGATAGCCAACGCGGCGGCGAATCGCCACCGAGTCCCTCACAACATCAAGGCCAAGCACGCTCGCCGACCCACTCGTGGGGTGGAGGAATCCGAGCAGCGTTCTGATCGTTGTGCTCTTCCCTGCGCCGTTTGGCCCCAGGAATCCGAAGAGTTCGCCCTGGCGGATCTCAAGGTTGAGCGTCTGGAGCGCCTTGATCTCGCCGTTGCGGCCGTAATGCTTCGAGAGCGCCTTCGTCTGAATCGCGAATGGGGAGTCACTAGCCATTGCCTGAGTTTACGACTTTGACCAGAAGTACCTACAAGTCATAGACTGATCTTGGCACTCGAAGGGTTCGGAGTGCCAGCATGAAGGAGGTAGACGGGTGCGAAGGCAGCGAAGGACGGGACTCCTCGACGACCGCGCCCGCCTGATCCTCCGCGCCTTGGTGGAGGAGCACATTCGTACCGCCCTCCCGGTCGGCTCCGCCTCCATTGCCGGCACCTACCGACTCGGCGTCTCTTCCGCCACGGTGCGAGGAGTTCTCGCCGAACTCGAGGAGCTCGGCCTTGTCTCCCAGCCGCACACCTCAGCTGGTCGAATCCCTACCGACCAGGGGTATCGAACCTATGCCGTGGAGATTGCCGATCCAGATGAGGTGACAGAGGTTGACCGGTTGATGATCCGTCACCAGTTCGGTCAGGCCGAAGGAGGAGCAGATCAGTGGTTCCGCATAGCGGCCAGTACGCTGGCGCACTCCACACGAGTGGCCGGCCTAGCCACGCCGGTGCGTCCCACCTCCGCCAGTCTCCGTCACGTCGACTTGGTGAGCAGCGCGGATCGACTCGCCACACTTGTGGCCGTGGTGAGTGACGGCAGCGTCCGTCCCACACTCCTTCCACTCCCTGAGGGGGTTGATCAGGATCAGCTCACGAGCATCGCCAGCCGGTTGAACGGAAGTCTGATCGGCTGCACAGCGGATCAAATTGAGGCGCGTGCTGGAGCGCTTGCCGAAGCCACCCCGCTTCGCGCGGTCACCCGCAGCGTGATGGAGCGACTCGCAAAGCAACTTCGCGAGGCTGATGCCGCCTCGGTCGAACAGGTCTGCAGCGACGGTCTGCTCAATGTGATGGAGGCACCAGAGTTCGCCGACAGCGCCAGGCTCCGCAGTGTCTTCACCGCACTCGAAGGTCGCGGCTATCTCGGCCAGCTGGTGCGCGAGGTCTCCCAAGGAAACAGCGTGCGGCTGTTCATCGGCAGTGAGAACGCGCCGACCGAAATGCACGGCGTCTCTCTCGTCCTCGCCCCGTACGGAATCCCTGGTCGCGCCCTCGGAGTCGTGGGGGTGCTCGGCCCAACTCGGATGCCGTACCCCCGAGCGGTAGGGACGGTGCGCTACGTCGCAACCCTCCTCTCGGAGTTGGTCGGCCGCTTTCACGCCGCGTAGCTCGCGTACGTCCCGACAGGCTTCCCCTTGACGCACGTTGTCGCTCATCGTATCCTCCCCCTGATGAGTTAGCACTCGAATGATGAGACTGCTAACAGGTGCGAGAAGCGGGCCGAGCCCTGCTCAATTACGAAGGAGCGTGTGATGTCGGGTCGTCCCTGGAGCACCAAAGAGCGCGAAGAGCCTGCTGAGGAGGTGGGCGCTGAGTCAGCCGCTGCGGAGCAGGCTGGTTCTGGGCAGGGAGCGCAGGAGCAGGTCCTGAGTCCCCTCGAGGCCGCCCTGCTGGAGCGCGATGAGCAGATCGCCGCACACCAGCGGACCGCCGCCGACTTTGCCAACTTCCGTCGCCGCACCGCCGAAGAGCGGGAGCGCGAGGCGGGACTCGCAAGTGAGGCACTCCTCCTTAAGATGCTCGCCGTCGTGGACGACCTTGACCGAGCCCTTGCCTCACTCCCAGAAGGGTTGAAGAGCGAGCCGTGGGTTGAGGGGATCGCCGCGATCCATCGCAAGCTTCTCGCCGTGATGGAGAGCGAGGCGGCGCGACCGTATGAATCGATCGGTCAGCAATTTGATCCACGTGAACACGAAGCGGTTGCGCAGGTGCCGTCGAGCGGCAAGCCGCCGGGAGAGGTGCTTCAAGAGCACCGCAAGGGCTGGAAGATTCGTGATCGAATCCTTCGCCCAGCGGTCGTCTCTGTTGCGACCGACTAAATCGCACCGTATGTGATTTGAACGTAGGAAACCAAACTGAAAGGAGCAAACGAATGGGAAAGATTATCGGAATCGATCTAGGGACCACGAACAGCGTCGTGGCGGCAATGGTTGGCGGCGAGCCAACCGTCATCAGTTCATCTGAAGGCGGACGCACCGTTCCGTCAGTGGTTGGATTTGTGAAGGGTGGAGAGCGCGTGGTGGGGCAACTCGCCAAGCGCCAGGCCGTGACAAATCCGAAGAACACCGTCTTCAGCATCAAGCGCTTCATGGGTAGACGCTTTGACGACGCAGAGGTGAACAAGACAAAGGGACTTGTTCCCTACGCGGTAGAAAAGGATGGGAAGAGCGACGGTGTCAAGGTAAAGCTTGATTCCGGTGAGTCGTATTCGCCGCCAGAGGTTTCCGCAATGATCTTGCAGAAGTTGAAGGCAGACGCTGAGGCATTCCTTGGCGAGAAGATCACCGAAGCGGTGATCACCGTCCCGGCGTACTTCGACGACACGCAGCGACAGGCAACGAAGGATGCTGGCCGCATTGCTGGTCTCGACGTCAAGCGCATCATCAATGAGCCAACGGCGGCGGCGCTCGCGTATGGTCTCGATAAGAAGAAGGAAGAGAAGATCGCGGTCTATGACCTAGGCGGCGGTACGTTCGACATCTCCATCTTGGAGTTGGGCGACGGCGTCTTTGAGGTCAAGTCGTCCAACGGCGACACGCACCTTGGTGGCGACGACTTCGACCAGCGCATCATTGACTGGTTGCTCGCCGAGTTCAAGAAAGACCAGGGGATCGACCTCTCCAAGGACCAGCAGGCGCTTCAGCGCCTGAAGGAGGCTGCGGAGAAGGCGAAGATCGAGCTCTCTGGCACCGGCCAGACCGAGATCAACCTGCCGTACATAACGGCAGACGCGACGGGCCCAAAGCACGTGGTGGTGACGTTGACGAAGGCGAAGCTCGAGTCACTCGTTGCAGATCTCATTGAGAAGACGAAGGCACCAGTACTCGCCGCGCTGAAGGATGCGGGCCTCAAGCCATCCGAGATCGACGAAGTCGTTCTTGTTGGTGGAATGACGCGCATGCCAGCGGTGGTCGAGGCGGTGAAGGCGCTCTTCGGTGGCAAGGAGCCATCCAAGGGCGTGAACCCGGACGAAGTGGTCGCGATCGGCGCGGCGATCCAGGGCGGCGTCCTCGCGGGCGACGTCAAGGATGTGCTGCTCTTGGACGTGACACCACTCTCGCTCGGCATTGAGACGCTGGGTGGCGTGATGACGAAGCTCATCGAGCGGAACACCACCATCCCAACGTCAAAGAGCCAGACCTTCTCGACCGCGTCAGACAATCAGCCGCAGGTGGAGATCCACGTGCTGCAGGGCGAGCGCGAGTTTGCAACGGATAACAAGACGCTCGGGAAGTTCATTCTTGACGGAATCCCTTCCGCGCCACGCGGCGTGCCGCAAATTGAGGTGACGTTCGACATTGATGCGAACGGCATCCTCGATGTGAAGGCGAAGGATCGTGCGACCGGGAAGGAGCAGCAGGTACGCATCACCGGCAGCTCTATGCTTGGAAAGGATGATGTGGACCGCATGGTCCGCGAGGCGAAGGAGCACGAGTCTGAAGACAAGGCCCGCCGCGAAGCGGTGGACTTCCGCAATCAGACGGAAGCACTCGCCTTCCAGGCAGAGAAGACGCTTGCCGACCTTGGCGACAAGGTGGATGCGGAGAAGAAGGCGCAGGCCGAGACTCTCATTGGTGAGGTTCGCGAGGCGCTGAAGGGCGAGTCGCTCGACCCAATCAAGGAGAAGGCTGAGGCGCTGGCGAAGCTGATGACCGAGATCGGCACCGCCGCCTATGCACAGAACCAGCAGGCCGGCACGCCTGACGGCGCCGAGGGGGCGTCCGCGAAGAGCGCCGGCGAGGAGACAATCGAGGGCGAAGCGCAGGAGGTTTAATCTCTCCCAGATGAACCTCTCAACGTCGAACGCCACCGCGCTGATCCGCGCCCGAGGTCTGACAAAGACCTTCGGGGAGCGGACGGCGGTGGACGCCATCAACTTCGACGTCCGTGACGGCGAGTTCTTCGGCTTCCTCGGCCCGAATGGCGCGGGGAAGACGACGACGATGCGCATGATCGCGGGCGTCTCGCCGCGCACCGCGGGGGCACTCAGCATCTTGGGGAGCGACCCAGATACAGACGGCCCGCGCATCCGCGGTCAGATCGGTGTGGTGCATCAGCAGGAGACGCTCGACCAAGAGTTGACGGTGCGCGAGAACCTGCTCGTCTTCGGCCGCTTCTTCGGCCTGGCGCACAAGGAGATCGCCGAACGTGCCGATCAGCTGCTCGAACTCTTCCAGTTGTCCGATCGCGCAAAGGATCAGGTGGAGCCGCTCTCCGGCGGCATGAAGCGCCGACTCTCCATTGCACGTTCGCTGATCAATGCGCCACGCATCCTCATGTTGGACGAGCCGACCACGGGTCTTGACCCGCAGGCGCGACACCTCCTCTGGGATGCACTGCAGCGACTCAAGCGCGCGGGAACCACGATCGTCTTAACCACGCACTATATGGATGAAGCGGAACAGCTCTGTGATCGACTGGTGGTGATGGACCAGGCCAAGATTGTCGCCGAAGGTTCGCCGCGACAACTGATCGAGCAGCACGCTTCTCGGGAGGTGCTTGAGCTGCGCTTCCCAGATGGGACGAGTGGGATCAGCAAGGCGGCGCTGGAAGAAATCGGCGATCGCTACGAGCGACTCGCAGAACGCGTCATCGTTGGTTGCGAGAATGGCGAAGAGGCGCACGCACGCGCGCTTGCCCACGGCCTTACCCCCGAGAGCTGGCTCGTGCGACGCTCAAGCCTTGAGGACGTCTTCCTTCGACTCACCGGTCGGAGCCTCGACGAATGAGCGCGGCGCAGGTCGCGCCGCGGCGATCACGCGGGCTCTTCTCGACGATCGGCGCCTATCTCCCACACCCGACGCGATGGCGACACGTCGTTGGCTACATGGTGGCCGTGTATCGGCGCGAGTGGGTCGGCTCGGTCTTCTCTGGGTTCGTTGAGCCACTCGTCGTACTCGCAGGACTCGGTATTGGGCTAGGGGTCCTGGTGGGCGACCGCGCCGCAGAGATCACTGGCGGCGTCAGCTACGTGGCGTACATCGCACCTGCGCTGATGGCGAGCCAGGCGATGCAGTTCGGCACCGGTGAAGCCTCGTGGCCAGTCCTTGCGCGCATCATGTGGGTTCGCATCTATCACTCCATGGTGGCAACTCCACTAAAGCCGACTGACATCATGGTGGGCGCTATTGCCTTCATGGGAGGAAAGGTCGCCTTCACCGCAGCATTCTTCGCTGCGGTGCTCTTTGTCACGGGGATCGCGACGAGTGCGCAGGGTGCGCTTGCAATGGTCGGGGTCTCCACCTTGACAGGGCTCGCGTTCGCAGCCCCCATGACCGCCTACTCGGTGACACAGAAGACGGATCAGGGCTTCGCGGTCATCTTCCGCCTCGTGATCACGCCGCTCACCTTCTTCTCGGGGACCTACTTTCCCATCGAGAACCTCCCTGATTGGGCGCAGTTCATCTCGTGGTGCACCCCGCTCGCGCACGGGGTCGCCCTCTCTCGCGGCCTTGCACTCGGCGTGGAGACGCCGAACGCGTTGGCGCACGCGCTGATCCTCGTGGCCTGGACCGTTGGCGGGACCGTGGTTGCGTCCATCCTCTTCCGCCGAAGGATGCTGAAGTGATCGCCGCACTCGCCCCGCGCGCCTTCGCCGTCTTTGAACGAAACGTGCGCGTCTATCGCCGTCAGTGGCTGATGATCGTCACCGGCTTCTTCGAGCCGCTCTTCTTCCTTCTCGGTATCGGCTTCGGGGTGGGTGGCGTGATCGGCACACTCACCTACAACGGGGTGGATGTTCCGTATGCCGCATTTGTCGCACCTGCTCTGCTTGCCAGCTCTGCAATGAACGGCGCAATCTTCGACTCCACCTTCAACGTCTTCTACAAGTTGAAGTACGCGAAGGTCTATGACGCCATCCTGACGACACCCGTGTCCATTGGCGACCTTGCCGTGGGAGAGTTGCTCTGGTCCAACCTGCGCGGCGTGATCTACTCCGTCGCCTTCCTCGCCGTGATGCTCGCCTTCGGCCTCGTCACGTCGCCGCTCGCGCTCCTCGCGCCGCTGGCGGTGATCTTCATCGGCTTCGCGTTCGGGGCGGCCGGATTCGCGATCACCACCCACATGCGCTCGTGGAAAGATTTCGATTTCATCTTCGTCATCCTCACGCCGCTCTTCCTCTTCTCCGCGACCTTCTATCCGGTGGAGATCTACCCGGGCGTTCTTCGATACGTGGTGGAGCTTTCACCGCTCACTCGGGGGACGCACCTGATCCGCTCGCTCGTCTTCGGCGATCTCAATCTGCTGATGCTGGCGGACATCGGATTCCTCGCGCTGATCGGGTTCCTCGGATATCGACACGCAGTGAGCCGACTCGGCAAGCTGCTCCTGAAGTAGGCGCGCGATGGCCCGCGACTTCTATTCGATCTTGGGAGTGCCGAAGACGGCGAGCGCCGACGACATCAAGAAGGCGTTTCGCAAGGCGGCGCAAAAACACCACCCCGACGTTTCCAAGGCGCCTGATGCTGCGGCGAAATTCAAGGAGCTGAACGACGCGTATCAGGTGCTCTCCGATACCGAACAGCGGGCTCGCTACGACCGCTTCGGCGAGGCGGGCCTCGGCGGTGGTGCTGCTGGGCGGGGAGGATTCCCGGGCGGTGCCGGCGGTGGCTTCGCGGGCGGCTTCCCTGGTGGCGGTGATTTTGGTTCCGTGGAGGATCTCTTTGAAGGCTTCTTTGGCGGTGCGGCTCGCGGCGCGCGGCGCACTGGTCCGCCACCCGGAGACGATCTGCGCTTCGACATGAAGGTGAGCTTCGCCGAGTCGATTCGTGGGGGCACTCGCGAAGTGACTCTGGATATGCGCGTTGCATGCGAGACGTGCGGCGGTAGCGGCGCGGCGAAGGGTTCTGGAACGAAGAGTTGCGACGGCTGCGGCGGTCGCGGCGAAGTGCGTACGGTGCGCCAGACACTCCTCGGACAGATGGCAGTCTCCGCCCCCTGCGCAAAGTGCGCGGGCGAAGGGAAGATCATCGAGAAGCAGTGCACCGCATGTCGCGGCGAGGGACGCTTCAACGGGTCAAAGCGGCTGCGCGTGGACATTCCCCCAGGCGTTGATGACGGCACGCAGATTCGTCTCTCAGGACAGGGAGAGGCCGGCCGACGCGGCGGGCCGGCGGGGAGTCTCTATGTGGTGGTGACGGTGGAAGAGCATCCGCAGCTTGTCCGCGACGGGATCGATCTCCTCACCGAGATCCCGCTCTCCATCTCCCAGGCCGCGCTTGGTGCGCGCGTCTTGATTCCAACCGCAGAAGGCGAAGAGGAGTTGGAGATCAAGCCTGGTACGCAACCTGGAGCGGAGATTCGACTGAAAGGGCGCGGCGCACCGAACGTGCGTCGTCCTTCACAGCGCGGTGACCTCCGAATCGTTGTTGCAGTTGAGGTGCCGAAGAAGTTGAGCAAGGAGCAGCGCGAAGCGCTGGAGCGATTTGCGAAGGCGAGCGGCGAGGAGCGCAACTGAACGACGGCGGCTGGCTCGAACTCTCCATTACCTGCGATCCAGAGTCTGCAGAGGCGATCAGCGAACGGCTCGCGCGACTCGCCCCAGCCGGTACAAGTGCGGAACCAACCACTGCCGCTCCTCGCAATGGTGATGCCACGCCACTCCCACACGATCCAACCGCACCCGTGCGCATCCGCGCCTGGATCGCTGACTCCCCTGAGAGCCGAGCTGCAGCGGAGCAGTTGCGTGAAGAGCTGGCGCGCTTCGCCTCGATTGCAGTCAGTGGCCTCGGACTTCGCGGGATTGGCGACCTCAACATCCGTGCGATCCCCGCGGAGGCGTGGGAGACAACCTGGCGGGCCGAGTTCCCCGTGACAACGATTGGACGAATCGTGATTCGACCGCCGTGGAGCGAGCAGTCGAGTGCCGAGGGCGATGCCGTGGTGACGATTGATCCGGGCCAGGCGTTCGGTACCGGACTGCATCCAACCACGCGCCTCGCACTGGCTGGAATTCAGCGCTGGTCGGACGCAGGCCTACTTCACGCACTCCCAACGGACGGCGTAGGGATCCTCGATGTTGGAACAGGGAGCGGCATCCTGCTCGCCGCGGCGCTGCAGCTTGGCGCGCCTCACGGCTGCGGCGTGGACACGGATCCGCTCGCAGTGGAAGCGGCGCAGCGGAACCTGGCGCAGAACGGACTCGCCGCACGAAGTGAGGTTGCTCTCGGCACCCTTCCGTTCCGTGACCCAGCAACGCTGGTCGTTGCAAACCTTGTCGCGGCGTTGCAGATAGAACTTGCCCCGCTTCTCGCCGCCGCTGTCGCGCCAGGTGGTCGGCTGCTCGCGAGTGGAATCTTTGAGGAGCGCACTCCGGAGGTCATTGACGCGTTCGGACTTGTTGGTATGCGTCTGCTCGGTCAATGGCAAGAGGGGGAGTGGGTTGCGCTAGAGTGGACGCATGGCTGATTGTCTCTTCTGCCGCATCATCGCCGGTGAGCTTCCGAGCAGGCAGCGTCACTCCTCCGATCTTGTGATCGCCATCGAAGATATTGCGCCGCAGGCACCGCTGCACCTGTTGATCTTGCCACGTGAACACATCGGTTCCGCCGCAGATCTTCGCGACACCCCCGCAAACGCGGCGCTCCTCGCGCGCATGCACGCCGTTGCAGCGGAACTTGCGAATGAAGCGGGATACGGAGATCGAGGCTGGCGCCTGGTGAGCAACGTTGGCGTTGAGGGCGGACAGGCGATTGAGCATCTGCACTATCACCTGCTCGCTGGCAGGCAGTTGAGTTGGCCACCTGGATGAGCGAGGCGGCGCGGCCACCACGTTCGCGACTCTCGCGGCTTGCGCCGTTTCTCGTACTGATCGGTGGCTTCGCACTCTTCACGTGGCTCTCTGGCGGTCCACCACCGCCTGAACTTCAAGGTCCGCCCGCATCCGCTGCGCCAACACCGCGCAGCTCCGCCGAGACTGCGCAGGCCACCGAGTTCTTGAGCGCCGCCATTCGCGCAGCCGGACTCGGCGTGATCACCGGCGGCGCCGACGTGCGTCCACCACTTCCACCGCAGTACAACGATCTGCCGCGAGTGGTGGTACGCGGCGCATCGGCGAACGATCCGCTTGGGATCCCGCTTCTCGCCGTGGTTTTTCCAGATGCCACATCCGCGGCGACCGCAGCTCCCGAGATCGCTGCGTATCTCGTGCTCCCCTCCACGCTCGTCCTGGTTCCCCCGGACGCCACCTTCACGCTCCGGCGGAGCGGCAGCCTGCTCATCATCTTCCAGCGCACCCCCTCGGCAGACCTCGATCCGACCGCGGCGGAGTCCCTCCTCACGGTGCTCTCCACGCTCGGGGAGGAGATCCCTCTCCCTCGCTGAGTCGGCCCCTCGCTGAATCGGCTATCCTCCTCATCCCAACAGGAGGTAGTTCAGTGGCAGAGGTTCGCATTGGTGACAACGAGTCCTTTGAGGCTGCGTTGCGCCGATTCAATAAGAAGGTCCAGCAGGCCGGCATCCTTGCCGAGTCTCGTCGACGTGAAGCGTTTGAAAACGCCGCGGAGAAGAAGAAGCGCAAGGACGCAAAGAAGAAGAAGCCGTCAGGCCCCCGCGGGATCTGATCCCTCGCGCGCCCCGTGGCGGCGCGAGCCGTCGGAGAGGAGCAGCGCATGTCGCTTCGTGAACAGCTTAGGGCCGATATGGCCGCAGCAATGCGGTCTGGCGAGACCTTGCGCCGCGATACGCTCCGCATGGCGCTCTCTGCACTCTCACTCGTGGAGAAGGAGCAGAAGCACGATGCCACTGATGAGGAGACACTCACCGTCCTCGTGAAGGCGGTGAAGACGCGCCGCGAATCTGTTGATGCATATGTGGCGGCGAATCGGCCCGATCTTGCCGCCGCTGAAGAGGCGGAGATTGCGATCCTCGCCGTCTACCTCCCAGAGCAGCTCACCGACGCAGATGTTGATGCGCTCGTGAAACAGGCGATCGCCGAGTCTGGCGCGACATCTGCCAAAGAGATGGGGAAGGTCATGGGTTGGCTCGCACCCAAGACGAAGGGTCGCGTGGACGGCAAGGTTCTCTCCGGGAAGGTCACCGCGGCGCTCGCAGCACTCGGATGAGTCGCGACGCAGGCCCGCGCGCCCGCGTCACTCGGCAGCGTCGAGGCGGAGTCAGCATCACATCGACAGAACTTGCCGCACTCGTTGTGCGCGCACTTCGCACATCTGACGCGCCCCCTCATGGCGAAGTGGCACTCACCCTTGTTGATGATGCGACGATTGCAACGTTGAATGCAACGCACATGGGGAAACGTGGTCCAACGGATGTGCTCAGCTTTCCACTCCTTGATCCGCAAGAATTCCCAGCGCGCCCTGGCGTTCGACGAGCAGCCCGCCCGCGCCGTCGCGCGGTTCGCTCGCCGAAAACGGGGGCGAGTCTGCCGCTCGGCGACATTGTGATCAGTGTCGATCGGGCGATCGAACAAGCGCGCGAAGGTCGCGGGGGGACGGACGGGCGGACCCAACACTCCGTTGCCGATGAGGTGCGCCTCCTCGCCGTCCACGGCGCCCTCCACCTCTGCGGCTGGGATCATGCAACAGCAACGTCGCAGGCTGCGATGTGGCGTGAGCAGGAACGCATCCTTCGCGCGCATACTGCAGCCATGAAGCGCGCTGCGGCCACAAAGCCGTGAACAAGGAGAAGTCGTGAGCGTAGATCGTCGCATCGTGGTGGGGCTCGGCAACCCGGGTGAGAAGTACCGCTTCACCCGGCACAACGTCGCCTGGCTGATCCTGGATGCGTTCGCGGATCGGGTGAAGTGGAAGGGGGGCGGCAAGGAGCGTGACGCATCAGCAGTTCACGCGGGGCGTGTGCTTGGCCTTGACCTTGTGATGGCGAAGCCAATGACGTACATGAATGATTCAGGGATCGCCGTGCGGAAGCTCCTCGCAACGGAACGCGTCCCAGTTGAGCAGCTCCTGGTGGTGGTGGACGACTTCAGCATTCCGTTCGGCTCGCTGCGGTTTCGCGAGCGTGGGAGTGATGGCGGACATAACGGACTCGCCTCCATTGAGGCGGAACTTGGGAGTGATCAGTATCCACGCCTTCGTGTCGGCATCGGCGATCCGCGTCAGAGCGGCACCGCACAACAGCACGTGCTGAGCGAGTTCAGTGCAGCGGAGCGGTTGCGGCTCCCTGAGATCAACGCGGCGGCGGGCGAGGCGATCGAAACCTGGGCACGCTCTGGTCTGAACAAGGCGGCGACCGCGTTCAACAACTGGAAGCTCCCTGAGCCCGAGAGCGGGAGTGCTGCCGACCCCGCGAACTTGCCGGGTGCGGGTGAAGTGGGTGGTCCTGCGGGTAGTGACGGAATTCGCAAGACGGCGCACGGCTGGCGCAAGCCACTCGGTGAGGGCGACCGAAGCGAATCCGAGCGGTGAGCGTTTCGCGCGTTGCGCTCGCTGCGCTCCTTGCGCGCCTGCAGGCAAGTTCGCAGTTCGCTGAACTTCAGCAGCGACTCCGTCGCGATCGCGCTGCGTCGCTGATCCATGTTCCGCATGCGGCAAAAGGCGCGCTCGGTGCTGCGCTTGCGCGTGAAGCGCGGCTGGTCTGGATCGCGCGCAACCCTGAGGTGGCAGAGCGAGTCGCTGAATCGCTGCGCGCATGGAGCGCGGATCCTGAACGCATCACGCTGCTCGAGCCGCGCAGCTCTCTCCCATATGAGCGTGGCGAGCTTGTGGTGGATGAGTCAGCCGGCCGTGTTTGGGGCCAACCCCCCCCGGGGGGGG
>JAYQPX010000028.1:0-14339 GCA_038145565.1 Chloroflexota bacterium | reverse complement strand
GAGCCGATGTGGTGCTGATCGCTGCGCGCGTTGCCATCCCGCTCCCTGAAGGTGTTGAGATCGTCCGCGTTGCCACCGTTGCAGATCTGCAGTCTGCACTTGAGCGCACGCTCCTGCCGCCTCCTGCCGGCGCAGCGGCGACCCCCGCGGACCTATTCATTGCCGCCGCAGCCGTCTCTGACTTTCGGATGGCTGGTGGGCCGAGCAAGGAGAAGTTGCGCCGTGACGGTGGGCTCACCCTTCACCTCGAACCGACCCCTGACCTCCTTGCTGCGATCGCCGCTGCACTCGGGCCACGTGCGAAGCGAGCAACCAAGCTGATCGGCTTCTCCGCAGAGAGCGGCGCAACAAAGCGCGCGGCAGAGAAGCTCACCGCGAAGGACCTTGATTGCATCGTTGCGAATGATGTGAGTGCGCCAGGGATCGGTTTCGAGAGCGCAGAGAACGCAGTCGATATCCTTCACGTGGATGGGAGTGCGAAGCGAATTGGCCCAGCGCCGAAGCGTGTGGTTGCCGACGGGATCCTTGATCAGGCGGTGCGACTCCTGAGTGAGACCACGCGCGGATGAGCGCGCAGGGTGGGGTGCGGCGTACGAGCGTCGCGACACTGCAAGGGTTCCGAGACTCGGGCCAGCGATTCACGGTGCTGACCGCCTACGATCGGGCAACCGCTGAGCTCGCGGAGGCGGCAGAGATTCCTGCAATCCTCGTGGGCGACTCACTCGCGCAGGTTGCACTCGGCCATGAGAGCACCGTGCGCGTTGGGATGAGCGAGATGCTCCACCACGTTGCGGCGGTTGTTCGGTCAAGTCGCACGGCGTTGGTGATTGCCGACATGCCCTTCCTCTCCTACGTTGACGTCGCCACCGCAGCGACGAACGCGAGCGCCTTCCTGCGTGACGCTGGTGCGGGAGCCGTAAAACTGGAGGGGGGCGCGGAGATGGCACCGATCGTGCGAGCACTCGTAGAGAGCGGCGTCCCCGTGATTGGGCACATCGGCTTTACTCCACAGTCGGCACTGCAGCTCGATCGCGCACGCGCTCAGGGGAAGGAGCCCGCCGCTGCGGAACAGCTCCTCGCCGATGCGCTCGCGCTACAAGCGGCCGGCGCCGCGGCGATCGTCGTTGAACTGGTGCCCACTGAACTCGCCGGCCTCATTACCCGGCGGCTCACCATCCCGACGATCGGCATCGGCGCTGGAGCGGAATGCTCTGGCCAGGTGCAGGTCGTCCCCGACCTCCTCGGGATCCTTTCCGGACCACCGCCACGTCACGCTGGCGAATACGCCACGCTGCGCGATCAGGCACTGGCTGGACTGAGGAAGTGGCGAGCCGATGTTGCGGAAGGAGCCTTTCCCTTGAGTGCGCAGAGCGTCTCCGCGAGCGATGAGCTTCGGGCCGCACTCGCACTGATGGAGTGATGCGGCGCATCCAGAGCCGCGCGAGTCTAGCCGCTGCACTCCGTGCAGCACCACGACCGATCGGCTTTGTGCCCACCATGGGGGCACTCCACGCCGGACACGCCGCGCTGATCCGCGCAGCGCGCGCGGAGTGCGCAACGGTTGTCGTTTCCATCTACGTGAATCCGACGCAGTTCTCCGCCCCAGCAGATCTCGCCGCATATCCGCGCACCTTTGAGGCAGATGCCGACCTCGCAGAAGCGCATGGCGCCGACGTGCTCTTCCATCCGAGCGATGCAGAGATCTATCCACCGGATGAGGCGGTTTCACCCGTTGACCCGGGCCCGCTCGCACTCCGCCTCGAAGGGGCGGCACGACCAGGGCACTTTGCTGGTGTCGCAACCGTGGTCTCACGGCTCTTTGATCTCGTGCATCCTGACCGAGCCTATTTCGGTGAGAAGGATGCGCAGCAGTTGCGAGTCGTTGAGTGGATGAGTGCACGGCGCACCGCTTCGCCACCGGTCAGCATCCGCCGCGTGCCAACGGTGCGCGACGCCGATGGCCTCGCCCTCAGCTCGCGCAATGTGCGCCTCTCCCCCGCCGGCCGCGCGGCGGCGGTTGCAGTTCCGCGCGCGCTTGAGGCGGCACGTGATGCGTTCGCAGCTGGTGCAACGAGCGTCGCGCAGGTACGTCGCGCGGCGCTAGACGTGCTCAGCCAGCAGCCCGCCGTGACGTTGGAGTATCTGGATCTAGCCGACCCTCAGACGCTTGAGGCACTTCCGGACGACGCACACCTCCATGAGGGGCTCCTCACGGTCGCCGTGACCGTTGAAGGGGTGCGTCTCATTGATGAACGGCTCCTCGCCGAACGGCGGAGTTAGCGCGAAGGGACCGAGCGCGACACACCAAGGATGCGATCAATGTCGAGTGCGGAGGCAACGAGGCTCTTGATCTCATCGATCTTGCGCAGATCCTCAGGATGCGTCTTCACGAGAAGGCCATGCACCTTTGAAGCAACGGTGTAGGTGTCACCCTCCATCAGCACCGTGAAGAGGTCTGCCTTCCGCAGCAAGTCAATGACGCGCGGGCTCGGCCGGTAGCCGCCGCTCAGAACAAAGCCGAGAGGTCGATTCGGATGCGCCTCGCCGCTCAACCAGAGTTGCGCAAGAGCTTCAAGCACGTCTTCGCGATCGCCTGGCACCACGACGAGCGCGTCCGCGCCAATGCGCTCCATCACATGCTGCGGCTGCATCGCGGCCACAGAGACGCGCCCGATGATTGAATCCATGTCGCGCCCTGGCCAGATCGTCTCTCCCTGCAGGCCATCCTCAATGATCGCGAGTGTTGGATTGGAGAGGATCTGCCGATACGGAAGTACGCCGAGGAGTGGAATCTTATGGCGCGCCAGTCCCTTCTCCAGGAGGCGCGGGAGTTTTGGTTCCATCTCCAGGTTGACCTTGTTGACGATCGCACCTGCGACCTCCACACCCCTCGCAGTGAAGAGTGCAGCGTTGAGCACGATCTCGTCGATCGGTCGACCGATCCCACCCTCGCTCACGATGATGACTGGCGCGCCGAGTAGCGCCGCAACGTCTGCATTGGAGAGCCCGATGACCGCGCCAACGCCCGCATGTCCCGTCCCCTCCAGGAGGAGGAGATCACGCCCCTTTGCCATCTCACCCTGCGCGTCGAGAATTCGTGCGCTGAAATCCTCAACAACCTCGCCCTCAATCACGCGACGGGTAAAGCCGCGGGGAATCTGTACGGGCGAGAGGAGGTGTGTTGGGTCAGGAAGGTCGAAGACCTCCCGCATCAGCGCCGCATCTTCATCGGCGGGGGCACCGTTGAGCATGATCCAGCGCTGCCCGACTGGCTTCATGAATGCCGTCTTGAGGCCGCGCTCCGTAAACGCCGCAAAGAGTCCGAGTGAAGCGGTGGTCTTGCCGCGATTCTGTCCGGTTGCGGCAAGGAATATCTGCCGAGCGCCGTCGGCCATGCGCGCTACTCCTCGCCGCGTGGCGCAGTGCGCCGTTCGATCAGCTTCACCGCGTCGCCGAGCCGCGAGACGACCTCAGGGTCTACGTCTTCCCGTGTGATGTGCGTGCCGAGTTTATCCAGCACATCTGCCGCAACGGAAAGGAAGACGGTGGCGTCGGCGATGAAGAACTCTGACTCATTGCTGTAGCGCACGAATGTCAGTCGACCTTGTAGCGCGCGCCGATCGTCACCGTGTGCCACCTGGGTAGTGAAGTTGTGACCCTGAATGCCGTCCGGATTGGAGAGGAAGCTGAGCGCGTTATCAATCGCGAGACCGAATCGGGCTCTCCAGCTGGTGAGCCGCTCAAGCACCTCTGGCTGGAGGCGCAGATCATGCACCTCATTGAACGCCTCGGGTGCGGCAGTGAGCGCATTGACGAGCGTTGCCCCCTGTCGCTGACCGAGCATCGCCTGGAGCGAGCGCTCGAGGGTCACTACCTCGGCGTCAAAGTGGCTGGAGGTGATCAGGTCAACGAGAAGGTCCTCCACGTTATCCAGCGTGGTCGGGTCGCCGAGCGCACCAGCGAGCGCGAGAATCTCCTCGCGAAAGAGGAAGCGCTCTTCGTGATCAAGGCGAGTCATCGGTGCATCCTACCGCGCCACGCCGCGCAGCCCTGTACCGAAAGGTGCGCGAGGCGGTCGCCGCTTATGGGTAGATGCCGCGGACGCTCATCGCGTCGGCAACACGCTTCACGGAGAGGAGATAGGCACCTGTGCGCAGGTGGCTCTTCTGCTCCTGTGCCATGCCGTAGACCTCGTGGAATGCGCGCACCATCTTCTTCTCCAGGCGAAGATTGACCTCCTCCTCTTCCCAGAAGTCGCGGTTCAGGTCCTGCACCCACTCGAAGTAGCTCACAGTGACGCCGCCCGCGTTGCAGAGGATGTCGGGGATCACCATCGCACCGTTCGCGAAGAGGATGTCGTCCGCCTCTGGCGTCGTTGGTCCATTAGCCGCCTCAGCAACGATCTTCGTCTTGATCTTCGCCGCATTCTCTGCGGTGATCTGATTCTCGAGCGCCGCCGGAATCAGGACGTCACACGGAATCTCAAGGATCGCCTGGTTGGAGACGGGCGTTGCGCCGTCGAGTCCAACCACGCTCCCTGTCTTCTTCTTGTGCGCATCAACAGCGGCGAGATCGAGCCCCGCTGCGTTCTGGATGCCACCACTACTGTCAGAGACGGCGATCACCTTGGCACCAAGATCGGCAATCAACTTCGCGGCAATCGAGCCCGCGTTGCCGTACCCCTGCACCACGACTGATGCACCCTTCAGGTTGAGCCCGATCTTTGACGCAGCTTCGCGGACACAGATGACCGCGCCGCGTGCTGTGGCCTCGTTGCGACCCTTTGAGCCGCCGAGCGCAATCGGCTTCCCCGTGACTACGCCCGGGACGGTGTGACCCGCGTGCATCGAGAAGGTGTCCATCATCCACGCCATGGTCTGGCTGTTCGTGTTCACGTCGGGTGCTGGAATATCTGACTCTGGCCCAATGATCACCGCGATCTCCGTGGTGAAACGGCGCGTCAGGCGCTCGACTTCGCCGATCGAGAGCTTCTTCGGATCAACCGTTACGCCACCCTTGCCACCGCCATATGGAAGATCCATCACGGCACACTTCCACGACATCCACATGGCGAGCGCCTTCACCTCATCGATATTCACATCCTGGTGAAATCGAATGCCCCCCTTCGCTGGGCCGCGACCGAGGTTGTGCTGGACACGGTGGCCCTCAAAGACGCGCGTGGAACCATCATCCATGCGCACTGGGAAGTGCACGGTCAGCTGTCGGCGCGGCTCGCGCAGCACGGCGGCAATCCCTGGATCAAGATTCAGCCGCTTTGCGGCGAGATCAAACTGCTGCTGGGCAACCGCCCACGCGCTCTTCTGGCTCATCTGTGATCACCTCATGCTCTACAGGCCGCTGCGGCGAGAGGTCGCAGTCGACCGCCCTGGGGGCGTTACGCGCTCAGGCTACAACGCGCCCCAGAAACCCGCCGCCCACTCGTAAGGCAGCGCGCCGCTCGTGCGAAGCCTACGAGGCGCGGATCAGTGCAACCCCAAGGCCCTTCGGACCCGTGTGTGGTCCGATCGCCGCGCCTGCGCGAACGATCCCCGGCTTCAAGGCGCCGATCGCTGGGAAGCGCGTGATGAGATCCGTCCGGAACTCCTCAACATCTGGTGCCTCGGAGTGCAAGATCGTCAGCTCTTCGATGGGAGATTCGCCGACGATCTGCATGAAGCGTTCACGCGCCTTCGCCGTGGTTCGCGGCTTGTCCAACGTGACAACCTCGCCGTCAATGATGTCAATGATCGGTTTCACCGAGAGGAGTCCGCCGATCGCGGCACGTGCCGGACTGATGCGCCCACCCGCCTTCAGATAGTCGAGTGTGTCCAAGAAGAAGATCACGTGGGTACGCGGGATGACGCCGCGGATATCCGCAACGATCTCTGCCGCGCTCTTCCCCGCCGCTGCGGCACGGTGTGCTCGCTTGACCAAAAGACCTTCGGCTGCCGATGCAGTTGCGGTATCAACCAAGTGGATGTTCTTGCTCTGGGGGTGCGCCGTGGCCGCCATCTCTGCGCTTCGATATGTGGCGGAGAGCTTTGAGGCGACGTGAATTGAGACGATCTCAGATGCGCCGCTCGCGAACGCCTTGTCGTAGGCCGCGGTGAAGGCGGCGGCCGAAGGTGCCGCAGTCTTTGGGAACGGTGCGCCTGGCGCGGTGAGCCGATTCCAGAATTCGTCCATGGAGATCTCTTCGCCCACCTTGAAGCTCTCCTCATTGAAGGAGACGATCACTGGAACGACGGTGATACCGAGTTCGGCAGCGAGCTGTGGCGGAATGTCAGACGCGCTGTCGGTAACGATTGCAACCTTTGCCGGCATGCTTCTTCCTCCCCTAGGCCAGGGGGTCCCCTGGTCGTACCAGTCTATCGGCGGGAGGTGACGTTGAGGGCGCCTATTTCGGCGGGTTTGAAAGCACGTTGTGTGCGGCACGATGTGTTGAGCTGAGGTGGGGCAGGATCTCATGCTCCACGCGGCGTAGGACGAGCAGTGCCCCGCCTGCAATCACAAGGAAGCCGAGCGTTGAGTAGACCAGCCCATCAACGCCCGCAACGTTCGCCACCTGCCCTGCGACCCATGTGCCGATCACCTGGCCGAGTCCAAGGAAGATCGAGTAGAGACCCATCACCGCACTTCGATCCGCGTGATAACGCTCCGATACATCGGCAAGAAATCCGAGTGCGGCGGGCGTCGCGCCAGCAAGGAAGAACATGGAGACGGAGAGGATGATGAGGAGTGCGGCGATCAGAACGATCTCACTTCCTGTCATGCGATTGAGAAGCCAGACGGCACCCATCGCCACGAAGAATGCGATCACCCCAGCCAAGAGAACGGAGGTGCGTCGATATTTGGCAAATGAGTTGCCCCAGAACAAGAGCCCGAACCCGCCAACCAGTGCCAGAGCCGCGAGCGCGCTCGTGATCAGTGTCGGTGAGAACCCGGAAAGAAGGAACTGCCCCTCAGCGGGGACGCCCGAACTACCGGTGAGCAGGTAGAGCCCTTGCGGCACCCAGACGCCAACGATGGCGTTGATTGCAACCCATGTTGGAACAAACAGGAGGATGCCGCGTTGGCTGAACAGTTGTGCATACCGCTTCAAGCGGCTCTCGGTGGCATGCGTGGGGCGCGAGTGCTGATCTTTCACCCCGTAAGCGAAGAGCGCCAGCGCCACCATATAGATCACTCCATTGATGAAGAAGGAGTTCGCGCCGAAGACCTCCCAGAGCGGACCGGCGAGTGCCGTCCCTGCAACAAGGAGCCCACCAAGGGTGGCGATCTCAAAGAGCGTCACCACGCGTCCGCGCAGCTTTTCGTCGTGACTGGTGCTCGCCGCAACATACGAGAGGATGGAAGGAACACTCGCGGCAGTGGACGCGCCCTCAAGCAGACGTGTGGCAATCAAGAGTGGAATCGTCAGTGCGAACGGCGTCATGAGCACGGCTACCAGACCGAATAACGGCCCAAGGAGCATCACGGGTTTTCTTCCGATGTGATCCGCCAAGATCCCGAAGATCGGCGAACCAGCGAGTTCGGTGACATAGAAGGCGAGGGAGATCGCCGCAACGTCGGCGGTGGTGACGGTGATGGTGCCGCCATCTCGAAGGAAGGCGGTCCAGAAGACGAGGAGGGCGCCCGTGGTGCCCGTGGCCGTCCGCAAGACCAGGGTCCCGAGGAGAAGCGAACGCATCGAACCAGTCATCCGCTCCACGATAGCGGCTCGGTATACTCGCCGCATGCCGAGCAACATTGCCCAGAGTTATCCCTATACGCGAGAGAGCGAGGCAGAGCGCGCCGCGGCAATCGCGTCAACACTCGCAGCCCGCGAGGGGCTCGCTGAGCGGCTCGCCGCTGAAGCGCTCCCTTATGACAACGCCGCCGAAGACGAAGCGTGGGCGTGGCGCTGTCGCAGCGTCGGCTGCCCTGGAATCATGCACACCGCAGGCTATGCACGAGATCGACGCGGGCTCGTTGCACTCTGCGACGCCTGCGGCACGATCGCCCTCCGATAGTGGTGCGTCGAGTAGTGCGACGCTTGAGGAGTCAAGAGCATGGGGAGTGAGCGCGCGCCAGAGATCGTCTCGATCAGCGCGGTGAACAAGCCCGCGCAGGTCGACATTGTCGGTGATCGCATCCGCATCGCCTCGCTCGAGATCGTTGACCGTGCGCTTGCCGGCTACCTCGAGAGCCGATCACCAGAAGAGCGACCAGAGACGGTTGAACGTGCGCTACGCGTCGGCCTCATGGCCTTGCAGAGTGCGAGCGGGTCAATTGATGTTGATCATGTGCGCCGCGCCTTCGACAAGTTCTTGAGCGACGCCGCCGATTCCAACAAGAAGGCGACCGCAGAGGTCGAAGAGATCCTGAGAAAGAACTTCGCCACTGACGGGGGCGTGATGCCAGCCACCCTCGAACGCTTCATTGGCGACAAGGGTCAGCTCGCCCAGTTCACCAAGGACCTCTTCGATGAGAATCGCCGCGACTCGGCGATCGGGAAGCTGAACACGATCCTCGGCACCTACTTCGACGGCGACGCGAGCAAGCTCGCCCACCTGCTTGACCCCACGCGCGAAGCCTCACCGCTCAGGGGTTTCCGCGCGGAGATCGCGAAACGGTTTGACGATGTGCTGCTCAAGATCGTGGAGCTCGACGCGTCGCAGAAGGCGGCGAAAGGCGAGCGGAAGAAAGGGACGGCGAAGGGGGCGGACTTTGAGTCGCGCATCATCGCCGAGTACACCGAACTGTTGCGCGCAACCAACGACGACATTGAGGGGACGGGCGGGATCACTGGCGCCGTCACCGATTCGAAAAAGGGCGACGCGGTGATCACCATCAACGCGAAGGACGCCTCCGCCGCAACCCTCCGCATTGTGGTTGAGATCAAGGACAAGTCCATGACGGGTCCAGCGATCGAGAAGGAGCTCGTGGAGGCACGCGAGAACCGAAAGGCCGAAGTGGCCATGATGGTCTTCAGCGAGGCGGCGGCGCCGAGTGGCTACGCACCGTTTCAGATCACGCGCAATGGCGTCTTCTGTGTCGTTGACCCAGAGTCTCCAGATGTCGCCATCCTCGAGGCGAGCTACCGATTGGCGCGCATGGTTGCGCTCATCCGCTTGAAGGCGGAAGGGAGCGGCGCAGATCTCTCTGCAGCCCGCGAGTCAATTGATGCTCTCCGTGCACGTCTCGAATCTGTCAAGGAGATCAAGAAGACGCTGACTGCGGTCGATACCGCAACCGAGAAGGCACGCGACGAACTTGATGCGCTTCGAGCCGCGATTGCGGCAGAGGTCGACAAGATCGAAGAGCAGGTCCGCGCAAGCAGCGCCTCCGCCAAGCCAGAGTGAGCGGCGCCGCCGCTGACTGGCGCCGCTTCCTCACCGGCCGCTACGCCGCATTCGGCACGCTCGCCGTCACCGACGCCATCGCCGTTGCACTTGCCGGTGACGGTCTCGCCATCCCGCTCGTTGCAACGCTCGGCGCCTCCCCCGCCCTCGCCACGCTGATCGGCCTCTTCCCGTTCGTTGGCGGCATCTTGCAGGCGTTCGTCCCAGCGATCTTGCGTCGCAATCGTGGGGACCTTCGCGGCCTCACCATTGTGATTGCCGCAATTGGTCTGATGCGACCACTTCTCTACATCGGGGTTGTTGTCTTGATCTGGGCGGGGCTACTCTCTGCGATCGGTGGAATCCTGCTGATTGCGATCGGATTCGGCGTTGGCGCAACCGCGCAGGCGCTCGCGGGCGCAAACGTCCAGACCTGGTTCGGCCGCATCCTTCCAGAGCGCGAACGACGCTTCGTTGCGCCGCGCGCACTCGCCATTCAGTTCGGCCTCGGATCCGTCCTGCTTGTCCCAGTGGCGCTGATGGTTCGGGTCGGCGAAGCCGACTGGGGGGTGATGATCTACGCGCCCGCGTTTGTCGGCGCACTCTTGGCGAGCCTCGCCTTCATCCGCGCCCTGCGCAAGCTGCCGCGACCCGGTGCACTTGCTCCTGAACGATCGGTTCGCGGTGGCGCACTCTCCACGCCAGTGCGACGGTTCATCCGCACCAACGCCATCTCCGCACTCGGCGCAGGCTTCGCCCCGTATCTCTCCATCTACGCGATCGTCGTGTTGAATCAATCGGCGGCGTACGCCATCCTGCTCTCTGCAGTCGGCTCTGCTGCCGCACTCGTTGGCGCACTCGTCATTGGGAATTGGTTAGAGCGCGGCTCTGCGAGTCGCCTCTACCGAGCATCGCTGATCGTTCGCGGCGTGGGTATGGCGTCGTCCGCACTCGCTGGCCCATGGAATCCATTTGCGCCGATCATCCTCATCATCGTGATGATTGTCGTTACTGTGGGGTTCGCGGCGGGAATGCTCTCCGCGCAAGAACGGCTCCTTCGCCTCGCGGAGCCAGGCGAGGTGGTTCGCGCTCAGTCGACCTTTGGCGCCGTCAATGCCGCCTGCCTAGCCACAGGCCAAGCGGTCGGCGTGGGCGTGCTCGCCGTATTCCCAATCGCCTATCCAACGTATGTGGTGATCTTCCTTGTGACCGGCGCCTTCCGGCTCGTTGCGGCAGCGACCGCCGATATCGGTGAAGGCTGGGGCTCCGCGACTCGGCTCCATCACGGCGACGAGATCGCAACTGAGCCCGCGCTCGAATCTCAGCGCTAGGGCGCTGACACGCCTGAAGCGGCACCGCTGGGGCGGCACGGCCCCACCCTGCGGGCATGGCTACACTAGGGGCGAAGCCGCACCGCGGCGCTGCCCAACGTGGCAGTCATAATCGAGGCAAGAATCGAGAAGGGGGCACGATGCGCGTACCGGTAGAGATGCCGCGACTCGGCTACGACACCGAAGTGGGGAAGATCGGCAACTGGACCGCGAAGGTTGGCGACACGGTCACCGCCGGTCAGCCGATCGGCGAGCTGGAAACCGAGAAGGCAACGGTGGAGTTTGAATCTCCTGCTGCTGGAACGCTCGTTGAGATCGTGCACCCCGCTGGCGCCGAAGTCGCCGTTGGCACCGTGATCGCCTTCGTCGAAGACGGCAAGTAGGTGGAGAAGCCCGGCCGCACGCCGGTCACCTTCACGCCGATGCGCGCGGCGATCAGCCGCCGCATGGTGGAGTCAAAGTCAAAGGCTCCTCACTTCTACGTCTCTACAGACATTGAGATGGAGGCGGTGACCGCCGCCAACAACGCCCTTAATCAAGGGAAGAGCGGCGACGACCGCTTCACCATCACCGCCTGGCTCGTTCGCGCACTCGCGCAGTCACTCGTCGCAGCACCAGCACTCAACGCCGTATGGAGCGGCGAGACGTTAGAGCGCGTCGACCAGATCAACATCGGCATCGCAATCGCCATCCCAGAGGGCCTGATCGCCCCTGCACTCCTTGACTGCGCCACCAAGGATCTCGCCACGATTTCTTCCGAGCTTCGCGACCTTGTGACACGCACGAAGGCAAACAAGTTGAAGCCCGCAGAGTTCTCAGACGCAACGTTCACCCTGAGCAATCTCGGTGGCTTCCCCGTGACGCAGTTCACCGCGATCGTCACACCACCGCAGGTTGCCATCCTTGCGACCGGTCGGAGCGAGCAGCGCGCCGTGGTGCGCGACGGGGCCGTGGTCGCGCGGCAGATGCTCACCGCCACACTCTCCGCCGATCATCGCGCCGTTGACGGCGCACTCGTTGCAACGTTTCTCGGCGACCTGAAGTCGCGACTCGAATCTCCGGAGGGTCTCGCCTGACCGTGGCCTCCCCCACCATCTCGTGACTGACCGTGGCTGACAAGAACGGGCCAATCGGCGGCCGCTCCAACTATTCGCAGAGTGAACTGAACGAGAGCGACCTGCACCCTGATCCGTCAATTCAACTACAGCGTTGGATTGACGCGGCGATCGCTGCGAACCTCCCTGAACCACTCGCCGCCGCCCTCGCGACCGCCGATGCGGGCGGCGCACCGAGCGTTCGCATGGTGCTCATTCGCGGCATCGGCCCAGACGGCATCCGCTTCTATACGAACCATGAGAGTCGGAAGGGTCGCGACCTCGCCGCAAACCCGCGCGCCGCAATCAGCACCTGGTGGCCGGGGTTGGAGCGACAGGTGCGCTGCTCGGGGCCGGTGCAACGCCTCACCCCTGCCGAGTCGGCCGACTACTTCGCCAGCCGCCCACGCGAGAGCCAGCTCGGCGCCCGAGCCAGCCGCCAGGGCGAACCGATCGCAACGCGTGCTGACCTAGAGGCGGCCCTCGCCGCCGAGGCGGCCGCCCACCCAGGGGACGCTCCCGTTCCGCTCCCTGACTTCTGGGGCGGCTACCTCTTCGCCCCTGACCGCTGGGAGTTCTGGCAGGGGCGCCCGAACCGCCTGCACGACCGCTTCGAATACCTCCCGCACGGTGGGGGCTGGGAGATCCGCCGCCTACAGCCATAGCCCCTCGCGCAACCCGGCGAAACGCTTTCGCACCGCGTGCTCCAGAGCCCCCCGCCGATCGGATACGCTAAGCCCAAGCGCAGATCGCGCTTCATGAGACACGGCCCTCGGATGCGAGAGCCGATCGAAGGAGGAAACATGCGAAAGAAGTCCGCACTGGCGGCACTCTTCGTAAGCGCCGCGTTGATCGCAGGCGCATGCGGTGGTGGTGGCGCTAGCATCGTCGGCTCGTACAAGCCTGGTGAAGGCGGTACTGGCGGAACGCTGCTTGTTGGTGACTATCAAGACGTAGATAGCTTGCATCCTTACTACTACTCGACTGTGATGTCGGCGAACGTGCTCGCAACCACGTGGGACGGCCTTGTCACCCTCAGCAATGAGGCGAAGTACGTGCCATGGATGGCTACGGAGATCCCAACGGTCGCAAACAAGGGAATTACGCTCCCAGGCGAGAACGGCGACGCAATGACCGTGACCTGGAAGCTTCGAGATGGGCTCGTCTGGTCGGACGGGGTTGCAATCACTTGTGCAGATGCTGAGTACACGCATCAGTGGGTTTTGACAGAGGGAAATCCACTTTCAACAGTCGGCGCTGCAGAAATTTCTGATGTTGAGTGCGTCGATGACCTGACGATCAAACTGCACTACTCCGAGCTCTACTCGGGCGTGTACGGTGGCGTTGGCATCATGCCGAAGCACTACTTCGAGAAGTTTGACATCAATTCAGGCAACCCCGCCACAGACATGGTGCTTGGCGCCGGTTTCCGACCAGAGGACCTTCCAAACGTCCCAACGTCGGGCCCGTTCAAGTTTGAGAGCCGCACTGAAGGTGTTGAGACCGTGATGGTGCGCAACGACAAGTGGAAGAACCCATATAGCGGAGAGTCCGCAAAACTTGACCGCATCAAGTACGTTGTATGCGGTGACCCAGATACCTGCATCGCGAAGTTCCGAGCCGGCGAACTTGATATTGTGACCGACCTAGATGGCAATAACTTTGCCACCACTAAGGATCTCGGTACACAACAGCACACGCAGAGTGTCTTCACATATGAGTTCTTCAGACCAAACCACTCGCCAGATGACTGCTCGATCCTTGAGCCGCTCAAAACGACGCGTGGTGGTGGCTGCCCTGTCTCTGACCCTGCGATTAGAAAGGCAATCGCCCAGGCCACTGACAAGGACGCGATTTGGAGTCGGATCCTAGGTGAAGCCGGCGTGGTCGCTTCTTCGAGCGTTACGCCGCTTGCCTGGTTCTATAAAGAGCAGTCTCCAGTCAAATTCGATCTGGCTGCTGCGAAGAAGACACTAACCGACGCAGGTTGGGTCGACAGTAATGGCGACGGCATTGTGGAGAAGGACGGCGTCTCTGCCATCCTCGAGTTCTGCACAACTATGAAGCCAGTGCGCAAGTCGACGATCGCGTACGTCGCGGGTGACCTTGCGAAGATCGGCATCAAAGCTGTGTACAACGGCGGCGGCACCATCTTCGCTCCGTGGACTGAGTCGGACGAGAGCCTCTCGTGCAATCTTTCCCGCGGAAACTTTGATGTGGCACTGCATGCATATAGTTCGGGCATTGAAGCGGTTTCGCTCTACGGCGTCTATCACTCGACAATGTTCCAGCCAGACGGCCAGAACGACGCCAAAGTGAACGATCCTGCACTCGACGCAGAGTTGGACATCATCAAGGGCACGATCGATCTTGACGCGATCGCGACCGCTGCAGCCAAGGTCCAGGAGATCATGGCCGCAACGACGGTCGAAATCCCTCTCTATTACTGGATGGGGATTGAGCTCGTGAGCGATAAGGTCGGTGGGTTCCTCCAGAACCCGACACAGGCCGGTCCGCTCTGGAACGCAGGGGATCTCTCCCTCGCGAACTGATCGAGTAGGCGTCACTTTCGGGTGATTCGTGGGCGGGGG
>JAYQPX010000027.1:0-14601 GCA_038145565.1 Chloroflexota bacterium | reverse complement strand
CCGCGGTTTCCCGCGGGCGTCACATCATCACCAGTCCGCCGTCCACCCCTAGCACCTGGCCGGTGACGTACGAAGCTTCGGGTGAGGCGAGGTAGATCACCGCAGCCGCGATTTCGTGCGGTTCACCGAATCGACCGAGTGGCGTCTGTGCCTTCACGCCATCCTTGATCGCATCAGGGAGGTCGGCGGTGAGTTCGGTCGTGATGAAACCTGGCGCCACCGCGTTGACGGTGATGCCACGGCTCGCCACTTCGCGTGCCGTTGCCTTGGTGAGGCCGATCATCCCCGCCTTCGCCGAGCTGTAGTTCGCCTGTCCGGCGTTCCCTGCTTGGCCCGAGACGCTCGTGATGTTGATGATGCGTCCGCTCTTGGCACGCAGCATCTCCTTCACCGTCGCCTTCGTCATGTAGAAGGCACCGGAGAGGTTGGTGTCGATCACTTCGCGCCACTGCTCTGGCGTCATGCGCAAGATGAGCGTGTCGCGCGTGATCCCTGCATTGTTGACCAGAAGATCCACCTTGCCGAACGCCTCCATCGCCTTCGCCACCACAGATGCGGCGACGTCCGGGTCGGCAGCATCAGCCTGGATGGCGAGCCCCTTGCGACCCTTTGCGCTGATCTCCGAAACCACGGCGTCAGCGGCGGCGGTGTTCCCCTTGTAGGTGATCAGCACGTCGGCGCCCGCATCGGCGAGCGCGAGTGCAATGGCGCGACCGATCCCTCGTGCACCACCAGTCACGATCGCTGCGTAGCCCTTCAACTCAAACATGCTCACCCTCCTTCACGCGTTCGATCTGAGTCTACCCGTGGCGACGGTCAAGAAATGGGTGCAAGTCGGCGGGTGGCTCATCGGCCTTCGCGCCACCCTCAGGTCGAACCACGCGGATGCGTGCTGGATCGACGCTCGCGGCACGCGCGCCGTGAGCAGGATCGGCACCCCAGCGCGTGACAAAGGCCCCGGAGGTGTAGCCGCCACCGAACGCCACCGTGCAGAAGACGTCGCCAGGCTTCAGTCGACCAGCAGCGACCGCCTCGGAGAGCGCGATCGGGATGCTCGCCGCAGAGGTGTTCCCGTACTTGTCCAAGTTCACGAAGATCTTCTCCATTGGGTAGTTGATCGCCTTGGAGACGTGTTCAATGATGCGGATGTTCGCCTGATGTGGGATCACCAGATCCACCTGGTCTGGCGTGAGACCGGCGCGCTCGATCGCCGCGGTTGCAACCGCGGCCATGGTGCGCGTGGCGTAGACGTAGGTCTTTGCACCATCCATCTTGATCAGCGGATCAGCCCCCTCGCCGACACCGCCAGGGATCCAGAGTGCATACGCACCGCTCGGATCCGCCGAGAGCTCGAAGCTGAGCGTCCCTGGTCGAGACGCAGCGTCTTGCCCCGCCTCAAGGTCGAGAGCCTCAAGCACGATTGCCCCCGCGCCATCACCGAAGAGGACGCAGGTGGAACGATCACTCCAGTCGACGGAGCGTGACAGCGTCTCCGCGCCAATGACCAGCGCGCGCTGACCGAGTCCTGCGGTGAGGAACCCGTGTGCGACGGCGTACGCGTATGCGAATCCGGAGCAGGCGGCGGCGAGGTCAAACGCCGCGGCGCGCGTGCTCCCTAGCGCACCCTTGATCAGCACGGCGGTGCTCGGCATCAGGTGGTCTGGTGTCAGGGTTGCGACAACGATCAGATCTACGTCGTCGGCCTTGATCCCTGCGACGGCGAGAGCACGTGCCGCAGCGAGTGCCCCCATGGAGGCGGTTGTCTCCCCTTTCGATGCAATGCGGCGTTCGCGAATTCCCGTGCGCGTCGTGATCCATTCGTCGCTCGTCTCCACGATCTTCTCAAGGTCCGCGTTCGTCAGCCTTGCAGCCGGAACCTCATGGCCCCAGCCGGTGATGTGCGTCGTGCGATTCGGAATCTGCGCGCGTCCAGTCGTTCCGCCAATGCGCTGCTCGCTCATGACGCGCCTCCGCTCACGACTCGAGCTCAATGATCGGCGTCTTCGACTTCACAATGCGGCCGTTCTCGGCGATGACGCGTGCCACGCGTCCCGCCTTGTCCGACTTGATCTCATTGAAGAGTTTCATTGCCTCGATCAAGCCGATCGGTTGACCCACCGCAACGGTGTCGCCCACCTTCACCATCGGGTCGGCTCCCGGTGATGCGGCGGCGTAGAAGATGCCCGTCAGCGGTGCGTTGACGAAGACTCCGCTCGCGGGCGCTGGCGCGGTGCGTGTTTCAGGCGTCGAGTCTGACGCAGGTGTGGATGCTGGGGGTGACACGGCTGTATCAGCGTGCGGCGCTTCAGCAGTGCGCGGAGCGCTCCCCGTGACGGCGGCGCGGCTTCGGACCAGCACGCGCGTCCCTGCCACGGAGATCTCGATCTCGGCGAGACCGCTCCCGCCAGCGACGGCGGCGAGTCGATCGATCAGCTCGACCAGGTTCGCCTCTTCGCCGGTGAGCGGTCCTGATGTGGGAGCGCTCGCTGATGGCGAGGCGGGCGGCGTGACGGACTGTCCTGGGATGCGCAGCTCCGGTGGTGGGGCGTTGAGTCGTGTCTGGCCGCGGCGCGGACGTGGAGGTGTTGTCTGCATCACGGGCGGCGGCGCGGCGCGCTCTGCAATACGGCGCTCCGTGGTGAAGCGCTCGATAGGTGGCGTTGACGGTGTCGACGGGCTGATCACGCCGCCCTGCGCAGGACCCACACCGCTGCCACGCGCACGTCGTGCCGCCTCGCGCGCCGCCTCGAGCGCGCGGAGTGCGCGCTTCTGGAGCTGGTCGCGGCGGCGTTCTGGCATCAGCGACCCTCCCATTTGGCAAAGAGAAGCGCCGCGTTTTGCCCACCGAATCCGAAGGCGTTCACGAGCGCAAGGCGGATCTCGGCCTCCCGTGGGGTGCCGCGAACAATGTCGAGCGCGCCTACGAGTGGGTCAGGGTCGGTGAGATTCAGTGTGGCGTGGACGCGGCCATCTCGCATCCCACAGATCGTTGCCGCAGCGCCGAGCGCGCCCGCGGCACCGAGCGTGTGACCGATGCTCCCCTTCGTTGCCGTGACCGTGGCGTGCAACTTCGCGCGGTCCGCGTTCCCGGCGGTCGCGGCATCGGGTGCACCGGTGAGTATCGTGCGAATCGCATCCAACTCCGCCTTGTCTCCTTCAGGCGTGGATGTGGCGTGCGCGTTGACGTGATCGATGTCGCCACCTGTACGACCCGCCTTCTCCAGTGCGCGACGTGCCGCGCGCACCGCACCCGCACCACCAGGCGCAGGAAGCGTGATGTGTTGTGCATCGGCGGTCGCTCCGTAGCCGACGATCTCCGCGAGCGGCGTCGCGCCGCGCGCGAGGGCGAGATCGAGTCGCTCGAGCATCAACACACCCGCACCTTCAGCCATCACGAAGCCGTCGCGCGCGCTGTCAAAAGGGCATGATGCGGCAGCGGGATCGCCGCCAGCGGCGCCCGCGCCACGGCGCGAGAGCGCACGCATGTTGTTGAATCCGGCGATCACCACCGGATGAAGCGCCGCTTCGGTTCCACCAGCGAGCGCGCGCTCAGCATCGCCGCGACGGATCGCCTCATACGCTTCGCCGATCGCGTGTCCGGCGGTGGCACAAGCGCTCACAGGACCGAATGACGGTCCCTGTGCGTTGACGTGAATCGCAACCTCGCCCGCCGCCATGTTCCCGATGGCACCTGGAATCAAGAACGGTGAGACCCGTCCCGCCCCCTTTGCCGCAAAGCTGAGCGCCTGCTCGAAGAGTGTGGTGGCGCCACCGAGTCCGGAGCCGATGATGGTTGCGGTGCCGAGCGCCTGCGCATCACTGAGACGCGCAGGGAGGCCAGCTGAGCTGAGCGCCTCTACCGATGCTGCAATCGCAAAGTGGGCGAAGCGATCGAGTCGTTTGATCTGTTTCGCCTCAAGGATGTCCGAAGGGTCGAAGTTCGGCACCTGTCCACCGAAGTCCACCTCTTGTCCGGTGAGGTCGAGCCCTTCCAGACGGCGAATGCCTGAGCGTCCCGCGAGGAGACCGCTCCAGAGCGCATCCACGCCGCGACCGAGTGGGGACACCGCCCCCATCCCCGTGACGACGACGCGATGCGCGTCGCTCATCGCACCATCTTCCCCGTGCGCACCGTTGCCGCGCGATACGCATCACCCGCAAGCCCGCGCGCAGTGATTGCATCGCTGACCGCATCCGTGTCATACGTTGCGCGGTGAATCTCTGCGCTGATCGTTGCCGCCTCTGGATCAATGTCGACCACCGCGAATGCCGCAGATGCTTCACCGTCATACGGAAGCCCAGCAGAGCCGGCGTCAACGAGCACCTTCCAGCCGTAATCTTTGACGCGCGCCTGGTGCGTGAAGCCGACGCAAACCAGTCGGGCATCCGTCTGTCCGATCAGCTCCAACGTGGTGGACGGGTCAAGGTCGGCGCTCAACGGGATGGTGCGAGACCCTGGCGAGGCGTGGCAGAAGGTGATGCTGATCTCGCCGTAGCGGAGGCGACGTTCGGTTGGGAGTGAACGGAGCCACTCGATGCGATCGTCATCGAGTTCGTCAGAGGCCCACTCCACCGCCGCCTTCAGCCCGGGTGGCAGTCCCCCAGCGAGGCTCGGGAAGCTTGCAGCGTAGTCGAGATCCGCGACGGCAATGTCGCCCGTCCCCGCGGTGACCAGTGCGCCGTTCGACTGCAGCTTGCGAATCAGGTCGATCGTTTCGGTTGGCTTCGGGCCGAAGAGCGCGTGATCGCCGAGGATCGCGACCTGATCTGGCTTGAGTGCTCCGAGCTTCGCCACGATCGCTTCGAGTGCGGCGAGATTGCCGTGAACGTCTGAGATGACAACGACGCGCTTCATTGGTGCTCCTTCGCTATGCCGAGGTTGACCCAGGTGGGTGCGGGAGTGCGCTCTCCGATGGAATGACAAAGGTGATCGTTGCGGTGCAGGCGGCCTCTCCGTTCACGGAGGCGGTGCCGATCGCGCTCCCCATGCGCGAGCCGAGCTTCTGCATCTGGATCTCAAGGCGCAGTGTTTCGCCAGGGGTGACCATGCGCGTGAAGCGGCAGGCTTCGATCTTCGCGAACACGCCGAGGCGGCTCCCCATCCCTTCGGTGCGCGCCACGTAGACGGCCATCGCCTGCGCGAGTGCCTCCACCTGGAGCACGCCGGGCATGATCGGGCCGATCGGTGCGGGGAAGTGGCCGGGCACCCAGAAGGCATCGGCGCGCACGTCGAGCTCCGCCACCAGAGTCTGCGCGGCGCGATCTTCAGCAACGACGCGGCTCAGCAAGAGGAACGGCGCACGGTGCGGGATCAGCGCCTCGATCTGCTGCTGGTTCAGGAGTGCATCACTCATCGTCGCTCCACTCTACTGAGCCACTTGTCGCGCTGGAACAGGCTCGCCAGGTCGGCGAGGGATCGCGGCGAGGATGGCGGCGGTCCCTACGTCATCGAGCATGCTCGTGGTCACGGCGCCGCTCAAGAATGCAGGGCTCTCGAGGAGGCCGAGGAAGAAGTCACGCGTGGTCGCCACACCATCGATCTCCAGCTCGCGGAGCGCGGCGCGAGAGCGCGCGATCGCCTCTGCGCGGGTGGCGCCCCAGACGATCAGCTTGCCGAGCAGGCTGTCGTAGTACGGCGGAACTTCGTAGCCCGCATAGAGGTGCGAATCGAATCGCGCCCAAGGGCCGCTCGGTGAGCGATACGCGCTGATCTCACCCGCCTGCGGCTGGAAGTTCTGCGCCGGGTCTTCGGCGGTGATGCGGAACTCAATCGCGTGGCCGCGCGCCTGAACCTCCGACTGCTTCATTGGCATCTTCGCGCCTCCCGCAAGTGCGATCTGCAGCGCAACAAGGTCAACGCCCGTCACCACTTCCGTGACCGGATGCTCCACCTGGATGCGGCAGTTGATCTCAATGAAGTACGGCTTTCCGTCGGGGCCAACGAGGAACTCCAGCGTCCCCACGTTCTGATAGCCCGCGGCGCCGATCGCCTTCGCCGCGCGCGCCAAGAACTCTTCACGCACGCGCGGAGTTAGCGCCGTTGATGGCGACTCTTCAACGAGCTTCTGGTGGCGCCGCTGCAGCGAACAGTCGCGCTCGCCGAAGTGGAGCGCGGTCCCTTCATGATCGACGGCGATCTGCACCTCGACATGGTGCGTGGCGCTCAGGTACTTCTCGAGATAGATGGATCCATCGCCGAACGCCGCCTGCGCCTCTTGTACGCAGAGTGAGAAGTTCTTGCTCAACTCAGCATCGTTCTGGGCGACGCGCATGCCGCGTCCGCCGCCGCCCGCGGATGCCTTCAGGATCACCGGGTAGCCGATCTTCCTCGCTGCAACCAGCGCCGCCGCCTCATCCGCCACCACGCCATCAGACCCTGGGATCGTTGGGAGGCCGTGCTTTGCGAGAAGTGCGCGCGTGGCAGCCTTGGAGTGGAACTTCTCGAGGATCGGCGCCGATGGACCGATGAAGGTGAGCTTGTGCGCCGCAACCGCCTCGGCGAAAGCGGCGTTCTCGGAGAGGAAGCCGTAGCCCGGGTGAATGGCGTCGCAGCCGGTCGCGAGTGCCGCGGAGATGATTGCGGGCGCGGAGAGGTAACTCCCCTTGGCGTCGGCAGGACCGATGCATACCGCTTCGTCCGCAACGAGCACCGCGCGCGAATCGGCATCCGCTTCGCTGTACGCCACCACCGCTTCGATGCCGAGCTGCCTGCAGGCGCGCAAGATGCGCAGCGCGATCTCGCCACGGTTTGCAATCAGCACGCGCTTGATCACTTCGTCGCCTCGCCGATCGACTCAAGGATGAAGATCTCTTGGCCGTACTCCACTGGATCGCCCGTGGCCGCCTTCAGCGTCACCACAATGCCGCCATGAAGCGCGCGCACTTCGGTGGGGATGCCGAGCACTTCCACCTGCGCCACGAGCGCACCCTTCGCAACCTTCGCGCCAATATGAATGTCCTTGGCGAGCGTCAAGAATCCAACCGCCGTGGCGCGCACCGCATGTTTGCGGACCCCGTCCGCAGTTTGCTCCTTCGGCAGTGCGGCGCCAGACGCGCTCACTCGCCCTGGAGCGGACCGCACAGCTGACGACGGAGCCATAACACCGAGCGCCTCCGAGCGGACGCGTACTGTTGCACCGTTGCGCTCCACTTCGATCTCTCCGAGTCCGGTGACGGCGAGTCGGTCGACAAGGATCGGCAAGAGCGCATCGACAAGTTCGCCGAGTGCTTCGGCGTTGCCGCTCCCGCTCACGTCCGCGCTGGCAAGGTCACGATACTTCGCCACTCCTATGCCCCCGCGTTGTCGCGTTCGATCTCGTCCATCCAGTCGTCGCCAACGCGAGCGCCAACGAGATCTCGATCAAGTCCGAATAGCGAACGGATCGCACCGGTGAGGCCCTTCTTCTTGACGGGTGCTTCATCGAACGCACCGAATTCGCGATAGCGCGCGTATCGCGCGGTGAGGAGCTCACCGAGATCTTTCATGGATTCAAGTTCGTCGAATGCGGCGCTCGCTGTCTCCCACATCGAGCGCGCGAGCGTCACGGTGGATGCATCGGAGAGCGTCTCGGGCTCAGGGATGATCCCGTCCACCACGCCGAGCGCCACCTGTTCCGTGGCGGTGATGCGCAGCGCACGCGCCGCGGTGGGCGCCTTCTCCGAGGTACGGAAGAGGATGGCGGCGCACCCCTCAGGGCTGATCACCGAGTAGTAGGCGTGCTCCAGCGCATAGACGCGGTCCCCCACGGCGATGCCGAGCGCACCGCCTGAGCCGCCCTCGCCCGTGATCACGGTGACGATTGGGGTGCGCAGCTGCGTCATGCGGCTGATCGCGGAGGCGATCGCCTCGGCGATACCACGCTGCTCAGATTCGGGTCCCGGGTGCGCCCCTGGCGTGTCCACCAGCGTCAGCACGGGGAGGTGGAGGCGCTCGGCGAGCTCGAAGGCGCGCTCCGCCTTCCGATACCCCTCAGGGTGTGGCATGCCGAAGCCGCGACGAATGTTGCTCTCGGTGTCGCGGCCCTTCTGCGTGCCAACAACCACAATGCGTCGCCCGTCGATGCGCGCAATCCCTGCAACGATTGCGCCGTCATCACCGGCGCGGCGATCACCGCGCAACTCCACGAACTCCGCGTTCAGCGCCTCAAGCAACTCTGCGGTGCGCGGTCGGTTCACTTCGCGTGCGCGTCGCACGTGACTCCACGCCTCCTCTTCCGGCAGGTGCGCGCCGAGTTCCGGTGCAAGGTGTCGATCGCGCTGGTTCTCCAAGATCTGATCGGCGCGATTCGCCACCTTTGTTGCAACGTCGGCAACCGGCGCGAGCACGCTGCCGATCATGGTGCCTGCACCCTGCGCCACGCCGCTCACCACACCGCCGATGAGGCCAACGCCAGGAATGTTGATCTGCTGATAGAGGGGCACCGCTGGCGCAGGGAGCGGCTGCAGGAGACTGAGTGCGCGAATCAACCATGGGCGCAGGCTTGGTCGCGCCACAATCGCATCGATGAATCCCGTCTCCATCAAGAATTCGGAGCGCTGGAATCCGGCGGGGAGTTCGTCGCCGATCGTTCCCGCAGAGACGCGCGCGCCGCTGAATCCAATCAACGCATTCGGCTCTGCAACGTTCAAGTCGCCGAGCGCACCGAACGATGCAATGGTGCCGCCTGTGGTTGGATCGGTGAGGAGGCTGATAAAGGTGCCGCCGGTGGCCTTGAGGCGCGCAATGGCGGCGAGCGTCTTCGGCAGCTGCATCAGTGCGTAGGTCCCCTCTTGCATGCGCGCACCACCGGAGGCGGTGACGATCAGGAGCGGGAGTCGGCGTTCGGTGGCGAGCTCTGCGGCGCGCGCCACCTTCTCCCCCACCACGGAGCCCATCGAGCCGCCCATGAAGAAGAAGTCCATGACCACCAGAGAGACCTCGATCCCGCCAATGGAGGCGGTGCCGCGCACGGCGGCGTCGCGCTCACCCGTTGTCTTTCGGGCGGCGGCGGCTCGCTCGGGGTACGGCTTCGAGTCGGTGAAGACGATCGGGTCGAGGGAGACCAAGCTTGCGTCAAGTTCGCTGAAGGAGCCTTCGTCCACGAGTTGGGCGATCCGCTCGCGGGCGGGTGCGCGGAAGTGGTGCCCGCACGATGTGCAGACACGAAGGCTCTTCTCCAGGCTCTTCTTAAAGAGGAGCTCGGAGCACCCGGGGCAGCGCAGCCAGAGATCTGGCTCGCCTCCGGGGGTCGCCTTGCGGCGCTTGAACGGGTTCCTAAAGCTCGGCACGGACCCTCCCCACTAGGGGGTGATGGTACCCCCTACGGGGTGACGGCTCGCACGACTCGGGTCACCTCGCCCGCGTGAATGGCACGCTCCGTGCCGTCCACGCTGAGGATGAGCGCGCCAGATGCGCCGTCGTAACCCGCCACCCGACCGGCCAGCAGCCCCTCCGCCCCAAGGTCCAGCTCCACCTCCCAGCCCTCCAGGAGCTGTCGGCTCCGCCATCCAGCCACGTCGAATCGACCGGAACGGAGCGCTGCCAACCGGCCAGCTAGACGCGCCACCGTGTCATCGAAGATCGCCTCGCGATCCACCGGTCGGCCAGAGGCGAGCTCGAGCGACGTTGCCGTTGCGGCGAGTGCGGGGTCTAACCGCGAAGGGTCGCCGCGCACGTTGAGCCCGATCCCAACGATCAGCGTTGCCGCAGGCGTCCCTAGGTCCGCGCCCTCCATCAACGCCCCGCCAACCTTGCGGAATCCGGTGGTGATGCCACCCTCTTCGTTGCGCAGCACAAGATCGTTCGGCCACTTCAACGCGAGTCCGCCAATCAGCAGCCCCGCGCCGTCTTCTGTGGCGTCTGCGAGTGCGAGCGCGAACTCTGCACCAACGCGCCAGGCGCGATCCGCTTCGGCGGGGAGATGATCCGCGCGCACGGCAAGGCTCATCAACAGCGAATGGCCGGGTGCGTCGAGCCAGGTACGACCAGCGCGGCCGCGACCTGCGGTTTGCGTCTCTGCGCGAATCAGGAGCGGCGTTGCGGCACCCGCGGCGAGCCGCTCGCGTGCAACGTCGTTGGTTGAGGTGACTTCGTCGAGTCGCTCGACGTGGATCAGGCGCGGGACTCCGCGTCCACCGGATCTGGTGCAGCGAGATCGAACGCATCGTGCAACGCCTTCAGTGCGCGATTCGCATCCGCTTGCGCAACGATGCAGGTGATCCTGATCTCCGAAGTGGAGATCATCTGGATGTTGACCTTTGCATCGGCGAGTGTGCCAAACATGCGCGCCGCGTAGCCAGGCGCATTCTGGATGCCTGCGCCAACAATGGAGATTTTCGCGACGGATTCGTCGATCTCCAGCGCACGCGCGCCGATCGATTCGCGGATCTTTTCGAGGATCGGTCGCGCCGCTGCGAGGTCACTGCGAGCGCAGGTGAACGAGAGGTCGGTGGTGCCCTCATGCGAAACGTTCTGCACGATCATGTCCACGTTGATGGTGGCTGCAGCCAGCGGATCGAACACTGAGCGAGCGATCCCGGGACGGTCGGGGACGGCGACCATCGTCACCTTCGCCACCTTCGTATCAGCGGCCAGCCCGCGCACCTTGTTTCGCTGCTCCACGTGCACATCCTCCTTGATCTGGGTTCCGGGTCGATCCACAAACGAACTGAGTACCTCGATCGTGACGCCGTTCACCCAGCCCAACTCTACGGCTCGGGTCTGCATCACCTGCGCCCCCTGGTTGGCGAGCTCCAGCATCTCCTCGTAGCCGATCACCTGCAACTGGCGGGCGTCCGAGACCACGCGGGGATCCGCCGTGAAGACGCCCGTCACATCCGTGAAGATCTGACAGCGCTCCGCACCGAGGGCGGCGGCGAGCGCCACGGCCGAGGTGTCCGAACCGCCGCGCCCGAGCGTGGTGGTCTCCGTGCCGCTCACCCCCTGGAAGCCGGCCACGATCACCACGCGTCCCGCGCTGATCTCTTCGCGGACGCGCTTCGGCTCGATGGCGGCGATCCGCCCCTTCCCAAACGTTCCATCGGCACTGATCCCCGCCTGCGCGCCGCTCAGACTGACCGCCTCCACGCCGCGGGCGCGGAGTGCCATCGCGAGCAGCGCCGCCGATTGGATCTCGCCAGTGGCCAAGAGTGCGTCCTGTTCGCGCGCATCGGGGAGCGCGCCCCCCGTCACCTCTGTGGCGAGTGCGAGCAGATCATCGGTAGTGTCGCCCATGGCGGAGACCACGGCGACGACGCTGTTGCCTGCGGCGCGGTCGGCCGCGATGCGTGCGGCAACGGCGCCGATGCGTGCGACATCGGCAACGGAGCTGCCGCCGTACTTCTGAACCAGGAGCGCCTCACTCATGCGCCGAAGCCTTCGTACGCCTCGATGCGCACGCCGTCCGTATCCACGTCGAATCGCAGCGCACCGCCGCCGATCTGCGCCGCGCTGATCGCCGCCTCCATCGCCTTCGCAACGGCACTCACGCGCGACGCATCATCGACGATCGCCAACACGGACGAACCTGCACCGGCGAGAGAGGCGCTCACCGCACCTGCGCCAACAGCGGCGGCAATCAACGCTGGCAACGCGCGATACTTCGCCGCGCGATACGGCTGGTGCAGTCGATCATCGGCAAGGAGCGCAAAGCCAGTGATGTCGCCCGCCTCCAGCGCGGCGATCCCCGCCGCCATGCGACTCGCATTGTGCACCGCATCTTCCATTGGCACCTTGTTCGGCAGCGCGGCGCGCATCTCGCTCGTGGGGAGTCGCAACTCTGGGATGGCAACCACTGGAATCGTCTCTTCCGGTACGGCAATCAGACGCGCGGTCAAGACGCCGTCCACGCGCGCGCTCGCCACAAGTCCACCGAAGATTGCGGCGGAGGCGTTGTCCGGATGTCCTTCGTAGTCGTCGGCGGCGGCGAAGAGTCGGTCGGTGAGCTCGTCGGGGAAGAGATCGGCGCAGGAGCCTGGCAGTTCATCGATGGTTCCAGATGCGCCAGTGAGTGCGGCGCCGGCGAAGAGGGCGCCGACATAGGCGGCGGCGGATGAGCCGAGTCCGCGCGCGAGCGGGATGCGGTTCAGCGCCTTGATCTCGAACGAGAGTCGATCAGCATCAGCAACGCCCGCGGCGGTGAGGCCGCGTACGAGCGCCCCCGCCATCACGTTGCTCTTGTCCGTTGGCAGTTCGCTGAGCCCCTCCCCCTCGACAACGATGGAGAGATCCCCAGCGGCACCAGGGAGTGCGAGCCCTGATACGCGGACGGTAAGTTCATTGCGGTAGTCGAGCGCCAGGGCGAGCACGTCGTAGCCGGCGCCAAGGTTCGCCACCGTCGCGGGGACAGAGACGGTCACCGATCGTCCGATGAGTGTCTTCAGCTGCTCGTCGCTCATCTCGTCACGCTCCCATCACCATCCGAGTGCCGTGCGCACGCCAGCGAGCGTGGCATCAGCTTCGCGAATCTCACCGATCATCCGCGATGCGGTGTCTGGATCTTTGAGGCCGAAGCCCGTCATCACCGCAACGATGCGCGCCGAACCATCTACACGTCCGGACGCGATCAGGTTGCGCAGGCCGGCGATCGGCGCGGCGCAGGCAGGCTCCACGAAGATGCCGCCAAGGCGAACGATCTCTTCTTGCGCGCGCAGGATCTCTGCGTCGGTGACGGCATCGATGAGTCCGTCCGATTCGTCGCGCGCGGCGACCGCCGTCTCCCACGAGGCGGGCTTCCCAATGCGAATCGCCGTCGCGACCGTCTCCGGATCTGAAATCGGCGAACCGCTCACCAGCGGCGCAGCACCCGCCGCCTGCACGCCAACCATCCGTGGTCGCCGCTTCGCAGCACCAGCGGCGAACGCGTCGTTGAAGCCGCGCCAGTAGGCGCTGATGTTCCCCGCATTCCCAACCGGCAGCGCCAACACATCGGGCGCGTCGCCAAGATCGGCAACGATCTCATGGGCGGCGGTGGCCTGGCCTGCGATGCGGTGCGGATTGATGGAGTTCACGATCTCCACGCCGCCGCCTGCAGCGCCGAGCTCGCGGACGATGTCGAGCGCGTCGTCGAAGTTACCTCGAATCGAGATCACCTTCGCCCCTGCGGCAAACGCTTGAAGCAGTTTCCCCGCGGCGATCTTCCCGGCAGGGAGCAGCACGACCGCCTCGATCCCCGCGGCGGCGGCGTATGCGGCGGCTGATGCCGAGGTGTTCCCAGTGCTGGCGCAGACCACGGCTCGGGCGCCCGACTCGAGCGCCTTCGCCACCGCCACCACCATGCCGCGATCCTTGAACGATCCGGTCGGGTTCGCCCCCTCCACCTTCAGCCAAAGATCAGATGCCCCAAGCGAGGCGCCGAGGCGTGGCGCGCGCACCAGTGGCGTCGCCCCCTCGCCCAACGTGAGCAGCGGCGTTGCAGACGTAAGGGGCAGCACGGAGCGGAATCGCTCCATCAAGACCGGACGCGCGCCGCTCATCGCCATGCCCATGCGGGGACGTTCGGCAGCAGCGCGCCGCGCCAGCCGTCCCAGTCTTCCGTCACCACGCCACCGTAGAAGTTCACGAAGTGCAGGTCGGCCGTGCGCAGCTGCGCCGCAACAGACCTTCGTGCATCAGCACCCAAACCGCGCGCGGCCAGCACCACGCGCCCAGCATCGCGCGCACCTTCGTAGACGAGCAGGTCTGCAGCCTGGTCCGTATTCAGATGTCGCAGCAAGTTGATCAGCTTCTCGAAGCGACCGCTCGTGCCGAGTATTGCAACCCCGTCGCCACCAGCAACCAGACGTCGCACCTCCGTTGCACCCGCGGCGCGTAGCAGTGCTTCGCCGCGCGCAGCATCCACCTCGCGGTCGGCAACCGCCATGAACCAGCCGTTCGGATACGGGTAGCGCATCACATCAGCCATCAGGTGCCGCGCCTCTTCTTCGCCGCAAGAAACCATGCGGGCGCTGGCGCGTTGTCTGCGGGCGGAAGGTCGCCCCACGACGAACCCTCGCCGCGCGCCACTGCCAAGATGTCGCTGATCACGCCACTCGCCGTCGAGCCCGGTCCAGCACCTGCGCCAGCGAGTGTCAGATCGCCAATCAGATCGCCAGAAATGACAATCAGATTCCCGCCGCCAATGGTGGTGCCGAGTCGCGAATCGGCGGGGACTTCTGTCACACGCACCGACAAGACATCCTTAGAGGCGTCATCCCCGCCGTTCTCCCACGACGCCAGCATGCGCAGACGCGCGTCGCGCGAAGCGGCTGCAGCGATATCAGATGCCTGAACGCCGGTGATCCCCGGCGCGTCGTCGAGCTGCACGTGCGACAGCGCCGGCCACGCGCCAGAGGCCATGCGCGCAAGGATCACGAGCTTCGCCGCCGCGTCTTCGCCCTCAACATCGGAGCGCGGATCCGCCTCGGCATAACCGATCTTCTGGGCCTCGGCGAGCGCCTGCTCGTACGACCAACCTTCGCTCTCCATCTTGGTGAGGATGTAGTTGGTGGTGCCGTTGATGATGCCCTTAATAGAAGTGATCTCGTTCGCCGCCATGTCGCGCGCCAGCACGCCGATCACGGGTACGCCCGCCGCAACGGCGGATTCGAAGCGCAGCGCCGCACCAGAGGCGCGCGCAAGCGATT
>JAYQPX010000026.1:0-14608 GCA_038145565.1 Chloroflexota bacterium | reverse complement strand
ATATGGCGGGTACATGACTGCCGTCCTTGCACTCATGGAGTCTCCAGCAATCTTCATGGCGATCCTGCTCGCTGCCGCGGTGCGGAGGAGGGGTAGGAGCGGAGGCGCCGAAAACCAGGGGCTAGCTGTTCGTCACGCGATGCGGGAGGCGCTCACGGACCGGACGCAGTTGCTGCTGCTCGCTGCCTTCGTGGTAGGCGCGCTCCGCAGCCCATCAAGCCTTGGGCTCGTGACGCTGTTTGTTGGCGATGGCTTTCGCGTGGTGTTGGCGATCTTCTTGTTCGACATGGGCATCGAGGTCGCGCGTCAGTTCCCGGTGGCGCGTCGATCATCTCGGAGCCTCCTCGCCTATGCAGTGTGTGCGCCACTCGCTCATGCGGCTCTTTCGCTCCTTCTTGCCGCGCTGCTTGGATTCGGTGTTGGCGATGCCGCGCTCTTGATGGCCCTCTCCGCCAGTGCGTCGTACATCGTGGTGCCAGCGGTGATCCGTCACACGATCCCTGAGGCGAATCCGGCGCTCTACCTTGGGCTCAGTCTCGGCATTACCTTTCCGTTCAACATCCTGTTCGGGATTCCCCTTTACGTGGCACTCGCCACCGCGCTGCTCGGGTAGGGGATAACGCATGCAGATCACCCTCAAAGGTCTCCTACGCTCGCTGCGAGTGGTGAGTCAGGTCGCGCTCGGTGTCGTTCTCATCTCAGCGGGAGTGAGCCACTTGACCGTGAGTCGCGTCGAATTTCAGGCGCAGGTTCCAACCTGGCTGCCGCTCGACCCTGACTTCGTGGTGGTTAGTTCTGGGATCGTGGAGATCCTGCTCGGCCTTGCACTGATCACGTTGTGGCGCTTTCGCAAGCGAGTTGGCGTGCTGGTCGCGATCTTCTTTGTCGCGATCTTTCCCGGGAACATCAACCAGTTCGTCAATGGGATTGATGCGTTCGGGTTGAACTCGGACAGTGCGCGGGCTGTGCGACTTCTCTTTCAGCCCGTGCTCGTTCTCTGGGCGCTCTGGTCAACAGGCGCCCTGCGACGGTCATGAGTGACGTCGCGCCTGATAAGCAGGTTGCGCAGGTTGAACGCCTGGTAGGAGAGGCGATTCGCACGCTCCCTGAACCGTTGCGCAGCGCGGCGGAGGAGCTGCTGATCGTTGTGGATGGGACGCGCAAGACACGGCTCTACGGACTCTTTGACGGCGCACCTCGAGGCGCTGGCGACGTCGAGGCACTCCCGCCACGCATCACGATCTATGCGCGCGCACTCTCTGCAGACTTTCCGTCTCGTGCCGAACTCACCTCAGAAGTGCGAAAGACGCTCGTGCATGAGATTGGCCACTACCTTGGGCTAGACGAGTCGGACCTTGCAGGTCGCGGCCTTGAATGATCTGCGCGCGAATCCTCAGCGCCGCTTAGCGACGTTCGTTCCACCAGTCTTCTAGCGCGAAACCGATCCCCGCAAAAGGGAGGAACCAGGGGAGGCCCTCATACGGGAAGGGGACGGGGTGCCATGCGATGCGCGCAGGGAGTGGTGGATCGCCACCGAGTTCCCAATCGATCGTCTGCTCGGCAAGCAGCGTCATCAGCGCCACGCCGGATCCGGCGCACCCAGACACGTGTGTGACGCCATCGAGCCTTGTCACCCGCGGGAGTCGATCGAAGGCGAATGAGAGTCGGCCACCCCACGCATGCGTCACCGCAGTTGACGCAAGTTGCGGGTGGATCTCGCGCATCCTCGCCGTCAACGTGCGTGCAATACGAGGGAGCGAATCTGGCCAGAACGAGGTGCGGCCACCAAACGCGATGCGACCGTCTGGCGTGGGTCGCCAGTAGGAGAGAAAGTTGCGCGTGTCGAATCGCATCTCACCCCTCCCTGCAACGGTGGCGAGAAGTGCAGGTGCGAGAGGCTCGGTGGCGATCATGTAGCTCCCCACAGGGATCGCCCGGCGACGCAGGGCGGGGAAGAGTCGATCCGCATAGCCGTTGACCCCGCCAAAGATGTGTTGCATGCGGACGTTCCCTCGTGGCGTGCGCACTTCGTACCCGCCCGCGATGTGGAGGATTCCGGTGGCGGGAGTCTGCTCGCGAATCTCAACACCCGCCGTCTGTGCGGCAGCCGCCATCGCGGCATGCAATCGCGCAGGCTGTACGCCGCCACCCTCATCCACGGCGAGTCCGCCTTCAAACGAATCGCTGTTGGTGAGTTGCTGGACCGCGCTTCGGTCGAGGATCCGCACTGGGAGACCGAGAGACTCTCGCAGCTCCGCTTCTGCGCGGAGACCAGGGAGACCGCGCGCCGAGTGCGTCAGCTCCACATGTCCGGTTCCGCTCCATTGCGAATCGATCCCCGTAGTCGCGATGAGGGAGGAGCCTCCTTGGCCCGCAAGCGTTGCCACACGGCGCACCGCCGCACGCGAAAGGTCAAACCATTCGCGTGCGCTTTCCACGCCAAATTTCTTGATGATGGAACTCGTGGATGCGCCGAACCCCACATGCGCCATGCCACCATTGCGACTGCTCGCTCCATCACGGAGTGTGCCCTTCTCGAGAAGGAGGACGCGTGCCCCGCGCTCGGCGGCTCGGCGCGCTGCGGAGAGGCCGGAGAAGCCTCCGCCAATCACAACCCAGTCCACGCTGGTCGGGAGCGGCTCACTTGCGGCCGTGGTGAAGCCAGATGGGTCGGGTGCATCGTCGTGCCAGGCGACGGCGCTGAGCTCTCTTTGCATTGCGCAAGAGTAGCGCGCGCCAGCGCGGTGGCTGCACGCAGGCGCGTGTAGCATACGGAGATGCCACAGACGCCCTCTCGCCCATCGGTGATCGTGGATTGTGATCCTGGTCATGACGACGTCTTCGCCATGGTGGTGGCGAACCACTACGCGAACCTCCTTGGCATCACCGTGGTGCATGGCAATGCGCCGCTCTCTCGCACGCTGCCGAATACGTTGATCTCTTGCGATGTATTCGGCATCAGCGCGCCCGTCTTCGCTGGCGCCGAGCGACCACTGATCGCACCGCCGCGCAACGCGCCACACATTCACGGCGAATCCGGACTCGGCGGGCCAGAGCTTCCGCGAGTCACGCGCGCTGCAGAGAAGACGCATGCCGTTGATGCGATCATCGAGTTGGTACGTAAACACGAGGGCGATGGTGTCTGGCTGATGCCGCTCGGCCCGCTCACGAACATTGCGCTCGCGCTCCGAATGGCACCGGACCTTGGGAAGCGCATCGCAGGGATCTCGCTGATGGGGGGCGGGACGCTGCATGGGAATCGCGCGCCGCACGCCGAGTTCAACATCTGGGCCGATCCAGAGGCCGCCTCCGTGGTCTTCAACTATGGCGGTCCACTCAAGATGGTCGGCCTCAACACCACGCATCAGGTCGTGATCACCAAAGAGTTCGTTGAACGTGTGGCGGCACTGAAGACGCGGAAGGCGATCTTTGCGGCAGAGCTGCTGGACTTCTTCTCGACAACGTACGGCGAACAGCTTGGGGTCTACGGCGGGCCGCTGCATGACCCGTGCGCAGTCTTCGCCGTCACACATCCGGAGCTCTTTGACCTACGCGCAAAGCGGGTAGAGATTGAACGATATGGAGAGTTCACGCGCGGCATGACCGCGGTTGATGAGCGCCCGATCGTCCCGTCGAAGAAGGGGGAGCCAAATGCGTTGGTCGCCTACGAGCCGAAGTCTGCTGAAATCTTCGACCTGATCTACGCCGCGGTGGCTGCAGACTCCGCTCGGGCATGAGCGCAGACGCAACTCGACGTCGTCTCCAAACCTCGCTCATCGTTGGCGTGGGGCTGGGGAGCACCGGCTACATTGCGGCGATCACGGTGGCAACGATCGTTGCGAAAGATCTCTCTGGTGGGTCAGCGTTCGCAGGGCTGCCTGGCGCGGCGATCGTATTGGGCTCCGCCACCGCCTCACAACTACTCTCGCGCTTCATGGTGCGTCACGGGCGTCGCACAGGGCTCACGCTCGGCTATGGAATCGGTGCCGCGGGGGCGGTCGGTGCCGGCGTTGCGGTGATCCTCGGATCGTTCCCTCTCTTCCTACTCTCTACCGTCTTCATGGGTTGTGCAAATGCCTCCAATCAACTCTCGCGTTACACCGCGGCAGACATGTATGACGAGACGAAGCGGGCCACGGCAATTGGGCTCGTGGTGTGGGGTTCGACGTTCGGCGCGGTGGTGGGGCCGAACCTTGTGACGGTCGCGGGGAACGCGGCAGAGATCGTTAGCCTGCCGCGCCTCGCGGGAACGTACGGTGTGCCAATCATCTTCGTGACCGCCGCGGCACTGCTTACGCTTGTCTCGCTGCGACCCGATCCGGCGAGCCTTGCTCCGGTGACCGCAGCGGAGAGGCCTGGCGGTGGTGCGAGCGTGGCGCAGATTGTGGCGCGTCCGCGGGTGTTCGCCGCGATCGTCGCCCTGGTGGCTGGTCAGGTGGTGATGGTGCTCGTCATGACGATGACGCCGCTACACATGGCGGAACACGGCCATGGACTTGACGCCGTTGGCCTCGTGATCAGCGGGCACACGTTTGGAATGTTCGCCCTCTCGCCTCTCTCCGGCCGCCTTGCGTCTCGATTCGGTACGCCCCTCGTGATCGCCGCGGGACTTGCGGTCCTTGCCTTCTCATCGGCGCTCGCTGCCGTTGCGCCGCCGGATGGCGGTGTGATCCTCTTTGTTGCTCTCTTCTTGCTCGGTTGGGGGTGGAACCTCGGCTTCGTCGCCGGTTCAGCACTGCTGACGGAAGGGCTTTCTGTCAGCGAGCGTACGCGACTCCAAGGTGTGACTGACGCGTTGATCTGGAGCTCCGCCGCCGCTGCGGCACTCGGTTCGGGCGTCGTGGTCGCAGTCGCCAGTTACACGGCACTCGGCCTTCTTGGAGCGGCGCTCATCGGACTCCCCGTCTGGGCCATGCTGCGTGGGCGAACGGCGCTCCGTCGCGTCAGTTCAGTTGAGGTCCCCGTGCCAGAGGTTCCGCTCGACTAGTCCCGCTTCTGGGCGCGAACCACGCTCTCAAATTTCTCCTTGTGCGACCCGTCGCAGAACGGCTTGTTCGTTGAGTGGCCGCAACGGCAGAGGCCAGTGCTATCACCCTCGTGAGGAATCGCGTTTCCTTCAGCGTCGACGATCTCGAAATCTCCCTGCACCTTGAGGGACCCGTTGTCACGCACCGTGATCTTCACCTTCTCGCTCATTTCCCTGAACCCCCTTCGACTACGCTTCGCATCATGCACCTCGCCGAGCGGCGACCCTAAGCCTATCCCGCTTTGCAGGAACCGCACGTGGGACTCCTATGCGGGCACGGTAGTATTCGCACATCGGCGACTGAGGGACCTGCGGGCATTCGCCTTGCGCCTTCGCCGGGAGGGTTCTTGCCATGGCAGATCCAAAGCAGACGAAATTCGTCCTCGACGAGTCGAAACTGCCGAAGAGCTGGTACAACATTGCGGCGGACCTCCCGTGGCCTCAGCACCCGCCGCTGAATCCACAGACAGGGAAGCCGCTCGGCCCTGATGACCTTGCGCCGCTCTTCCCGATGGCCCTGATCGGCCAAGAGGTGTCGAGCGAACGCGAGATCGAGATTCCAGAGCCAGTGCGCGACGCGTATCGGCTCTATCGACCGAGCCCGCTCTATCGCGCGCACCGCTTGGAGAAGTTGCTGGGGACACCAGCCAAGATCTTCTACAAGTATGAAGGGGTGAGTCCCGCGGGCAGTCACAAGCCGAACACCGCAATTCCGCAGGCCTTCTACAACGCGCAAGAAGGGGTGAAGCGGCTTGCGACGGAGACCGGTGCCGGTCAGTGGGGGACATCGCTCGCGTTCGCTGGGGCAATGTTCGGCCTGGAGGTAAAGGTCTACCAGGTGCGGGCAAGCTACGACGCAAAGCCGTATCGACGCATCCTGATGGAGACCTACGGCGCGCAGGTGGTCCCAAGCCCGAGCCCGGACACGAACTATGGACGCTCAGTGCTCGCGTCGAATCCGAAGACTTCGGGGTCGCTCGGAATCGCGATCAGTGAGGCGGTTGAGGATGCGGCGACGCGCGACGACACCAAGTACGCCTTGGGCTCCGTGCTGAACCACGTCCTTCTTCACCAGACGGTGATTGGACAGGAGGCGCAGCTCCAGCTTGAGATGGCGGACGTCGAGCCGGACATCTTGGTTGGCTGCACTGGCGGCGGGTCGAACTTCGCCGGCTTCACCTTCCCGTTCATTGGCGCAGCGCTCCGTGGTGGTCGAAACGTCCGCGTGATCGCGGCGGAGCCAACGGCGGCTCCATCACTCACGCGCGGCATCTATGCGTACGACTACGGAGACACCGCGCACATGGCGCCAATGGTGAAGATGCACACGCTCGGTTCGGCGTTCATGCCCGATCCGATTCACGCAGGAGGACTCCGCTATCACGGCATGGCACCGCTCGTTTCGCTCCTGAAGGAGAAGGGAACGATAGAGGCGGTGGCCATTCCGCAGCGGGAGACCTTTGAGCGTGGCGTCGAGTTCACGCGCGCTGAAGGGATCCTCCCTGCACCAGAGGCGAATCACGCGATCGCCGCAACGGTGCGTGAGGCACTCAAGGCGAAGGCTGAAGGGAAGGAGACGGTGATCGTCTTCAACAACTGCGGCCACGGCTTCCTTGATCTGGCGGCGTACGAGAACTACCTGGCTGGGAAACTCGAAGACCTCGATCTCGCCCAAGGGAAGATCGACGCAGCGCTAGGAGATCTCCCAAAGGCGTAGCCGTGCGCGGGCGCAACTACCCAAGCAGAAACTGAGGGGTTCGGCGAAACTGATCTTATGAAGATCTACCTCGCCGGACCCCTCTTCAATGCCGGCGAGCGCGGCGTCCTCGCCGAAATTGCTGCGCGCCTTCGCGCGTTGGACTTTGAGGTCTTCGTGCCACACGAGCAGTTCGTGGAGCAGGAGGGACTCGACCCGAAGGGCGTGTACGCCACCGATCTTGAGGGTGTTCGCACGGCAAACGCGGTACTCGCGTGGCTTGACGGGCCGCAAGTTGATGATGGCACTGCAACAGAGATCGGGATTTTCACGCAGCTCTGCGCAACGGATTCGAGTCGCTACAAGGGGATCGTAGGACTCTGCACCGATCTTCGCATGGTGCGCAGACGCGGCGTCGCACCAGGAGATGGCATCAACCTCTTTGTCGCCGGCGCAATCCAATCCGTGGGTGAGATCACCTGGTCCGTGGACGATGCGATCAGAGCCATGGTGCGTCTCCGAGATCGAGCGTAGGTGTAATGAACCCACTCTTCGCGATCAGTCGCGCCGTACTTCTTCGCATGAGTAGAGCCGCAGCCCTCGGCACACTGGTGCAGCGCACCAGTTGGGGCCGCCGCGCGGTGCAGCGCTTCGTTGCCGGCAACACCATCGAAGAGGCGGTCGAAGTTGCGCTCGAGGCGAAGCGACGCGGTTTTACCGTCACGTTGGATCGACTCGGTGAGGCGTCCACGGGTGCGGCGGCAGATGCATACGCAGCAGATGCGTCGCGGCTCCTCGGAGCGCAGGCCGCGGCAGGTCTGGAGCCGAACGTCAGCGTCAAGCTCACGGCGATCGGCCTCTCGGAGGGAGAACGCGTTGCCGCTGGACGCCTTGAAGAGATCCTTACGGTTGCACAAAAGGTCAATGGTTTCGTTCGCGTAGATGCGGAGCACGGGGAGAGCCTTGACGCACTGCACCGCATCGTCCTTGCCGCACGCGCCGCAGGGAGGCCGGTTGGGACGGTGATTCAAGCGAACATGCGCCGCGCGCCTGCAGATGTTGCGCACCTGACAGCGGCGGGAGTGCCGATTCGTCTTGTGAAGGGTGCATACGATCCAGGGCCTGATGGGATCGGCGATCCAGCCGCCGTGGATGCCGCCTATCTTGCGCTTGCCACACAACTGATGGCGACGACCGTTCCGCTCGCCTTCGGCACCCATGACGATCGCATCCTTGACCAACTCACCGAGCGGGGTCGCGGACGCGCCGAGGCGCAACTTCTTTACGGCGTGCGCAGCGACCTTGCCGAGCGGCTCGTCACCGCCGGGTGGCGCGTCCGCATCTACACGCCGTATGGGCCAGACTGGTGGCCCTACTCACTTCGCAGAATGGCAGAGCGTCCAGCCAACCTTCGCTTCGTGGTGCGGAGCCTCTTCGGGAGATAGTCCCGCGTCAGTCGTCGCGCATGTGTCGCGCATGTGTCGCGTGCGTCGCGCTACCTGGTGAGTGACGCCTCAGTCTCATCGCGGTGCTTCTTCAGGTATTTCATGAATGGCGTGCCGCCCGTTCCAACATCGGTTGGGTTTCCCGTTGCGTCCGCCGCCTGGCGGTTGATGTAGGTCGCGGCGTACTCAAGGTGCAGCGCTCGGAAGGCGCGGAGGGTTTCGACGCAACGGTTGCGCGCCGCAGCCAGCTCCTTTGGCGCTGATGCGCCGAGAGACGCAATGCGACTGGCCGCCGTTGGGCCAGCCTCGAACGCCTCAAGGAGGCCGACGTGCTTGCGCGGCATGTAGCGGCGCATCTCCATCAGGTATTCGCGGAGCAGATCTGGCGCGTGTTCCACGCCGAGGACGGCGTCAAGGCAGGGGACAATCGTGCTCTGCGCACCAGTTTCGCCTCGGAACGTCTGTCCCTTTCCAGCGTACGCGGTGACACCTTCGTAGACGAGTCCGCCAGGAAGTGCGGGGTTATCTCTCCAACCGAAGATGTACGGGCGAACGCGGTGGTAGTAGACATATGGATCGCACGCTTCGGGCATGCGCTTCATCGTGCCAAGAATCCCATCGAGCGCATCACCGAGATCGTTGAGGGCGCTCGTGGCTTCGGCGTCGTTGCCGTCGGAGATTGCCGCTTGCGCACGCGCTCCTGCGGCGAGTGCCGCACCGGCGCGTCGCTCGATATCAACGTGGATGAGAATGAACCAGGCTTCGTCAAGTCCACCGAGGAAGTGCTGGAGGAGTGCAATGTTGCCGAGAGCGATCGGGCCGCTCTGGTCGAGACGGCGCCAGTTCCACAGGGCATAACTTGCATAGGAGAGGATCGGCTCACGTCCGAGCGCCGCAGCGATCTCGTGCCACGGCACGGCGAGTCGCGCTGGGAGCGCGCTTGGCGATTCTGGCTCGCCCCACACGTACGCCATGCCGAGGTAGCTGAGGGTGCGCATCGCCGCCTCAAGGTCCTCTTCGCTGCTCAGTGCTTCACTTCGGAATTCGGGGAGCGCTTCAATGATGGCGCGGATCTTCCCTGAAGGGAGGAGTGCGGGGAGGTCGCGCGCCGTCTTATGCCACTCTGGGTTCGCCGCTGGAATTTCGATTGCGGGGTCGGCGATAGGGAGGAAGCCACGCTCTGCCGTTACTCCGAATGCATGGAGATCAACGCGGTGCGTCATTTCACACTCCCTCTACTTGAGCCGCTGAGTCGCGGCCGATCACGTTCATCCTCGGGCTTCCCAGTGTCTCTGAGGGGGAGTGTTGCGCGTCCGATCCCCGAACCTATCCCGCATCACGGGTCATCTATGATCTTCCTGCCGTCGGTCGGGCTCCGCGCGACGACGCTTCGTGAACCGCGTCAGGTCCGGAAGGAAGCAGCGCTAAGCGGATCGCGGCGGGCGCAGCGGGCCGCTCGGCCGGCGGCACTCAAGTGGCAGTGTGCCGGACATGGTGAGAGCGAGGGAGGGGCGATGGCAGAGCAGCTAGCAATCTATCGCCGCTACCGAGCATCCACCTTCGGTGAGCTTCGCGGCCAAGATCCCATTGCCAAGACCTTGCAGCGCGCCGTAGCCGACGGTCGGCTTGGTCACGGACTCCTCTTCGTTGGCCCCCGAGGAACTGGGAAGACCTCAACCGCCCGTATCGTGGCGAAGGCACTCAACTGTCTCGCACCTGCAGGTGGCGAGCCGTGTGGCAGCTGCACCGCATGTATCGCAATTCGAGATGGAGCCACCTTTGATGTGGTGGAGTCAAACGCGGCAACTTCAAACCGCATCGATGATGTGCGCGAAGATCTGATCCCGCTGATCACCAATCCGCCCACAGACCTGAAGCGCAAGGTGCTGATCCTCGATGAGGTGCATCGATTCACCAATGACGCGTGGGACGCGCTGCTCAAGTGGCTGGAGGAGCCGCCGCCCGGAATCGTCTTCATCTTCTGCACCACCGACCCTTCCAAGATTCGACCAGCGATCCTGTCGCGACTGCAGCGATTCGACTTCCGCCCCATCGCGCAGGAACAGATCGCCGCGAAGCTTGTGGACATCCTCAAGAGCGAGGGTCGCAACGCGGAGCCTGACGCGATTGCGCTGCTCGCCCGACTCGCCGATGGGGGGATGCGCGATGCCGAATCGATGCTCGATCAACTCCTCTCTTCAGGCGTTGATCCCCTGCGCGCAGCGGATGTTGAAGAGCTTCTCGGCCTTCCTGGCGCCGAGGACATTGCGCGGCTCGCAAGCGCCGCTCTTGATGCGGACGCGGCGGCAGGACTCGGCATCCTCGCCGACTTTGAGCTGCGCGGACGAGATCCGCGCGTCGTCACGGAGCGTCTCACCGACCTGATCCGTCGCGCGCTCCATGCAGCACTCGCGACCGGTGGCACGGTTCCCGCGGACGCCTCTCGACTCCCAGCGGGAGTAAACCTTGGGGGCGAATCTGGAGCGCCGCTCCCGCTCGCGGGTCGCAGTCGCGATGAACTCTTGCGCCTCGCTCACGCGCTCCGTCGTCTTGAGTCAGGGCGTGGCGACTCAGATCTTCGACTCGGACTCGAGCTACTCCTCCTAGGAACGCTCGCCCCAGTTGCGGCAGCACAGGCCACACCAGTGGAGGTCGCACCAGTAGCGGGCGCCCCAGCAGCAGCTGCCGCCCTTGCTCGTACCGCACAGCCTTCCGCAGCCGCTGCACCAGCGGTGGAAGAGACTCCACCTGCAATGAAGCCAACGCGAAAGCCGCGCGCGGCGAAGAGCGGCGCCGCGAGTGAAGAGGGGGAGAGTTGGACGCGAATGCTCGCTGCAGCTGACGTGCCAACAAAGCCACTCCTCGCGGACGCGAGCGGCTCCTTTGAGAACGGCGTGCTGACAATTATCTATCCGGCAACAAAGTCATTCCTGCGCGTGCGCGCAGAGGAGCGACGCGAACGTATTGAACAGCTTGCCGCGCTAGTGTACGGCGGCGTGGTGCGCGTGACCTTTGCAGAGAAAGATGCAGATACAACGTTGCGCGACGTTTGGAAGGATGCATGAGCGGAGCCCCACTCCCGCGATCGCTTGAGCGGCTCATCGAGGCACTCTCCCGCCTCCCTGGCGTTGGACCTCGCACCGCCGAGCGACTCGCCTTCCACATCTTGCGCACGCCGCTCGCCGACGCGCAGGCCCTTGCCGCTGCAATCAGCGCCGCGCGTGAGCAGACGCGCCCCTGCGAAGTCTGCGGACATGTTGCCGATGAGGTGCGCTGTCACATCTGCACGGATGGTTCGCGCGACGCGAGCACCCTCTGCGTCGTCGAGGAGCCGCTCGACCTGATCGCGATCGAACGCACGGGTGCCTTCCGCGGTCGCTATCACGTGCTGAACGGCGCACTCTCGCCGATGGCGGGGGTTGGCCCGGGTGAGCTGCGCATGCGCGAACTCTTCGAGCGCGTTGCGGCGGCCGAGGCGTCGGGGAGCCCGATCCGCGAGGTGATCATCGCCACGAACCCCTCGCCGGAGGGCGACGTCACCCTCCTGTACCTCCAGGAGCGACTCGGCACCAGCGTCCCCAAGATCACCTCCATGGCGCGCGGCCTGCCGTTCGGCGCGGACCTCCAGTACGCGGACGCTGTAACAATCCTTCGTAGCCTTGAGGAGCGCCGCGGCGTCGAGTAGCACCTCGTATAAGGTGGCGAGATGAGTGAACTGATCTTCGAGATCCTCCTCCGACTCCTGAAGGTGGCTGCTGCCGCCTTTCTGGGACTGTTCTTCTATTTGACAGCGACCGCAATCGACCCGGCCGCCGCAGGGGCCACGCTTGCGGTCGCCTCATTCGCCGCAGGGGCGGGGACCATTCTGCTCCTTGAATCCAGCCCTTTATAGGTCTCTGTTACAGCCTCAACGTTCACTGTTACAGCCCGCTCAGTTGACCCCCGTCCGCCCGCACGGCTCCCGCACGACTCCCGCACGGGAGGCGTTTGACAGGATGGGGGGTGTCTGCGATGCTCCGCCTCCGCGTAACTGCAGGGAGAGATCCTCTCCCAACGGCCCCGATTACGGGTCGGCCAGGTGCGCACACAGATACCACGGTCTCCGTGGTAATCGCGTCGGCGAAAGCCGGCGGCACCTTAACAGCTGAAGAGTGGCAGGTAACACAAAGCAACCGTTTAATTCGCTGGGGGCAGACCCTCGGAAAATTGACGCGTTGCCGAAAGGCAACGTGTTGTTTCGGAGAGTTTGATCCTGGCTCAGGACTAACGCTGGCGGTATGCCTTAGACATGCAAGTCGAACGAGTTTCCGGGCTTGCTCGGAAACTAGTGGCGAACGGCTGAGTAACGCGTAGGTGACCTACCCCGTAGTGTGGAATAACTGCCCGAAAGGGTAGCTAATACCGCATGTTGAGCCGACATCAATGTCGTCTCCAAAGCAGAAATGCGCTATGGGCGGGGCCTGCGTTCGATTAGCTAGTTGGTGGGGTAATGGCTCACCAAGGCGACGATCGATAGGTGGTCTGAGAGGACGATCACCCAGACTGGGACTGAGACACGGCCCAGACTCCTACGGGAGGCAGCAGTCGGGAATTTTGCGCAATGGGGGAAACCCTGACGCAGCAATACCGCGTGTGGGATGAAGGCCTTCGGGTCGTAAACCACTTTTTTCGGGGACGATAATGACGGTACCCGAAGAATAAGCCACGGCTAACTACGTGCCAGCAGCCGCGGTAATACGTAGGTGGCAAGCGTTGTCCGGATTTACTGGGCGTAAAGCGCGCGCAGGCGGTGAATGAAGTCGAAAGTGAAAGCCCCGAGCTCAACTCGGGAACTGCTTTCGAAACCAGTTCACTTGAAGGTGGAAGAGGGAAGTGGAATTCCGAGTGTAGCGGTGGAATGCGTAGATATTCGGAGGAACACCAGAGGCGAAGGCGACTTCCTGGTCCAATCTTGACGCTGAGGCGCGAAAGCTAGGGGAGCAAACAGGATTAGATATCCTGGTAGTCCTAGCTGTAAACGATGGATACTAGGTGTTGGAGGTTTTAACCCCTTCGGCGCCGCAGCTAACGCATTAAGTATCCCGCCTGGGGAGTACGGCCGCAAGGCTAAAACTCAAAGGAATTGACGGGGCCCCGCACAAGCAGCGGAGCGTGGGGTTTAATTCGATGATACGCGAAGAACCTTACCAAGACTTGACATGCACATGACCGCGGCGGAAACGTCGCTTTCCCGAAAGGGACGCGTGCACAGGTGTTGCATGGCTGTCGTCAGCTCGTGTCGTGAGATGTTGGGTTAAGTCCCGCAACGAGCGCAACCCCTGTCGTGTGTTGTATCACTCACACGATACTGCCGAGAGAAACTCGGAGGAAGGCGGGGATGACGTCAAGTCAGCATGGCCCTTATGTCTTGGGCTACACCCACGCTACAATGGCCGGTACAACGGGCTTGCTAAGCCGCGAGGCGGAGCGAATCCCTTAAAGCCGGTCTCAGTTCGAATTGCAGGCTGCAACTCGCCTGCATGAAGCCGGAGTTGCTAGTAACCGCTGGTCAGCACACAGCGGTGAATATGTTCCCGGGGCTTGTACACACCGCCCGTCAAGTCACGAAAGTCGGCAATACCCGAAGCCAGTGCGCCAACCGCAAGGAGGCAACTGTCGAAGGTAGGGTCGGTGATTGGGACTAAGTCGTAACAAGGTAGCCCTACCGGAAGGTGGGGCTGGATCACCTCCTTTCTAGGGAGTTTCTGTCTGGGCCAGCGGTGGTCTGGACACAAAAGGAATCCCAGGTTAAACACGTCGTTGTTCACGCTCTCCAGCTGAGTGGAGCGTGCGCCTTCGCAAGAGGGTGAGGCGAACGTGACTCGGCAAGCAAAACCGAACCCGCAGTGGTTTACGGTTGTTCGTGTTCCTGCCACTCTTTAGCTGTCCGGTGCCGGTGCTCGCACGTGCGGGTCGCGGTTCCACGGGGGCGTTTAGCTCAGTTGGTTAGAGCACTGCCCTGATAAGGCAGAGGTCTCTGGTTCGAGTCCAGAAACGCCCACCACCATCACTGGGGGACGTAGCTCAGTTGGTAGAGCACCTCCTTTGCAAGGAGGGGGTCAGGAGTTCGAGTCTCCTCGTCTCCACCAGTCCCTTGGTACAGCACATCTCTGATCACTGGCCTTCTCTTAGGTCAGCGACCAGCGATCAGCTGGGCGACTCCGGTCGCAGTGCCGCACGGCACACCCTTAACAGCCGAATACATGACTGAACATCGAAAGTAAATAGTTTCGTCGGATGAAACAAGTGAAATTGTCAAGGTGTATCCCGAGATGGTCCGCGAGCGGCGATGAGTCGTCGTTGGTGGGTCAAGTTATTAAGAGCACTAGGTGGATGCCTTGGCGCCAAGAGGCGATGAAGGACGTGGCAGGCTGCGATAAGCTTCGGGGAGTCGCGAGCAGA
>JAYQPX010000025.1:0-15500 GCA_038145565.1 Chloroflexota bacterium | reverse complement strand
GACCTTGTGGTTTCGCTCGGGCCTGAGCCATCGCCGGGCGAGAGCGCCTCCCCGTCTGGCGTTGCAGATACCGTGGTGCCAGTGTTGCGCTGCGTTCCGGTTGGTGAGGCGTCGCTGATGCTGGAAGCGGTGGGACTCACGCTCGATCCAGCGTCAGCCGCACTCGATGCAACCGAGATTGTTGATGTGATCTCACCGGCGGCAGGAGTCTTGGTCCCGAGCGGAAGCGTGGTGACGATTGTTGCCACGAGCCCGTTCGGTACGCCGCTCGCCGGTTGTCCGTAGGGTTACGCCTCAAGTCCTTCCCAGAGGCCGCCACTCGCCCAGCTGAGTCGCGGGAGGCGCACATCTGCACCATCAACGCGCCGCCCATGGCTAGCGGCACGCTGTAGCTCGACAGGTGCCGTCCAGCATGGCCGCACATCACTCTCAGCAATCAACTTCTTCTTCTTGTCGATGCCGCAGTAACTGATCTTCCCCACAACGGCGCGACGGAGATGCCTACAGGTTCCGCATGCGGTTGTTGGTGCTTGGCAGACCCAGCAACGACCTGTCTCTTCCTGGAGCGCGCCGCATGACGGGCACTGCCACGCGAGGTGTGCGCCGTCCACTATGGCTTCCTCTTCACGGTAATCGGAGTGGTCGCTTCAAGTGGATCGCCCTGCGCCAACGTGTAGGTCACAAGGATCAGTCCTCGCCCCTCTGTGTTGTAATTCTCTGGGAACGTGTATTCGCCGATCGCGCGACCGTTTGAATCTGACGTTGTGCAGGGGAGCGAGATCGGCGCAAGACCTGGCGCGGTGATCATCATGCAGACCGTGGCTCCCGAAACAGTCGCACCAGTGGAATCTGTTGCGGTTGCGGTGATGCGGAAGGCCTTCGGCGATCTGTTCAAGAAGATCGTTGCAGGATTGGCGACCACAATGACCCGACCAACTGAGGCGTTGGTGGTGATCTCCACACTTGTGCGCGAACTATTCCCCACTGCGTCGGTGGCCACCACGGTGAGAAGATTCACCCCGTCACGCAGTGAGATATTCACCGCGTATTTGCCGCTTTCATTGGACGTGCCAGACGCAGTGAGGCCAGACGTATCATTTCTCAATTGAATCTCCACACCCGCCTCACTCGTACCACGCACCGTCACCTCTGCGCCACTCACCAGCTGACTAGGTGTGGGCGACGTGATCTCAACGAGCGGGGCGGTGTTGTCACGCGTGACGATGATTCCAGCGCTCGGTGTCTTCTCTGCTCCATCAACAACCACTACGGCGGTGATCGTGTTGCTCCCTTCAGTCAGGGGGATGCTGCTCACTTCGAATCCAGGCGTACGCGGCAGTTCAACCTCTGCGCCAACGCGTTGCGATCCATCCGCACCAACGACGTTGATGCGCAGGATGGCGTTGCTCAGCCCAAGAAGATCATCAGGGAGTGAGCCTCTTATGGTGATCGTCGCGGATGCAACGGTTGCGGGGTCTGGTGCGACGATCAGTGGCTGGCCCGCGGAGGCGGACGGGATCGCGTCGCTTGGCGTGGCACTCTGTGAGGGCTCGCCGAGCGAGATCACCAGGCGTGCGCCAAGAACCGCCGCCACAACCAAAATCACAACAGCCCCGAGCCCTATCAGTCGAGTGATCAGCGTGGTGATCGCGCGGCCGAACGAACCGCCGCCACGTTGGGGTGCGCGTTGTGACGTATAGGAGACTGCGGCGCGCGTGGGCGCCGCTGAATCAACTCGTCGGATTGGCTGGCGAGTGCCGCCGCGAGCGTCACTGCGGTTGCCGAAGAGACCGCGGCGCCGTGGCGGTTGCGATCCGGGTCGATTGAACCCTGCCATGTCCCTGATTGTGGCACGCAGAGCAGAATCACCGCTACGCTCAGCAGATGCCAGAGTTTCCGTCCGAGCCAGCTGTTGTTGATGCTCTACGGCGCGAGGTTGAATCGGCACGTGAACGCATGCGCACCGCCATCACAGAGGGTCGTGGCCCAGAGGCGTGGGCGGCGGCACAGATTGCAATCGGCGCGCGTGGTCGATTTGGCGTCCGACTCGGGCTCGAGCGCTCCGTTGCGCTTCTTGAAGCCCTCGGGCACCCCGAGCGTGGCGTGCGCGGAGCACTCATCGCTGGGACAAATGGGAAGGGGAGCGTCAGCGCCCTCGTCTCTGCCGCACTCAGCGCAGGGGGCGTACGGCATGGCAGCACGCCGAAGCCGCACCTCGTCTCGTACCGCGAACGCATCCGGATCAACGGCGAGCCGCTTCCCCCACTCCCGTTTGCGGTGGCGGTGGAGCGCGCGCTGAGCGCCGCTGATCAGGTGGAGAGCGCCGTTGGCCCAGTGACGGAGTTTGAACTGCTTGCGGGGGTTGTCTTTGATGGGTTTCGTACTGCTGGCATCGACCGGGCAGTGGTCGAGGTTGGACTCGGCGGTCGCCTAGACGCCATGCATGCCTGGGACGGCGGCGTGGCGGTGGTGACGAATGTCGGGCTCGATCATCAGGAGTATCTCGGCGACACGATCGAGCTGATCGCCAAGGAGAAGGCGGCGATCATCATGCCAGGCGATCGCGCGGTCACCGGAGCGAGCGAACGCGGCGGTGCGTTGCGCGTGATCCGCAAGCGAGCACGCGACGTTGGCGCCGTGCTCACTGAGGCGGCTCGCGGTTCGGTTCGGCCGCGCGGTCGCGACGGGATCGAGGTGGAACTCCCGCGCCTCGGGTTGGTGCAGGTTGGACTCCTCGGTCTACACCAGGGAGACAACGCAGCGGTTGCACTGGCAACACTGGACGCGATGCGCGACGCGGGAGTGGCCACGGTGAGCGACGCGGCGATCCGACAAGGTTTTGCCGCGGTGCAGTGGCCGGGACGCATGGAGTTGATTCGTCAACCGTTTGGAGCAACAGATTTTCGTGATCTCGTCTTGGACGGCGCGCACAATGAGGATGGGGCTGCGTCACTCGCATCTGGAATCAGAGATCTTGCACCGCTCCTTCAGGATGCAGACGGAACAGCTGGTGTAACGCCACTGACGCTCGTGATTGCCGCGATGTCGGACAAGTCGATCCCTGAGATCTTCCGGGCACTCGCACAGGTAACGGCACTTCAACGGGCCACCGTGATCTGCACCAGTGTTGGTGACCCTCGCTCCGCGTCAGTCGATGACCTCACCGCCGCTGCACGCGCAGCGGGACTCGGTGCGCAGATCAGTGGCGCAGTGAATCCCGTGGAGGCACTCGGCAGTGCGGCCAGCACGCGCGGTGCAGTGGTTGTTGCCGGTTCGCTCTATCTCGTCGGTGCCGTTCGTGAGCGTCTCATTCGTGAAGGGCGGATCGCGAACGATGGGAGCCTCGACGGCTAGCGCTGCGACTATTGGTTCGGTCGCGTCCCCAACGTGACGGAGAGCTGGATGACGCTTTCACCGCGCAACACATCAAGGACGATCGTGGCGCCAGGTGAGTACTGGACGAGGAGATCTTGCAACGGGTGCAACTCATCAATCGCCACTCCCTCCACTTTCACGACAATGTCGCCGTCGGCAAATCCGGCCGCCTCAGCGGGACTGTCAGGGACGACTGCAGGCTCAGTCCCCGGAGTGAGCCACGCTCCTTGGAAGACCGGCAGGTTGTTCTGCGCTGCTGAACGCCGATCAAGCGATGTATAGCGAATTCCAATCCATGGACGCGAGAGCGGTATGCCGGCGAGTGCCTGCTCCATGATCGGACGCGCAATATCAATAGGGATCGCAAAGCCGATGCCTGCACCTTCATTGGAGATTGCGGTGTTGATGCCAATCACTGCGCCGCTGGAGTCCACGAGCGCGCCACCAGAATTTCCAGGGTTGATCGCAGCATCCGTCTGGAGCAGACCATCGAGTCGGCCAGACTCGGTGGTGATCTGTCGACCGAGCGCGGAGATGATCCCCGCAGTGACAGAGTTGGTGTAGACGCCGAGTGGTGAGCCGATGGCGATTGCGGTCTGCCCCACCTGGATATCTCGCGAACGTCCGAGCGTTGCAGCGGAGAGGTCGGTTGCCTCTACCTTCACGATCGCGAGGTCGGTCAGCGTGTCAATGCCGTAGATGGTGCCAACGAAATCACGACCATCTTTGAGGTGGACCGTGATGTTGGTGGCGTCCTCAACCACGTGGCGGTTGGTGACAATCCATCCATCTGCGGAGTAGATCACCCCTGAGCCAACACTTTCACTTCCGGTCGTCGTCACTTCTAGAGTGACGATGGCAGGGGAGACTCGCTCTGCAACGTTGACGATTGCTGACTGTTCAGAAGTGAGCGTCTGGCGGATTTGCGTCACGATATCGCCGTTCCCTTGAGCTCCACCGAGAACAAAATAGGTTGCGCCAGCGCCGCCAGCCGCCCCGAAGACGATTGAGAGGGCGAGGAGTCCGGCGGTTGCGCGCCCGGTCAAACCTGTCCGAGGTTCGGACGTAGATGGCTCTTGCGCGTCGGATACTGCGCTCGGCTTCGGCACACCGTCATCCAGGTTCTCAAGCCACGGCTGCCACTCGGAGCGCTCTGGTTCGAATCGGATCGGGCGCGCGCTGCGTCGAGAGATTGGCTTTCGGGTTTCGCTCACATCTTCTCCTTTGTCGCTGGCAGAGCGCCATCAGGCGGAGGCGGCTCACTCAGCGTAGAGGATGTCGTATCCGCGCGAAGAACACGCCGTAGACGAAGTGAAGTTTTCGCAACCTCACCGAGGAGTGCCGCTGCACGACGGCCAACGCTGATCAAGGTTGCGGAGGGCTGTGTCGCGGGAGTTGGCTCCACCGAACTATCCACGTCCGCGAGCGGATCTGCGGGGAGCGTCAGGGTGAAGCTTGTGCCGCTCCCAGGGAGACTCTCAACGACAATGCGACCAGCGTGCATGTCCACGATTGACTTCACGATTGCGAGTCCGAGGCCGGACCCAGAAGCGCGCGTCTCCTTCCGTGATGCGGCGAGTCCCTCCGTACCCCGATAGAAGCGATCAAAGATACGAGGCAACTCTTCTGCGGCGATGCCAACACCGGTGTCGCTCACGGTGATCGTTGCGGCACCCGTCGCGAGTGGTCGCACCGCAACGGAGACACTCCCACCCTTTGGTGTGAACTTCAGTGCGTTGCCAACAAGGTTTGCAACCGCCTGGCCCACAAGCGTCGCGTCGTGTCGGATCACCACTCGCCGAGCTGGGAGTCGCTCGTCCAGCGCAACACCACGGCGACGTGCCCCCGCCGCTGCCTGCTCGATCGCCGCGCTCACGCTCGAACGAAGGTCGGTCTCCGTGAATTCGGGTCGCGCTATCCCTGCATCAAATCGTGAGAGCTCGAGGATGTTGGCGGTGAGTGCATCCATGCGCTCGAGTTGGCGGCTCGCTTCACTCAGCAGGCGCTTTCGCGTTGCTGCGTCCGTGGTTCCGCCTTCATCGAGAAGATCCACGAAGGCGCGAAGCGCCGCGAGCGGCGTCCGTAGCTCGTGCGAGACATCGGCGAGATGTTCTTGGCCTCGATCCCGCTCACGCTTCAGCGCGCCCACCGTGGTTTCAAGGCGGCTCGCCATGCGATTGAATCCTTCAAGTAGGGCCTCCATCTCGATGTTGGCGGCGACCTCTGGCCCAGTCGGGACGCGCGCGGCAAGATCACCGTCACCGATTGCACTCGCCGTCTCCGCCAAGAGTCGCACTGGCTTCGCAAATCGGCGCGCGGCAAGTGTGGCAAAGAGGATCGTTGCACCGAGTGCAAGGAGTCCCACGAGCGTGATTGCACCGGTGACCTGTGTAATGCGCGTCGCGCGCGTCGAGAGTGGCTGCTCGAGTGTCACCTCAACCGCCGCGAGCACTTCGGTTCCGCCAAGAAGCACAATCTCCGAACCGCTCTCGATCGGATCACGCCGCTCACCCGCGGCTGCTTCAACGCCGGAAGAGTCAATCGTGAACGTGGAGTCTCCGAGCGGGGTGAACTTCTGCTGCGCTTCGTCCCAGGTTCCAAAACGCAAGCGCACATCGGCGCGCGCGATGACTGTGGCGAGTCCTTGCAGTTCAGGATCCTGCAACAAGAAGCGTTCACGAACAAGAGGGTTCAGCGTGCCTGATCGCGTCACCACGCTCTCATCTCCTGCGGCGGCAATCGCAATGCTCCGCGCCGCGCTCGAGACTGCCATTCGGCGCACTTGCAGTGATGCAAACTCTTGCGATTGGAGCTCGTTGCTGACGCGGTCGATGACGAGAAGGCCAGAGATCGTGAGCGCAACTGCCAAGATGCCGAGAAAGGCGGCGGTGAGTCGCGCGCGCAGGCCGCGTGGCGGAAGGCTATAGAGACGCGTGAAGATGGAGTTCAGGATCCGCTCCGCTCGCCGCGGTCACTCCGATCCGCAAAGGCGTAGCCAACGCCACGCACGGTGCTGACATAGCGAGGATTCGAAGGATCGACTTCAATCTTGTCTCGGAGGTGGCTCACGTGCACATTGATGGTCTTCTCATCGCCGCTGATCGCCGCATCGTAATCGCGCACTCGCTCGAGAAGGTCGCGTCGGCTGAAGACGCGCCCTGGCTTCTCCGCAAGGAGTCGCAGGATCTCAAACTCTGTTGGCGTGAGGGCAATCTTCTTCCCCGCACGGCTCACCCGCCTCCGCTCCAGGTCAATCAGAAGTTCGTCGGCGCGGATGATCCGCCCGCCGAGCGCGTCGGCGAGGTCGCCGTACGCCCGTCGCAGCTGGGATTTGACTCGGCTGAGCAGTTCACGGACGCGGAAGGGCTTCGTCATGTAGTCATCCGCGCCGAGCTCGAGCCCGAGGATCGTATCCACCTCTTCGTCTCGAGCCGTGAGGATGATCACGGGCGCCTTTGAACCTCCCGCGCGGAGTCGACGCAGCAGCTCAAACCCATCGATGCCCGGGAGGCGAACATCGAGGATGAGCAAGTCTGGCGCCTGCGCAAGGCCAATCTCAAGGCCCTTGTCGCCAGTTGCCGCGAGCAGCGCGGTGTACCCCTCCCCCTTCAACGCCACTTCGAGCGCGAGGGAGACGGCGGGATCGTCTTCAACAACGAGGATCGTCGCAGCCATGCTCAGACTTTACACCCGTCGCGCGGCTATCCTGTCCCTTCTATGAGCACACCCCTCCCGCCGATCGCCGTCAAAGAGCGTGGCAAGGCGCTGTTGAGCCGCCCCACGTTGAATAAGGACACGGCGTTTACCAGGGATGAGCGACGACTCCTTGGGCTCGACGGACTCCTCCCTGCAACCGTGCTCACGCTTGAAGAGCAGGTTGCCGTTGAGTTGCAGAAGATTCGCCGGAAGCAAGATCCACTGGAACGCTACATCGGACTTGCTGCGCTGCAGGATCGGAACGAGACGCTCTTCTACCGGCTGCTCGCGGAGAACATGGAGGAGTTCCTCCCCGTGGTGTACACGCCAACGGTTGGTGAGGCGTGCAAACGTTGGAGTCAAATCTGGCGGCGCGCGCGCGGCGCATGGGTGACACCAGATGATCAGCGTCGAATTCCTGAGCTCCTGCACAACGCGGCAGGCGGCGGTGAGACGCGACTGATCGTGGTGACAGATAACGAACGCATCCTTGGACTTGGCGATCTTGGTGTTGGAGGGATGGGCATTCCAATCGGCAAACTCTCGCTCTACACCGCCGCCGCTGGAATTCAACCGTCATGGGCGCTCCCTGTCTCGCTCGATGTGGGAACGGATAATCAAGAACTGCTCAGCGACCCTGCGTATTTGGGGTGGCGCAAGCCGCGCCTCCGTGGCGCCGCGTACGACGCATTCATCGAATCGTTTGTCGAGGCGGTAGCGACGGCACTGCCAGGGTGCGTGATCCAGTGGGAGGACTTCAAGCAAGAGAACGCGATCAAGATCCTTGAGCGATACCGCACCAGCGTCCCATCGTTCAATGACGATATTCAGGGGACGGGTGCCGTTGCACTCGCGGGCCTCATCGCTGCAGTGAACGCCGGCGGTGGTTCTGGGAGCACGCGGATGAGCGACCAACGTTTCCTCTTCTATGGAGCGGGTGCTGCAACCCTCGGCATTGTGCGACTTCTGAGAAAGCACCTTGAGAGTTCAGGGGCGAGCGAACGTGAACGCGCGCGCGCCATAATCGCGGTGGATTCGAAGGGGATCGTGCACGAAGGTCGAACCGATCTGACCGACGGCAAGAGCGAGCTCGCCATCAGCAGCGAAACACATCAGTCACTCAAGCTACACACGCTGAGTGCTGCGCCAACACTTGAGGAGATCGTGACACTGATCGCCCCCACTGCACTGATTGGGACTAGTGGACAAGCGAGTGCCTTCACCGAAGCGGCGATCCGCGCGGTGTCGGCCGCCGCGCCGTCACCCTTGATCTGGCCGCTCTCCAATCCAACGTCATGCGCAGAGGCAACGCCCGAGCAGATCCTTGATTGGAGCGGCGGTCGTGCACTCGTTGCCACCGGTTCGCCGTTTGCACCAGTCACCGTCGGCGGTGTGACGCATCCAATCAGCCAGGCAAACAACGTCTACATCTTCCCAGGCGTTGGCCTCGCCGCGATCGCGGGCCGGCTCAACAAGATTCCGGACGAAGCCTTCCTTGTGGCGGCGGAGCAGCTCGCCGCTCTCACCCCACCCGGTCGTGACTCGCTCTATCCGCCCCTTGCGCAACTCCGCTCTATCAGCCGAAACATCGCGATCGCGGTGGTTCGCGCGGGGGTCAAGGGCGGGTGGGCGCCAGCCGTGCACGAAGACCGCATCGCAGAACTTGTGGACTCGGCGATGTGGAGTCCCGCATATCGGCCGTACCTTCCTGCCTAAATCAGAGGGGGCGATAGGATTACGGCTATGAAGATCGGGATTCTCCGCGAACGACTCCCTGGCGAGCGCCGAGTGGCGCTCGTCCCGGACGCAGCCGCCAAGCTCATCGGCTCGGGCCATCAAATCCTCGTCGAGCGCGGCGCGGGTAGCGCCGCAGGCTTCCTCGATGCCGCCTACGAGAAGGCGGGAGTAACCCTTGTCGCGGATATCGCGGCGCTCGCCGCAGCTGCGCCCGAGGTGGTGGTGAAGGTGCGCAAGCCGAGCGCAGAAGAAGTCGCGGCCCTCCCAAAAGGTTGCACGTTGATCTCCCTGCTCACCCCTGGTGCAAACGAAGACGTTCTTCCAGCGCTCGCGAGCGCAAAGATCACCGCGCTCGCGCTCGAACTTGTGCCGCGCATCACTCGCGCGCAATCCATGGACGTCCTGTCGTCGCAGAGCGGCGTGGCAGGATACAAGGCGGCGCTGATCGGTGCCGCCGCGCTCGACAAGTTCCTTCCCATGCTCACCACCGCTGCAGGCTCGATTGCGCCGGCGAAGGCGTTCATCATGGGCGCGGGCGTGGCGGGGTTGCAGGCGATTGCAACCGCGCGTCGACTCGGCGCGGTCGTCTCTGCGTTTGACGTGCGCGGTGCTGCAGGCGAACAGGTTCGCTCGCTCGGCGCGCAGTTCGTGGAGCCGGCGGCGAAGGCAGAGGGAACCGGCGGATATGCGCGCGCGCAGACGGAAGACGAAACAGCGCAGAACGCCGCAATCATCGCCGCGCACATCAGCAGCCAGGATCTTGTGATCACCACGGCGCTCATCCCTGGTCGTAAGGCGCCGATCCTTGTCACCGACGCAATGCTCGCCACGATGCGTGCAGGCTCTGTTGTAGTCGACCTTGCCGCTGAATCCGGCGGCAATGTGCAAGGTGTTGTCGCCGGAGAGACCGTGGTCAAGCACGGCGTGCAGCTGATCGGCGCTGTGAACGTCCCTGCAAGCGTGCCGCTGCACGCGTCGCAGATGTTCTCGACGAACGTGCGCACGCTGATCACCCACCTCACGGCAGAGGGCGGCGCGCTGAAGATTGATGCGGCAGATGAGGTGGCGGGCCCCATGCTCGTCACGAACGCCGGCGAACTCGTGAAACGATAGGAGCATCGAGATGATCAGTGTGATTGCAACCGCACTCGGAGTGGCCACTGTCGCCATCACGCTCGTGAGCGGTCCTTCGACCACCGCGGCAAGCGGCACGGCGGGGGGCACCCTGGTGGACGCGCAAATCGTCGAGGTGTACGTCTTCCTCCTCGCCGCATTCACCGGCTACCAGATCATCACCAAGGTGCCGCCGCTCCTGCACACGCCGCTGATGGCGGCAACGAACGCCATCTCTGCGATTAGCCTGGTGGCGAGCCTCGTGATCGCTGGCGCCGAGCGGCCGTTCTACATCAATGTCATGGGCGCGGTTGCCGTTGCTGCGGCCACCATCAACGTGGTCGGCGGATTCGTGATCACCGACCGCATGCTCAAGATGTTCAAGAAGACGGAGGCGCCCAAGTGAACCCGGAGATCGGCGCGCTCTTCGTCCAGGTTGCCTACATCGCCGCTTCGGCGGCGTTCATCCTCGGCCTTCGCGGCCTCACCAAGCCAGATACGGCGCGACGCGGCATGCAACTCGCCGCCATGGGCATGCTCCTTGCAATCGTCGGCACGCTTCTCAACCATCAGATCATCAGCTATGAGTTGATCATCATCGGACTCGTGATCGGCACCGCGATTGGCCTCCCGATGGGGCTTCTCGTCCCAATGACCGCCATGCCGCAGCGCATCGCCGTCAGTCACATGTTCGGCGCGCTCGCCGTCACGCTCGTGGGGATCGCCGAGTTCCTCCACTACCGTGATGTGCCAGGCGGACCTGGAATCATCAAAATGGTCGCGCTCGGCTTCGAAACGATCTTCGGTGCGCTGACGATCACCGGCTCATTCATGGCGTTCGGCAAGCTGCAGGGCTTCATCTCGGGGCGACCGATCACCTTCCCTGGGCAGAAGATCATCAACGCGGCGATCTTCGTCGGCGCGATCGGACTATGGATCTTCCTCATTGCCACGCAGTCGAGTGGGCCCGCCGCAGGCGGAGACAACGGCATTCTTCTATTCGGGATCATGACCCTCCTCGCGCTCGTGATCGGCGTGACGCTCGTGCTGCCGATCGGCGGCGCGGACATGCCCGTGGTCGTCTCGCTGTTGAACTCATACGCAGGACTTGCCGCAAGTGCAACCGGCTTTGCGATCGGCAACAACATCCTGATCGTCGCCGGTGCGCTGGATGGCGCGAGCGGATTCATCCTCTCCATCCTCATGTCCAAGGCGATGAATCGCAGCTTTGCCAACGTGCTCTTCGGCGCATTCGGCGGAGAGGTGGCGGCCGCATCGAGCAAGAGTGCCGAAGGCCTCACGACTCGCAGCGTCAACGCAGAGGACGCGGCAATGCGAATCGGCTATGCGCGCAACGTCATCATCATTCCCGGATACGGCATGGCGGTCGCACAGGCGCAGCACGCCGTCAGGGAGCTCGCCGAACTTGTGGAGAAGCGCGGAGGTCGCGTTCGCTTTGCGATCCATCCAGTTGCCGGTCGAATGCCAGGGCACATGAACGTGCTGCTCGCAGAGGCGAACGTTCCGTACGATCATCTCTTCGATCTCGACGAGATCAACGAAGAGTTTGCCGCATGTGACGTTGCACTCGTCATCGGCGCAAACGACGTCACCAATCCTGCAGCAAAGACCGACCCTGCATCGCCGATCTACGGCATGCCGATCCTGAACGTACAGGACGCGGAGCAGGTGATCGTGGTCAAGCGCGGCATGGCGACCGGGTTTGCGGGCATCGAGAACGAGCTCTTCTATCTGGAGAAGACCTCCATGCTCTTCGGCGATGCGAAGAGCGTGCTGTCGCAGGTGGTCGCCGAAGTCAAGGGGCTCTAGTGAACCCCGTTGCCCGGGTCGTCTCCACCGTTGCGTTCGCCGCCACCGGGTTCTTCACCCTCTACGCCTTTCAGACACTCCCGGCAGGCGCGCAGCTGGCGATCCACTGGGACATCAACGGCGTGGCCGATGGATTCGCCGGACGCGAGGCGCTGTTCGTGCTGCCGGCAGTGTTTGCTCTGACGGCAGCGCTGATCCTCTTCGCGATCAAGTTCGATCCAAAGCGCGCCAACATTGTGCGCAGTGCAGAGGCGATCGGGTACGTGGCGATGGGACTCGTCCTCCTCTTCGCCGTCACACAGTCGGCAATCATCAATTCAGGATTCGGCGAGGCGGCGCGACTCGACCACGCGGCACCGATCGCGCTCGGCGCATTTATTGCGCTGCTCGGCTATGCGATGCCGCAGATCAAGCAGAACTACACCATCGGCGTGCGCCTCCCGTGGACGCACGAGAGCGAGAAGGCGTGGGATGCATCGCACGCGTTTGTCGGTCGCGCCTGGATCTCCGTTGGCTTGAGCACCGCGGCACTCGCTGCGATCCCCGAGAGCGTCGTCGACGTTGGCGGCGCTCCGGTGGCACTCCTCCTCGGCGGGCTTGCGCTCTCCGTTGTTGCCGCAATCTCGATCGCATACCGCACCTGGCGCGACGACACGCGACCGACGCGTCCGAAGCGACCTGCACGACCGAAGCGTCGCACCACGCGCACCCGCTCGTCCGCGCGATAGTGGTCCCCGTTCACGCCGCAGACAGCGCGGTGATCGGCGCGGCGCAAGGTTCGTTCACGCTCCTCGCAGGGTTGCTGATCGTTCTCGTCGTTGGCGGAGCAGTTGCTGCGCGGCGCCTCAGCGGCGGACTCTCGGTCTGGGCGTGGGGCGGTGTGGCATTCGTTCTCAGTCAAGCCGCGCGTCTCCCACTCCTGACGCTCATCAACGCACTCGTGATCGGCGCAGTTGCGCCGACTCCAGGGAGTGGCAGCTGGTTTACTGCGGTTCTCATTGCGTCGTTCAGTGCGGGCATCTTCGAAGAGGGGAGTCGCGCATTTGTCTTGAGCAAAGCGGCGCGCTACGTCCGCACGGAGCGCGGCGGGGTCGCGTTTGGACTCGGGCACGCTGGCATCGAGGCGCTGATCATCACGCTCGTTCCATCCGTTGCAGCGCTGCTCCTACTTGGCTCGATCGCAGACGGTAGCGCCTACGACAACCTCCCCCCAGAGTCGCTTGCACAACTGGAGACCGCGATCTCGTTCCTCGGCACTCAAGATGTTGCTACTTCACTCCTGGCGTTCACCGAACGTCTCTTCGCCACGCTCTTGCATGTGGTCTTGAGCCTCTATGTGATGCGCGCAGTGGTACAGAGCAGTGACCGTGGCAGCTTGATTCGCGCGCTGGTCTTCCCAACCCTCCTCCATGGCGCCGCAAATCTCGCCACCGTGCTGCTGCTACCAGCAGTGGGAATCGTCCTGGCAGAAGTAGTCTTCGCAACCGTCACGGTTGCAGCGGCGATCCACTATCTACGCGCGCGACCGAAAGTGAGCGAAACCCTCAGCTAATCCGTTACGGAGAGGGGCTCGGACTCTCGCTCGGTGAAGGGCTCGGAGAAGCCGCTGGGTCGCACGCATCACCAACACCGTTCCCGTCACTGTCAAGCTGATCCGGGTTTGCAACCAGCGGACAGTTGTCGGCGTCGTTCGTCAGGCCGTCGCCGTCGTCATCCCCGAGCGGATCAAGTGAGGGTGAAGGCGACGGACTCGCGCCCGAATCCACGTACCCTTCAGGTATTTGCAGTTCGGCACAGCGCTCGCCGATCACGCGTGTGCCGCCGTATTGGCGGTTCCAGAGGAAGATTCTCGGCACCTGTTCGCTGCAGACGATCTCGTACGCAAGATTCAGGCCGACGTAGCGCCAGTGCCACGGTTCACTCCCGTAACAGCTGAGCGCCACACGCTTCGCTCCGGATGGATACGAGCGAACGAAGCCGTACTTGTAGGCGTTCTCACTCAGCCAAACGGCGGTGGGCGACGTTGCAAACGCGGCGCTCCCCCACGGCACACCCGCGCCAACGGTGGCGAGATCGACCGATGTGCCGAGTTGATGTTCGGAGTGTCCTGGGAGTGCGCTGTACTTTCGCGCAAGTTGCAGTCCGGACTTCGCAACCCAGTACGCAAAGGTTGCGTTCTGTGTTGCATACGATCGATACGCAGAGATGATCCGCATCCGCACGTCCGCTTCACGCGCCGCGAGGAACATCGCGCGGAGCGACTCGGCCGCGTCGCGACGTAGTTGGAAGACACCCTTCGCTGACGGGAGCGCCTGTGGAGTGATCCACGTCAGATCTCGCGGCACGTAGCTCGCCGGGAGGCGATGAAGCGGGTCGAGCACACTGGTTGCCCACTGGTTGCGTTTGTACTCCTTGGTGATGACGGCCCCTCGCACGCCAACGATCGTCTTAGTGAAGATCACCTTTCGCGCCAGGATTGATGCGCAACTCGGGATCTTCGGGATGATGGCATCCTCCGCCCGCGCGACCGAAGCATCGCCGAACGAGACAACAACAATCAGCGCAGCGAGTGCACGCGCAAGCGGCCCAGCCGCGCCTCGCGGCATCTGTGCCCTACCTCTTCTTGTTGCGGTGCGTGTGCAGCAACGAGGCGACGATCGAAACCGTCAAGATGCTGAGCACCACAAAGAGGCTGACGAGCGGCGGAATCTTCCAATCATGGTCGATGGCGGGGAGGATCATCTTCACGCCGATCCACATCAAGACGAACGCGAGACCTGTGCCAAGGAAGTGAAATCGATCCTTTGCGTTGGCGAGGAGGAAGTACATGTTTCGCAGGCCAAGAATCGCAAACGCATTAGATGTAAACACAATGAACGGATCGAGTGTGATGCCGAAGATCGCGGGGATGCTGTCCACGGCGAAGATGAGGTCGATGATCCCGATCACTACGACGGTGAGGAAGATCGGCGTGAACTTCTTTACGCCGTTTACCACGACACGGAAGCGCTCCTCGTTGTAGTCCTCAGTAACGTGGATGAAGCGCTTGGCAAACTTTACGGCGGCAGGCTCACCTTCACCAGTGTGACCGCCAGAGCGCAGCATGGCCACACCAGTCCAGAGGAGGAAGGCTCCGAACACCCAAATGATCCACGCGAACTGTGCGATCAAGGCGGCGCCGATCAAGATCATGATGCCGCGCAGGATGAGCGCTATTAGGATCCCCCACATAAGAGCCATCTGCTGCAGCTTCTTCGGCGTCTTGAGTGAAGCGAAGATGATGGTGAACACGAAGATGTTGTCCACCGAGAGTGACTTCTCAACCAGATAACCAACGAAATACTCGGTGGTCTTAGTGACATCGCCCCAGTAGAACTGCATCCCAATGCCGAAGAGGATGGCAAGGACGATCCAGACGAGCGTCCAAGCTGCCGCCTCCCGTACGGGGACCACATGGGTCCCCTTGCGCCGGAGGAGGCCGAAGTCGATGGCGAGAGCGCCGATCAGGAAGATCCCGAACCCGAGACCGAGCGGGGTAAAGAGCTCGTTCTCGCCCACAGGTCCTCCTCAATTCACCGGCGACATGGATACCGTCTCTAGATGGTAGCGGAGGGGGCGTACAGGGGCTGGCGGGGGGCTGGAGCCGATGGTGAGGATTGAACTCACGGCCTGCTGTTTACGAAACAGCTGCTCTACCACTGAGCTACATCGGCGCCGGAGGGGGATTGTAGCGGAGCTCCCCGCCGCCA
>JAYQPX010000024.1:0-15983 GCA_038145565.1 Chloroflexota bacterium | reverse complement strand
ACATTTACGAGAGAATCGGTAAACGCAATTAAGATATAGTTGCTGTGGAACTTGCGGGACTCAGCATGAGCACCCTCACGCGATTCCCTTCCGCCCCCTTGATCGTGGGCTGACGGTTAGACTGGCAGGCAAGAGAGGGTCCTGGCCGAGCGGCCGTGCGGCCGAAAGAGAGGGGGAGCCAGATGATTTCAACCGGCGAACTTAAGAAGGGGATCGTCATTGAGTTGGAGGGTGACCTCTGGCAGATCCTTGAGTACCACCACATCAAGGTTGGTCGAGGTTCGGCGCAGGTTCGAATCAAGTTCCGCAACGTTCGGAAGCAGTCGATCGTTGAAAAAACCTTCCAGGCTGGTGAGAAGTTCCCACGCGCCACACTGGAGCGTCGCCCCGCACAGTTTCTCTTTTCAGATGGCAACGATTACACGTTCATGGACACCTCAACCTATGATCAGTTCGTCATCACGGGCGACCAGCTGGGCGAGGCGAAGGATTACATCAAGGACAACCTTGTGCTTGAGCGAATAAGCTACGAGGACGAGACGCTTGGGGTTGAACTCCCAATCAACATCGATCTCGTCGTCAAGGAGACGGATCCTGGTTTCGCAGGAGACACGGCGACTGGTGCGCGTAAGCCCGCCACCCTCGAGACCGGCCTCGTGGTGCAGGTCCCGCTCTTTGTGGGCGTTGGTGATGTCATCCGGGTGGACACGCGTACCGGCGAATACCAGACTCGCGTCTGATCACGCAGCCTGTCCCAGACGAGGCACTCAGCGTCTCTGAAGTTGCGGCACGCATCCGTGCCCAAATCAGCGAAGATCCTTTCCTCGCATCGTGTGCGGTCATTGGCGAAGTCCAGAGCAGCATGCGCAGCACAGCGGGGCACGAATACCTCACGCTTCGCGATGCAGAGTCTACGCTTGATGCGGTTCGGTTCCGCGGAAACATTCGTCCTGGCGAGGAGGCTCCGGCGGTCGGTGAGATCGTAATCTTGATCGGCAGGATCGATCTCTATACCCCGCGCAGTCGGTATCAGTTGATTGCGAGCACGCTGATCCGACCAGGCGGGATCGGTCTCCTCTCACAGGAGCTGGAGGCGCTAAAACGAAAACTCCAAGCCGAAGGTCTCTTCGATGCAGCCCGGAAACGCCCAATCCCTGTCGCACCGCAAGGGATTGCGATCGTCACCTCTCGCTCCGGCGCGGTCTTGCACGATGTGATTCGCGTCCTGCGTGGAGCTGCGCCGCAGACGCGACTTCTTCTCGTACATGCGCCAGTTCAAGGTGCTACAGCTCCAGCAGAACTCGCTGATGCCATTCGCCGCGCCAATGCGCATGCGGCTCGGGAGGCGCGCGCAGGGATCGGGAACGCGCCGAGCGTAATCCTCCTCGCGCGAGGCGGAGGATCAAGTGACGATCTTTCCGCCTTCAACAGCGAAGTGCTCTTACGTGCGATCGCGGCCTCCCAACTTCCAGTGCTCTCCGCCGTAGGACACGAATCGGATGTGACGTTGGCAGACCTGGTCGCAGATGATCGTGCTGGCACGCCGAGCATTGCGGCGGCACGACTCTCACCAAATCTTGATCTGATTCGCGCCCAACCGCTGCTACTGCTCGGCCGTGTATACCAAGCTGTGCAACGTATCTTCATTCAGTGTGCTGCTGAACTTCGCGAGGAGGAGCGGCCATTGGCTGCAATCGGACCTGAGAATCATATTGAACGGGAGGCAGAGCGCCTCGCACAGATGGGGGACGACCTTGTGCGTGGGATCCGACTCTCACTACGAGGCGCGGCGCACCAGGTACGACAGGCACACCTCCTCCTCGCCGCCCTCTCGCCGCTTGCCATTCTGTCTCGTGGATATGCCATGGTTGAAGGGCGGGATGGGTCGATTGTGCGCTCATGGCGACAAGCTCCCGCTGGGCGTGACATTCTAGTGCGGCTCGCCGAGGGGTTACTTGTGGCGAACGTGAAGCGCAGCGAAAAGGGGGGTCGAGATGGCGGCAAAGCGTCGTAAGCCGACCGACCGCGCGCTCCCCGAAGATTTTGAGACAACGATGCGCGAGCTTCGGAGTATCGTGGAGCGACTCGAATCAGAGGATGGTGGCCTTGAAGCCGCCGTCACCCACTTTGAACGTGGCGTGAAGTTGCAACAACATGCACAGAAGCAGCTCGAGGCTGCGCGACTGCGGATTGAAGAGCTGCTCCCTGAGGGTGGGCTGGCGGCGCTCGACGCAGATGATGACGAGGAGGAGCAGTGAGCGTTGAGCCGCGCAGGGTTGTGGACGAAGGGATCGCGCTACGTGCGGTCGGTCCTGACTCGCTCCTCGCGCGACTGAGCGGACCAAGCGACCTGAAGGGGCTCTCCGCAGCCGAGCTCACGCGGTTGGCTGAAGAGGTGCGCACGGCGATCATTGCCACTACGGCAGTGACGGGGGGCCACTTGGGCCCGAGCCTCGGGGTGGTGGAGTTGACGATTGCGCTCCATCACATCATGGCTTCTCCCGTAGACCGGATCGTGTTTGATACCGGACATCAAGCGTACCCACACAAACTTCTCACGGGTCGCCTGGCACGTTTCGGCAGCTTGCGTCAACTCGGCGGCATTGGCGGATTCCCGCGCCGGAGCGAGTCGCCGCACGACGTGTTCGATGGCGGCCATGCTGGAACGGGAATCTCCATTGGGCAAGGACTCGCGCTTGCCCGTGATGTTCGTGGGAGTAGCGAAAAGATTGCGGTCGTCGTTGGAGATGCGGCGCTTATGAGCGGACTCAGTCTGGAAGCGCTCAACGACATTGGGCATCGTCAAACAAAGATGCTGATTGTGCTGAATGACAATGAGATGTCAATCTCGCCGACTGTAGGCGCGATCTCAACCTACCTCTCCAAGGTCAAGCTCTCGGGTACATGGCGCGAAAGCAAGAGTCGGTACGATCGCATTATTGGGGCGATTCCACTCGTTGGTGCGACCCTCGTTCGCTTCTCGAAGAGTTTCCGTCGCTCCGTTGTCTCCTTTGCACAGGAGCCTGGGCGACTCTTTGAAGACCTCGGTATCACCTACGTCGGCGTACTGGACGGACATAACCGCGTTCAGATGGAAGAGGCGTTTGCGAGTGCGTTCAACATGCCAGGACCGGTCATCGTGCACGTGCGCACACAGAAGGGTCGCGGATACAGGCCGGCGGAAGCCGATCCGATCACCTTCCACGGAGCAGCACTTCCCAAAATGGAGGTTGGAGTGCCCACTGATTCATACGGTAAGGCGGGTGCGGTCCCTGTTGCCCCCGCGCCGAAGAAGCCGAACTACACTTCCGCGTTCGCAGCGGAACTCGTTGCCGCCGCTTCGGATGATCGCCGCATCGTCGCGATAACTGCGGGCATGCCAACCGGGACGGGGCTCGACACATTCGCAAAGGCGTACCCCGATCGCTTCTACGATGTCGGGATTGCGGAACAGCATGCGGTGGCCGCCGCAACCGGAATCGCGATGGGCGGTGGTCGACCAGTGGTTGCGATCTACTCCACCTTCATGCAGCGGGCGTGGGATCAGATCGTCCACGATGCATGCCAGAACGATCAGCCAGTTCTCCTTGGAGTTGATCGTGCGGGGCTAGTTGGTGAGGACGGGACGAGCCATCAGGGGATGTTCACCCTGACCGCACAGCGGCAGATCCCGCGCCTTGTGATCGCCTCACCGAAAGATGAGCAGGAGCTCCGAGCGCTCGTGCGCACTGCGCTCGCACAGGATCATCCGTTTGCGCTGCACTATCCTCGCGACAGCGTTGAAGGGGTTCCAGTTCGCGATCCGAAGCCGATCCCTGTTGGTAAGGCGGAGACGCTCTCTGAGGGGACAGATATCGTCATCGTTGGATTCGGCCCAATTGTGCAGCGCGGCATGCGCGTTGCAGAGCGACTCCGCAGCAGCGGACTCTCGGTCGGCGTAGTCAATGCGATCTGGGCCAGTCCGATCGATGACGAGCTCTACCGTCGGCTTGGGCGGTCCACTTCATTGATTGTCACACTCGAAGAAAGCGTTGCTGCTGGGGGTTTTGGCGGGGCCGTGCTCGAATCGCTCGCGGCGGATCAGGCGGCAACTGGGCAACCCGTCCGTGCCACGATCTTGAACATTGGTATCCCGGCAGGGGCATTCGTCGATCATGGAAGTGTCAGCGATCTACGCACGTTGATCGGGCTCGATGAGGCCGGGATTGAGCGCCAGATCCGTGCTGTATGGGAGGCACGCCGCCCCGGCTAGCCCTCGTTCCGTACGCCACCTGAGTGTGACCGTATGCGATGATGCGACTATGCGCCGCTATGGATTCGTCTACAACCCAACCAATGACCTCGCCCTCGAAGCGTGGGACGAGGCGGCAGGGTGGTGTGCCGCGCGCGGCATCGAACATTGGGGGTTCGCAGCCGAGGAGCGCGAAAGCATCGCGACGGCTCTCCCAGGCAGCGAAGTGCTCGTCTCGCTCGGCGGGGACGGCACCTTTCTCCGCGCCGCCGCCGCCGTAGCCGAGCAGATGGTCCCGCTCCTCGGCATCAACCTCGGCAAGATCGGTTTCCTCGCCCGGTCTGAGAGCTTCCAGCTCGCAAGCGCCCTTGAGGCGTTCAGTGAAGGGAGGTGGAGTACGCAGGAGCGAATGGCGCTTCGTGCAACCGTGCAGCGCGCCGATGGCGGGGAGCGTACCTTCACCGCACTCAATGATGTGGTGGTGGCGCGTGGGCGTCTTCCACGCGTGGTTCGCCTGGACGTTGCGATCGGAGAGAGCCACCTTGCCACCTACATTGCAGACGGCGTGGTGATCGCATCGCCAACGGGATCCACGGGTTACTCCTTCTCCGCGGGCGGACCGATCCTTGACCCGGTAAGCCGCAATATCATCGTCACCCCAATCGCCGCCTACCTCGCAACTCTTCGATCAGTCGTAGTCTCCGCCGACCAGGTGGTCGTCTGCACGGTTGTTGACGGCGAAGAGGCGGTAATCTCAATCGACGGATGGATTGATGAGCCGCTCGCGGCAGGTGATCGAGTGCGAGTTTCAGCCGCGCCACTTCCGATTCGCTTTGCTGAACTCCATGGCCTCGCCCCCTTCTGGGACCTTGTGCGCCAGAAGGTGGATCTCCTTCCCCGGTGAGCGCCGCGAAGCGCACCTCAGCGAACGGGTCGCGAATCATCGAGCTTGGTGTCTCTGGGCTCGCAATCATTGACACTGTCCGCGTTGAACTTGGTGCTGGACTCACGGTCTTGACGGGCGAGACCGGAGCGGGAAAAAGCCTCATCGTTGACGCGCTTGCGCTGGCCCGCGGCGCACGTGCCGATACTGATGCAATCCGGAACGGCGAAGCGAAGCTGCGCGTGGACCTGCTGCTGAGCGCGAATGCAACGGAAAAGATCATTGTTCGAGAGGTGCACAGTGAGGGACGCTCCATTGCACGCATTAACGATGAGTTGGTGACAATCTCGGCGCTCACCGCAGAGGTGGCGCCGCGGATTGAGATCCATGGACAGCACGATCAACAGCGCCTCGGGGACCGTGGTCGCCAGCGGGATCTTCTGGATCGCTGGTCCGAGACTCTCGAAGTACGGGCAAAGATCGCCACGTTGGTGGAACAGCGCGAGCGGTTGCAGGTGGAGTTCGATGAACTCGGCGGCGGTGACGCCCGACGTGAGGCTCTACTGCTGATTGCTCGTTCCGAGCGAGATGACCTTCGGAGTGCCGCGGTCGAGCCTGGGGAAGGGGAGAGACTCCGTGAGGAGCTGCGTCGCGCTGCGAGTAGCGATCGAATTGACGGTCTTCGCGCAGAGATTGCGGCCCTCCTGGATGCGGATGACCAGGGTCTCCGTGCGCGTTCTCGACTTCTTGATAAGAGTGCACGTGAGCTGCTCAAACTTGATTCCGGGAGCGCATCATTCGCGGAGCGCATTAGTGCGCTCGCAGCAGAGATTGACGATCTCGCTCGTGATGCTGTGCGCGGCGAAGCAGGTGAGGCGTTGAGTCGACCTGTTGCTGAAATTGAGGAGCGACTTGGGTTGATCCTTTCGCTGGAGCGACGCTTCCGCACCGATGAGGCTGGCCTCGCGGACGCCCTTGAACGCGCTGAGCGCGAGGTGGCACGTCTAGAAGGGGCCACGGAGCGGCAGGGTCAGATCCTGAAGGAACGAACCGCGCTTGCGGAGCAGATTGGTGTGCTCGCGGCGCAGTTGCGGGGCGCGCGAGTCGCCGGAGCCGGACGTCTCTGTAAGGCGGTGAACCGTGCCCTTGAGTCGCTCGCACTCCCACCAACGTTTGAGATAACTGTCGCACCCCGAGCCGGTGGTGAAGACGATCCACTCGTTGAAGGGACTGCCTGCCTCGTGGACCGCAGTGGCGGGGACGACGTGGAGTACCTCTTTGCGCCGAACGCTGGAGAGCCCGCTGCGCCGATTGCGAAGATCGCCTCTGGCGGCGAACTCAGCCGAGTGTCCCTCGCACTCGAAGAGGCACTCAGTGACGCGAGCGAGAGCCGGACGCTGGTCTTTGATGAGATCGATGCAGGGCTTGGAGGGCGCGCTGGAGAGACGCTCGGCAAGAGCCTGAAGCGAATTGCCGCACAGCACCAAGTGCTTTGCGTGACGCATCTCCCACAGGTTGCGGCACAGGCAGATGCACACTTGCAGGTGCGCAAACGTGAGGAAGGGGGACGCACGATCACCGAGGTGCGTCGCCTAACCGGCGATGAACGGATGCGTGAGCTCGCATCAATGTTGGCGGGTGACGCCGCAGGGAGCGGCGCAGAGGCTGCGGCACGGGAGCTCTTGGCAAAGGCGGGCCAGAGCGGATCATGAGCGGTGGACTCACCGTGAGCCCACTTGATCGCATCATTGAGGCATGTCTCGTCTACTTGAGCGTTGAACGCAACCTCTCTCCGCGCACGCTCGACGCGTATCGTGGTGACTACCGATCCTTTGCCGCGTCACTCGGGCCGGGTGATGCCTGGCGCAGCGACGCAAAGGCTGCCCAAGCGTGGCTCGCCGAGGCGAACGTTGCCGTTTCAACCACGCGCCGCCGCGCCGCTGCGCTCCGCGTGCTGTACAGATTCGCGGAAGGTGAAGGGGAGTTGACTCGATCAATCAGCGCGGAGATTGAGCTGCCGCGAACGCGCCGAAATCTCCCTGCAGTGCTTCGCCTAGACGACGTGGAGCGGCTGCTTCGTGAGCTTGCGACCGAGCAGGGTAGCGGCGATCTCGCGCGCGCAGATGCGCAGCGAGCCCACGCACTCGGCGAGGCGCTCTACGGGTCGGGAGGGCGCGTGAGCGAGATTGTCGCTTTGGACCTTGATGGAGTGGATCTTCAGGAGGGGAGCGTGCGGCTTTTTGGGAAGGGTCGGCGTGAGCGTGTGGTGCCGATCGGCGAGCCAGCAGTTGATGCAATCAGAGCGTACCGCGACGGCGGTCGCGCGGTTCACGCGGAGGCGAGCGTCAGGCGGAGCCGCGCTGCGGTAGAGCCGAGCGCGCTTTTTCTCGCGCAGGGCGGTGTGCGATTGCGACGCGAATCGGCGTGGAGCGTGATTCGAGACGCGGCAAATCGAGCGGGTCTCGGCAGAGAGATCCACCCGCATATGTTGCGTCACTCTTTCGCGACACACCTCCTCGATGGTGGTGCGGATCTGCGGGTGGTCCAGGAGTTGCTCGGTCACGCGGACATCTCCACCACGCAGCTATACACGCACCTGCTCGGGAGTCATGTGCGCGATGCGTACAAACGGGCGCATCCTCGAGCGTAGGCCGCTAAGATTCAACAATGGAAGCAGAGACGTTCGCTCCACTCGCTGCAGCGCTTCTACTGCTCCTGATCAGTTTTCCCGTGCATGAGGCGGCACACGCCACTGCGGCGTGGAAACTCGGCGATGGACATGCGCGGGCACTCGGCCGCGTCTCCTTGGATCCGCGGCGCCACATTGACCCGTTCGGGGCCGGGCTTCTTCTCTTGTCGGCACTTTCTGGCGGAGGAATGATCGGTTGGGCGAAGCCAACCCCAGTCATGGCGCAGAGCCTGCGAGGGGGGAGTCTTGGCTGGGCGATCGTCGCGGTGGCGGGCCCACTCAGTAATCTCTTTCTGGCGGTCATCGCGGCGGCTCTTTACCGGCTGATTGGGAGCCCTCCATCCACAAACCTCATCGGTCTGCTGATCGTCTACTTCACATATTTCAACACCGGCCTACTCTTCCTCAATCTCCTCCCCATCCCGCCGTTTGACGGTCGGGCACTCCTTACCGGAGTGCTGGCACTCGTCTCATCTCGCCTTGCTGACGCCGTTGAAGGGCTGACCTCGTCGCGGTTCGCCTTCCCCGTGGTGATCGTCCTACTCCTCTTCACGCCACTCGGCTCGCTACTAGGAGACCTTAGTTTTGGATTGACCGAGTTCCTGCTCGGACCCGGATGAACCGCTCGGTAGCGCTCCGCAAGTTGCACGGGGAGCGTATCCTTGCGCGTAAGACAGGGAGGGGCGTGGGATGAGTCGATCGGTGCTGGCAGAGGGGTTCGAGCTTCCTGACCCCGCCGCCGTTGACATTGAAGGTGTTGTCTTCCGTCGCGAGCAGGGGGGACTCTTCGGTCGCTCCCGTTCATATGTTGCGCTCGGAGAGTTCAGTGGACCCTACGGCCTCCTCCTCGCACTCATCGAGCGTGACGAGCTTGACGTCTGCCGTGTCCCACTTGCACCGTTTGCCGATGAATTCCTCCGCTTCTTCGCGGAGATCCCTGACGACCGCTTGGAAACGCTCTCCGCATTCGTGTCAGTCGCTGCCCAGCTCATCGTTCTCAAGAGTCGCGCACTTCTGCCGCGGCCGATCGTTCACCAAGGGCTTGATACACACGACCTTGATGATGTAGATGAGGCGGTGGATCTGCGTGCGCGACTCCTGCGCTACCGAGTCTTCCGTGACGCCGCTCGACTGCTCGGCGAGCGACTTCAGTCGCCGCTCTGGCAGCGTGAGCAGCCAACCCGCCTCCTCCCTCAGCCGAAGCCAGTACTCCTGGAGCCGCTGACCCCTGTTATCTCTGACCCGAAACGACTCGTCCGTGCTGCCGCTCGTATCGCACTTCGTCGCCGTCCACTCGCTGATCTTGCGCTCGCGCCGGTTGGCCTGAAGGTTTCAATCAGCGATCGACTCTCAGCCATTCGCGAGGCGGTGCGTCAGAGCGGGCTGAGCGGTGTGGACCTTGAGACGCTCCTTGGAGACCGCCGTGATCGCTCGTTTATTGCGGTGACCTTCCTCGCCCTACTAGAGTTGGCAAAGCGGCGCGAAGTTCAAGTCGTGCAAGATGCACTCTGGGGTCCGATCATCATCACAGAGAGTGCGCCTGAGAGCGTACATGCGTAAGGGGGGAGAATGACCACCGAGAAGCGAGCAGGGGCAGCCCTTCCTGAGCGAACTCGTCCGGCAACAGCCGCTGACCTTGAGGCTCTGCTCTTTGTCGTGGATCGGCCGCTAACGAGGAAGGAGGCGGCGAAGCTCCTTGAGGTTGACCGCGCCGCGTTTGATCGCCTGGCGACAGAGCTTAAGTCAACGCTCGCCGGGCGCGGGATCACCCTGCTCACCCATGGGGACGAGCTGCAGCTCACGAGTGGTCCTGAACAGTCACGCGCCGTCATGGCATGGATCGGAACCGGTGGCTCAGATATGACTGCAGCCCCCCTTGAGACGCTCACCGTCATTGCGTACCGACAGCCGGTGACCAAGGCGGGCATTGAAGAGATTCGCGGCGTAGATGCCGACTACGCCCTTCGTGTGCTACTTGAGCGAGGTCTGGTCGAAGAAGTTGATCGTCTCGAAACGGCGGGACGCCCGCATCGATACGCGACAACGATGGAGTTTCTCCGTAAGTTTGGACTCTCGTCGCTGAGCGATCTCCCGCCACTCGAGGGCGATGCGGCATCAATCTTGAGCCTGCAACTCTCCAGTGAGAAGCCGCCTACGGAGGAGCCGTCAACCGCTGACGCTTCGCGAGAAGAAGGTCCAACGACGCCAGCTGGCGAAGGAGCCTTCGCTGACTGATCTGATCCGCGTCAATGTGCTCGTCGCTGAGCGCTCGGGCCTCTCGCGGCGTGGCGCTGATGCAGCGATTGCGGCAGCGCGGGTTACGAGTGCTGGTCGAACGGTTCTCCTTGGCGAGCGAATGGAGCCGAGTTCGCTTCTTGAACTTGACGGAAAGGCGCTCGCTGCCCGCAGCGGCGCGCCAGAAGATTTGAGCGATCCGCTTGGTGGCGCGGAGATGCTTGCGTGGCATAAGCCCTGGGGGGTCACCACAACGCATGCGGACCCACATGCTGAGATCACGCTGCCGCAGGCACTCACTCCACTCCTCGGTGAAACGCGCGCCGCGCGCATGCTCTCAATCGGACGACTCGATCGGGAGAGCGAAGGACTGCTTCTCCTCACTCCTGAGCGCCGCCTGGTGTCACCGATCGCACACCCGCGCGCCGGCCTTCAACGCGGATACGCAGTGATGTGCGACCTGCCGCTCGGACACGCGGAGCAGGCGCGGTTGCGCGCAGGGATTCGGCTTACGGATGGATGGGCGCGCGCGCTCGACGCGCGGGAGATTCGCCCGGACGATCGACTCCCCGAAGACGTGCTGGACGATGGTTCGGACCCTGCGCAGTGGAGCTACATCGCGCTGGGAGAGGGGCGTCACCATGAGGTGCGCAGGCTGTACGGTGCCATTGCGCGCCCTGTGCGTCGGCTCATTAGAATTTCGTTCGGACCGGTCCATCTTGCAAACATTCAGGCCGGCGAAGCACGCCTCCTGGAAGCTGCAGAGCGTGCCGAACTCGGCAACGTTCTCCTCGCATCGGCAACCCGAACGGCGGTCAGGCCGTGACGCAGATCGCCATTGACGGTCCAGCGTCAAGCGGGAAGAGCAGCGTCGGCATCCGAGTTGCCGCATCGTTTGGGTACGGCTTCTTGGATACCGGGTTGCTATATCGGGCGGTCACGAGAGCGGCGCTTGATGGTGGCGTGGCAGGCGCCACCCTCGCACAACTCGAGGTCCCATCATCAATCAGTGCAGGCGATGCAGAGAAGCTTGTGCGGCTCGCGCACCTTGCGGACGTGGATCTTGAGAGCGGAACTGCCACGATCGTGGTTGATGGCAGGCCTTTTGAGGCGTCAGAGCTCGAGGGTGGCGACGTGGAGCGTGCCGTTGCGGCGATTGCAGCTATCCCAGATGTTCGGGCAGCGCTCCGCACCGTGCAGCGCGAAACAGCAATGCGTGGTGGCGTGGTTCTTGCCGGACGCGACATCGGTACCGTGGTCTATCCGGAGGCCCAACACAAATTCTTCTTGGACGCGTCCGCTGAGACGCGCGCGTTGCGTCGTGCGATCCAGCGTGGCTTTGCAGAGGGTTCAGACGAACACCAGGAGGCGCTGCGTAGCCTGATCGCACGGGATCGAGAAGATCGCAGCCGATTAGTGGCACCACTCCGCGTTGCTGATGACGCACTTCTCATTGCGACGGATGCCCTCACCCTCGAGGCGGTTGTTGAGCAGATCGTGAAGAGGGTGGGTTCGTCGTCACATGTCGCTTGATCGTCCTCCGTTCGGCATGCGACTCTCTGACGCGTTCGGTGCGTGGGCTATACGCCGGCTTGCACGCGAGATTGTCGTGGAAGGGATGGAGCGAATCCCAAGGGTGGGGCCGGTCATCTTGGTTGGAAATCATATTTCGTGGCTTGACCCAATCTTCTTGGCATGCTGGCTTACGCCGGAAACTGGACGGGCGATCAATTGGATGGGGAAGGCGGAGGCGATGCGCTGGCCGCTGGTCGGCACCTTCCTGCGAGTCAATGGCGTCTTCGGTGTGCGGCGAGGTGCGGCTGATCTTGAGGCTTTTCGCTTGGCGGAAGGGGTGCTCCGAGATGGGAACATCCTTGGGATCTACCCTGAAGGGACGCGCTCTCGTGATGGGAAGATTGGTTCGTTCCGCGACGGCGCAGCGCTTCTCGCGTTGCGCAGTGGTGCTCCCGTCGTTCCCGTTGCAGTGAGTGGCACCGAGCAACTTTGGCCTCGGGGCGCTTTACTCCCGCGTCGGGCGGCACGGATTCAAATGGTGATTGGCGAGCCGCACAGATTCACGTATTCAGCAGGCGATCGCCCGGCCCTCCCACTTGTAGCCGAGAAGATGCGAGCCGCCGTGGCCACCCTCCTTCCGCAAGAGTATCGCCCATAGCGGAGCCGCACAACGGGAGGGCGAGCGCCTTTCCGGTGGTTGGTTCGCTTGGATGGGTGGAGTAGGGGATAATCTCCCACATGGGAAGCGTCGAGAGCATCAGCATCGCGAAGCGCACTGGGGTCTGCTACGGCGTGCGTGAGGCGATTGACAAAGCGAAAGTAGCGCGCGCCGAGGGAAAGGCAACACACACGCTCGGGCACGTCGTGCACAACGAGGGGCTGATCGCGGACCTTAATGCCCGTGGCATTGAGAGCGTGGAGTCGCTTGACCAGGTGACCGAAGGTGCGGCAATCGTCATTCGTGCGCACGGGGTGACCCCAGAGGTTCTGCAGCGCGCGAATGATCGTGGCCTTGAAGTGATTGATGGCACCTGCACGTGGGTCGTGCAGGAGCATCGCGAGCTCGCGAAGCTCGTGGAAGAGGGCTACGAAATCGTGCTTCTTGGGACACCTCACCATCCGGAGGTCGTTGGACTCCTGGGATTCGCCCCCAACGCGATTCTGGTTGACGAAGAGGAAGATTGGGCGAAGATTCCACGCCGCAAGCGCATGGCGCTCATCACTCAATCAACACAACCTCCCTGGAAGTTTGAGCGCCTCGCCGCATTCCTCGTCTCCCGCTGCCATGAACTCAAGGTTCTCAATACCGTCTGCCCGGTGACGATTCGTCGCCAAGAAGACACGATGGAGGCGGCGCGAACCGTTGACATGATGGTGGTCGTGGGCGGGAGCAAGAGCGCGAACACGAAGGAGCTCACTCGTCTCTGCGAGATCAGTGGCACGCGAGCACTCCAAATTGAGTCTGAAGCTGATCTGCGTGACTCTGCACCGTTCGCAGGTGTGGTCCGAGTTGGAGTTACCGGCGGAACGAGTACGCCGATCGAGGATCTGGAACGGGTTGCCGCGAGAATCGCCGAGCTGGCTGGAACTGAGTCGGTGAAACGGAGAGCCAGTGAGATCGCACGCGAGGCTCTCGCCTCCGCAGCGACCCCGCAATATCGAACAACTTCAATCACTGAACCGAGTGCTCGATGAGCCGTCGCCAGGGGGCAGATGAAGCAGTGGTGCAGGAGCGCCTGCCGCTCGTCGCCCTCGTTGGACGACCGAACGTGGGGAAGAGCACACTCTTCAACCGTTTCGTCGGCGAGCGACGAGCGGTCGTTGAGGATCGCGCTGGGACGACACGGGATCGGCTGGTCTCTATCGCCGAGTGGAACGGATTTAGGTTTCGGCTGGTAGATACAGGGGGAATGCAGCCTGCGCAGGGTGATGTCATCGATGTTGCCGTGCAGGACCAAGCACGGATTGCCGTGGCCAACGCGGACCTAATCATCTTGGTTGTGGATGCAGCCACTGGATCGAATCCCGGCGACGCAGAGGTCGCACAGCTGCTGCGCAAGAGTGGCAAGCCAATCCTACTTGCGGCGAACAAGGCTGACAACATCGAGCGTGAGCGCGCGGCGCATGAGTTTGCCGCGCTCGGTTTTGACGCCATCTATCCAGTAAGCGCGCAACATGGGATCGGCTCAGGCGATCTCCTCGATGTCCTGATCGAAAGCTTGCGCGGTCTCCCACCCGAGAGTGGCCAACCTACCCGCGAGGGCGAAGTCACTGTCGCCATCGTGGGTCGGCCAAATGTTGGGAAATCGAGTCTGCTGAACCAGCTCCTCGGTGAGGAGCGGACCGTTGTGAGCAACGTGCCAGGAACGACGAGAGACGCCATAGACGATCACATTGATCACGCTGGTCGATACATCACCCTCGTTGATACGGCGGGAATCAAGAAGAGGGGCAGGATTGCATCGGGTCCCGTTGCCGAAAAGTATGCAACCGTTCGCTCTGTTGCGGCGCTCGATCGGGCCGATGTGGCACTGCTCCTTATAGATGCGTCAACAGGACTGCAAGCCCAGGATCTACACGTAGCAGGCTCTGTCATTGAAGCTGGGAAAGGTCTCGTGATTGTGATGAACAAGTGGGATCTGGTTGAGAAGGACGGCTTCACCTTTGACACGGCGATGGGACTTCTCCGTCGCCAGGCCCCTTTTCTTGATTTTGCACCGATCCTCTCCATCTCTGCGCTGACGGGCCTGCGCGCGACGAAGGTGCTCGACGCAGCGATTGCTGCGGCGGATGCACGGAAATTGCGAATCCCTACCGGCGCACTGAACCGCCTCGTGGCAGAAGCGGTTGCCCGCCAGGAGCCTGCCCACAGCGGCAGTAAGCGTCCGAAGATCCTCTATGCGGCACAGGCGGCTACACCGCCGCCCACCTTCGTCCTCTTCGCGCGCAATGCGGCGCAGGTACATTTCAGTTGGCAGCGCTTCCTTGAGAACCAGATTCGCGACCAGTACCCCCTGACTGGCACTCCCATTCGAATTGTGGTGCGAGAACGAGCGGCGGAGGAGGGTCGTGAGCGTGGACGTGCAGGTGGTAGGCCAGGGAGTCGGGTCCGATGATTCGAATCCTTGGCGCCGGCGCATGGGGGACCGCCCTCGCGGCGCTCTGGGCGCACCCTCGTACGGGAGTGGACGCTCCAACGATTGAGCTGATCGCTCACACGGCAGCCGAGGCATCCGCGATCACTTCAGCGCGTATGAATTCACGTCGACTGCCAGGAGTCACACTGCCAGAGAGCATTCGGATCCGATCCGTCGAAGACGAGCTTTCGGGACTGAGCGTAGGGGATCTCCTCGTGGTCGCGATTCCCTCAGATGCCATTCGCGGGGCACTTGCTCAGGTGGCAGTTGGAGGCGCGAACGTGGTCATGGCGTCGAAAGGCCTCAGCCGGCAGGGCGAGCGCGTCTCCGAACTTGCGGTTGCTGCGGGTGTGAGCCGGTCAGCGCTCTTCACCCTCTCAGGTCCAAACCTCGCCCGTGAGATTGCAGCAGGCAAGCCAGCCGCTGCAGTGCTCGCTACCCAAGACGGGCCGCGTGATGATGTTCTCGCTGCGCTTGCACGTCCAACGTTCAGGATTTACATGAGTGATGACCCGATCGGTGTAGAAGTGGCGGGCGCGCTGAAGAACGTCCTCGCGATCGCTGTGAGCGGCGTGCGTTCGCTTGGCTATGGCGAGAATGCGGCGGCGGCGCTCCTCTCCCGTGGCGTTGCGGAGATGGCGCGTTTGTCTGAGGCATGTGGCGGCCGCGCCGAGAGCGCCTTCGGACTTGCAGGGGTTGGCGATCTGGTGCTCACCGCATCCAACACTGGATCAAGGAACGCACGACTGGGTGAGCTGCTCGCCACTGGCATGTCGGTGAGCGCTGCGGTGGAGACGATCGGTGCGACTGTTGAAGGGATCCCGACCGCCCACGGAGCGCTCCTCCTTGCGTCCCGCCTCAACGTTGAGCTGCCAATCACGGCGGCAGTCGTTGCAGCGCTTGAACACGGCGTGAGCATTGAGCGCCTTGCTGAGGGACTTCTAGGACGCGCACCAACAGCTGAATGGCACTGAGCGGGACTCGGCAAGGCTGCTAGAATCGCCGCTCTCGTACCGCATCGGAGCGTAGCGCAGCTTGGTAGCGCGCTTGCCTGGGGGGCAAGAGGTCGCAGGTTCAAATCCTGTCGCTCCGACCAACACCAGAGCCAATAGAGAAGGCCCGGGGTCACCCCCGGGCCTTCCCTTGTTTAGCGTCGGCGGCGTGCCGCCGTGAGAGGCCTTTTGGTTTAGCGGCCTGAGTTTTTCAGGGTTGCGATTTTCCAAATGAGGAGACCGTAGCCCGGCTTCGCCAGGATGTCCGCAATCGTGTATCCAACCTGCTTCAGCACAAGGC
>JAYQPX010000023.1:0-16055 GCA_038145565.1 Chloroflexota bacterium | reverse complement strand
GGGCCCGCACCCCCTGCCGGCGGCGATCCCTATCCTTTATCCGGGGGACGTGCTGGTGCGGGGCGCGGCGGCCCACTTCTGGTATTACGCCGGATGGGCGGACAAGCTTCAGTACGCCGTCCCAGGACGCCGTCCCGAGTCTCACGGCGTAGTGGGGCAGGTGATCCCGTGGAACTTCCCGCTTCTGATGCTCGCCTGGAAGATCGCGCCAGCGCTCGCCGCGGGGAACACGGTGGTTCTGAAGCCCGCGAGCACCACTCCGCTCACCGCACTCCTCTTCGCCGACGTCTGCCGTCAGGCAGATCTCCCGCCCGGCGTCGTCAACATCATCACGGGGCCTGGCGAGATGGGGATGGCGATCGCCACTGACCCACGTGTGGCGAAGGTTGCCTTCACGGGGAGCACCTCCGTTGGGATCAAGATCGCGCAAGGGATCGCGGGTCAGGGCAAGGCGCTGACGCTTGAGCTTGGTGGCAAGGCGGCGAACATTGTCTTTGAGGATTCCGCATTGGACCAGGCAGTAGAAGGCGTGATCAATGGCATCTTTTTCAATCAGGGCGAGGTCTGCTGCGCGGGGAGTCGTCTCTTGGTGCAGGAGTCGATCGCCGAAGATTTCATTGCCCGACTGAAGGACCGCATGTCCACACTTCGCGTCGGTGATCCGATGGATAAGAACACCGATGTTGGTGCCATCAACTCGCGGGCGCAGATGGAGACGATCGGTGAACTCGTGGCGAGCGGTGTTGCCGAGGGGGCGAACCTCTGGCAGCCGGAGTGCGTCCTCCCTGATCGAGGCTGGTTCTATAAGCCGACACTCTTCACGAACGTTGCACAGAGCCATCGCATTGCGCGGGAGGAGATCTTCGGACCGGTCCTCTCCACGATCACGTTCCGAACCGTGGACGAAGCGATCGAGAAGGCGAACAACACGGCATACGGGCTCTCCGCCGGAATTTGGACAGAGAAGGGGAGCCGCATTCTGCAGGTTGCCGCACAGCTAAAGGCGGGTGTTGTCTGGGCGAACACCTTCAACCGCTTCGATCCAACCTCGCCGTTCGGTGGCTATAAGGAGTCTGGATATGGTCGCGAAGGCGGACTGCAGGGGCTCCACGCCTACCTCAGGAGTTCCTAATGGGGAAGAAGGGTGGCAAGAAGAGTGGCAAGAAGGGTGGGGTCCGTGAGAGTGCACTCCTGAGTGCAGTCACCGCACCGGACGACGCCCGTCTCGAAGTGCGGCGCACACCAAAGCTGTACATCGGAGGCGCGTTCCCACGCAGCGAGTCGGGGCGCACCGACGTGCTACCGCTCGCGCGTGGTGGGAGCGCCAACATTGCACGCGCCTCGCGCAAAGATCTGCGCGAGGCGGTCAAAGTTGCGCGTGCTGCGGCTCATGGTTGGGCGTCCCGCAACGCATCGCTTCGTGGGCAGATCATGTACCGCGTCGCCGAGTTGATGGAGGGGCGTGCGGCACAGTTCCGCGACGATCTCGTGGCGCACGGTTACGGCAAATCTGAGGCGACTGAAGAGGTTGCGGCAAGCATTGACCGCCTCGTCTGGTTTGCCGGGTGGCCAGACAAGATCCCCGCCGTCCTTGGCGGTACAAATCCGGTCGCCTCCTCGCACTTCGTCTTCACCATTCCTGAGCCAACGGGCGTGGTGGCGATCATTGCACCCGAGAGTTCACCGCTCCTTGGGCTGGTCACACGACTCGCTGGCGTACTGGCGGGTGGCAACGTTGCCGTCCTGATTGCGAGCGAGGGGGCTCCGCTTCCCGCAGTGACACTTGCGGAGACACTCGCGGTGAGCGACGTTCCGCCGGGCGTGGTGAACATCCTCACTGGTCGACGCGCGGAGCTCATGCCGCACCTTTCGCGTCATGCGGATATCGATGGCATTGACCTCTGGGGCTGTCCCGACGAACTACTCGTGGACGCGGAGCGAGGGGCTGCGGAGCACGTAGCGCGCATCGCGCGCCGTCCGCACGGCGAGAAGGATCGGGCGAACGCGTTCACAGGGGAGCGTGGCGAACGCATCGACGGCATGACCGCCTTCCTTGAGATGAAGACCGTCTGGCACCCGATCGGTTCTTAGGCTGCGCGGCTGGGCGTCCGCGCGGTTTGCAGTCCACGCGGGTTGCGCGTGATTAGTCCAGGGTGAAGTCGTCCGGATCTGCATAGGAGCCCGTCGCCTCTTTCTCCAACTGCATCAGCAGGTCGTTGAGCAGACTGGAGGCGCCGAACCGAAAACGATCTGGAGTCATCCAGGCTGGTCCGAGCGTCTCATGAAGGACGACCAGATACTGGATCGCCTCCTTCGCCGTCCGAATGCCGCCCGCAGGTTTCATGCCGACGACGCGATTGGTTGCATTCCAATGCTCGCGGATGGATTCAAGCATGACAAGGGTGACGGGGAGCGTCGCCGCTGGCGTCACCTTTCCGGTTGACGTCTTGATGAAGTCGGCTCCCGCTGCAATCGCAAGGGCAGAGGCGCGGCGCACTTCGTCGTAGCTGCCGAGCTCGCCTGTCTCCAGGATCACCTTCAAGTGTGCTGGTCCGCAGGCGTCTTTCACCGCCACAATCTCGTCCCAAACCTTCGCGTAGTCACCAGAAAGGAACGCGCCGCGATCGATCACCATGTCGATCTCATCCGCGCCAGCAGCGACTGCGTGTTTCGTTTCTGCGATCTTCAGGTCAAGCCACGATCTCCCGCTCGGAAATGCCGTGGCGACTGCGGCAACCTTCACGCCACTACCCGCGAGCGCCTCCTTTGCAACGGTGACAAGGTCTGGGTAGCAACAGAGGGCGGCCACGGACGGAACGTCTGAGTTGCCTGGGTGCGGGCGTACCGCTTTTGCGGCGAGCTGACGGATCTTCCCTGGCGTGTCCTTCCCCTCCAGCGTCGTGAGGTCGCACATGCTGATCGCAAGCCGCAGCGCCCAGACTTTGGTCGACTTCTTTATTGACCGTGTCTTCAGTGCGGCGACACGCTCCTCCACGCCGACGCGGTCGACTGGGGTGACGTTGCGCAACCAGCCAGCCAGCGCTCGCGAATCTGTGCCGGTTGGAAGTGAGAGGCTCATTGGAGGAGTATCCTCTGCGCACGAACTTGAGGCAAGGGGAACATCAGAGGGGCGGTACGAATGCTGAAGGTGCACGAGCCAGACTTCATTCGACCAGATGACGACCTGCGCTTCTTCACCGAGCTCCCGAAGCCCGAGTTGCACCTGCACCTTGATGGCTCCCTCGATCCGACACTCGCCCTTGAGTTGGCGCGCACGCGAAAGGTTGAAGCCCCTCGCGACTGGGCGGGGATGCGCGCAGCGCTCGTTGCGCCGCAGCGCTGCGTTGATCAGGCTGACCTCCTTCGCGCATTTGACCTGCCGATCGCCCTCCTGCAAGACGAAGAGGCGCTTGAGCGGTTGGCGGATCACGTAGTCCGCGCCAAGGCGGCAGAGAACGTTCGTTATTTGGAGCTTCGTTGGGGGCCGCACCTTCATACGGCGAAGGGGCTGACCCAGTCACAGGTGATCGCCGCTGTTGCGCGCGGTGCAAATGCGGCTGCGGCGGAAGTCGGTGTTCAGGTTCGACTGATCGTCACTGCGCTGCGCTCGCACAGCGTGGACGAGAACCGTGCACTTGCGGTCGCCGCCGTTGCAGCGAAAGATCTTGGTGTGGTTGCTTTCGACCTTGCTGGTCGCGAGGCTGCCTTCCCTGACCCTCTTACATTCAAGGATGCGTTTGATATCGCGCGGAGCGGCGGTCTTGCAATCACGCTGCACGCGGGCGAGTGGGGTGGCGCGGCGCAGGTTCGGCGTGCGCTGGAGGTCGCGCCCGCGCGCATCGCGCATGGCGCCGTTGCCGTTGATGACGCGGCACTGTGTGACGAACTGATCGCCCGCGGCGTGGTGCTCGACCTCTGCCCCTCGAGCAATGTGCAGGCCGCGATCGTCCCTGGGTACGGCGACTTCCCGATCCTCGCCCTCCATCGCCGCGGCGTGCGCGTCACCCTGAATACCGACGACCTGATCGTCAGCGATCTAACTCTCTCCGAGGAGTACCTGAGGGTCCGCCGGCGCCTCGGTGCAACTGTTACCGAACTCCTCGCCCTCGCCCGCACGGGGTACGAGGTTGCCTTCTTTAATGAAGCGGTACGGCGGCCCCTTTTGGCCGCGTTTGACGCGTGGGTGGTAGAGAGGCTCGGTCGATAAGGGAGCTCGGTGACCCGCAGGGGAAACCTGAGCGCAAATCACCTCAGAATCAGGCACAATGCCGCCAGAGGCCAGCGCTGTGCTGGCCCGCTGGGGCGGCTGCGCCTTGGCCAAAGAAATAGCGGAGGGCTACAAAGAGATGAAGACGCGAATGCTCGCGCTCCTCACCGTTCTCGGGCTCGTCGTGGCCGCCTGTGGCGGTTCGACTGAGTCACCATCCGCCTCTGTTGACGCCGGCAAGGGCGACTACAAGGCGTGCCTCGCACTCGACGTGGGCGGCATTGGTGACAAGAGCTTCAACGACTCGGCATACGAGGGACTGCTCGAAGCAGAGGCCGCTGGGTACGACACTCAGTACAGCGAAGCGAAGACGGGCGCGGACTACGCTGCCAACATTCAGCTTCTGATCGATGAGGGATGCAACAGCATCATCGTTGTCGGCTTCAGCCAGGGCGAGGCCGTTGTGGCTGCGACAACTGCAAATCCGGATATCGCGTTTGCTTGGGTCGACTCGACCTGGGCGGATGCAAACATCCCAGCGAACTTCACCGGCCTCGACTTCCAGATCGACCAGGGTTCGATGCTCGCGAGCTATCTCGCTGCAACCATCTCTGAGTCGAAGAAGCTCGGCGTGTTCGGCGGTCAGCCATTCGCGGGCGTCACGCGCTTCATGGATGGTTGGGTCGCTGGCGCGAACTACTATGCAGAAGAGACTGGCACCTCGGTCGAAGTGCTCGGTTGGGATGCGGTCGCTCAGAACGGCACGTTCGCCCCGAGCGACAATCCTTGGGGAAACAAGGAGTTCGGCAAGTCGACCGCCGAGCAGTTCATGAGCCAGGGAGCTGATGTCGTGCATCCAGTCGCCGGCCAGACCGGTGAGGGGACGTACGAAGCGATGCTCGCAGCGGGCAAGTACTCCGTCGGCGTAGACGCCGACCAGTGCCTCACGCTTCCTGACTACTGCGGCACGCTCCTCACATCGGCGATGAAGCTGATTGGGCCAGTCGTGTTCGCAACGATCGAGAAGAACTACGCGGGTGACCTGGGTGGTGAGAACCTCACGGGTACGCTCGAGAACGGCGGCGTGGGCATTGCTCCGCTGGACCGCACTGAGGCAGACTGGACGGCAGCGTTCGGAAGCCTTGTGACCGCGGACGTCATCGCGAAGGTCGAAGCCCTCAAGGCCAAGATCATCAGCGGTGAGGTCAAGGTTTCGGACTACTTCACGAGCAAGTAGTAATCCAACTGCTGCCACTAGGCAGCGGTTGTGCGGCGAACGGCCCCGGCGGGAACTCCGCCGGGGCCATTCGCAGCAAACGCTCTAACGGCAGATCGGCGAGACAAGCAGAGAGATTGGAGCACAGGTTGTCGTTGCGCTTGGAGCTTCGGGAGATCACAAAGCAGTTTCCTGGGGTGCTCGCGAACGATCGCGTCTCCATTCAAGTTGAGCGCGGGAAGGTACTTGGGCTCCTCGGTGAGAACGGAGCCGGCAAGTCGACCTTGATGAACATTCTCTCGGGCATCTATCGGCCCGACAGCGGCAGCATCGTCGTGGACGGTGAGGTGCGCGTGTTCAAAGATCCGGCCGAGGCGATCGCCGCGGGAATTGGGATGGTCCACCAGCACTTCATGCTGGTTCCTGTCTTCGATGTCGTTGAGTCGGTTGCGCTCGGGGCAGAAACATCAAGAGGAATCCTGGGCACCTTCGATCGCGCTGCTGCTCGAGCGAAGATCGTTGAACTGTCAAAGAGATACGGGCTGAGTGTGGACCCTGACGCCAAGATCGAGTCGCTTCCCGTCGGTGTTCGGCAGCGTGTGGAGATCTTGAAGGCGCTGTACCGCCAAAGCGATGTGCTTGTGCTTGATGAGCCTTCTGCGGTGCTCACCCCACAGGAGACGGAAGAGCTGTTCGAGATCATTCGAGGGCTGGCGAAAGCCGGGACCTCTGTCATATTCATCACGCATAAGCTGCACGAGGTGCTGGAGGTGGCAGACACCATCACTGTCCTTCGCCGAGGAAAGGTGGTCGATACGGTCAAGCCGAAAGACGCCGATCCGAAACGCCTCGCCGAGATGATGGTCGGCCGAGAGGTGCAGCTGACCGTTGAGCGTGGCGCGGCAAAGGTTGGGTCAGTGGCGCTCAGTCTGGAGAAAGTCACCGTGCTCAACTCCGCGGGTGAGGTCGCGGTCTCCAACGTAGATCTCGAGATTCGTGCCGGGGAGATCGTCGCGGTCGCTGGTGTGCAGGGCAACGGCCAGACGGAACTGGTCGAAGCGATCACGGGCCTACGCCCGGTCGACAGCGGCGAGATGACGCTGAACGGCACGAGCATCGTCGGGGCGACCCCGAGAGCGATCGCTGATGCCGGCGTAGCCCACATCCCTGAAGATCGAAGTCGCGACGGGATGATCAAAGGGATGACTGTGGCGGAGAACCTGATGCTGAACTCGTATCATCGCTCGCCCAACAGCTCGGGAATCACCTTGAACCGAGAGGCGATCGAATCGGCAGCCGAGAAGATCGTCAAGGACTTCGACGTACGGACGCCATCCATCCACACGGACATCGCCAGCCTCTCGGGAGGCAACCAGCAGAAGGTCATCGTGGGCCGTGAATTCTCTCGTGCCGTAGCGCTCGTTGTTGCAGCACAGCCGACACGAGGTCTCGACGTCGGCTCAATTGAGTACATCCACAAACGGATCGTCGAACAGCGCGATGCTGGAGCCGCGGTTCTAATTGTGAGCACTGAGCTCGACGAGGTGCTGGCTCTTGGAGATCGGATCGCAGTGATGTTCGAGGGTCGCATTGTGGGCGTGCTATCTGCGAAAGAAGCCACACGTGAGCGAGTAGGTCTGCTCATGGGAGGCGCGGCGGTATGAGGCGAGTCAGGACGCTCTTCTCCGCCGTACGACTCCCAGCCCTGTCGATCCTTGTCGCACTTCTCGTCGGCGGCGTCGTGATCATCTTGAGTGACCTCGAGGTGCTCGCAATGATCTCGACGAATCCCGTAGGCGCACTCGGCGAGGGGATCGGGCGCGTTGGCGCGGCGTACTCCGCACTCCTCCGTGGCGCGTTCGGCAACCCGGAGCGAATCGCGGAGGCTATCTCTTCGGGTGATCCCGCCGAACTTGCACGCGCCGCACGTCCGATCACCGAAAGCCTGTTGAAGTCGATCCCCCTGATGTTTGTTGGGCTCGGTGTTTCCGTCGCATTCCGATCGGGCGTGTTCAACATCGGAGGTGAAGGCCAGTTCCTGATGGGGGGACTCGGTGCGACAACTGCGGCGATCGTGCTCGGCGGCGCTGGGCTTCCAGGGCCGATCGTGATCGTTGGAACCATCGCTGTGGGCGCGCTCTTTGGCGCGACATGGGGCTTCTTCCCCGGGTTCCTCAAGGTTCGTGCCGGATCGAGCGAAGTGATCACCACGATCATGCTCAACTACATTGCGAGCCTGTTCGTCTTCTTCCTCTTGTCGAACTGGACGTTGATTCAGCGGGAAGACGGAACACAGCCCATCTCCAAAGCCCTCGCGGATTACATCGTGATCCCCGGAATCCTGCCAATCCCAGAGCTGCGGCTCCACCTTGGATTCCTTGTCGCCCTAGCAGCCGCCGCAGTCGTCAGCTGGTTCCTCTTCCGCACGACGCGTGGTTTCGAGTTGCGTGCGGCTGGACTGAACTTGGATGCTGCGCGCTATGCGGGAATGGGCGCTTCAACGTCGATCATGGCCGCGATGGCGATCTCAGGCGCGCTTGCAGGCATGGGCGGAGCTTTCGAGGTCACAGGTACGATCAAGCAGTTTTCGACTGTCGTCTCTGGCGGTGTTGGATTCACTGCCATTGCCATCGCACTAGTTGGAGGAACGCGCCCGAGCGGTGTTGTCGCAACTGCGTTGGTCTTCGGCGCTCTGCGTAACGGCGGCGGCTTGATGGGTCTGGAAACCTCGATCCCGATCGATCTCCTCTTCTTCATTCAGGCGCTGGTGATCATGTTCATCGCGGCTCCGAATCTCACGGCACGGATCATTCGTATGCCGTTCAGGCGCAAGGGGAAGGCAGTGGCTGCATGAGTACTTCGAAAAAGGTTGCGACATCCGCGGTTCACACGATGGGTGCCGAGGAGCTCAAGGCGCTCCGAGGTTCACGCATTCGTGCGGCGTTGTTTGCAATCTTTGCAATCGGCGCGTTTGCCGCCGCTTCGGTCAACGGCTCCACGGTGGCGAATCTCTCGCTGTGGTTGGATACGATCGGCGGGACTGACGCGCTGATTTCGTTTCCAGTCTCGATCGTCTGGATAGCCGCGGGCCTCATACTCGGCGCGGTCGCCGCAGCGCAGTACCGTAGAGGCGGAAGTTACCGGTGGCGAATCGGTTTCGCCGTAGCCGCGCCGTTCCTAGTCCTCGCAACGTTCACAACCCTTCTCTCAGGAACTCCTGCGAATTTGACGGTGCTGTTCACGGGAACTTTCAACTATGCAGGACCGGTTGCGATCGGCGCCCTTGCCGGCATCATTTCGGAGCGAAGCGGCGTGCTGAACATCGCGATCGAAGGAAAGTTCCTTCTTGGCGCGCTCGCGGGCGCTGTGGCCTCGAGCATCTTCGGGGTTGCGATTGCGGGACCGGTCGCTGGTGCCGTACTTGGCGGTCTTGTGGGGCTCCTGCTCGCCGTGCTCGGCCTACGCTACAAGGTTGACCAGATCGTCGCGGGCACCGTGATCAACCTGGGAGCTGCGGGCATCACCACGTTCATCTACCTTCGCGTGCTCCAAGTGCACAGCGAATTCAACAATCCCGTGAGCATTCTCCCAGTGAAAATTCCTGTCCTGGGCGATATTCCGATCATCGGGAACATCTTCTTCACGTTGAGCCCATATGCGTACGCGGCCGTGATCCTCATCGCCTTCTTCACCTACATGCTGTTCCGCACGCGGTGGGGACTTCGGTTGCGTGCGAGCGGTGAGATGCCTGCTGCGGCTGGAACCGTCGGCGTCGATGTGATGAAGCTGCGGTACCGCGCCATGATCCTCGCGGGAGCACTTGCTGGATTCGCCGGCTCGTATCTCGCACTCGGCGGTACGGGTGGCTTCGGAATGGGCATCTCGGCTGGGCGCGGATTCATTGCACTCGCAGCGCTCATCTTCGGTGCCTGGAAGCCGTGGAACGCGCTCGGAGCGGCGTTGATCTTCGGGTTCGCTGAGGCAGCCTCTACGTTGCTTTCGATTCTTGGCGTTGGCCTGCCTCCGCAGGTTCTCCTTGCGGTGCCCTACGTGATGACGATCGTCGTGGTCGCTGGACTTATCGGGCGAGTTCGCGGTCCGGCATCTGCCGGTCGGCCGTATGAACAGGGGTAGCAACCTCTGTGTGATGGGTGCACGGCAGTGAGCGGAGAGAACCCGCGCATCGGCTGGCCCACATTCCATCACGCGAATCTCACCCCGAGAACGGCTCCAATTGGGACCGTTGCGACACCGCTGCCCATCATCGTGGACAGCGATCCAGGGCTTGACGATGCGCTTGCAATCGCTCTCGCAGTTGTGCGGCCTGAGTTGCAACTGCTTGCGGTCACTAGCGTGGGCGGCAACGCTGATGTTCATCACTGCACGGAGAACGCGCTGCGTCTGCTTCACCTATACGGTGCCGATGACATTCCCGTTGCAGAAGGAGCAGTTGGCCCGCTGACCGGACCGCTAGAACGGGCCACCGAAGTGCACGGGGAGAGCGGACTCGGCAAGACCACATTGCCAACTGCACGTCGCACAGCCGACCCTGAGGGCGCGGTTGCACTGATGGCGCGACTCCTCGCAGCCTCTCCGGTTCCGATCGCCCTGGTTCCGATTGGACCTCTGACCAACATCGCGCTTTTGATTCGAAGCTTTCCGCATCTCGCACCCAAGATTGCGCACATCTGCCTCATGGGTGGATCTGTGGGCGAAGGAAACTCGTCGGCATCTGCGGAGTTCAACATCTACGCTGATCCGACGGCGGCAGAAGTGGTCTTCAACAGCGGACTTCCGATCACCATGATCGGTCTGGACGTGACGCACCACGCGATCCTCGACAGAACGATCCTCACGCGCCTTCGAGCACTCCCTGGTGCGTCCGCGAAGACAGCCGCGGAAGTGCTGGAGTTTGCATTTGAGCGATCGGCCGCCTGGGGACAGGGGGAGAAAATGGCGATTCATGACGCAGTTGCTGTGCTGCACCTTGCAATCCCTGATCTGGTCGGAGTTGCGCGTTACCACGTGACCGTCGATGCAACGTCTGGCCCAGCGCGCGGGAGGACCATAGGAGACGCGAATCCCTATCGTCTTTCGCGTGATGGCCGCGCCGGGAACTGCGATGTCGGCCTGACGATCGACCCCGTCCGGTTCTCGGACATCATGGTGGAGGCATTCGCGCAACTGCCTTAGGCGCGCGAGCATCTAGCCTGATCGATCGCGCAGTGCGTTGAGGATGCCAGGGATTGCGCTCGCAATCTCGCGTTCCGTCTTCTCATACGCGTTGATCGGTAGACTCCACGGGTCCGCGAGGTCGAGACCGGTCGATTCTGGATCAAAGTCGCGAATGAGGCGAACTTCGGCGCGTCGGTTGCCGCTTGCGACGAGCCCACGCGCATCGCGCAAGTTCCAGCGATCTGCGGCAAGTATGAGGTCCTGCTGATCAGCTAGCGCAATCGTCAACTGACGGGCGCGGTGCTCTGCGCGCAGGCCGCGCCGCGCAAGAAGCGCTGCGCTGTGTTCATGCATTCCTTCGCCTTCATGCTCGTTGGAGGTGCCTGCGCTGCTCACGCGCACTCGCCCAGCCAGTGCGGGATCATTGGCGATGGCCGCCTCGAGGAGCACTTCTGCAAGCGGTGAACGGCAGATATTGCCGTGGCAGAGGACGAGGACGCTGATCATGCTGCGAGCCTACCTGAGCCACTCAGAGCGGCAAGTCAGGGGTACTGCGCTGCAGGCGCGGGTTCGGTATCCTTGAGGGAGCGCGAGGCGGGGTAGCTCACCGGTAGAGCAGGGGATTCATAAGCCCTTGGTAGCAGGTTCGATTCCTGCCCTCGCTACCAGCGCCACGAAGGTTAGAGAGCAGAGGAGGTCCACGTGATCCCGAAGTCGCTCCGTAATGGTGCCGTGATGCTGATGCTCCTCTTGGGCACGGTGTTGCTCCTTGGGAGCGTCCTGCTTTCGCCAACCCCCGCGCCGAGCAAGGACTACTCCGCCTTCTTGAGCGACGTCAAGAGCGGTCGAGTCGACGCGGTCGTCCAGCAGGACCAGACGCTCACCATCACGCTGAAGGGGTCGCCGCCTGAAAACTATCAGGTGCAGGTACCGACGCAGTTGACAGATGTCTACAACGATCTGCTTGCCGCGGCCTCAGCAGGCGGGCAGAGTGCCGAAAGCATCACGTTCGGCGCAAAAGCGCCAGATGACTCGGGGCAACTCTTCAGTCTGCTGATCAGCGCGCTCTTGCCTGTGCTGTTGATCGGCGGACTCTTCATCTTCATGATGCGCAGTGCGCAAGGACAGAACAACCAGGCGATGAGCTTCGGCAAGAGCAAGGCGAAGATGTTCGTGGCGAACAAGACGCCAGTTACGTTTGCTGAGGTCGCTGGTGTTGAAGAGGCTAAAGCCGAACTCGCTGAGGTCGTAGAGTTCCTTAAGTTCCCAGAGCGCTTCGAAGCGCTCGGAGCGAAGATCCCGAAGGGCGTCCTCCTGATCGGATCACCGGGAACAGGGAAGACCCTCCTCGCTCGCGCCGTTGCTGGCGAAGCGGGAGTGCCATTCTTCAGCATCTCTGGCTCCGAATTTGTTGAGATGTTCGTCGGCGTCGGTGCGTCACGCGTGCGTGATCTCTTCGATCAGGCGAAGCGGAACTCGCCATGCATCGTCTTCATCGATGAAATCGATGCCGTGGGTCGACAGCGCGGCGCGGGGCTCGGTGGCTCACACGACGAGCGTGAGCAGACGCTGAACCAGATCTTGGTAGAGATGGACGGGTTCGAAACCGGAACCAACATCATCATCATTGCGGCAACGAACCGCCCTGATGTGCTTGACCCAGCACTGCTCCGCCCTGGCCGATTTGATCGTCAGGTGATCCTTGATCGCCCTGACCTGAAGGGCCGACTCGCCATCTTGAAAGTGCATGTGAAGGGGAAGCCACTCGACAAAACGGTGAACCTTGAAGAGATCGCCCGTCGTTCGCCAGGATTCTCCGGTGCCGACCTTGCGAACCTCATGAACGAAGCGGCAATCCTAGCTGCGCGCCGCAGTAAGCGCGTGGTTGGCATGGATGAGTTTGCCGAAGCACTGGATCGTGTCATGGCTGGCCCCCAGCGGAAGAGCCGCCTTATCACCGAGCCAGAGAAGCAGATCATTGCGTATCACGAGGGCGGCCACGCGGTCGTTGGACGAATCCTTGAGAAGTGCGATCCGGTGAGCAAGGTGACGATCATCAGCCGTGGCATGGCGCTCGGGTACACGATGAACCTGCCAACCGAAGACCGCTACCTGCAGAGCAAGAGCGAGTTTGAAGACAAGATTGCGGCGATGCTTGGCGGCAACGTTGCGGAGCAGCTTGTGTTTGGCGACACTACGACCGGCGCGTCCAACGACATTGAAAAGGCGACCGATCTTGCCCGCAAGATGGTGACGCGATTCGGCATGTCTGAGAAGCTCGGGACAGTCACGCTCGGCCGTCAAGACGAGATGATCTTCCTTGGCCGTGAGATGTCAGAGCAGAAGAACTACTCCGATGCGGTTGCCAAGCAGATTGACGAAGAGGTACGTGCGATCATCGATCGAGGTGCAGCACGTGCGCGCGAGGTGCTGACGAAGCATCGTGATCGCCTTGATGCGTTGGCGGCGAAGTTGATCTCGGAAGAGACAGTAGAGGGCGAGGCGTTTGAGACGCTCTTCGCCGATTTGCCGCCGAAGCCGGCTGCGTATACCGATTTGATCGATCGACTTCGCTCCGCTGGGGTCAACATCCCAACGAAAGAAGAGGTTGAGGCTGCAGCAGCTGAAGCGGCGAAGGGCTCGACGCCTACGACTGGAGGGGCGGCCGCAGGGCAGCCCGCGTAATGGCGTACGCACCAACGCTCGCCTGGAAGCCACTCGGTGGCCCAGAAGAGGCACAGATCGTTGCCGCGCATGCGGAGCGGATGCAGCGCTACGCGGACTTCTTGGCGATCCCAAGCGTTTCGGCGATCCCTGAGCATGCCGCTGACTGCCGCAGGGCTGCAGAGTGGCTCGCTGCGGAGTTACGTCGGATCGGCGCTCAGCGCGTTGAAGTGAGTGAGACGGGTGGCCATCCCATTGTGGTGGGCGAACGTATCGAAGATCCGAATCTGCCAACGATCGTCATATACGGACACTACGACGTGCAGCCTGGTGACCCGCTCGATCTCTGGAAGACGAGTCCCTTCGAGCCGATCGTTCGCGATGGGCGCATGCTCGGTCGCGGCTCCGCCGACGACAAGGGGCAGATTCTCATTCACCTTGCAGCGCTTGAAGCGCTCCTTAGCACGCGTGGCCGGCTACCCGTCAACGTGAAGTACCTCTTCGAGGGGGAAGAGGAGTCGAGCTCAGTGAACTTGGAGCGCTGGATGGCGGGGAATCCTGAGCGTTGCAGCGGCGACGCAGTCATCATCAGCGACACTGGGTTCTTCGACGGAAATCTCCCCGCCCTCACCGTGGGTCTTCGGGGAATCACCTACTTGCAGGTGGATGTACGAAACTCTGACGTTGACCTGCACTCTGGAAGCTACGGCGGTTCTGTCATCAATCCGGCGAACGCCCTCGCCTCAATGATCGCTTCACTCCACGACGAGAACCGTCACGTGACCGTGCCCGGCTTCTATGACGATGTCGTGGAGCTCAGTCCGGATGATCGCGTCGCTTTTGCGGCACTCCCGTTCAATGAGGCAAACTTTCTTGCTGGGATAGATGCCAAGGCGACACAAGGTGAGGCTGGGTACAGCACCGTGGAGCGCCGCGGTGGCCGTCCAACGCTTGACGTGAATGGGATCTGGAGCGGGTTCACTGGCGATGGGAGTAAGACGATCATTCCAGCACACGCTCACGCGAAGATCTCTTGCCGCCTGGTGACTGCGCAAGATCCTGCAAGGATTGCACTGCAGGTGGAGGCGGCCCTAAAGGCGGCGGCCCCGCGAGGCCTTGACGTGGAGGTGCGCAACCTCGGCAATGGATATCCATTCCTCACACCACTCGGTGATCCATACCTCACCGCTTCGGCTGCAGCGTTGAAGGAGACCTTCGGCGCTGATCCGCTCTACCTTCGAGAGGGTGGCTCGATTCCGATCGCGGCCCTCTTCCATCGTGAGCTCTCACTCCCGGTCGTGTTGCTCGGCTTTACGCCGCCAGATGACAACGCGCATGCGCCGAACGAATCGATGGATCTAGGGAACTTCGAAGGTGGCATTCGCACAGTGATTCGCGCGCTGGACGCGATCGCGGTCCTCCCCTAAGCGCATCATGCGCATCGCACTTCTCGGCCTCGGACTGATCGGAGGCTCCATCGCGAAGGCGCTTCGCGAGGATCCGGCAGGGGTAGGCCCCTTTGACCCGACCGGTGTCGAGATCGCTGCCTGGACGCCAAGTTCGGCAGGACCACGTGCGGCACTCGAAGCGGGCGCTGTTGATCACGTTGCGCGGACGATCGCCGAAGCGGTCGATTCAGCCGCGCTCATCATCATCTGCGCGCCACCGATCGCTGCGACGAGCATTCTCGACGAACTTGTGATCTGCAGGCGCAGTGGTCGTCTGGCGGAGGGTGCGGTGATCACCGACGTTCTCTCCACAAAGCGATGGATCATGGCCGAAGCGGCGAAACGAACGCTGCGGTTCTGCGGGGGACATCCAATGGCGGGGAAGCACGAGACTGGATTCGCGGCAGCAGATGTCAACCTCTTTGTTGGACGCCCCTGGGTCGTTGTCCCTGACCATCACGGCACGAGCAGTGCTGCCGCGCTCGTTGAACGCCTTGCATCCAGTTGCGGGGCGAGGCCAATTATGATGGATGCCGAACTACACGATGCGGCCACGGCCGCGGTCAGTCACCTCCCGCTACTCCTCTCCGCGGCACTGGTGAGCGCCGTATCGCAAGGGGAGCAAGGGAAGGCGGTTGACGGATGGCGTGTCTCCCATCTTCTGGCGAGCAGCGGTTGGAACTCCGCAACCCGGCTCGCACGAGGTTCCGATGAGATGGGCGCCGACATTCTGTCGACGAATGCGCGAGAGGTACGCCGCCGACTTCGTGCGCTCCGCGACGAACTCGAGCGATGGGACGCTCGCCTCGCAGCTGCGGAGAACGACCCAGTCGTAGGGCGCTCCGATATTCGAGCCCGTCTTGCGGAGGCTCGCGAGACGCTTGAGGAGCTGGGGTGAGCCGAGCGCCGGAGCGAACCGACCCACTTGCGCACGGAGCCGATGAGATGATTTGGGGGATCCCGCGCGCGACCGCGCTCCCGCACGGAGCATGGCGCGGCTTTCGTGCTTTTGCTTCGCGCGAAGTGGGTGAGGCGGAGATCGCACGACTGGAGGGGGCGGCGCAACTTCGTCCTCGCCGAGAGCTAGAAATGGACCTCGAATGGAAGCAGCCGATCCCGTACGCGATCGCGATCTTTCGGGATGCCACGAATCGCGCGTTCCTCTTCTGGATGGATCGACTCGAGGGGACGAGCGACCGTCGACTCCACGGTCGTGCCTCCTTTGGTGTCGGCGGACACATCGGCGCCGCAGATAATGGAATTAAGTCTGCACTCACGCGTGAGTGGAGCGAAGAGGTTGCCACACCAGCACTTCCCAGCTTCACGCCGCTCGGGCTGCTCAATG
>JAYQPX010000022.1:0-16686 GCA_038145565.1 Chloroflexota bacterium | reverse complement strand
CCCCGCGCTGGTGCGGGGATTCTCGCACACCTTCAAAAACAGCCCCTTGACAGAGAACAGATGTTCTATGACACTAGCCGTGCCGAACAGATGTTCTAGTTCGCAGCAGACCCCGAAAGGGGGCCCCACGGGGCGGGAGGCATGAAATGGCAATGCAGCAGATTGCTCCAGTTGCGGTCAAAGTGACCGCGCACTGGTGGACGGGGATTCCTCAGGCGGTCGCCTTTGAGGGGATCGTCCGCAAAGTGACGAAGGTGCTCGCCATGCGCCAGGAACACGGTGCCTACCGTGCCGACTCCGGCCCTCGCACCCTCTGGGAGCTAGAGACCGAGGACGCAACGCTCGTGATCGCCTTCTCACGCCGAAGCGGCGCATGGACGATCGAAGCATTCGACGATTCGTGGAGCACGCTCCCATTCGCCTCGGCACTTGAGGTCCCTGGAGGCCTCTTCAGCCACGCCTGATCACTAAACCGTGCGCCGTGCAATGCTACGCCGATGGCAGTACCGAGACGAACCAAGGGAGCGCAGGGCGGCAAGGGTCCTGTTGAGTCGGCGCGTTCCGCACTCCGCCTGGTCGAGATCGCGCTCGACCTCACACTCGCCGCAGTTCTCCTGGTCGCCGTGTTCATTATTGGCAACGAAGTCGTCCATGAAGTTATTGAGGGGATTCAAGGCGGCGGCGTCGAGGCCGCGCTCAAAATCCTTGATCGCGTGCTCCTCATCTTCATCATTGCGGAGCTGATCTACACGCTACGCATTTCGCTCGCGCGATCACAGCTCATCCTCGAGCCATTCCTCATCATTGGTCTCGTTGCGGTCGTACGGCGCATCTTGATCGCCACCGCACAAGTAGAGCAGTGGTTGGTGGCTGGTAGAGATATCTCACCTCTCCTTTACGAACTCGGAGCGCTCGCCGGACTTGTCCTATCGCTCGCGATTGCACTCTCGCTTGCCCGAAAGCACAGTGGCCGTGTCAGCGACTACGAGGCCGATTAACGTTTCACCCCGCGCGATTCGGAGGGTTGCATGACGCACCTACCAACGACGTCACTCGCCGACTATCTTGCTGCACTCGCCGCGGCAGCCCCAACTCCCGGAGGTGGTTCAGCGGCCGGCGTGACGGGTGCCATGGGGGCGGCACTTGTAGAGATGGTCGCTGGCCTCTCGCTCGCGAAGGGTGAGAGTGAGCACACCGCTGTTCAGCGCACAGCGCTAGATCGCGCACGTGCCGCACGAGTCGAGCTACTCGCCTACGCAGAAGATGATGCCACCGCGTTCACCGCGTTCATGGAGGCCCTCAGGCTCCCAAAGGCATCGGAGAGCGAACGTGCTGCGCGTACTGCCGCACTTTCAACGGCCGCGCAACGAGCAGCAGAGGTTCCGCTTGCGACACTGCGTGCCACCGTTGCCGTTGCGGAGGCTGCGAAGAGCATCGCCGACCGTTCACTCGCTTCTGCGGAGAGCGACCTTGCCGTCGCGGCACGTTTTGCTCGTGCCGCAGGTGAGAGCGCGGCGGAAAATGTTGAGGCTAACCTGCCCTTCATTGAAAGTTCCGAGATTCGGGCAACGCTCGCTCACCAGACCGAAGCGGCACTGATCGCACTTCGCCGCGCCACCCCACAGTGAGCCGAACCCTTCGCGCACGCCCGCGAACCCTCGAACTCGCAGCGGAAGCCGCTGAGTGTGTAAAGCGTGCGACAGCGGCTCGAGGCAATCGCGCGCCCGTACTCGCCGCCGTCGCGGCAACTGAGGATGTTGCCGCGCTCATCTACATGGAACAACTCTTGAAGCAGGCGGCTACGGCAGGGTTCGCCGTAAAGAAGATCTCGCTCCCAGCTTCGGCGAGCGAGGGTGAGATCACTTCCACACTGGAACGCCTCTCTGCAGACGCTGACGTCGCTGGAATCATTCTCCAATCACCACTCCCTGAAGGAGTGGACCGAACCCGCGTCGTCACCGGGATTGCCGTGGAGAAAGACATTGATGGGATTACGGCTGCGAGTGCTGCGCGCCTGAGCGCAGGCGAACTTGAAGGAACACTCCTCCCAGCAACTGCCGCAGCGGTCATGGAGCTCCTTCGAGCGCACCAAATTGCGATTCGCGGGCGACGCGCGGTTGTGGTGGGGCGGAGCGCCGTCGTGGGCCGCCCAGTTGCGCAGCTCCTCGCCCTGGCGGGCGCACACGTGGAGGTCGTTCACTCCAAGACGCCCGATATGGGTGCTGTGACACGAACTGCCCAGATCCTTGTGGTTGCTGCGGGTGTCCGCGCGCTCGTTCGCGGTGAGCATGTCTCGCCCGGCTGTGTGGTTGTGGATGTGGGCATTCACGTCCAGGGGGATCAGATCGTTGGCGATGTCGACGAGTCGAGCGTCCGCGAGGCGATCGGCGAAACGGGCGCGCTGAGTCCGGTTCCCGGCGGGGTTGGCCCAATGACGAACGCGATTCTCGTGCTGCAGGCGTCGCAGGCGGCCCTGCGGCTCGCAGGGGCGTAGACTTCCGACCATGTCCTTCCCGTCAGACCTAGAAATCGCGCGTAGCGTCACACCGAAGCCGGTCGAAGCGGTTGCCGCCGAACTTGGGTTCACCCCAGACGAGGTGGAGCCATACGGTCGCACCAAGGCGAAGATCTCCATCGAGGCGATCGAGCGCATGGAGAAGCTCGGCACGCGCGGCAAGTACGTAGTGGTGACGGCGATCACGCCAACGCCGCTCGGCGAAGGGAAGACCACCACCACGATCGGCCTTGCGCAGGGGCTCAACGTGATCGGGAAGAAGGCAACGGTGGCGATCCGCCAGCCGAGCCTTGGTCCGGTCTTCGGCATCAAGGGCGGCGCCGCCGGCGGTGGCTACAGCCAGGTGATCCCAATGGAAGAGTTCAACCTGCACCTCACCGGTGACGTTCACGCCATTGGCGCCGCGCATAACCTCGCCGCAGCATTCCTGGACAATCACCTCCATCACGGCAATGCGCTCGGCATTGATCTGCGCGCAATCACCTGGCCGCGCGTCGTCGACATCAGTGATCGAGCCATTCGAAAGACGATCATTGGCCTGGGCGGTAAAGAGAACGGCGTGGTCCGCGAATCAGAGACGGTGATCACCGTTGCGAGCGAAGTGATGGCGGTGCTCGCACTCGCCTCAGATCTTGCCGATTTGCGAGCACGTCTCGGCCGCATCGTAGTTGCGGAAACCATCGATGGAAAGCCTGTGACAACTGAAGACCTGAAGGTTGCCGGCGCCATGGCGGCGCTGCTGCGCGACGCCATCAAGCCGAATCTGCTGCAGACGCTTGAAGGGGGTCCTGCGTTTGTGCACGCAGGGCCGTTCGCCAACATTGCGCACGGGAATAACTCCATCATCGCGGATCGAGCGGCACTTGCAACAAGCGAGATCGTTGTGACCGAAGCCGGCTTCGGCGCAGATATGGGTGCGGAGAAGTTCTTTGATATCAAGTGCCGCGCATCTGGCATTGCACCAGACGCTGCAGTGATTGTAGCCACGGTGCGTGCGCTCAAAATGCATGGCGGCGTTGGGAAGATTGTGGCGGGAAAGCCGCTTGATCCAGCACTGAACCAGGAGAACATCGCGGCGGTCGAGGCCGGTGCACAGAATCTTGCGAAGCAGATCGAGAATGTCCGTGCCTTCGGCATCCCCGCCGTTGTTGCAATCAACAAGTTCCCAACCGACACACCAGCAGAGCACGAGGCGATCAAACGGGTCGCACTCGCAGCGGGCGCACGTGCCGCAGTGATCTCGTCTCACTTCACTGAGGGCGGCAAGGGTGCGGCAGAACTCGCCGAGGCAGTCTGGGCTGCGGTCACCTCAGGTGAGGCGAAATACGCGCCGATCTACGCCGACGATGCGCCACTCGCCAAAAAGATTGAGACGATCGCCATGCGGATCTATGGCGCGGACGGCGTGGACATTGCGCCAGCCGCCGCAAAAAGACTCACAAGACTCGAGGAGCTCGGCTACGGTGAGCTTCCGATCTGCATGGCGAAGACGCAGTACTCGCTCTCCCATGACGCAAGCAAACTCGGTCGCCCAACGGGTTTCCGAGTCCCCGTTCGCGGCGTCACGCTGGCGGCAGGGGCAGGCTTCATCACCGCAATCTGCGGCGACATGCGCCTGATGCCAGGCCTCAACAAAGTGCCTGGCGGCGAACGGATCGATCTCGACGTGACCCGCGGCGGCGAGATCGTCGGCCTCTTCTAGCGCTCATTTCGTGCTCAGGCGAGCACCTCTGGAACCCCCAGCAAAACCTGGGCGTTATAGGGCTGAAGGGCTCTCTTGAGCCCAGAGAGAAGGAGTGAATCAATGAACACACGAAGTGCCCTGATGACGCGGCTCGGCTTCCCGGCCGTCCTCGGTGCCGTCCTTGCCCTCGCCCTGGCCCTGATTTCCGGACTCGGAGTGACTGGTGGAGCGAGCAACCTGGGTGGTGGGTTTGAACCGAGTTATTCGGATGGTAAAGAGATCGGCGTCGGTGGCGTGGCCCCTGAGTTTGGTGACACAGCATCATCAGCTCGTGGCGATGGCACAAGCGACGTCGTCCGATACGGCAACATCTCCCTAGAAGTAACCGACGCCGACGATGCGCTCGCACGTGTCACCACGATCGTTGAGAGCGCGGGCGGATACATCTCCTCGAGCTCCCGATCAGGAGAGGGTGACAACCTTTATCTCAGTGCAACCCTCCGTGTCCCCGCCGCAGACTTCAGTGACGTGATGGCATCGCTGCGTGGCGAAGGCGAAGTTCTTTATGAAGACATCGGCAGCTACGAAGTCACCATGCAGGTGCTCGACCTTGAGGCACGGCTAGAGAACCTTCGCGCGAGCGAGGCGGCATTCCTCAAACTTCTTGATCGCGCTGAGTCTGTTGCAGACGTTGTAGCGGTGCAATCGGAGTTGAGCCGCATCCAGGGCGACATCGAGTCTTACGAGGCACAGCTCAGCGGAGTGAAGGATCAAGTGGAGATGGCGAGCATCAACGTCTCACTCTCGCTTCCAGTCTCTCCTGTTGCTGAGGCGTCGGGCGACTTTGATCTTGGGTACGAGATCAGTAGCGCCATCGCAAACTTGATCAATGTTGGGCGAGCGGTGATCGTTGCCGCGATCAACATCGCAGTGATCGGTGCTCCGATCGCACTGCTCGGAGGACTCTTCGGTTCGCTGATCGGCCGAGCCTTCAGCGCACTTGCATCCCGAGTGATGCGCACACTTGGTGGAGCACAAAAGAGTGCACGCCGCGTAGCACGGCGCTGATCAAACGCTGCTGAGCTGCAGGATGCCGCTGGGGCCTAGAGGGCTCCGGCGGCAACTGCGATCACCGCGACGGTGATGAGACCGATCGCCACGCCGACCGCTCCAGCAAGCCAGGCGCGAACGTTGATCGGTCCAAGCCTCTCACTCTCTTCTGACGCATGAGTTCCCATGCGGGCTAGTATCCCAGACGATGAGGATTGACATCGGCGGTGGCTTTGAGCTGATCGGCGTGGAGAGCGCCGACGACCTGGCGCTCGTCCCACCGTGCACTCGCGATGATGCCGATCACGGCACCTGCACCTGGTGGGAGGACGCAGACAAAGGGAGTAAGGCGGCCCGCATTGATGCGCGATCCACAACCGTGACGCCGCGCGCCACTGCCCCTGCGGGCGGCAAGGCGGCACTCGCCGCTTTTCTCGGCGCAGAGGAGAGCGAAGCTCCAGTCTTCAATCCGTTTGCACCAAAGGCGCCAACACGTGAAGAGGCGCTTCGTGATGCAGCGGCGGTGCCCGGGCAGCCGGCGAAGTTGCGACTCCTGACGCGGCAACTTCCGATCAGTGGACCAATGGGTTGGATTCTGCTCGCAAAGGGCGAGCCGGTTGCGTACTGCCAGGCTGGCCCACTCTCTGCGTTTCCTCGCGCGCAACGACTCCGAGATCGCTATCCAGATCTCCCCTCCACGCCACCGCCCGCGGTGGTGACGTGTATCTCGGTGATCCCGGCGGCACGTGGGAGCGCGCTCGGGAGCGCGCTTGTCGAAGGGGTGTTGACGCGACTAAACAGTGCAGGGTTCGCCGCGGTTGAGGCGTACCCCGAAGAGCCAACAACAGCCGCGGCGCTTGATGCGGAGGCCACCTCCTCGGCGACGCAACGCTTCTGGGAGCGTCTCGGCTTTGCCGTAGCGGCCACTGGGCCGGATGGACGCTGGCCCGTGATGCGCCGAGTCCTGGAGTGAACGGACGCGTGCCCTCAGTGCTCCCACCGTATGAGGTGGTTGCGAACGTCAGCGAGGGGCGAGACGCATCAATCCTCGCCGCCTTTACGTCGGTGGTCGCAGGTTCGCCAGGGGTGCACCTGCTCGATGTTCACCACGATGCAGATCATGACCGCAGCGTCTACACCTACGTCGGCGAAGCCGATGCGCTCATCCTCGCAACACGCGCGCTGGCGAGGCTTGCGGTGGCAACGATCAACCTTGCGTCGCCTGCAAAGAGCGGCGCGGGCCGCGGGGTCCATCCACGGATCGGCGCGATCGACGTGGTCCCAATCGTGCCGCTTGGTCCCGCTGGTGATGAGCGCGGCGCAATAGCCGCAGCGCGCACGCTTGGTCGTGCGCTCGCCGCGGACCTCGACCTCCCGGTGCACTTCTACGGCGCAGTCGCACGCTCTGAAGCGCGACGCGCGCTTCCAGAGATTCGACGCGGTGGATTTGAGGAACTTGCATCACGACAGCGAATTCCTGGGCACGAACCTGATGAGGGTCCCGCAGCGCCGCATACCACTGCCGGTGCTGTTGCGGTCGGCGTCCGCCCACTGATGGCGGCATGGAACATTGAGTTTACGGGTGCGCCAGAGGCGGAACTTCTCCGCGCGGCGCGGAGCGCTGCCGCATCAATGCGGGGGAGCGCGTCGGGGGGAGTGCCGAACCTGCAAGCGCTCGGCTTTGCGCTGCCAAGCGTTCACAGCGCACAGCTCTCAATGAATTTGCACGACGTGATCGGCGCTGCCAAAGCCGGAATCACACTGCACAGCATTCGTGACCGTGCCGAGCGTGAGGCGCGTGCGCTCAACGTTCAGCTCGGCGAAAGCGAGATTGTGGGGCTCGTTCCAGATGCCGCGCTGCGTGCGGGGGGCGATCCGAATGTCTTGAGCATTCGCGGCGGCTGGCAGCGCGCGTCGATTGAATCCCGACTCTCTAGCTAGCGAGCAGCGTCACCAGCAGCGCAACTGCAACGACGGGCAAGAGACAGCCAGACGAACGCGCCACGCCCTTCTGCTCAGCGAGTGCGGCCTTCGCCGCGCGCTTCTCCTCGCGTCGTCGCTGATCTTCAGTGATTGCAGCGAAGAGGACAAACTCGTCAAGCCCAGACCCGCTGTTGTTTAGGTCGAGCGGCCCACCGTCGCCACCCGGATCGTCTCCGCTACCAAAGTCATCACCGCCAAAAACTCCGTCCTGCACCTGCGTCCTCCGTGCTCTGTGGCGCTGACGCGCCGCTCCCTGAGATTAGATCAAGGAGTTGTGCCATCAGTCTGTCTCGTCCTCCGCGGTGAGATAGGGGGCTATTCAGCGCCGAAGGCCTCGCCACGCGGCTCCACCACGATGGTGGTCGTCTCCTCTGGGAGACCCGAGATCGTGATCGTGAGTTTTGGCTGTGCGGTTGGCGGTGTGATGAGCCCTTCCTCTTTACAGAAGGCCTTGACGGCGGCGTTCGCTTTGGCAACGTCATCGGTCATCGGCATTGGGATGACGACCTTGGGACCCAGCTGGTTGATGAGCGCCGATGCTGCCTCAGCGCTTAGTGCTCCTCCGACTGGGATGAGCACAATGTCCGCGCCTGGGAGCTCTTTGATCTGATCGGTGGAGAACCCTTCGGCGTGGTCGCCAAGGTGCACAACGTGGATGCCGTCGATCTCTGCGTAGAAGACGGTGTTGTGTCGCGCTGCACTGCCGCGATGGCTATCGCGGTAGCTACGGATCCCTGTGATGAGAACCGACTTCACTTCGTATTCGCCTGGACCCTCCAAGACGACAGCGTTGTCCAGGCTGGTGGCGATGGGGGTGCGTCCGTCGCGCGGTGCGAGGCGGCCTTTCACGCGGGCGAGCGGCGCGTCATCTGGGTGGCTGAGGGTGACGATGTCCGCCGTGATCCCGCGACCGGTTGGCCCCACGATGGAGGTATACGGGTCGTAGGCGATCGTTGCCTCGCGTCCTCGAATTCGGACGCAGCTTCGTCCGTAGTAGGTGAGTTCCATCAACCTATTCTCCCACGCGCCACCCGCAGGCGTCGTACGGAGGGGTGTGCCAGGCGGGGTCAATGCCCATCGCCCCCGCCTGGCTGGAGGTCGGTTCTCAGGAGGGAGGTCCAGTGAACCGACTTCCATCATCTTCCTCGTGGGTGAATCTCCATTGGGCAGCCAGGTAAAGACTTCGCAATCCTTCGGGCCCACCTATGTCCAGGGGCCCTTACCGCCAAAGGGCCTGCTACGGCTCGGGGTCCTCTCGCGCTCGACCTGAGCGCAGGCCTACATCTCGGCGGGGGCGGAGATCCCGAGGAGGCGGAGCGATGCGGCGAGACTGGTTGCGGCCGCCTGGACCAGCCGCAGCCGTTTGCCGGAGAGTTCAGGGGCACTGCTGTCCACGACCTTCGCATCGCGATAGAAGGCGGAGAAGGCGGTGGCGAGCTCAGTGGCGTACGACGTCACGCCCTGCGTCTCATGATGCGCCGCAGCATCCTCTACGACTTCAGGGAGTCGAACGATCACTCGCGCCAACACAGCATCTGCACTCGACTCGTTGTCTAGAAGATCCCCAATGACAGGTGCCGTGGCCAGCCCTTCAGCGGCCGCCTTGCGCAAGATCGATTGCATCCGCGCATGCGCGTACTGCGCGTAATAGACAGGATTCTCAGTGTTGCGTGCTGTAGCTGCCTTGATGTCGAAGTCAATCGCGGTGCTCGCACTGCGGGATGCAAAGTACCAACGTGCAGAATCCACACCAATCTCTTCGAGCAGCTCATCAAGCGTCACAAATGTTCCCGCACGCTTAGACATGCTCATCTCTACGCCGTCGCGAACAAATCGCACCCAGGCTACAAGAAGCATCTCGATTCGATCTTTTTGGTATCCGAGCGCCTCGCCTGCATTGCGCACTCGGGCAACGGTGCCGTGATGATCCGCACCCCAGACATACACCAGATGATCAAAACCGCGGCCGAACTTCTCCTCGACGTAGCCAATGTCTGATCCGAAGTACGTGTATGCGCCCGTGGACTTCTTGATCACACGGTCTTTGTCATCACCGAACGCTGTGCTCTTGAACCAGAGTGCGCCGTCGCGCTCTTCAAGCCAACCAGCCACGCGAAGCTTTTCAATGGCGCGATCGACATGCCCGTCTGTGTAAAGCGATCCTTCCGAGCGCCACACATCAAAATCCACTCCGAGCGCGGCGAGCGAAGACTGAATACCGATACGAATGCGCTCTGATGCCCACTTGCCGATGACGGCAACCTCGTCGCGATCAGGGTCAGTGCGATGTGTCTCACGTGCCTCTGCAGCGCGCGCTGCAACATCAGCGGGGATGGCTGCGGCGAGTTCGCCAACGTAGTCACCTTTGTATCCATCCTCTGCAACTGGAACGCCATCACGTAACGCGATCACGCTCTCGCCGAGTCGGCGCACCTGTTCGCCGAAGTCGTTGAAATAGTACTCACGGGTTACCTCTTGCCCAGCTGCCTCAAGGACGCGCGAGAGGAGGTCGCCGACAAATGCACCACGCGCATTACCGACCGTGAGCGGCCCAGTTGGGTTTGCGGAGACGAATTCCACATTGACGCGGAGCGGCCCATTTGAGTCCGATGGCACGACGTGTCCCCACGCCGACGGTGAGGTGATTATTGCGTCGAGCAGTTCGGCGAGGAGTCCGGCGCGGAGGCGCATGTTGAGAAATCCTGGGCCCGCAACGCTGGCCTGCGTGATTGGTCCGAGCGAGCCTGCGCCACCATGGAGCCGCTCTTGCGCCTCCGCGTCCAGCTCTGCAACGAGTGCCGCAGCAATTTGTGCGGGGGCGCGTTGAAGGAGCTTTCCAGACTTCATGGCAATGTTTGAGGCGTAGTCCCCATGTTCACTGCTTGCAGGCACCTCAACTTCGATACCACGGATGAGAGCCTCGAGCGCGTTTGCATCGGCAGGGGCAGAGAGGGTGCCGTTGGCGATCGCACGACGCAGTGCGCGACCGACCGCATCACGGACCACGTGTCGCAGCGGGACGCCGAGGAGCGGGTCGCGCGGGAGGGCGCTGGCGCGCTCGGCAGGAGTCGGGTGTGCGCCAGAAGTGGTCATGGCTGAATCGTAGCGGCGAACTCTGGCACGATGGCAGCATGAGCCAACATCCGAACGAGCACCCCGGCCCCGACGGCCAGAACGAGGGCACTCAGGCGGCGCTCCCCCCTGCAGGGGTAGAGATCGCTACCCCTGTGAGCCGAGGCCAGGTGATCCGCGTGATGGCGTTGCTGACGGTCGCATTTCTCGTCGGCGCACTCCTCCTTCGCGTGCAGGCGGATCGCATTCGTCCGCTCGACCTCCCGCTCCCCACGGGGTGGGAGGCGGTGAGTGCGGACACGGTGCTGGCTGGTATCTCACCACAGAGCGCGGTTCGCGCGGCGCGCACTGCCGATGCGCCCGTTGGCGCGTCGCCACGGGTGCGGCTGATCACACTGACGACCGCAGGGAGTGACGCACCGTCCCTCAGCGGCGTCTATTGGCTCATCGTCACCGATGACGTTCGTCCGAGCATGGAGATTCCGAGTGGCGACTCACTCGATGTCATTCGAGCGTATGTGCTGGTTGATCAACGAGGCGGCATCGCGCTCGCCGTTGAGCGAGGATTCTCGAGCGCGGATCCAACTCTTCCGCCTGATTGAATCACTCGTGCAGGATAGAAACCGCGTGTTATGCGCAGTCAGCGCGCTTTAGGTACGGGCCAGCGTTCACCGGCACGCTCCCATCGCTTCGTGACGAGCTCATCAAACCCGTGCTCGAGAAGTAGCGCTCGGGCGCGGTCAAAATTCAGTGCAAACCAGTCTGGTTCGTGCGCATCAGAACCCGTGACGATGTAGCGACCGCCAATCTCCTTATACCGCGCAACGGCCTGCGGGAGCGGATAGCAGATTCCAGTGCGCTGTCGCCAGCCAGAACTATTGATCTCAAGCGCGGTGCCCGTTCTTACCAGCGCCTGCAAGAACGGTTCGTAGAGCTCAGGCGCCGCCTCAAAACGGTCGGTATCGATATGCGGATAGACGTACTTGCGAACGTAGTCGGCATGACCAAGGATGTCGAAGAGGCCGCTCTCAACCGCGCCAAGAACTTCATCAAAGTACGGCGCGGTTACGTTCGCATCACTCCCCGCAAACACGGCAGTTCGTGATCGTTTGAACGGAGAGTCAATCCCTGGATGGACGCTCCCGATCGTAAGGTCGTATTGGTAGCGTTGCAGGTGTTCGCGGATATCCTGCTCATACGCGCGCTCGTAGGTGATCTCTACGCCGAGAAGAATCTCGATTTGATCGCCGAACTTCTGACGCAGCTCGTTGACGACGTCAACGCGACGTTGATGTGGCGCAAGGGATGCGCCTGGCTCCCGCGGGTCAAAGTCAAGGTGATCGGTGATCGCAATGCGCGGCATGCCAAGCGCGATCGCAAGCGCCGGGTACACGTCAACTGGGACCGCCGAATCTGGTGAGAGCAGCGTGTGGAGATGTACATCAAGGGGAAGATCAAAGGTTCCGTTTATGGCGAGGCTCTTTGGTCGTTCGCTTGTGCTCATCGTGTCCGCCTCCTATTGCTCGTTCAACCAGTTGCGCGCCGCGCCGCCGCGCAGCCCGCGGATGAGAAGCAGTGCGAACAGTATCGGGGGAAGGCCAGGGAGCCAGTTGCCGACGGTCAAGGCGATCAGTGGGCCTGCTGGAATCAGAACGGTAGAGAGGCCGATCGCAAAGCCTCGCCCGGCCTCCTTACGCTGGAGGACGAGGGTGACGCTGAAGATTGCGGCGGCGATGAGCGCCATCCAGACGACACCCTGCAGGGTGACGGGCGCCGCGGTTGCCTGCTCCACGATTGGCCCAAGGGTGAGGCCGAGCCCCGCGAGAAGAAGGAGCGCGTAGATGAGAAATGCGAGGACGCTAATCGGCATGGGCTCAGGATGGCACGAGCGCAGCGGCTCGTCTTGGACGTGTGGTGCCCCCAACGGGATTCGAACCCGTGATCTCCACCTTGAAAGGGTGGCGTCCTAGGCCTCTAGACGATAGGGGCGTGAGATCGGGAGGTTATCACCCGCTCGGTTCACGCGGCGAGTTTGCCGAGGACGTCGGAGGCTGCAAGCGCGAGTGCGGCGGCGATCGCAAAGCCGCCAGCGAGGAGTGCAGCGAGGAGGGCGCGCCCATCTTCGGCTCGTCGGATTGCTCGGATCATGCTGAAGGCGAGCATCAAGGCGGCGAAGGCACAGGCGAGCCCCACGACGAACGTCCCGATCGAAAGCTGCCCGATCTGGTCCGAGTTTCTGATGCTGGCAACCCAGAGGAAGTAGAGGAGTGACGATCCGAGCGCGACCAAGACGGCGACGCCCGTGCCGAGTGAGACTACCCCGCGAATTCTTCGGCCGCGCTGCTGGCTCATCTGCATAGGGTAGCCCCCCGCATCAAATACGGTGAGCCTCGCCGCGAGCGCGAGCGAGCCGACACGAGGCGGCCCCTCGGCTACGATGTGCAGATGGAGATCATGGGCATCAAAATTCCGACGATCATCACGGAGAACAGCGGGATTCGCTGTGAAGGGTGTCGCGAACAGATTGCAGGTACCCCCTTTCGTGTCAGCGTGCTGGACATCATCGCGACCGAGGTGGCCCCGTCATTTGAGCAGGCATCGCCCATTAACCCGGGCCCATTCCAGTTCTGCAAGAAGCCAGAGTGCCCCGCCATCTGGATGTCTCGAAACAGCTGGTACACCTGTCAGCAGAGCGAGGTGCGCGAGATCATGCGACCGGTACCGATTCAGCTACCGGGCGGCGCGAACGGACTCGGCCTCTGTGACGGACTTCATCAGAGCGCGCACGAGTTCATCCCGGCGTAGGCCGGAGGGCGCGTGATCGCCGCCGCCACGACGCTCCTCGCCGCACTTTTCGCCGCACTTCTCTTCAATCAGTACGCAACTCGACGCGCGCCGTATCAGCTCGTCTGGGCGCTCGGCGCAACCGCGTTTGCAGTAGCGGCAGGGGCGGAGTTCGTTGCGCAACTCGTGGAATGGAGCCAGCCGTTGTATCGAATCTGGTATCTCACCGGTGCGGTGTGGACCGCTGGCTGGCTCGGCGCTGGAACAATTCTGCTTCTCGCCAAGACACGGTTCGGTTATTGGTATGCACTCTGTCTCGCACTTGCAGGGCTTTTCACGATCCTCGTTGCACGTCGCCTTGAAGATCCGAGCGCTGCACCGATCGCACTTGCGTATTCTCTGAGCGCGTGGGGAGCCGCCGTAGCGATCGCATGGCTCTCGTATCTTGCGAGTCCGCGCTGGAGTCGCATCGCAGTTGGATTCATGGTCGTGGTGAGTGCGCTTGCACTTCCGCTCGCTGCAACTGCAACACTCCCCACACCAGGGTGGGCGGTCGATCCTGCCACAGGAGCACCTGTTGCCGTGCTACTTCCGCCATCGCTTCGACTGCTCACACCGCTCTTGAATGTGAGTGGCGCACTCGCACTACTCACTGGCGCACTCTTCTCCGCATATGTGTTTATGCCAAAGAGGAGAACGCTGCCGTACTCAAGCGATCCCAACCAGCGCGGCGACGAGCTTCTCTTCAATCTCGCGATTGCCCCCGTTGCGATCATCGTGAACTTCTTCCGTAGCATCCCACTCGCGTGGCGCGCGTGGCGTGAGGGCACGTTGAATCGGCGCGTCCCCGCAACGCTCCTCATTGCGTTCGGCGCGTTTCTCCCGAGCCTCACCGACACACTCAATCGAGGGGGATCCACGGAGGCCTATGCGCTCGGCAAGCTGCTCGGTGCGGCACTACTCCTCATCGGCTTCCTCGCGAGCGTTGACGAACCGAGCGAGATCAGCCTCCCGCTCGTCGGCGCGCCGCTCCGTGCCGCCTTGCGTTGGGTTCGCGGGTGAGAGCGCACCAGCGGACGACTGCTATCCTCGTGCGTAGCGCCGCACGGAGGAGTTGATGAAGATTCGCACCGCAGTCTTTCCCGTCGCCGGATGGGGAACTCGCTTCCTGCCCGCAACCAAGGCGGTGCCGAAAGAGCTCCTCCCCGTCGTGGATCGCCCCGTCATTCAGTACGCCATTGAGGAGGCGATCGCCTCTGGGATTGAGCGGGTGATCCTTGTCACGAGCGAACATAAGCGCTCGATTGAGGATCACTTTGACAGCGCGACCGATCTTGAGGCGGTCCTTGAGGCCCGCGGAGACATTGAACACCTGCGCGCGGTTCGTGCTGTGGCCGACATGGTGCACCTTGTGACGGTGCGTCAGAAAGAGCAGCTCGGACTCGGGCATGCGGTACTGATGGCACGCGACGCCGTAGGGCGTGAGCCGTTCGCGGTGGTCCTCCCAGACGATCTGATCATCGGCCGGAAGCCGGCGCTCGGTGAGCTGATCAAGGCCTTTGAGTCGAGCAGCGCCTCATTCGTGGCGCTGATGGAAGTCGCGGCGGACCAGACCCGACGATATGGAATCGTGGAACCTGACCCCACGCTCCCCTCGTCCGATGGCGGCCGGATCATTCCGCTCCGCGGCCTTGTTGAGAAGCCCGAACCTGCAGATGCGCCATCTAACTTGGCGATCGTGGGCCGCTACGTGCTGAGCCCAAAGATCTTCGAGACGCTTGAGCGGACGCAGCACGGCGCGGGCGGGGAGATTCAACTCACCGACGCCATCCAAGCGCTCGCGGCAGACCAGCCGGTGGCTGGCTACAAGTTCAGCGGCACGCGATACGACGTCGGCGCACCTGAAGGCTGGCTGCGCGCAAATCTTGACCTTGCGCTTGAGCACCCAACCTATGGCACCAACTTGCGCGCGGCCCTCGCAACACACATTAGGGACGGGGAGAGTTGAGCGGCACGTCCGAGGTTCGCCTCAAGCCTGGCGATCTCGTTGCAGGAAGATATCGACTGCAAGAACAAATCGGCGATGGCGCCGCAGCTTCAGTATTCCGCGCAACCGACGAAGTGCTCGGTCGGGATGTGGCGGTGAAGGTGCTCCGTGGCGCGCTCGCCACATCTCCTGACGCCACCGCGCGATTCCGCGCAGAGGGCCGCGCCGCAGCAATCATTGCGCACCCAAACGTCGCGGCAGTATTCGATGTCACCGCTGAAGGCGAGGCGCCTGCGATCATCATGGAGTTTGTTGACGGGGAAGATCTTGCCTCAATGTTGCGACGCGTTGGGCCACTCGTTCCCCGCCGCGCCGCCGCAATTGCGGCACAGGTTGCGCGCGGATTAGCAGCGGCACATCAGCGCGGGATCATTCACCGTGACGTTTCATCTCGAAACATTCTGATTGGCCGCGAAGGTCGAGCGCAGATCGCAGACTTCGGAATTGCACATGCAATCCTCGAAGATGGGCTTCCGACCGGAACGAAAGGATCTACAACACCTGCTGGAACCGCGCACTATGTAGCGCCCGAGGTTGCCGCTGGTGCGCCCGCCACATCGTCATCAGATCTTTACGGGCTCGGCGTTGTTCTCTTCGAACTACTCACGGGCCGACGTCCCGCGCTGCGCAGTGCAGATGATGCAGTTCCATCACCGCGCGCGCTGCGTCCGGACATCCCTGAGGAGCTTGAAGCAATCACCGTGAAGCTGCTCGCTGTCAATCCAGCGAAGCGGACACAGAGCGCCACGCTTGTTGCAGATGCGCTGGAGTCGTATGTGGTCAAGGTTGGACGAACTTCAATTCCGCCGCGCGCGGTTGGACCTGCGGCGGGTGCGCCGCGCGCACTCGCCGGGACGCGCGTGGCGCGAGTCGCGGGAGAGGCGGGACCAGGCGAACCAGAGATGCCAGCCGATCCATTTGACGAGAGCTCGCGGTTTGACGACGAAGAGGCGATGCCGCTGCGCACCACACTGCTCACGATCGCTGGCGTTGCGGTGACGGTCCTGCTGCTGCTCGCCGCGGTGATCTTCGGGCTGCGCCTCATCAACGCGGGTGCTGGGCCAGACGACAACGTCAAGGTGCCGCCAATCACGTCACTCACGCTCGCAGAGGCGATCCCCATTGCCGAACAGCTCGGGCTGCGCATCAAGGTGACCGAGCGTGTCACCTCCGAGTCGCTCCCCGTTGACACCATCCTCTCGCAGTCGCCCGACCCATCAACACTCGTTCCGCTCGATAGCGTGATCGAAGTGCGCGTGGTGGCAGGGAGCGGACTTGCGGTTGTCCCTGATCTGCTCGGCGCCACGGAAGAGGAGGCGTCAAAACGACTCCGCGCTGCAAACCTACGGCTCGGTCAGGTGATATCCACCTGGTCTCCAGATGCTCCGCTGGGGAGCGTGCTGCAGCAGAATCCGCGAGCGGGACTCCAGGTGGCGAATGGGAGCCGTGTCGACCTTGTGGTTTCGCTCGGGCCTGAGCCATCGCCGGGCGAGAGCGCCTCCCCGTCTGGCGTTGCAGATAATTTGGTGGGATTGTTGAGATGTGTTTATG
>JAYQPX010000021.1:0-18233 GCA_038145565.1 Chloroflexota bacterium | reverse complement strand
TTGAGGCGCCAGGTGGCCCCGCGTGGAGGCGACTCGGCTATGGAGACCCGACAGAACTGCGGATTCGCTAACGCCGGCAGCGCCGAGCGCGCGTCGCGCGTCGTTCGTCGGCTAGGACTTCTTGTAGCCAGCCTCGAGGAGAAGGCGGGGGAGTTCAGTAGGGGAGCCAGCCACCTTGAAGCCGGCAGCCTCAAGGGCCGCGATCTTGTCCACCGCCCGCCCTGAGGCGCCGGAGACGATCGCCCCCGCGTGACCCATGCGTCGCCCCTCTGGGGCGGCACGTCCAGCGATAAATGCGACGCGTGGAAGGTGCTTCAAATTCTCGGCAGCCCAGGCGGCCGCCTCCTCCTCGGCAGACCCACCGATCTCCCCGATCACGACGATGGCGCGCGTGGCTGGATCTGCAGCAAAGAGCTCGAGTGCCTCGCGGAATGTGGTGCCGATGATCGGGTCGCCACCGATGCCGAGGCAGGTGGATTGACCGATGCCTGCATCCGTCATTGACTGCACCGCTTCGTAGGTCAGCGTTCCTGATCGACTCACCACGCCGACGTCGCCGGGAAGATGAATCGAGGCAGGGATGATGCCAACCTTGGTGCCGCTCCCGTTTGCGCCCGGTGATGTTGCACCGGGGCAGTTCGGGCCAATCAGGTGTGCGCCATGCGCGCGCACGATAGCGAGCGCACCAACCATGTCATGCACGGGGATCCCTTCAGTGATGCAGAAGATGACCTTGATGCCAGCCTCAGCCGCTTCTGCAATTGCATCGCCGGCGCCCGCAGCTGGGACAAAGATGCAGCTAGTGTTCGCACCCGTTTCGCGCACCGCGTCGACCACGGTGTCAAACATTGGGACTCTGCCATCAAGTGCGTGTTCTCCGCCGCGACCTGGAGTCACACCGGCGACAATCTTGGTGCCGTATGCCGCCATTTGCGCAGCGTGGAAGCCGCCTTCGCGACCGGTGAGTCCTTGAACAACGAGACGAGTCTGCGGTCCAACCAGGATGCTCATGCTGCACCTCCTGCGGCGAGAGCCACCGCCTTCTCCGCCGCTTCATCAAGACTTGATGCCGTTGCGAATCCACCCGCGGTGAGAAGCTCCGCCGCCTCTTTCGCGTTTGTGCCAACGATGCGCACCACCATCGGGACGGTGCGCGCTTGCTGGTCACGTGCCTCGATGAGTCCGCGCGCAACCTCATCGCCACGCGTGATGCCGCCAAAGATGTTGACGAGGATTGCTTTAACCCCTGTGTCCGCGAGGATGATGCGCATGGCGGCAGCAACCTTGTCTGCGCGAGCACCGCCACCAATGTCCAGGAAGTTTGCTGGCGTGCCGCCCGCACGCGTCACAAGGTCGAGGGTGGTCATGGCAAGCCCTGCGCCGTTGACCATGCAGCCAATGCTGCCGTCGAGTCGGATGTAGGCGATTCCCATTTCGCGAGCCTCGCGATCAATGGGATCTTCACTATCCGTGTCGCGCCATGCCTCAAGCTCAGGGTGTCGGTCGAGTGCGGAGTCGTCAATCGTGACCTTTGCATCTAGGCAGACGAGTCGCTCACCGCCTTGAAGTTCGGGAGCCGGAACAACAGCGAGGGGGTTCACCTCAACGAGATCAGCATCAGATTCGCGCGCTACGCGGACGAGTCCCGTTGCGATTGCGACAAACTGCTTGAGGAGATCGCCGCGTGCACCGATGCGGAGCCCGAGGCGTCGCGCCTGGAAGGGGAGGAGTCCTGCATGCGGATGCGCGTTCTCGCGAATGATCGCACTTGGATCTTTTGCGGCGACCTCTTCAATCTCCATCCCGCCAGCGGCTGATGCCATGAGAAGAATGCCGCGGCTGCTTCGATCGATGAGTGCGGAGAGGTAGATCTCGCGGAGGATCTCCGCCGCGGGAGCAACCAGCACGCGACGCACTGGGAGGTCTTTGATGGTGAGTGCCAGAATCTGCGCTGCAATCTTCTCCGCCTCTTCGGCGCTCCCGGCGAGCTTGACGCCGCCAGCCTTGCCGCGTCCGCCAACGAGCACCTGGGCCTTGATGACAACCTGTGTGGCGCCGCCAGCAATGAGTCGCTCTGCAGTGGCTCGCGCGGCGGCTGGGGTTGTCGCGACCTCACCGTCAGGAACGGGGAGCCCAGCGCGACGAAGGAGTTCGCGGGCCTCTGCCTCGTGCAGTTTCATCTCGCCTCCATCTGCTGATGACGGGCACCCGCCCGAGTTGTCTTGGGGGAGTGTACGCGTGCAGGTCCGAACCGTCGCGGTTAGGATGTAGACAACGGTAACGGAGCGGCAGAGCCGCCCGCCGCAGCAGAGGGGAGTTGCCCGTGTCGCGAGGATCTGGACCGCTCGCTTCGCCCCAGAAACTTCGCAGCTATCCCTCATACCGTGGCGGCGAGGGCATGGCGGCCTGGGCATTCCACCGACTCTCAGGAATTGGCGTCTGGCTCTTCATCATCCTTCATGTCATTGACATCTGGCTGATCGGCGCAAACCCAGAGGCCTATGACTTTCTCGGCCAGATCTACTCGAGTCCGCCCGGACGAGTGGCGGAGACCCTTCTCGGTGCGGCGCTCTTCTATCACGCGCTGAACGGAATGCGCATCGTGGTAATGGACTTCTGGCCCGCGCTTACCGCATATCATCGCCAACTCTGGCGCATCGTATGGATTCTCTTCTTCGCAATCGGGCTCCCCGGCGCGTACATCATCCTGAAGCCGATCTGGGAGGCCGTCGGATGAGCGTGCAGAAGTATTCAATCTCTGGGCGCCCACGTCCCACCGGCTCGAAGGTGGATCTGTATGTCTGGTACGCCGTCCGCATCAGCTCACTCGCGCTTTTTGTGCTCGCGTTGGCGCATTTCACCATGACGCACTTCGTCTTTGACCCTGCAGACCAGAGTGCAGAGTGGGTGCGACAGACGCGATGGAACTCCGTTGCCCTGCGTGCGCTCGACTGGGGGATGCTGATGGCAGTACTCGTGCACGGATTCCTTGGCATGCGCACCGTCGTGCAGGACTACGTTCCGTCGCGCATTCGCAGCGTGGCACTCGGAGCCCTGTATCTGCTTGCACTGATCCTCTTTGTTCTAGGCACCCAGGTTGTCATCGCGCTGCCGTTTGACTAGGGGGCGACATGAGTAGTGCACTTCGAGCAGACGCGGGACAGATCGACGTTGACGCGATCGTTGTTGGAGCGGGCGGCGCTGGACTCTGGGCGGCGCTTGAGCTTGCGCGCGAAGGGATCCCGACCGCCGTCCTCACCAAGCTCTATCCGACGCGCTCACACACGGGCGCGGCGCAGGGTGGCGTATGCGCCGCTCTTGGCAACGTGGAAGAGGACCACTGGGAGTGGCACATGTTCGACACCATCAAGGGTGGTGACTACCTGACCGACCAAGATGCCGCCGAGGTCCTCGCACGCGAAGCGATCCCTGCGGTGATTGAGTTGGAGCGCATGGGCCTCCCGTTCAATCGCACGCCAGACGGAAAGATTGATCAGCGACGATTCGGCGGCCACACGCGGAACTACGGTGAAGGACCAGTGCGACGGAGTTGCTACGCCGCCGACCGCACTGGGCACATGATCCTGCAGACGCTCTACCAGCAGTGCATCAAGGCGGGCGTCAAGTTCTATGACGAGTACCACGTTGTTGATCTCCTCTTTGAGGGAGGCAGTGCAGATCAGGGTGGACGCTGCAGAGGCGTGGTCGGCTACAAGATCGCGGATGGCTCACTGCACGTGCTGCGTGCCAAGGCGGTGCTGCTTGCAACTGGCGGGTACGGGCGCGCATGGCGCGTGACCTCCAACGCGCATTCGCTCGCTGGCGATGGCATGGCTCTCGCCTGGCGTCACGGCGTTCCTCTGATGGACATGGAGTTCTATCAGTTCCACCCAACAGGCATCGTCGGGATCGGCATTCTTCTCTCTGAGGCGGCGCGTGGCGAGGGTGGCTACCTGTTGAACGGCGAAGGGAAGCGGTTCATGGAGACCTATGCGCCGAAGCTTATGGAGCTTGCGCCGCGTGACATGATCTCGCGCGCCATGTATCAGGAGATCCGAGCCGGCCGTGGCATCAACGGCAAGGACTACGTCTTCCTCGACGTGCGCCATCTTGGTCGCAAGGTCATTGAGGAGAAGCTTCCAGACATCACCGACTTCGCGCGCGTCTATCAGGGTGTTGAGCCGATCAGCGAGCCCGTCCCCGTGCAGCCAACGGCGCACTACGCGATGGGCGGCGTGCCGACCAATCTTGAGACTGAGGTGCTTGCGAACGCCGCGGGCGGCGTCGTCCCTGGCCTCTTCGCCGCCGGTGAGGTTGCCTGTGTCAGCGTCCACGGTGCGAATCGCCTCGGCACGAATTCGCTCGTGGACCTTCTCGTCTTTGGGAAGCGAGCGGGGAAGCGCATGGCTGAGATCTGCAAGACAACCACCGCCCCGAAGCACGTTGCAGGGGCCGAGCGGGCGATTCGCGACGAGATGCTCGCCCTCTCCACGCGACCTGAGGGTGTGCGACCTGCAGAGATCCGCCGAGCGCTGGCTGACGTGATGATGGAGGGCGTTGGCGTCTATCGAGACGAGACACTCCTCACGAACGCGGTGAAGGAGATTCAACGGCTGAAGGGTGAGTACCAGCGAGTGCGCGTGGAGGACACGGGGAGCGTCTTCAATACCGACCTTCTCGAAGCGCGCGAACTCGGCTACCTGCTCGATGCATCCGAGGCGACCGCAGTCTCGGCTTTGGCGCGCAAGGAGTCGCGTGGCGCACACAGCCGTGAGGACTACCCTGAGCGCGATGACGAGAAGTACCTTGCGCATACGCTGGTCTGGCGCGGCGCTGACGATGCTCCAGCAACCAAGATTGACTACAAGCCGGTGACGATCACCAAGTTTGAGCCGAAGCCGCGTGTCTACTAGAGGTGGCCTGATGGAAGTTGAACTGAAGATCCAGCGATTCGATCCCGAGAAGGACACCGCCCCTCACTGGGAGAAGTATCGAGTGCCCGTTGAGCCGATGGATCGTGTTCTCGATGTGCTCACGCGTGCAAAGGAGCTGCTCGACGGGAGCATCACCTTCCGACGCTCATGCGCGCACGGTGTCTGTGGTTCTGACGCGCTGCTGATCAACGGCCGCAACCGCCTCGCCTGCAAGATTCGCGTTGAGCAGCTCGGCAAGAGCATCAGCGTTGCACCGCTCCCCGGCCTCCCCGTTGTCAAGGACCTCGTCGTAGACATGGACGAGTTTTTCGGCAAGTACCGTTCCGTCCTTCCATTCCTCGTTGCAGACGAGCCCGAGGGGACAGGGGAGCGCCTGCAGTCCCAAGAGCAGCGGGACGTATACGACGACACCACCAAGTGCATTCTCTGCGCCGCCTGCACGAGCTCATGCCCCAGCTTCTGGGCGCAACCTGAATATGTTGGTCCTGCTGCGATCGTCAACGCACACCGATTCATCTTCGACTCACGTGACCAAGGAGCAGAGGAGCGCCTAGACATCTTGAGCAACGAAGACGGTGTTTGGCGCTGTCGCACCACCTTCAACTGCGTTGACGCCTGCCCTCGCGGGATCAACATCACGAAGGCGATCCTCGAGGTTTCTACGGCGATGGGCTCTCGCGGCTAGCGCGCGATGCGCGCGCTAATCGCTCGAACGGACGGCGCCTGCCGAGGGAATCCGGGCCCAGCATCCATCGGCGTTGCGCTCTACGACGCGTCGCGTGACGGAGCCGATCACCCTTCCGCGCAGCCTGATGCCACGATCTCCGCCGCGATCGGGACAACCACGAACAACGTTGCGGAGTGGAAGGCGGTCATCTCGGCCATTGAACTTGCTGCTGAGCTTGGAGCATCTGAATTGCAACTCCTCCTTGACAGCAAGCTCGTTGTCGAACAGCTCAATGCGCGGTGGATGGTGCGTGACGCGAAGCTCGCGCCGCTCTGCGATGAGGCGCGCGCGCGTCTCACACGATTTGCCGTGTGGAGCGCGACCCATGTTCCACGCGAAGAGAATCATCAAGCCGATGCGCTTGCCAACGAAGGGCTTGATCGCGCGCTCCGAGGTGGTCCTGCGTGGGTGGTACGTCGACCCGATGACGTTGCACGCGCGCGGGGGGCTTCGTTGCAGGGGGATCGTGCGAGCGACGACGGGGGAGCAAGCGGTTCTGCGACCACGCTGACGCTTCTTGGAACTGGGGCCTCGCGTGGCGTACCAAGGGTCGGCTGTCGTTGCGACGTCTGCATCTCAAAAGATGTGCGCAATCAGCGACTTCGCAGCTCGTTGTTGATGCAGTGGCACGATGCCGCGACTGAAACGTCACGAGCGGTGATCATTGATCCTGGTATGGACCTTCGACAGCAGGCGATGCGCAGCGGGATCACGCGATTGGACGGTGCGCTGATCACCCACATTCACGTCGACCACACAGGTGGCATTGACGAGCTGCGTGCCTACACCGACGCGCAAGAAGAGGTGCTCGATGTTGGCGCGGGACCTGAGACGTGCACGGAGCTTTTGCGCCGATGGGAGTACGCCTTTGACGGTCGGACTGCACCCGGTCACGGCATCCCCTCGCTGCGCCTGATGGAGGCGGTGCCGCATGTGCAGCTCGGCGGACGTGCCTTCGAGGCGATCCCGCTGATTCACGGCCGTCGACCAGCGCACGGGTGGCGAAGTGGTGCGATTGCCTATCTCACTGATGTCTCTGCCGTCTCGCCAGCATCGCGGGAGCGACTGCGCGGATTGGACACGCTGATCGTCTCTGCACTTCGTGATCTCCCACACCCAACGCATCAGACGGTGGAGGAGGCACTCGCCCTGATCGCCGCGTTGGGGCCACGACTCGCAATCCTCACCCACCTTGATCACGATCTTGACTATCAGGAACTATCCGCGCGTCTCCCCAATGGGGTGCTTGTTGGTTTCGATGGGCTCGTCTTGGAGGTCGCGGCGCGCTAGACTCCCCCTCCGGCGAGATGGTCGGACGGTCGCGAGCGAGCTTTCGGGTGCGCTCGAGGAAAGTCCGGGCTCCAAGGTGCAAGGCAGCGGGTAACGCCCGTCCGCCGCGAGGCGCGGACTAGTGCCACAGAGACGAGTCCACCGCGAGCTTCGGCTCGCTGGTGGGGTGAAACGCGGCAAACTCTGCCTGGAGCAAGGTCAAATAGGAGGACGTTTCAGCCCTTGTGGCTGGAACTGGCGCACCGCCAGGGTCCTCGGGTTGATCGCTCGAGCCACTGAGCAATCAGTGGCCTAGATGGATGGCCGTCCCTCCCGCAAGGGGGGACAGAACCCGGCTTACAGACCATCTCGCCGGCTTCACACCCAGGCGGATGCCGCCCGCCGCCCCCGCCCCTCATGGCCCTACGGCAACCTCGCACCCCCGTGCGCGCTCGCCCCTCGTGCCCTTTGCGGCCCTTGACAAGTGGGGGAGGTGGGGGCAGAATGCATAGAAGTGGTTGCAAGTGGGGTGAGGTGGGGGTACCCACCCCCGAGGGCCACGCGGAGGGGGATCAACGTGTTTACTGGCGAATACCGCCATACGATCGACGGCAAAGGACGGGTCGCCGTCCCTGCGCGCTTCCGCGCCCAACTCGACGACGGCGCCTTTGTCTCCCGCTGGCTGGACAACTGCCTTGCGATCTTCCCTCGCGCCGCATGGGACGACCTCGCCGCAAAGGTGGCGGCGCTCCCAACCGGCAACGCGAGCGCGCGTGAGTTCGGACGATTCCTCTTTGGCAGTGCGTTTGAGGTTGAACTCGATGCGCAGGGACGCCTCCTCCTCCCCTCCACGTTGCGCAGCTGGAGCCAACTTGAGGGCGAAGCGATGGTGGTTGGCGCACGTGATCATGCCGAGATTTGGACACCAACACGATGGGACGTATACCGCGGCTCGATGGAGTCGTCCGATGCACTCGCTGCACAGCTGGAAGGGCTCGGCTTCTAATGCACGAGGCACGTGGCGCTGCGCAGGCAGTCAGCGTGCATGAGCCCGTTCTCCTCCGCGAGACGATCGAGGCACTCGCACCGCGCAGCGGAGGCGCATACATCGATGCGAATCTTGGCGGCGGCGGTCACGCTGCGGCAGTGCTTGCGGCAAGCGCTCCGAACGGAACGCTGCTCGGCATCGATGCTGACGCATCGGCGATCGCACGATCAACGGCGCGACTCGCCGAGTATGGTGCACGACTGAAGACGTTCCACGGAAGCAGCGCGCGAATTGCTGAGGCCGCCGCGGCGGCAGGTTTTCACGGCGTCGACGGAATCCTCTTTGACCTCGGTCTCTCGTCTGATCAGCTTGTAGATCGTGAGCGCGGCTTTGGCATCCGGACGGGCGGACCGCTTGACCTTCGCTTCAACACCGGAGAGGGAGAGAGCGCAGCTGCGCTGCTTGCGCATCTCACGGTTTCAGAACTCGCCGCACTCCTTCGTGAGTTTGGTGAAGAGCCACAGGCGGGAAAGATTGCTCGCGCGATCGTTGCGCGACGTGCTGCTACGCCCGTGACAACGGCAGAGGAGCTTGCCGCTCTTGTGACGGAGGTTGCCTCGCGCACGGGAAAGCCGTCGCGCATTCACCCAGCAACGCGTGTCTTTCAGGCGCTACGCATTGCGGTCAACGATGAACTCGGTGCACTCGCAATCGCGCTTGATGCTTCGATCCGACTGCTTGCCGTTGGCGGTCGCATCGTCGTGCTCACATACCACTCGCTTGAAGATCGAATCGTGAAACGAGCCTTTGCCGCCGCTGCGAAAGGCTGCATCTGCCCGCCTAAGGTACCGCAATGTGGGTGTGGCCTGAAGCCATTCCTGCGATTGATCACAGACAAGCCGCTCACTGCGTCTGACGAAGAGGTTGCGAAAAATCCACGGAGCCGAAGTGCAAAGATGCGCGTCGCTGAGCGCATTGAGGTGGCGGCATGACGGCGATCGGTCGACCGCTGCGCGGGGCACAGCTGATCGCTCCGATTGCGCAGCAGCGCGTTCCTGATGGGCGGCTCGCTGCGGCTGCGCGACAGCGCGCCGCAATCCGGCAGGCGTTCCAGCCGCTTGCTCAGCCAAACGGCACTGGTTCAATTCGAACCAGCCCTCGTCCAGCGGCTGGCGCGCCACGCCCACGGACAGCGATCACTGCAGGGGCGCTCCCTCGCGGTCGCATCGGCGTATCCGCGTGGAGCGCAACGCAGCGCTCTGGTCTCTTCGGACTTCAACTCGCGCGAGTTGTCACAGGGGGTGCCCTTGTCTTCGCGGCGCTGTTCGTCGCGCTCATCCTGAGTCTTGAAGTCACCACCTCCGCTGCCCGCATTGAACGGCTGAAGAATGAGCAGGCGAAGATCGTTGAGCAGATCCGGGCGGGTGAAACCGAGATGAGTCGCGTGGGGCGAGAGCCAGCCGTTCGACGTCGTGCGTTTGAGCTGGGCATTGGGCAGCTTACCGATCCGCTGATCGTGGAGGACCGCTGAGGTGAGCAGCGACCCGCGAGCCGTCCGCACGGATCGCACTGGACGCGGCCTCGTCATTGGGATCGCCCTCGTGATCGCGGGGGTGCTTTGCATTGGGCGTCTGGCGCAGTGGCAACTGGTTGATCGGGATCGGCTCCTTGAGGTTGCCGGGAGCAGATTGAGTCTCTCGCAAAGCGCTGAGCCACTTCGTGGCACCATCATGGATCGCACCGGTTCCGTCGTTCTTGCGGCCACGGTGATGCGATATCAACTCATCGCTGAGACGAACGCGCTGACGGACGCGGAGCGATCGGCTATCGAATCCACACTGCTCGATGTTCTCACGCTTGACGATATTGATGCCACACAGCTTCGCGCTGGACTCGCGGCGCGTCGTACCTGGAGCCTCCTCCTCCCGGCTCTAGATGAGCCGGCCGCCGAAGCGGTGCGCGCGGCATCGTCCGCGGGGCTCCTCCCTGGGATCTCACTGCGCGAGGTGCGTACGCGACTCTATCCACAACCTGGCGGCGCTTCTGAGACAAGCCTTGCGAGTCACGTCCTTGGATTCGTGAATGGCGCCGGAGTCGGTCAATACGGAATTGAGGAGTACTACAACGATCAACTCGGAGGGAGCGCGCAAGTGACACGAATTGAGCGAGGGGGAGACGGTATTGAACGACCGGTCATTGTGAGCGAGGCGCGTGAAGGCGGAGATCTCCAGCTCAGCATTGATGCAGGCCTTCAAACGCTCGTTGAGCAAGAGGCGGCGGCGGCGGGCGTGGCAAATCAGGCCGAGTCGGTCAGCGTGATCGTCATGGATCCCTTCTCGGGTGACATTCTCTCATCTGCATCATGGCCTTCGTATGATGCGAACCGCTACGGCGTCGTCGCCGCACGCGACCCATCACGCTTTATTGACCCCGCAATCAGCAGCGTCTACGAACCAGGTTCGGTCATGAAGGCGATCACCAGTGTGGCTGGACTTGAGAGTGGTTTGTATTCGCCCTCCAGCATCATCGGTGATCAGTCCGTTCTCAAGCTAGACCGAGGCGTTAATGAGGTTCGTAACGCGGATCGACGCTCCAAAGGCCAGATGACGCTAGCCGCTGCATTCGCGTGGAGTCGCAACGTCGTCTTCTCGAAGATCGCCCTCTCCTTGGGGGAGAGCACGAGTGAAGCGTCAGAGAGCCTGTATGGGACGTGGCTCAAGTTTGGATTCGGCGGAAAGACAGGGATCGATCTCGCGAGCGAGAGCCAGGGACTCGTCAACAGTCCTGACCAGAAGCGTTGGAGTGAGCTTGATCTTGCGAATGCCTCCTTCGGTCAGGGCGTTGGAACGACCTTGATGCAACTCGCCACCGCCTACTCCGCGATGTTGAACGGTGGTGTCCTTGTACGGCCTCGTGTCGTCCACGCAGTGAATGGGGTCGAGCAACCGATCATCACCCGAGGGAGGGCCACCACGCCGAGAGTGTCATCCCAGATCGTTGAGATGAGCACAGGACTTACCAAGCTGGTACCTATCTACTACCGCCTTGCGAACATTCCAAACTATGCATCGGGCGGGAAGAGTGGCACCGCACAGATCTGGCTGAGCAAAGAGCTCAACGGTGGGAAGGCGGGTTGGGATAAGCGCCACTACAACTTCAGTTATGTCGGCTGGATTGGCCAGGTCGCGCCAGAGTACGTGATCGCCGTCTCGCTTCGACGCGTGCCACCCGTGGAGAACCGAGTGGGCGTGATCCTCAACAACATCGAATCCTACGAACTCTTCCGTCGGGTCGCGGAGGATCTCACGGTGCTCTACAAGATGGCCCCCGCGGCTCCCTCGTCGGGACGCGGCATGACTTCCCCCGCCCACCGCAGGGCACCGGAACCCTCCGCTCTGGTGGGTCTGTCGGTGGGCGGGGACCCTCTTCGCGTCGAGCGAACCACACGGCGGACATGAGCGTGACCACCGCGCGCCCTTCTCGTGTCGGCGGCCCCCTCGCGACCGGGGGTGCTGAACTCTTCACCGTCACTGGCGCTGAACTGCTCGTCGACGGCACGCTCCCTGTTCGCGGAGCACAGGTGGACTCCCGGCGCATCACGGGTCGGTCTGGCGCGCTCTTCCTCGCACTCCCTGGAGCACGGACGGATGGCCGCCTCCATCTCAGCGAAGCGATCAAGGCCGGTGCTCACGCGTTGATCATTCAGAGCGGCGGAGAAAGCGAGGCGGTCATTCGTGAGATTCGGACCGTTCGGGAACTCGCGCGCGAACGCGGGGTAAGTGTTCTGCAGACGCCTGACGGGCCTCGCGCACTCGCACAGCTCGCAGCGCACTGGCGTGCTCGCTTCGATATTCAGGTGACCGGAATCACTGGCTCCGTGGGGAAAACCACCACGAAGGAGGCGATCCGCGTGGCGCTGGGTGGTGCTGACGCACACGTTGCCGCAACGCCGGGGAACGCGAACAACGAGATTGGACTGCCACTCGCCCTACTGAACATGCCTGAGGGAACGGAGCGATTTGTGGCGGAGATGGGAATGTACGTGGGCGGAGAGATTCGGTCACTCTGTGCGCTCGCGCGTCCGCGCATTGGAGTCGTCACCGCCATTGATGCGGTGCACGCGGAACGGGCGGGTGATCTTGATGCGATCGAGGCGGCGAAGGGGGAGCTCGTAGAGGCGCTCCCAGCAGATGGATTCGCACTGCTCGCCGCTGATGATCCGCGCGTCGTCCGACTTCGTGAGCGCACGGCAGCGCACGTCATCCTCGTGGGCAACGCGGAAGTGTCTGACATCAGGATCATTTCCGCAGAGCTGGATCAGGTGAGCGCGCGCACAGCGGTGGTGCTCTCAATCGCTGGCGAGAAGATTGCGATTGATCTTCCCCTCTTCGGCGTCCACTTCGCCCGAGCCGCCGCATTTGCCATCGGTGTCGCACAGGTCTGCGGAGTCGACCTCCAGCAAGCGGCTAAACGACTCTCCACATTTGAACTCCCTGGAGGACGCACCTCTGTGCAAACGGTCAGCGGAGTCCGCATCATTGATGACTCGTACAACGCTGCACCGAGCAGCATGGCCGCGGCACTCGCAACGCTCAGAACTTCGCGCGGGGCGCGGTTTGCCGCACTCGGCGCAATGGGGGAACTCGGCAGCTACTCGGTGGAGGCGCACCTTGCGATTGGGCGAGCCGCCGCGGAGTGTGGCCTCACGGCGTTGCTTGTCTTTGGCAGTGAGGCGGACGGCATCGCGGAGGGTGCACGGAGTGCAGGCATGTCCGTCGATCAGATTGTCCGTCTCTCTGCCGACGAGAGCGGGATCGCGGCAGGCGCTGGACTCGTCGCTGATCGCGCGCGCTCAGGAGACACGGTCTTGATCAAGGCTTCACGTGCCGTGGCGCTTGAGCGTCTGGTTACTGCGCTCCACGGACGTCTGAATGGCGGCGTTGCATGATCGCGATCGTACAGGCACTCGTTCTCTCGTTCGCCTGCGTGGCGCTGCTGATGCCGTCATATCTTCGCCTCCTCCGCCATAGCGGATTCGGAAAGCGCGTTCGCCGCGAGTTCGGACCCGACTGGCATGTTGTGAAAGAGGGGACACCCACGATGGGGGGACTCCTCCTTGTTGGCGTGGTGATCACGCTCGCCCTCCTGCTGGACGCGGTAGATGCATCAACCTACGCGATCCTTCTCGCGCTCCTCGGCGTCTCACTTGTTGGTGCGTTCGATGACTGGCTCAATGCTCGAACCGGGATCGGGATCTCCGCTCGGCAGAAGTTGCTATGGCAGATCGGCGTCTCGGTAATCTCTGCGATCTACATCCAGCAGCACTTCGCCTTCGCGTCGCTCGTCGTTCCGTTCGTCGGGGAGGTGCCGATCGCCCCCACACTCTGGATTGCGGTGGCAATCGTTGCGATCGTCTCCACGAGCAACGGCGTGAACCTGACCGACGGCCTGGACGGACTCTCTGGTGGCACCATGGTGTTTGCGTGGATCAGCTACATGGTGATCGCGCTCCTGAATGCGCCAGGCCAGCTCAACGTTGCCATCCTCTGCGCGCTTGTTGCGGGCTCGCTGATCGGTTTCCTCTGGTTCAACATCCATCCCGCCAGCGTGATCATTGGCGATTCAGGCGCCTTGGGGTTCGGTGCCGCACTCGCGGTGACGGGACTTGTCACCGGCCATATCCTCCTCCTCCCGCTAATCGGGATCATCTTCGTTGTGGAGACGGGTTCGGTGATCTTGCAGGTGGCGAGCATGAAGCTTACCGGTCGTCGCCTCTTCCTCTTCACCCCAATCCATCATCACTTTGAGCGACTCGGATGGGCGGAGACACAGATCACCTTCCGCTTCTGGGTGATCGGCGCGATCGGCGGAATCCTCGGGATCGTAACCTTCCTCGCCACGCGAGGCGTGGGGATCTAGCGATGCCTGCCGCACTCTCACTTGCTGATCTTGAACCGAGTGCCGTTGCACGGGGGAGCCTCCGCAACGCGAACGTGGTTGTGCTCGGCGCTGGACGAACAGGTCTGGCGGTCGCCGCCTTTGCGGCTGCGCACGGAGCGCACGTAACCCTTCATGACAGTGCCGAAGCGAACACACTATCCGCCGCAGTCGACCAGTTCTCCGAAGGGAACGTGACGCTGGCGTTCGGAGCAACCGCCGATCTTGCTCCACTGTTGGCAACCGCGGATCTCGTGGTGCACAGTCCTGCAGTGACGCTCGGCTTTCCGACCGTCAAGCCGAACGTCGCCGAACCCCTTGCGGAGTACGCGGAACGAGCCATTGGGCCGACTGCAGATCCTGCACTCAAAGGTCCGATCCTGATCAGCGAGCCCGAGTGGACCATTCGACTCCTAGGCGCTCGGTGGCGAGTTGGCATCACGGGGACAAAGGGGAAAACCACGACCAGCAACCTGATCGCACAGATCCTCGCGGCGGACACCGCCCATCCGGCAGAGCTCGGTGGGAACAACGGGGTTCCCCTTATTGGGAAGGCGATGGATCTCTCGCGCGACGCGCGCATTGTCCTTGAGCTCTCAGAACTGCAGCTCCCCTCGCTGCACAGCTACGTTGACGTTGCTGTGTACACCAACATCACCGTCGATCATCTTGATCGGCACGGCACCGTAGACGGCTACCGTAAGGTGAAGCGGATCCTCGCCGATCGTGTCCCCGAAGGTGGCCTGCTGATCGTGAACCTTGACGACCCCGTCACCGCGTCGCTCGCTGGGATCGGTCGTGTGACCACCATTGGGTATCGCAGAGAGCGCCCCGTCCCTGGGGGAGTCGGCGTCGTTGATGGGTGGATCGTTGCAGCAGGGGTACCACGCTCCGCACGTTGCGGAGGTGGGATCGCCGCCACTGGACCGGGCGGTCGGATCCTGCCACTGGACGAGATCGCACTTCCCGGCGAGCACAGCATCAGCAATGTTCTCGCAGCCGTGAGTGTCGGCTTGGTTGCAGGCATTGCCGCGGATGCAATTCGTTCGACGGTCGCCGCATTCGGCGGTGTCCCGCACCGCCTTGAAACGATCGCAGTCCTTGACGGCATTCGCTATGTGAACGATGCGCAGGCAACGCAGCCGGACGCAGTCGCCGCCGCCGTTTCAAGCTTTCGGAAGCCGCTGGTGTTACTCGCAGGAGGTCGGAGTAAGGGCTTGGACCTTCGCGATCTCGGACCGATCGTCGCGCGCCAGTGCAGTGGGGCAATACTGTTCGGCGAACTTGCGGATGAGCTTGAGGCAATGTTTCGCGCATCTGGCATGACCGAGATTGACCGGGCTTCGAGCATCCCAGATGCGGTCGCGCGAGGCGGCGCGCTCGCTCGGAAGATCCTAGCCACGACCGAGGCGAGTCCCAACCAAACGCTTCATGAGAGTGAGGTGCGCGCAACAGTCTTACTGAGTCCGATCGGATCTTCATTTGACATGTTCAACAATCCATTCGGCGCACGCGGTGAAGCGTTTCGTGAAGCGGTTCACGCCCTCCCTGCAGTGGAGCGCCGATGAGTCGCATTGTTCGCCGAGTTGCAGGGACGCCTCCTGACGGCGTGCGGCTCGCGCCCAGGCGCCGCTCTAACTTCTCGCCACGGCGGGCTGTCGCGTCAATTCTGCAGGTGAAGCGCCCGCCAGAAGACCCCTGGATCCTCCTTCCCGCGCTCCTTCTAGTTGGCCTCGGCGTCTTGATGGTCTTCTCTTCGTCTGCGCTCAATTCACTCATCAGCACCGATGACGCATACGGCATGGGGATGCGGCAGCTCCTCTTTGCCGCCATGGGTGTCGGGGCACTCGCGATCCTTTCGAGCATCGACTATCGGCGTTGGCGGCCGTTTGCGACTCCAGTACTCATTGGAGCTCTCGCCCTTCTCGTTCTTGTGCTCGTTCCTGGCGTTCCAACGGAGCAAGGGCTCAGGCGATCGCTCTCGGTTGGTCCGATCAGCATTCACGCGGCGGAACTCGCCAAGCTTGCGTTGATCCTCTTCCTCGCCAACTTTTTCGCAAATCGTGGACACCTGATGGAGCAACAGGGGACCATCTATCCAGCGCTGGCCGCGATCGGCGCAACCTTCTTCTTTGTTTTGATTGCCCCTGACCTTGGGACTGCAACAGTGGTCGCAGGGATCGGGTTCGCCCTCTTCTTTACGGCAGGGGCACCGCTCCGCTGGGTGTTTGGCACCGCACTCGTGGCGGCGGCGGTCAGCGTGATTGGTATCTCACTCCGCAGCTACCAGGCGGCGCGGTTGAACAACTGGATGGACCCGTTCAGCGACCCGACAGGCGGCTCTTATCAGACGCTCCAAGGGCTGATCGCGATCGCGACTGGTGGAATCTTTGGCACCGGCATTGGGACCTCGCAGCAGCCGGGAGGAGTGATCATCCCGTATGCGTGGAATGACTACATCTTTGCGGTGGTTGGTGAGGAGTTCGGTTTCTTGGGCGCGGTGGTCGTGATCGGCGCATTTATTGCAATTGCCCTTCGAGGTCTGCGGGTCGCACGACGCGCGCCGGACACCTTCGGAGCTCTTCTGGCAACTGGGATCGTGGTCTGGATTTGCGGACAAGCATTCCTGAATATTGGCGTTGTTCTCGCAATCCTTCCTGTGACTGGGATCCCGCTTCCACTGCTCTCACAGGGCGGATCATCACTCTTCGTCTTAATGTGCGCCATTGGACTGCTCCTCTCAGTCTCGCGTGAGACGATGGGGGCTCAAGAGATCGGAGGGATCAATGCGCGTGGTAATCGCGGGAGGCGGTACGGGGGGACACCTCTTTCCGGGCCTCGCCGTAGCTCGTACGCTCCAACGTCTACGACCAGACGCTGAGATTCGCTGGCTCGGAGGCCAGCGCGGCATTGAACGCGAGATCATCCCGGCTGAGGGATACCCTCTGACGCTCCTCGCCGCCCCAAGCCTGCGCGTGAGTGCGGCTGGCCCTCTGGCGAACCTTCGTGACGCCGTTGCCCTTGCGCGTTCAATCCCACAAGCGATCCGCTACTTGCACCGCGTGCGACCAGAGGTCCTCTTCTCAACTGGTGGCTACATTGCGATCCCTGTGCTGTTCGCGGCAGCAGTGACAAAGACGCCGAGCCTGATCTGGGAGGGGAATGTGCAGGCGGGGCGAAGCAATCGCCTCGTTGCACCGCTCGCCTCTGCGCGCGCCATTGCGTGGCCCTCCACCGCAGAGCAGGCACCATGGAACCGGCCCAACACGTACGTGACTGGAACACCAGTGCGGAGCTTTGAAGGGCGTGATCGGAGCGCTGCGCGTGGCCGACTCGGCATCACTCCAGATGCACCGCTCCTCCTCGTATTCGGGGGCTCACAGCGTGTGGTGCGGTTTGAAGGTGCACTCGCAGGCTCTCTCCCCGAACTGCTCGGTCAGTGGCAGGTGTTGCATGTTGCGGCAGACGGAATCGATCGTGCCGAAGCGATTCGTGCGACACTCCCTGAGGCACTGCAGTCGCGCTATACGCCCGTGCGCTTTCTCCAGGGTGGTGCAATGGAGGATGCCCTCATCTCGGCAGATCTGGTGCTCGGCCGCGCTGGTGCATCAACACTTGCGGAGGCGGCAGCACTAAGCCTCCCGTCCATCATCGTGCCGTATCCGTATGCGGGTGGCCACCAACGTGCGAACGCAAGAGAACTCGCAGCGGTGGGTGGAGCGATCGTGATTGATGACGCTGCGCTCACTCCAGAACTCCTTCAACGAGAGGTGGCGAAGATGTCCGAAGCCGCCGCTCGTCAACGAGTCGGGGCGGCTGCGGCGTCGCTTGCGACGCCAAGGTCCGCTGAGAAGATTGCGGAGATCTTGTTGCGCCTCGGGAGGCGTGGATGACCGAGACAACGTGGGACGCGAGAGACGAGGCCGCACGTGAGCTTGAGCGAAGACTAGGACTGCGTGCAGCGCGCGACGCGCTCCTTGCTGAGCACACCACGATGCGCGTCGGCGGCCCGGCGGATCTTCTCATCACGGTGCGCGATCGATTCACACTCCGCGGGGTAGTTCGCCTAGCTCAGAGTAAGGGGTGGCCACTCAGGATTCTCGGACGTGGAAGCAACGTGGTTGTCAGCGACGCGGGGATCCGAGGAATCGTCTTGCTGAACCGAAGTGCGGGCGTCACGATTGACGCAGGTGGGGGAACCATCAACGCCGACTCTGGGCTTTCCATGGCCAAGCTCTCTACGCTTGCCGCTGATGCGGGCCTCACTGGTGCGGAGTTTGCACTGGCGATTCCAGGAAATCTTGGGGGTGCAGTCTGGGCCAACGCGGGTGCGCATGGCGGTGAGATGTCACAGATCCTCCAGCGGGTCGCAATCATG
>JAYQPX010000020.1:0-18785 GCA_038145565.1 Chloroflexota bacterium | reverse complement strand
ACGGGGGCGCCGGCGCGGGGGTGGTGGCTGAGCGCCACCACCGCGGAAACGGACTGCGTCCTGTTGGTTGTATGCGTTAATCGTTGAACTCAACGAACTTGAATACGGTCCACGACGTAGCAAGCGAGTTGTTTCCGATCTGTCCCGATGCATTCCATCCGGCACAGTAGACATCGCCTGGCATCGTGATCACGCACGTATGCTTGTTTCCAGCACTTACCGCCTTCACCCGAGACTCGAGGTCGGCAACAGTTGGGCTTGACTTACTGACGGTGGTTCCGTCGGCAAGCTCACCCATAGAATTGCTCCCCCAGCACTCCACGGTGCCGTCCCAGTCCACGCTGCACGAGTGCAGGCTGCCGACATCCATGGTGAGGACTCCGCCGACCCCCACGACTTTTTTGGCGAGGAAGCTGTTGCCAGAGTACCCGAGCTGACCCTGGGAGTTGGTACCCCAGCAGTACATGTATGCTAGGTCATGGGCGCACGAATGAACGGTTCCCGCGCTGATACCGACCAGCGCTGTTCCAGCGGATGATGCGGGCATGCCAGTGACTTGCACGGGGGTTGTTCGATCCACCGAAGTGAAGTCTCCGAGTTGTCCGTTGCCGTTCTCTCCCCAGCACCACGCCTTCGCCGCAGTTCCTGGCAGCGTTGCCCAAGTGACTGCACACGTGTGCGACTGGCCCGCGCTGATCGATCGCACTGCGCTCAGCCCAGACACTCTGACGGGCACACGCTTGTCTGTCGTCGTGCCGTTGCCAAGCTGACCCGAGGCGTTGTCGCCCCAACACCAGACTGTTCCGTTGGCTTTCAGTGCACACGTGTGGGAGTAACCGGCTGTGATGGTGCGTACCGCCTTCAGGTTCAAAACCTTCGTCGGAGTTGTGGCCGTAGACCCATCTGGAAGATAATTCCCCCAGCACCAGACAGTGCCGTTGAAGCGAAGAGCACACGCATGCGTTGCGCCAGTCGCCACCTGGATCACACCGCGGAAACCCTCGATTCGTACGGGAGTCTTGCTGTTCACGTATGTTCCGTTTCCAAGTTGACCGAATGAGTTGTCACCCCAGCACCAGACGTATCCGTCTGCGCGGGATGCGCACGTGAAGTTGAATCCTGTGTCGATACTCTCTCCGTAGTCTGCCCCACGTGCGGTTGCGGGTGCGAACAGTGCGACTGCAAGCGAAGCCGCAATCAACACGGTACGGATCGTCGATCGGTGACGCATCAGAAGTCCTCCAATTCGGCGAGAACAACACTCGTGCTCTCAATACCACCAGGATCTTAGGCGTCTGTTCGAAGGCCTCCGCTCGCCGTTGCGCGATCTGTGTGGAGCGGCGCTGAAGCTGAGATCGTCAGCGGTCGGATCCATAGGGACCTGAGGTCCGAGAGGCGAGTTCTGCAAGCAACCGTGCGGTGAGACCCCAGACCCTCCGATTTCCAGGGGCGGAGTAGGCGCCGTATCGAAGGTGTTCGCCACCGTGGACACCTTCGACTTCTGGGAGAGGGAGCTGTGGATCGAACACACCAAGGTGCACGCCAACTGTGGAAACCACCTCGGTGGGGTCTGGTCGCAGCGGAGGGACTTCTGGGGCGACGGCAACCATCACGTGAATCAGAAAGCGACTGGCAGGACTGTAGGCAGGATCGAGGCGACCAACCATGTGGATCCGATGTTCAGGATCTTGCACGTGGACTCCAAGCTCCTCGTTGAGCTCGCGAATCGCCGTCTCTTCGGGGGTCTCGCCGGGCTCCATCTTTCCGCCAGGAAGCGCAAGCTGGCCACCGTAGACGCCGCCCTGTGCCCGTTCGATCAAGAGCACCTGGCAGTCGAACGGGTGCACATCACTTCCGCCGGTTGTTGGCGAAGGCCCACATGCCCCTGTTTGCGAAGGCGCGACGATGAGCGCCGTGACCGCAGCCTCACGATAGTGCGCGACAGAGGAAGGATCGGTCTCAACCGACTCAAGGCTCGGCAATCGACGGGGAACGATGGATTCCGGCAGTGGAATCGGGAGCGGAGCGAGCGCACCGAACTCATCGCGCGCAAGCGCGTCACGGAATCGCCGAACGAGTCGATCGAGATGTTCGTTCAGTTGATCGTACCGTCGTCTTCGTCAAGACTGCCTTTCAGCGGTGCAACGACATCTTTGCGTGTGGAGACGGCTCGCTTCATGCGGTCGGTTGCCAGCGAGCGCACATCGCGCCTCAAGTCTCCTTCGTCACCACTGACAAGGAGCTTGGTTCCCTCTTTGAAGACTAGATGCTTTCCAGACGGATCCGCGTCCACGTTGATCGATGCCCCTGAGACAAACGCGCCACTGAGAAGCGCGCGTGCGAGTGGATTCTCGACGAGGCGTTGAACTGCACGTCGGAGCGGGCGGGCACCATAGACGGGATCCGTTCCCTCGCGGGCGATGAGCGCTTTCGCGGCTGCGGTGACGGTAATCCCGACCCCTCGGTCGCCAAGACGTTCTGCAAGTCCACGCAGCAACAGGTCGACAATCTGAGCGAGTTCTACCTCGCCAAGCGGCTGGAAACGGATCACCTCATCGATGCGATTCAACAGTTCAGGTCGGAACTTCGACCGCAGAGCCTCGCCGAGCAGCGTTTCGAGTTGCTTCTGTTGCGTTGAGCTCTTGGGGCCTGATCCGAGGGCGGCGATCGCGTCGCTGCCGATGTTGCTGGTCATGATCAGTACGATGTTCTTGAAATCGACGGTCCGGCCTTGGCCGTCGGTCAATCGGCCATCGTCGAGCACTTGGAGCAGCACATTGAAGACGTCAGGGTGCGCCTTCTCGATCTCGTCGAGGAGGATGACTTGGTATGGACGACGTCGCACTGCTTCGGTGAGCTGGCCGCCTTCTTCGTAGCCTACGTATCCTGGCGGTGCACCGATCAGTCGACTGACTGCGTACTGTTCCATGTATTCAGACATGTCGATGCGTGTCATTGCATCATCGGCATCGAAGAGAAACGAGGCGAGTGCTTTTGCAAGCTCTGTCTTGCCAACGCCCGTCGGGCCGAGGAAGAGGAAACTTCCGATCGGACGACGCGGATCAGCAAGCCCGGCACGAGATCGTCGAACCGCATCGCTTACCGCCGCAACCGCCTCTCGTTGCCCTACGACGCGCTGCCCAATCTCGTCTTCCATTCGAGTGAGACGCTGGCTTTCAGCCTCAAGAAGTCGCGTCACTGGGATGCCCGTCCATGCGCCAACGATCTCAGCGATCTCTTCGGCATCGACCTGTTCTTTGAGCAATCGGCCCGAGGAAGCATCCACGGCCGCCTCTGCTTCACTGAGTTTTTTCGTCAACTCCGCAAGGGCTCCGTAACGGAGCTCGGCCGCCTTGGCGTAGTCGGCCTCACGCTCCGCCTGTTCGATGCGAATGTTCGTCGTCTCGATCTCAGCCTGGGTCGCGCGAACTCGGTCGATCGCCTCCTTTTCGCGCTGCCAACGCGCTTGCAAGGCATCCGCGCGCTCCGAGATGTCCCCGAGTTCAACCTCCAACGTCTCCAGCCGAGCCTTCGACGCCGCGTCCTCTTCTTTCTTGAGTGCCTCACGCTCGATCTCCAGTTGCACGCGTCGTCGTGTCAGTTCGTCGAGCTCCACGGGCATTGAGTCGATCTCCATCTTCAAGCGACTCGCAGCTTCGTCCACGAGGTCGATTGCCTTGTCGGGCATCTGGCGATCTGAGATGTACCGGTGCGAAAGGGTGGCCGCCGCGACGAGCGCCGCATCGGTGATGCGAACGCCGTGATGCACTTCGTATCGCTCACGGAGCCCTCGAAGGATCGAGACCGTCGATTCCACGCTTGGTTCGTCCACGAAGACTGTCTGGAAGCGGCGCTCCAGCGCAGCATCTTTCTCGATGCTCTTCCTGTATTCGTCGAGCGTCGTCGCGCCGACGCACTGGAGTTCACCGCGAGCAAGTGCAGGCTTCAGGAGGTTTGCGGCGTCCATGGCCCCTTCAGAGGCACCTGCGCCTACTACGGTGTGGAGCTCGTCGATGAAAAGGATGATCTCACCATCGGATTGCGTGACTTCGGTGAGTACGGCCTTGAGACGCTCTTCGAATTCTCCGCGGAACTTCGCCCCTGCAATGAGTGCGCCGAGGTCGAGGGAGATGACGCGTCGGTTCTTGAGGTCGCCAGGCACGTCGCCGCGCACGATGCGCTGGGCGAGTCCTTCAGCAATCGCCGTCTTACCCACACCAGGTTCTCCGATGAGCACCGGATTGTTTTTCGTGCGTCTGCTGAGGATCTGAAGGACGCGACGGATCTCGTCATCTCGACCGATGACCGGGTCGAGCGTCCCCGCGCGCGCAGCGGCTGTCAGATCGCGTCCGTATTTCTCGAGTGCTTCGCTTGTCGCTTCTGGATTGCTCGAGGTGATCCGACGCCCGCCCCTGATCTTCTCGATCGCTTCCTGAACCGCCGCTCGAGTCACCGCGAGCTTGGAGAAGACTGCGCGCAGTTCGCCATCGGCCTCGACTGCCGCGAGCAGCAGGTGTTCGCCGCTCACGTACTCGTCTCGGAGCGCCGCGGCTTCACGACGCGCAGCATCGAGCAGCAGTGTTGCGCGTCGATCCAGGCCGATCTGTCCACTGCTGCCAGAGACGCGCGGCCGCTGTGCGACCAGGCGTGAAACCTCTCCACGGAGGGCGGCAAGATCGACACCGGATCCTCGGAGCACCTGGGCTGCAATGCCGCCTTCATCCTCGATGAGCTCGGCGACGATGTGCTCAACGTCGAGCGTCGGGCTCTCTTGTCGCGCCGCAGATGCCGCGGCACGCTGCAGTAGCTCCTGTGTTCGCTCGGTGAAGCGATCGAGTCCACTTGCCATCAGCAGCCTCCGATCAGCTCGGTCGTACGGTCACCCCGGGTGCGCTCGGCGCGCGGAGCGATCGTCCGGCAATTCGCGGCGTTCGCGCCGGTGTCGAACCGGTCGGGAGTGGCTTCGGCCTGCGACGCAGTGCATGCTCCAACACCTGCCCGATCGTCTCCACAAGAACGATCTTCAAGGCCTTGCGAATCTCCTCGGGGATCTCCGGAAGGTCCTTTTCGTTCTTCTTCGGAATCAGGACCAGCCGAGCACCTGATGCGTGCGCCGCTAGCGCCTTGCTCTTTAGTCCGCCGATGGGAAGCACCCGACCCCGCAGCGTGATCTCACCGGTCATCACCACGTCCTTGCGAACCGGAATCCCCGTCAGTGCGGAGACAATCGCGGTCGCGATCGTCACGCCAGCAGACGGCCCATCTTTTGGAATGGCCCCCGCAGGCACATGGATGTGCAGCCCGAGCTTTTCGAATCGCTCTGGCGAAATCCCAAGCTCATGTGCATGGGACTTGATCCAGGTGAGTCCGGCGCGTGCCGACTCTTTCATGACGTCACCGAGCTGGCCGGTGAGGATCAGCTCTTCACGCCCCTCCATAACGCCGACCTCGACGGCGACCACATCGCCACCAACGGGAGTGACCACAAGCCCGGTCGCCGAACCGATCTGGTCGTCCAGATCCATCTCTCCGTACTCGTGTCGCTCTGGCCCAAGCCATGCGGAGAGCTTCTTCAGGTCGACGCTGCCCTTGCGGATCTTCTTCTCAGCCACACCACGGGCAACCTTGCGCATGAGCGTGGCAATCTCTCGCTCAACATTGCGCACGCCCGCTTCACGCGTGTAGTGACGAATCAGGTGCACCATCGTTTCGTCGGGGATAGTCACCTGGCTCTCCTTGAGGCCGTGATTCTCACGCTGCTTCGGAACGATGTAGCGCTTGGCGATCTCCAGCTTCTCCGCTTCGGTATAGCCAGGGATCTGGATGATCTCCATTCGATCACGGAGCGCATCTGGAATCGTGTCCAGCTGATTTGCCGTTGCAACGAAGAGCACCTGCGAGAGATCAAACTCCACCTCCAAATAGTTGTCCTGGAAGGTTGCGTTCTGCTCTGGGTCGAGCACCTCAAGCAGGGCGGCTGATGGGTCACCGCGGAAGTCCGCGCCAACCTTGTCGATCTCGTCCAGCATGAAGACAGGATTCTTCGTCCCCGCCGTCTTGATCCCCTGCGCAATTCGCCCAGGGAGTGCGCCAATGTAGGTGCGTCGATGCCCGCGGATCTCCGCTTCGTCGTGGAGGCCGCCGAGGCTCATGCGTACGAACTTGCGACCCATCGCCTTTGCAATGGACTTGCCGAGCGACGTCTTCCCTACACCCGGAGGCCCTGCGAAACAGAGGATCGGGCTCTTCACCTGCGGCGCGAGCTTGCGAACCGACAGGTATTCGAGGATCCGCTCCTTCACCTTTTCCAGGCCATAGTGGTCGCTGCCGAGCACCTTGGCAGCCTCCGCGATCTCGATCCGATCTTCGGTTGCGACGTTCCAAGGCATGGCGATCAGCCAATCGACGTAGGTTCGAATCACGCCAACTTCGGGTGAGGCGGATGGAATGCGCGCCATTCGGTCAAGCTCCTTCAGCGCACGGCTACGCACCTCGTCGGGCATGTCCGCCGCTTCAACCTTCTCGCGCAACTCATTCGTCTCAGCCTGCTGAGGGTCATCTTCACCGAGTTCACGCTGAATCGCCTTGAGCTGCTCGCGCAAGAAGTACTCGCGCTGCGACTTATCCATCTCCGTCCGCACATCAGATTGAATCTTCCCCTTGATTTCAAGAATCTCAATCTGGCGCGCAAGGAATGCGGAAACGTACTTGAGACGATCGACCACATCAACAATCTCAAGGAGCTCTTGTCGCTGCTCTGTTGTCATATCTGGCGTGTACGCGGTCATGTCGGCCAAGAGGCCTGGGTCACTGATGTTCTTTGCAGCGACCGCCGCCTCCGGCGGAACCGGTGCGCCGGAAGTGACATACGTCTCGACTTGCGCCTGGACGCTCTTCATGAGCGCCTCAACCTCTACTCCTTCGGCCTCGTCAACTTCAATGACTTCTACGTCAACCATCAGTGACGGTCCTGAGGTGTCAAGCGAGTGAATTGCGATGCGCTTCTGGCCCTGCACCACCGCGCGGATCGTTCCGTCAGAGAGGTTCACCACTTGAGCGATCTTTGCAAGCGTGCCGACGTCATGAAGCTGTTTGATGTCAGTGATCTCTTCCTGCTCCGCCTCTCGCTGCGTGATCAGGGCGAGCCAACCCTCTCCAGCTGCGGCGGCGCGAATGGCGGCAACGCTCTTATCGCGCCCAACCTTGAGCGGCGCAACCATCTCGGGGAAGATGACGATCTCACGCAGCGGAACGAGCGGGAATCGTCCGCGGCCACTTGGCACCGGAGTCCCGTCCTCATCGGAGGCGGCTACCGCCTCATCGATCTCGAGCTCCATCTCTTCGCTCATGTCACCTTCCAGTTCATCGTTGCGTCGCTTCTCGCTCATCGTCGCCCTCCTTCATGTGCTGCGGTTCGTTCCCGTTCGCCTTGCTTGCTTCCCTCTTCGTAGAGTCGTTCAAGGATTCGTTCACCCAGACGCTCCTCCAACTGGAAGAGAAGCTTGATCCCGGCAAGGTTCACGCCAAGATCCTGCGTGAGGTGTCGTATCCAGAGGATTCGACGGAGATCGTTTTCGGAGAAGAGGCGGATGTTGGTCTCTGTCCGTGAGGGGCAGATCAGCCCAGCCTCTTCATAGATTCGAAGCGTTCGCGGATGGACGGCCACCAACTGCGCCGCCACGCTGATCACGTAGACGGGGCGCGAGGGGTCAATTCCAGCTCCGCTGCTCCTGAACACCCCCGTATCCTAGAACCCTATCAATACCATTGTCAAGTACCCTCCGAAAAGGGTGGCAAGGGCAGTTCTCGCCTACTCCACGTCCCGGCGGTACGGAAGGTCCACGATCACCGTGTTGCGGCGGCCGAGCAGCGTGTCCCTGAGGCGCTTCCCGTTGCCGTTATGGAGGATCCGATCCCACCAGTGGCGCCCTGCGTACTCTGGAATCATCACCACATTGATCGGCATCTCTCCTGAAGCGTGGGGGAGCTCTTCAAGTTCGTCGAGGAAGTGGCTGATCGGCTCGACGATCAGCCGGTACGGTGACTCCACCGTAACCAGCCTTACCCCTGGAAAAAGGGTTTCGAAGCGCGTGCGGATCTCGCGCTCCTCTTCCTCGCTAAAGACGACGCGTACGGCGATAAGCTCCCCTGTCTTCCCTTCCAAGATTCGGCCGAGCGTGATGGCGCGCACGGTGGAGCGATTGATCTCACCGAAGGGCGCAATAATGCGCCGCGGTCGATGCGGTGCCTCGAAGATGAGTCCGGGCTTGATCGCAAGTTCGCGCTCGTGCCGGTTGTAGCGCTGGCGCACGGCGGCCATAAAGAGCGCGACGAGTGGTACGAGTACAAAGATGATCCATCCACCGGCCGCGAACTTTGCAACAGAGATGATCACAAGCACGACACCGGTGACGGCGGCGCCAGCGCCGTTGAGGAGGGCTTTTCCGCGCCAACCTTCTCCACGAAGCTTTCGCCAATGAACCACCATGCCGGTTTGGCTGATGGTGAAACCAAGGAAGACGCCAATTGCATACGCAGGAATCAGCAGTGTCACGAGTGCGCCAGTTGCAATCAGGAAGATTACTGCGCCTGCTGCAATAGTAAGAATTCCACCCGCATAAGCCAGTCGATCACTTCGTTGGCCAATTTGACGCGGAAGGAATCCATCGCGTGCCAAGATGCGCGCTAGTTGCGGGCCGCCGTTGAACCCAGTGTTCGCAGCGAGGAGCAAGATCCCAGTCGTTGCGATCTGGAAGATGGCGTATGGAATACCGCCGCCAAGCGTTGCTCGAGCGATCTGCGAGATCAGTGTCTCGCCCCCAACCTCCTGTGGAACCTTGCCGAATGCGAAAGCGAGCAGCGACATCCCAAAGAAAATCGTAGCGAGGAGTACCGCCATGATCGCCATCGTGTCTGCGGCATTCTTTGCCTCGGGCTTCTTGAACGCAGCAACGCCGTCAGAGATTGCCTCGGTGCCTGTCAGCGCGACCGAACCGTACGCAAAAGCCTTTAACAGAAGGAACGGGAGAATGAGCTGCATGCCGTCGTGCGCTTCAACCGCAACGCCCTGACTCCAGTTCACTGCAGGATCACCAAGCGCAATGCGGATCAGTCCAATCCCGATCACCGAGAGCGCACCTCCGACGAAGAGGTAGGTAGGAATGGCAAAGAGACGACCAGACTCGCGAAGGCCGCGCAGGTTTGCAAGGACCAGGAGGAAGAGGGCGCCGAGCGCCATTTCCACTCTCCACGGCAGGAGCTCGGGGAGCGCTGAGGTGATGGCTGCCACGCCCGCTGCGGTGCTCACGGCAGCCGTAAGGATGTAGTCAATCACGAGGCTCGATGCCGCGACGAGTGACGGAACTGTGCCGAGCGTGCTTGAGGCGACCGCGTAGGCGCCGCCCCCCTTCGGGAAGCCGAAGCAGACCTGGCGGTAGCTGATCGCCACGATCCCGAGCAAGAGGCCAACTGCGAGGGCGATCACGGGGCCGAAGGCGAGGTAGGAGGCGCCGGCCGAGGCGAGAACAATGAGGATCTCTTCGCTCGCATAGGCACTCGAAGAGATTGCGTCTGAGGAGAAGACTGGAAGGGCGAACTTCTTCGGCAGCCGCTCTTCACCCTCTTCTGCATTTGAGAGGCGCCGCCCGAAGATTGCGGTTTTTGCCGCGAGGGTGGCGCGACCAACGCTGTTTACCGGCTCACTCCCCGCCTCAGAGGCGACGAGGTGGTCTGGCTCCTCTTCAATGAACCACTCTTCGTCATCGCCAAGCGGCGCGAGGTTCTTACTCTCGTTCGTCATGACGTAGGACCGCCCTCTACAGCTTCAAGGGCCGGCGGTGAGGCCGGTCAGGGGTTCAGAGTGACCAATGCCTCTCTTCGCCTCGCTCAACTCCGATTCTATACCTGCAGCCGTACCTCATCCACTCACGAGGACAAGCAGCGCGCGGTCGAGTCCGCGCTGGCTCACGCGATGCACGCGAATGGCATCAGGACCAACGAGAGAAGTTGCAGTTGCAAGTTCTTCTCCCCAGCCGTCACTCTCTCGTTTCCACGCAACGAGGTGTCCACCGGCGGCAAGGAGCGGTCGCGCGAGTCGCGTAAGTTCGGCCATAGGCGCAACCGCGCGTGCGACGATCACGTCATAGCGAGTTGAGTGTGTGGATACGAGCTCCTCTGCTCGTGCTTGAACGACACGAAGCCGCGGCGCCAGTCCACTCGCCGCCGTGACTGCCTCAAGGAAGCGAGCCTTCTTCCCTGTCGCTTCTATCAAGTCAAATGTTGCGCGCGGACGCGCCTGAAGGAGGCGTGCCGCGAGCGGAATCCCAGGGAATCCACCACCACTGCCGAGTTCTGCAAACGTGCCGCCATCTGGTGCCAATTGGTCAATCAGCGGCACGGCAACGAGTGCGTCGAGAAGGTGACGCGTCGCTCGTTCGCTCGCACTTTCAATCCGGGTCAGATTGATGAACGGATTCCACGCATCCAAGAGACGTAGATGTGCAGTCAGAACGGTGCGCTCGGACTTGCTGAGCGGTGGAAGCGGCACCGCTTGGAGCAGCGTATCAAGAGCGTCGAGAGTGGCTCGCTCCGTTGCTGGGAGTACGTCAGGATTCGTTGGGAGCGGCTGGCGTTCGTTCAAGCACGCTTCTCACTCGGTCGTGCGGGTCGGCCCATTGAGCGCCGCACCACATCAAGGACCTCTTCAACGTATTTGTCTGCGTCACCCTTCTCCACCGCGCTTTTTACGCATCCGCGCACGTGGTCTTCCAGGATGAGCAGACCGAGCGCATCGACAGCGGCGCGAAGCGCAGCGATCTGTTGGAGGATGTCAACGCAGTACTCTTCGCCATCAACCATTCGCCCAATGCCGCGAACCTGGCCTTCAAGTCGACTGAGGCGGTTCATCAGCACCTTGCGGTCTTTCGTGTAACTGTGTCCCGTGTGTTCGTCCATACCCTGGGAGAGTATCCGATCCTCTTCGATGCTACGATGCGAATCCGATGGAGCCTGCAGTCGGAACCCACACCTTCGCGCATCGGAGCGAGGCGGAGTTTGCCGAAATCCTTGACTTCTACGGGATCCGCTGGGAGTACGAAGCAACCGCATTTCCGCTGACGCACCACACCGATGGGCGTGTCGCCTCGCGGTTCGCGCCCGACTTCTACCTCCCCGAAGTGAATCTCTGGGTTGAAATCACCACCATTCGGCAGGCACTCTTGCGGCAGAAGCGTAGAAAGTTGCGGCGCTTCGCCGCCCTCTATCCTGACCTTCGAATCAAGCTCCTCGACGCGAGCGACATCAAAGCACTGATGTGGAAGTATCGACGCAACGCGCGTGGGGTTGTTGGACCCTCTGGGTCGACGACACCGCCACGGAGGCGTAGGGAGAAAGTTGGAGAGGCGGCCGCATGAGCAGCGCGCGAAGCAACCACCCGCATGACGACATCGAAGAAGTGCTCATTGATGAAGCGGCAATTCAGGCACGCGTACGAGAGCTCGGCGCAGAGATTGCAGCGGCGTATGACGGAGGAGAACCGCTCGTTCTCGTAAGCGTGCTCAAGGGCTCGCTTGTCTTTGTGGCAGACCTCATGCGTGCAATCCCAAGCAACGTGGTCATTGATCTGATGGAGGTCTCCTCGTATGGCGGTGGCAACACAGAGTCGAGTGGCACCGTTCGAATCTTGAAAGACCTCTCAGGAACCATTGAGGGGCGAGACGTCCTGATTGTAGAAGACATCATTGATACTGGACTGACCTTGAACTATCTGATGGGATACCTCGGTGGAAAGAGCCCGCGATCGATTCGCATTGTGACGCTGCTCAATAAGCCAGCACGTCGCCTCGTTGACATGAAGGTCGATTGGACCGGGTTTGAGATTCCAGACAAGTTCGTCGTTGGATATGGACTCGACTTCGGTGAGACGTACAGAAACCTCCGTTACGTCGGCGTCTTGAAGCGCGAGCTCTACGCCTCCGCGCTTGGCGAGTCTTAGTTCGGTGAAGCCGATCGGGCGACTCCAAACAGGGGCGGGGAACCTACGCAGTCGAAGTAACGGACGCCGCATGAGCGGCTTCGGCGCCGCCCTTGTGGTTTTCGGCGCACTTCCTTCATGGTGGACGCTCGGCGGCGGCGGCACCCCGGCCATTACCGGGAACGCGTTTGATTCAATTGGCGTGTTCGCCTTCTTCAGCGCCCTTGCGCTCCTCGCCATCCTCATCGCACCAGATGCGGTGGGGGAGCAACTTCCGATTGATGTGTGGCCCCTTCATGTTGGGCTAGTCTCTGCTGCAAGCGCTGCCTTCCTCCTGGCCGCAAGCGAGGCGGCCGTCCGCGCAACCGGAAGCGAACTCTCGCTCGCTGTGGTCTTCGCCCCGCTCCGCGCCCCAGGGCTCTGGGTCACCCTCCTTGGTCTCGGAGCCTGGATCGCTGGCGTCGCACAGATCGTCGACGCCCGCGACGATCGGTAGCCTGCTCGCCCTTCGACGCCCACGAGGGGGTTGAGCACACTTTGACGGAGCGCCTCCCCCCTCTGTTAGGGTGGTCTTGTGCAGCCGTGCGCTCCGACGCGCGGGCAGGTGCCAATGAGGCGCCGCCCCGTCGTAGCAGCGCACGCCACAACATCTACTTCGAGACAGATAAAGAGGTACACACATCATGAGTCGTAACGTTGCAGTATTCGTTGACGTCGCAAACGTCTTTTACGCCGCAAAGGCAGCCGGAGTCGACATTGACTACGTCACGCTGCTAAAGACCATCACCGCGAACCGCGATCTCATTCGCGCATACGCGTACACCGGACTCGATCCTGATAATGAGAACCAGAAGGCATTTCACAACTTCCTCGCGCGAAACAACTACAAAGTTGTCAGCAAGGATGTACGAAAGTATGGCGACGGTCGCTTCAAGGCAAACCTTGACATTGAACTCGTCGTTGACCTTGTCCGCCTCGCACCAAAGCTCGACATTGCCGTTGTCATCTCCGGCGACGGTGACTTTGCTCCAGCGATTCGCGCGGTGCAAGACATGGGAGTACGCGTTGAAGTCGTGAGCTTCCGCGCCAACACCAGCAGCGACCTTGTGGAAGTCGCCGATCACTTCATTGAGATCACATCCATAGCAAAGGTCGAGGCGGGAGGTTCGCGCAGCGGCCGCCGTGTTGCCGCTGACGGCGACGAAGACCTCTCTATGACAGAGGTCCCCGATAAGCAGTCGGAGGCTCCTGCGCGGCCACGACGCACCCTTGAGCCACGCGAAGAGCGCGGACGCTCGCGCCGAGGTGGCGTCGGACGATCAGCACCTGTGCGCGGTCGCACGGGCGCGACTGTACGCGTCGGTGGCAGCGTTATCGACGCAGACGCCATCGAGACAATGTCACTTGATGACCTTGAGCCGAGCGACCTCAACCGACCAGCCCTCGGTCAAGAGCATGAACACGATACTGGCGACGCTCCACGTCGCCGCCGTCGACGTGGCGGACGGGGACGCGGCGGACGGGGACGCGGCGAAGGATTTGCGGATGCACCGCGCAGTGGCGCGCCACTCCCTGGTTCCGCGTATGACGGACCAATCGAGACGATGTCGCTCGCAGATCTTGACGGCGGCAGTTCCGGTGGCGTGCCGGAGTACATGCGCAGTGAACGTCGCGGCTCTGGACAGCCTTCGGGCGCATCGCGACGAGCACTTGGCTCTGGACCATCACGAATCGCGGACGAGGTTGCTCGATCGCAGCGTGACGGTTCTAGCCGCTCCAACATGTCGGTTGGCATGGAGAGCGAGTCGGTTCCATCCGACGTGGCGGCACTCCTGCGTTCGCAGCTTGAGGCCACCGGTCGCTCGGCTGACAGCGCTCCTGCGTTGAGCGGAAAGGACGCCCCAACAGGTGGGCGCTCGCGCGCAAAGGCGAAGCCTGCGGCGAAGAAGCCTGCGGCGAAGAAGCCTGCCGCGAAGAAGCCTGCGGCGAAGGTGGCGCTGGTCAAGAAGCCAGCTGCACGACCGAAGAGCAAGAGGTAAGAGGCGAGCGGAATGGCGAAGGCGGTTTCCGCGCCGGCCAGTCAACCTGACGCAGCCACACGCCCGCCTGCACGCTTCGCAACTCGCGGTCACGACGCGGCCGCGTCGCGTGTCGCACAGCTCTTACGTGGCGTTCCGCCACATGCCTTATTGATTGTTGGGCCACGTGGCGCGGGGGCGGGAACGCTCGCACGCGACGTTGCCGCAACACTCCTTTGCATGAGCCCGCAGAGCGGTGGCGCGTGCGGGGAGTGCCGCGCATGCAGGCTGGTGGCGGCTGAGAGCCACGCGGACCTCGCACGAATCTCGCCGAGCGGCGCCGCCGATGAGATCGGGATCACGCCAATTCGCGAGCTCGAGGCGAGCCTCGCCCTCCTCCCCGTAGAGGGTGGGCGCCGCGTCGCGCTCATTGAGCGCGCAGACCGCATGAGCGAACCGGCACAGAATGCGCTGCTCAAAACCCTTGAAGAGCCTCCCCCACAAACGCACATCATCCTCGCTGCCGCGGAGGACGCCTCACTCCTTCCAACCATTCGCAGCCGCTGTGCCGTCATCCGTCTCGGCCTCCCAGATTCAGCTGCTGCAAGCGAACTCATCGCCACGCGCCTCGGCCTTGACGCTGTGACCGCCACAAGACTGCTTCGTATGTCTGGCGGTCGGCCAGGGCCCCTGATTGACGCGGGGGTGAGTGGAGATGCTGCGCGTGCACACGCCGCACTGCGACGCCAGATCTTGGACTTTGTTGGCGTCGCACCGCACGCGCGGCTTCGCCAACTCCCCGCCCTGATTGCCGATGCGAGCGCGATCCTCTCCGTTGCAATCGCGGACGGCGAAGAGGGGGGAACAGAAGAGAGCAGCGAACCTGAAGGTGCCGATGCTGTACCGGAGAGTGCCGCAGCCAGCACAAAGAAGAGTCCAGCAAAACGCGCAGGAGGAAGGCCAACGCCAGCGGAGCGACGCGCAAACGCAAAGGCGCTTCTCCACCTTTGGCGCGGCGTTGCGCGCGATCTTGCACTCGTAGCCTCCTCAGCGCCAGCATCTGTAGCGTTTCCGGAAGATCTACACGAGCTGACCCCTATTGCCGCGCGTTGCGCGCAGACCACATGGCGTGACGCACTGATCAGTTTGGATCGCGCACTCGCGGCGCTCCGAAGAAACGGCAACCCCGAACTGCTTCTCGATGCGATTGCGCTTCGCTGGCCACGCGGATGAACCAACTCGCTCTGCACCAGGAACTCTTCGAGCAACTGGTGACGCTCGGTGAGAGCGTGACCGATGCACTAGACTATACGCAGCTCATCAGCACACACGGCGAAGGAGAACTGGAGAAGACGATCTCCGCACTGGGCGAACGTGAACTGCCCTCTGCTGCTCTTCGGGGTCTTGATGCGCTGCGAGCCGCGGGTGAGCGGGTGGTGACGTCGAACGATCCGCACCGCGCCATCGACTGGATCGCAACCTATCCTCGTCTCCTAACCACGCTACTGGTTGCTGCACTGAATCCAAAGGCGCTACCGAGCGATCACAGCGCAAACACGGCGAGCGGCTCGTCAAGCGCAACGCGGCTTCCCGGCGGGATTGCATTTACCGATGCGCCACCAGACGGTCGCGCAGTTGTCTACGCGGGAATTCAGTCAGATCCAATCCTTAAGCCGCTTGCGCATGCCCTCGCCGCAGCAACACCCGCCGATCGACTGATCGCTCGAGCGCTGATGGGGGACCCGGAGCCGGATGTCTCAACTGCAGCGGCGTACGCGGCACTCCTCCCGTCCCAACGCGGTTCGAGCGATCCGCTCATCGTTGGCGCTCTGACCATTGGCGGGAAGGCGGCGCAGTCGAATGCGCAGTATCGCGGCGCAATTGTCGAGGCGACGACCGCTGAAATCCTGAAGAGGCGCCCCGCACTTTCGCGAGAGGCAGAGCGAATGGTGCGCCGTGAGCGCCGATTCTCCGTCGATGGTGCATCTGCGGACCCGCACCCGTTTGATGTGACCGTCGAGGCGGGGCCGATCCCTGAGCTCTGGGACTGCAAGTGGAGTGCGCGGGGTATCGACGATAACCTCCTCGCAGAACTTGAAAGTGCGCGGATTCGCGCCGCAGGGGCAGGGGTACGTATCGCGATCGGCATCGTCGCCTTTGACACTGCGGCAACGGTCGCGGCGCGCCTCTCAAACGTGCGCGGTCCGCGCGAGCAGACGCGCATGATCACCCTGGACACGCTGAGCCGCCTGGCGGCGGGGTGAGTGAGACGCCGATGAGCGCGATCGCCGAGAGACTTATTCCGGGGCTCGCCAGTGACGAGGTGAACCTCCCTGAAGAGGCTCGCTTCCGCGAAGAGGGGCGAGGTGTCCGTTTTGATGAGTGCGACTCGCGCGGACAGATGCGCTCCGCCGCTCTGCTGCGCCACGCGCAGGATCTCGCCTGGCGTCACAGTGAAGTGCTTGAGTACGGACGCGCCTGGTACGAGGCGCGCGGAGTTGGCTGGGTGGTGCGAAGTGTTGACATGCTCATTGACCAGCCGCCGCATTCAAACGAAGTTCTCGCTGGCACGACGGCGCTGGTTGGATTTCGCCACGTCATGGCGCGACGACACACACGCCTCTTCAGCGCTTCGGGACGTGTCATCGCTGACGCTGCAATCGACTGGGTGATGACCGATCGAGACGGGAGACCGGTGCGTTTCCCACAGGAGTTTGAACGATTCGTTCAGCGTGTCAACGCAACGTTCGCACCCAACAAGATTCCTGCAGCGGCACCGTCAGGTGTGGCCGTTGACGTTCCCATCCGTCGGTCAGACATTGACCCGCTCGGACATGTGAACCATGCCGCCTGGCTTGAGATCATCGAAGAGGCCGTCGCCCAGGTTGCCCCCGCACATCTCGATGCGGCGCGGCGACAGATTCGCATGGAATACCTTGCGGTCACCTCTGACCGCAAGGCCCGCGTGCACATCCTTGCAAGCGCAGGCGATGATCAACTTCGCGTGGACGTGACAGACACACTCGGGAGCTCCGTGCTTCGCGCTGAGATGTCAGTGATCAGATCATGATTAGGCGACTCACCCCTGTGCTCGTTGTACTCCTCATCGCACTAAGTGCCCCAACATCTACTGCTGCACTTGTTCCAACGGCGCGCATCACCTTGAGCGCCGCACTGAATCGACTGAAGGTGCAGTCTGAATACTCGAGTGGATACAGCAGAAGCAAGTTCGGGAGCAATTGGATTGACGAGGACGGAGACGGACTCGATACGCGTGCAGAGGTGCTCATCGATGAATCCAAAGTCAGTGTCACGATCTCAAGGGGCATCGTGCGGACCGGTAAGTGGATCAGCCTATATGACAATCTGACTTGGACGATCGGAACCGACGTTGATATCGATCATGTAGTTGCGCTGAAAGAAGCCTGGGAGTCTGGCGCGTACCGGTGGAGCCCATCTCGTCGACTCGCGTTCGCAAATGATCTTGGTGTTTCGTGGTCGCTCCGCGCAGTTACTGATAACGTCAACTCATCAAAGGGAGATCGTGATCCCGCAAGCTGGCTCCCGCCATATCGACCGTCGACATGCACCTATCTTGTCGGTTGGGTTGCGGTGAAGTTGCGCTGGGGACTAAGCGTTGATGCGGCGGAGAAGTCAGCAATAAGCAACGCGTGGAGCGTATCAGGCTGTGCTGCTCGGCAAAATCCGCCGCGTGTCGAAGTGAGCATCGCGCCGTAGCGACTAAAGTCCGAGCGTCGGCTTTCCACCCTCTCCTTCGCCTCGCCCTTTTCGTTTCTTGTTTTTCGCCTCGCCCTTCTCAGGCATGGACTTTGGTCGATCAGGCATTCCAACGTTGTACTTCCTCACGAGCTTTGCATCTGGGGCTTTGGCGCGCGCCTGTGCGAGCGCCGCCGCTGGGGCAAATTCCGAAGACGTTGGCGGCATCTCTCGTCGTTGCCGCACCTCAACTGGTGGCGTTCGCCGCACGACCACAACGCCGTGAGAGGCACCGCGGATTTGGCGCACGCTCTCTTCTGGCTGCGCACGGTATGCAGCCGCCCATACGAGGGCAACAGCGGCGGGGACCAGGAGGAGGCGCTCATCCGTGCTGGTGAAGCCGAGCGCCAACGCGATTGCGGTCACGGCAACCGCGAGAAGGAGGAGTGGCCGCCTTCGCGGCGGGATGCTCTGGTACTGCGGGTCGGCCATGTGCGGATTCTAGGGGGTGCACGCGGCGTGTCGCGTATAGATCTGGTGCGCCCGACAGGATTTGAACCTGCGACCTTCTCCTTCGGAGGGAGACACTCTAATCCCCTGAGCTACGGGCGCGAGAGGGGAAGAATAGCGGGGCAAGGAAGTGCTGGGAAAATAGATCAGGTGACCCCCCGTGAAGGGAGCCACCTGAAGCCGATCCGCTTTTAGAACGAACAAGTCAGTCCCGCAGCTACGCTCGAAGAGCATCTATCACGTCGCCTAAAGCGACTACCCTAACCCACCTACCCATGGCCTTCGAACAAGAACAGCTGCGCATAGGATAGCGCGCGTGAGGGCCGATTCCAACCCCCTATTTTTCTCGTGCGCACCTCGTTGTGCGCCTACACGCGCACCGAACCCGGCAGTTAGCGGACGCTTACCGAGGTCATTGTTACAGGCTCAACCGGGCGATCGCCAGGGCCGCACGGGGCGGCGGCGATCGCGTCGACCACGTTCAGGCCCGCGACCACCTGTCCGAAGATTGTGTAGATCTCTGTGATCTCAGTAACATAAAAAAAAAAAATTAAGAACTGGCTCCCGTT
>JAYQPX010000019.1:0-19619 GCA_038145565.1 Chloroflexota bacterium | reverse complement strand
GCCAGGGCCGCACGGGGCGGCGGCGATCGCGTCGACCACGTTCAGGCCCGCGACCACCTGTCCGAAGATTGTGTAGTTCGGTGGGAGCTGTGGCAGATCAGCAAGGCAGATGAAGAACTGGCTCCCGTTGGTGTTTGGACCAGCGTTCGCCATCGCGACGGTGCCGCGCGCGTAGCCCATGGTGACGGGCTCGTCATCGAACTTGTAGCCGGGACCACCCGTCCCCGTGCCTGTCGGGTCACCCCCCTGGATGACGAATCCTGGCACCACGCGATGGAAGATGACGTTGCTGTAGAAGCCTTTGTTGGCGAGCGTCACAAAGTTCTCGACCGTCTTCGGCGCGGCGTCGTCGAGGAGTTCAAACTCAATGCTGCCAAGGGTGGTCTCAATGACTGCGGTGGCCATTCATCCTCACTTCCGCGGCAGTGCCGCCTCTGTCGGCTCGCTGCCGACGCGTCCGTGGAGTCTACTCGTCTCGCCGCTATGGCGCGGGGCTGCTTACCGTGGTGCTCAAGATCGTGACTGGGACAACGGGACGGTCCTCCTGGTCTCGTTCTACCGCAGCGATCGCGTCCACGACATCAAGGCCGGCGGTCACCTCGCCGAGAATGGCATAGGTTCGGACACTCTCAAGTGGGCCGGCGGCGCCATCATCCAGGACGATGAAGAACTGGCTCCCCTGCGAATTAGGTGCTGCGCTGCGTGCCATGGCGAGGACTCCGCGTCGATAATTGCCGGTCACCGGCTCGTCTTGGATCTTGTAGCCAGGATCACCCATCCCCGTCCCTGTTGGATCACCGCCCTGAATCACGAACGGCGTTCCGTCCTGCATGTAGGCAATGCGATGGAAGATGACATTGTCGTAGAAGCCGCACTCGGCCAGAGCGACGAAGTTACCCACAGCAATGGGCGAAAGGTCAGCCTCAAGGAGTAGCGTGATCTCACCCAGTGAGGTGGTCATCACGATCTCACGCTGCTCACCCGCGCCGAGTGCGGCTGGTTGAGCGGTGGGGCATCCGACAACGCTCGAGGCAGCTGGGCCCCCAGCGCCGCTATCTGTGCACGCAGCAACAACGAGCAGTGCTGTGACTGCCATGCCAAGTGTCCGTCGCGAAATCTTCATGAGGACATACTACGCGAACTTCCAATCTTCGCGAAAGATCTATCCCGCTTGGTTGGCGATCGCTTGCGCCTCTTCAAAATCAATCGCGCCTGAGAGGAGTGCTTCGCCGAGGATCAGCGCGCTCACCCCCGCATCGCGGAGTCGACGCACGCTGTCAAGATCGGTGACTCCGCCGGCGACACTCACCTCGATGGACGGATATCGCTGACCGATCTCGCTCAGACGGCTGAGTTCACCGGTACCACCGCCGTGGCTCATCACCACGCGGCTGATTCCTGCCGCAACAAGTTGCTGCAACAAGGTATCGAGTGACGGCTGTGCCGCACGCTTCCATGGAAATTGCGAGAGTCGCTCCGGACGTGGGTCAAGCCCAACTGCGAGCCACGCGCCTGCTGCGCGCGCACACGCAACGAGAAGCTCAGGCTCATCAAGAAGGGAGGTTCCGACAACGACGCGTGTCGCTCCCGTCGCGAAGACGATCTGAATCGCTTCAGGCGAGTCCACACCACCCGCTACTTGGAGTGGTGTGGCAACGAGACCCGCGACGGCGCCGATGGCCGCAAGGTTCTGTGGCGCGCCAGCTCGTGCGCCGTCGAAGTCCACAAGGTGAATCAACGTGGCACCACGATCCACAAAATGACGCGCAATCCGCGCCGGCTGATCTGTTGGTGCGCCAACGCCAGTGGATGCACCGGGCCAAAAGACAACCCGAGAGCGACCCTTCTCGAGATCGATAGAGGGGACGATGCGCATCAGAACGCCTTGGCGTGAGTTACGCGGATGCTGCGAGTGCGTCTGCGGATGCGCGAATCACCTTCTGGATCTCTTCACTGCCAATGCCATAGTGCGTCACGGCACGAATCTGTCCGTGCGTGTACGCGATCATCAGCACGCCGCGCTTCTCAAGCTCGTCAAGGAACCTTTCGCGACGCGCTGCGCCACCTTCAACTTTGAAGAGGACAAAGTTTGTCACCACGCGAGTGGGATCAAGGCGGTCGCCAACCGGTTGCGCAATGTGACCCGGCGAGATCACACCGCTCATTGCCGCGAGCGCCTCGGCAAGGGTCCGTGCATTGGCGTGGTCTTCCGCGAGTCGTTGAATCGTCCCTTCTGGGCCATCTGAAAGCGCAACAAGTCCCGCCGCCGCAACGATGCCAACCTGGCGCATGCCACCGCCAAGAAGCTTGCGCGCGCGTCGCGCCTTGAAGATGAAGTCTTTCTTCCCAACGACGACGCTGCCGATCGGCGTGGCGAGCCCTTTGCTTAGGCAGAAGGTTGCACTCTCGGCATCCTTAACCAAATCTCGAGCGCTCACCCCGAGCCCAACAACGGCGTTGAAGAGCCGCGCGCCGTCGACATGAATGGGGATTCCCGATGGCTTGAGCGCTGTGCGGAGCTCCTTCATGTACCCGGGCGTGATCGGTCGGCTGAAGGTGTGCGCGTGGCAGTTCTCCACCACCACGAGGCTTGTGATGGCCGAGTGCGGATCTGAGGCATCTTGGATTGCCTCAACCACGTCGTCGATCGGCATCTCGCCGTCCGGATTCTCGCGAACGGTACGAAGTCCCGCGCCCGCAACAACGGCGTAGTTTGCCGCCTCGTCGTTCGGGATGTGCCCTTCAGCGGGGGTGATGATCTCTCCGCCACGCGGGACGTGCGCCATCACACTCACAAGGTTCCCCATCGTCCCGGAGGCGACAAAGAGACCCGCCTCCATGCCGAGCAAGTCTGCGGCACGCTCTTCAAGTTCAGCGACAGTGGGGTCGTCTTCGAAGACGTCATCGCCCACTGCAGCGCTTGCCATTGCGCGGCGCATCTCGGGGGTAGGGTGGGTGACTGTGTCGGAGCGCAAGTCGATGCGGCCTGAGCCTCCCGCTCGCTTTGCCGCGTCAGCTCCGTATCCCATAGTCGGATCCTACCCCCTCTGGTAGGCTTCGCAGTCCTGTCGCGGACCCGTGGTGTAGCGGCCCAACATGCCAGCCTGTCACGCTGGAGATCGCCGGTTCGAATCCGGTCGGGTCCGCCAGGAGACTCTCTCTTCGTCGGCTACGATTCCTTTCATGCCACGAGAAATCCCTGTCAGCGACGGCTTCCCTCCAAGCGAGCGCACACGCGTCCGACGTCTCCCCGAGCGCGGCCTCTACGAGCGGAGCGAGATCTACCCCGTGGTCGACGCGGCACTCACCTGCACCGTGGCCTATCTCCTCGATGGACGTCCGATGGCCACCCCAACCGCCCACTGGCGCGACGGGGACCACCTCTACTGGCACGGCTCCGCAGCGAGCCGCTTCCTGAAGCGGGTTGTTGGCACTGAGGTCTGCGTCTCCATTCACCTGACAGACGGAATCGTCCTCGCACGCAGCGGCTTCGATAGCTCCATGAACTATCGCTCCGCAACACTCTTTGGGATCTGCGAAGAGATCACTGGCGCGGAGAAGTTGGTGCAACTTGACGCATTCGTAGAGAAACTCGTCCCGGGACGATCAAAGGAGCTACGCGCATCACACGACCAGGAGTTGAAGGCGACCACGCTGCTCGGCATGAAGATCAGCGAGGCATCTGGAAAGATTCGCGATGGTGGCGTGCACGACAACGAGGAAGACGCAAGCGAGAAGATCTGGGCTGGCGTCCTGGAGCTGGAGTCGCGCTTCACCAAGCTGATCCCTGATAGCGACACGCCAGTGATCGCTGCGCCATCGCAAATCCTAGAGCAGTTGATCGGAAAGAAGATCTAGCGATGATTCGCGTTGACGCGAAGAGGATTGATCAGGCGGCTCTCGTTGCACTCGCGACACTTGTGCTGACGTATTCGGTTGTGATTGGCGACGCATCATCGCCGTCGGCCGGCTGGGCGTGGCTCGGCGTTTCAGCCATCCTGATCGGCGCAAATGTGGCGCGCCTCAACGTTGGCGCACGACCGTCTGAGCGCGGTGTTGCAGTTGGTGCTGCGGCCTTGGCGATTGCGCTGTTGCGCATTACAGGGATCATTGCGGAGGTGACGCTTTCAACTGCAGTTGGGGCAGTTCTTCTTCCGCTGCTGCTCGTCTGGATCAGCCGCCGGCGATCTGCTCTCCGCCGTCGATCGTAATCGTATTCCCCGTCACCCAGTTCATTCCTGGCGCCGAGAGCGCCACGATTGCACGGCCAACATCATCTGGCGTGGTGAGTCGCTTCCCTGGGTGCTTCTTCATCACCACGTCAATCCAGTCCTGACTTCCAGGAATCTTACGTAGCGCAGGGGTATCCACCACACCTGGACGAAGCGCGGTGACGGTTGCGCCTGGGACAAGCGTTGCGAGTTCGATCGCAAGCTGACGGCAGTGCGCCTCTACAGCCGCCTTCGCGGCAGATACTGCGCCGTACATTGGTACCGCCTTGGATGCGCCTTCAGACGAAGTGGCATAGATGCGCGTGGTCCCGCCGATGAGCCCTGCGGTATAGAGATCCTGCACCCAGTAGACGAGCGAGTGCGCCATCACGTCTGACGTCATGTCCATCTGCTTCCGAGTGATCGTAGGAACGTCGCCAGACGGCAGGAACGGTTGCAGGCTCCCGAAGGCAAGGGAGTGCAGCACGATGCCGAGTTGAGGTTCGGCGCCAGCGGCGCGTGCGGCGGCGAAGCGTTCGGAGAGTTGCGCGATCACTTCGGCGCGCTTTTCGTCGTCTGCGGCATTCCCCCGGATATAGAGCGCCTCGACGCCGGTCGACTTCACCGCCTCGATCGCCGCGTCGAGCTTCTCGCCGCGGGAGCGTCCGAGATAGACGCCACAGATGTTGTAACCAGCTTCCGCCGCATGCCGAGCCGAAGCCTCACCGATGCCACTCGAGGCGCCGAGCACAAGGGCCCATCGCTGCACGTTCTTCTCCCCCATTTCGCCCCCTTATCTCGCGCTCCTACGCACGGCTCAGTGCGTCTAGGGTAGCCGACCCGCGCGCCACGCTGAGTCGCCGCGTACGATGCGGGCATGGACAACGAAGGACGACTTCTCCTGATGGCGGTACACGCTCACCCCGATGACGAGACGATCACCATGGGTGGCACCTTGGCGCACTACGCGGCAACGAACGCCGTCGCGCGCGGCGAGTCGACCGATGTGATCGTCGTCACGGGCACGCGTGGCGAGCTCGGTGAGATTGTCATCCCAGAGCGCGATACGCCCGAGGAGCACGAACGGCTCGGCGAAACGCGGATGGGTGAGATTGCCGCGGCGATGCGCGCCCTCGGTGTGCAGCGATGGGAGAACCTCGGCTACCGCGACTCCGGGATGGAGGGGAGCGAAGAGAATGCCGATCCACGTTGCTTCCACCAGCATGTCAGCAAGAACCTCGACACAACAACCGAACTACTGGTGCGCCTGATTCGCAGCGCGCGACCCGACGTGCTTGCCACGTACGACGATTTTGGTGGTTATGGACACCCAGACCACATCGCCGCCGCAAAGATTGCGCGTCGTGCCTGGGAGGTGGCGGGTGATCCAGCGTGGCGACCGGAAGCAGGACCAGCATGGGCACCGAAGAAACTTTACGAAACTCGCATCCCAGATTCGCAACGAGACGCGGTACTCAAACTTCTCGAATCGCGGGGAATCGAATCGTGGTGGAGCGAGCCGAAAGATGCAACACCAGAAGATCTAGAGAAGTGGCGCACGTGGCGCGCCGCCATGGCCTGCCCAGACGAGATCATCACCACACGCATTGACATCCGCCAACACCTCACTGCAAAACGACGTGCGATCCAGGCGCACGCAACGCAGATCAAGCCGGATGGTCCGCTGCTAATGCTGAGTGAAGACGATCAGATCGCGCTCGGTGCGCGGGAGCAGTACCGACTCATTGCCCATCGACTCGACGTACCGCCGACCCTGCCCGAGGACGACCTCTTCGCTGGCCTTCGCTAGCTCAACAGCAGTTAATCACGCAGTGCGTCGCCCGCGCAGCGATGTGACAAGTAGGACAACCAGGAAGAGCGCAGTTTCGAACAAGACAATCGCAGCGCCAGATGCAAGATCCAGCGCATAGCTGAGGTAGAGACCGGCGACTGCAGCGGTCACACCGATGAGTGCGGCAACTCCAATCATCTGGCCGAAGCGCTTGACGAGCAACTGCGCCGTTGCTGCGGGCGTGGTGATCATGGCGACCACCAACACGATGCCGACCGCCTGCAGGCTAATCACGATTGTCACGGCAATCAAGATAAGAAGGAGATCGTCCAGGCGGCGCACAGGGAGTCCTGCGGCCCCTGCACCGAGCGGATCAAACGTTGCAAAGAGAAGCTCCTTCCATAGTGCACGAATCACGAGAAGGAGTGCAACTACGAGCACGATCAGCGCGACCATATCCGACACGCTGATGCCGAGCACATCGCCGAAGAGGAAGGCGAAGAGATCACCGACATAGTTTGGAATCGAGGAGAAGAGTGCAACGCCGAGCGCGAACATCCCCGCAAAGAGGACGCCGATGATGGAGTCCGCGCGAAGTCCAGAACGACGCGTGAGTGCGCCAATCCCCAGCGCTGTGCCGATCGCAGCAACGACGCCACCGAGGATGATCGGGAGTCCGAGCATGTAGGCGATCACAATGCCTGGGAAGGCGGCGTGACTCACCGCGTCGCCGATGAAGCTCATCCCCTTCAGCACCACAAACGAGCCGATTACAGCGCATGCCACTCCAACCAGCGCGCTCGCTACGAGGGCGCGCACAAAGAAGTCGTAGGCGAGTGGTTCGAGGAAGAGGTCGATCGGGTTCACTCGTGCCCCTCGTGGCTGCCGTGGGAGTGGTGCGGGTCATCGAGTAGCACGACGCCCCCGTCCGCGAGAGGGACAAGGTGGCCGCCGTATGTCTTCTCGAGCACTTCGCGATCGAGCACGAGTTGCGCTGGGCCGTGTGCCACCACCCTGCCAGCAAGCGCAACCACGTCGTGGAACCGTTGAGCGGCGCAGGCAAGGTCGTGCGTGGTTGCTACCACCGTCCGACCACGTGCCGCCTCGGCATCCAAGATGTTCATGATCTTCTCCTGCGTGACTGGGTCTACCCCGGTGACAGGTTCGTCGAGCAGATAGATCTCAGGATCCGCAGCGAGTGCGCGCGCAATGAACACCCGTCGGCGCTGCCCTCCGGAGAGTTCGCCGATCTGACGCGACGCAAGGTCAGCCATATCCACGCGCTCCAACGCCTCCGCAACTGCGGCACGATCTGCGGCGCCAGTACGGCCGAGCGGCCCAATCCGTGGCGTACGCCCCATTGCCACCACCTCATCCACGGCGATCGGAAAACTCCAATCCACCTGCTCTGCTTGAGGGACATACGCAACGCGCGCTGCGTGGACTCCTACCGGTGCCCCAAGCACCTCGATCGTTCCTGACCACGGGCGCATGAGTCCAGCGATGCACTTCAGCAGCGTGGACTTCCCACCGCCGTTTGGACCGAAGATGGCGGTGAGAGAACCCTGAGCAAGCTCAAGGGTGATGTCGCTGATGGCGGCGCGTTGACCGTAGCCTGCGGTGATGTGGGAAATTGTGACCGCACGCCGCTCAGGATCTGAGGAAGGGATTCGGTCTTCAAGAACCGATGGTGCAACGCGTTCGTTCATTTAGAACATCATTGCACTACTTGAACGAAGCCAAGATTGCTGATGCATTCGCACGCATCGCGCCAAGATAGCTGTTCGCAGGCGCATCACCGAGCGCATCGGAGTAGAGGTTCTCAAGGACGGTCGCGCCAGTCTCTGCCGCAATCTGATCAAGGACCTTCGAAGGAAACTGCGCTTCACTGAAGACCGACGTCACTCCAGCTGCCTTGATAGCGTCGATCAACGCGGCAATTTCCTTTGCGCTCGGCTCTTGTCCTGGTGCCTCCACCGCAACGCCAACGATCTCAATCTCGTAGGCACGAGCGAAGTAGCCGAATGCGTCGTGGAACGTGACGATCTTGCGCGTGGAAGCCTCTACCGCTGCAAATTCGACCCGCAACTCTTCGTCCAGGGCTGCGATCTCAGCGAGTCCTGCATCACGCGCCAACTCGATCTCTGTCGCGCGCTCTGGGAGTTCGGCCGCTACCCGCGCTGCAATGCGTTCAACGTAGATCGCCGCACCCTTTGGGTCGAGCCAGATGTGTGGATCCGTCCCGCCATACCCGTGCTCATCGGGTGCCGCCGCGTCGTGTTCCTCTCCCTCGAGGTAGACCCACGCATTGCTCTCGTCGATGCCCTCTGCAAGTTCAAGCACATCCTCTTCACTCTTGCCAGCCGCTTCGAGCAGCGAGAGTGCCCACTCATCAAGGCCGAGTCCGTTCATGACGATCAGGTCTGCGGAAGCAAGCTTCTGCGCATCGGCGGGGGATGGCTCAAACGTGTGGACGTCAACACCAGCGGGGACGATCGTTTCAATCGTCACGGTGTCACCAAGGGCAAGTTGCGCAAGATCAGCAAATACGCTCGTTGTTGCAATCACCGTGTAGTCAGCAGCGGTCCCAGTGCTCTCGCTAGGAGACGGCGAAGCTGCGCTTCCGTTGCATCCAGCAACCAGGACGAGCGACGCAAGCGCTCCGCCCACTGCCGTCCATACAGATCTCTTGATACCTAGTCTCATGGTTCCTCCTACGTATGCCTAGTGCTGCTAGGCGGTTGAAAAAAAAATTGCTCCGCCTAGTTTCTGGAGCGGCAGTCGGGGCAGCGGCCGAAGAGTTCGAGCCGGTGCTGTTCGATCTTGAAACCAGAGCGGCGCGCCGCTTCGCGCGTGACCGCTTCAATTCCACAGTCGCCCACATCGGTAGTTGCGCCACAGTTGAGGCAGACAAGATGGTGGTGATGAGTTGGCTCGCATGGGATGTAGGCATGCGTTCCGTCAAGGAGGTCGATCCGTTCCACCAGCCCCTGCTCGTTGAGGAGCTCCAGGAGTCGAAAGACGGTTGCGCGTCCGATCCCCATCCTTCGCCGACCCGCATCCTTCAGGAGGTCCGCAGCGGTGAAGTGTCCCTCGCGGCGCTCAATTAGCGCGGCGAGCTTCCGGCGGGGGCCTGTCAGGCGCACTCCAGCGCGATCCAGTGCGTCGAGCATCTCTTCTGCCATGGCGTGAGCCTATCACATATGATACCGAGTATCAATAAATCGCCGCAGAGCCCTTGAGGCTCCAGCGCTATACTTCCCTCATGCAATTGATTCGACGCGCAGCGCTCTCTGGGATCGTGGTGGGCGTGGTGGGCGTGATCGTCCTCTTCCTCGCCAACCCTTTCGGCGGCGCTCCCGCTCCGAGCATGGATGGGAACTTCACACCGGTTGCGCCGACGCTGACTCCAGCAGCGGGCCTTGCTACCGACCACGGACTCGGCGCGATTGACGCCCCAGTCGTCCTCACGGTTTGGACTGATTACCAGTGCCCAATCTGCGGCACATGGGGGAATGGCGTCGAGCCAGCGCTCTACGAGCGATATGTCACCGAAGGGAAGCTGCGAATCGAGCACCGTCACTACTCATTCCTCGGAGAAGAATCTTTCGCTGCGGCCGTTGGCGCGGAGTGCGCGGCCGATCAGGACAGGTTCTGGGCCTTCCATTCGCACCTCTTTGCGAATCAGGCTGGTGAGAACGAAGGAGCCTTCAGCGCCGAACGGCTGCGCAAGATTGCTGGCGCTGCAGACCTTGATCTCGTCGAATGGGATGCGTGCATTGCTGACCCAGCCGTCCGTGCCGGGGTCGAAGCTGATGCGGACGAGGCAAAGTCACTGGGTATCACGGGTACCCCAACACTTGTTCTTGGCGAGTGGCAGCAGTCAGGAATTCCGTCCGCCGAGGATCTCTACGCGCGCATTGACGAAGCACTAGGAAACTAGTCCCTTGTCGCGGTCGCACCGCATTAGCGCGCTTGCATCCACATTAGGCGTTGCGATCTCTGTCTATCTCCTCTCTATTCGTCTCATCGGAGTTCCTGCAATCTGCGGGCCGGCACTTGGACCGTTTGGCGGATGCTCCAAAGTTGAAGCGTCGGCATGGTCAAGCATTGGGCCAATCCCTGTTGCCGCGATCGGCGTTGTGGGGTCAGTATTTCTTCTTGTTGCAACTATTCTTCACGCGCGCACTCGCCGCGAAAACGTGCTCGCTGTCTGGCTCTTTGCGGCACTTGCTGGTGCAGCGATTGAGATTGGCCTGATTGGAATTCAAGCTTTCTTGATCAGTGCATGGTGCGTCTGGTGCCTTCTCTACGGATCAACGGTGCTCGTTGGAGCCGCCACCGTGATCAGTGTGGTTCGTTCGTACGCGCGCGAAACGCGCGATCTAACTCGCCCCCCGCGCTGAGTTGCGCGAGAGTACGCGGAGGGGCGATCTCCATCTCTTCGAAGAGAGCAATCGCCCGGCGCGCCGCGCGCCGCGCGCCGGCGAGTGCACCATCCTCGGCGAGCATCAAGGCGAGACTCTCTAGCAGCTCGCCGCTCTCTTGATCAATTCGAGTGGCGCGTGCCGCAAGGTTGATCGCGCGGTCGTAATCTCCTGACGCATGCGCGGATTGGATTGCTCGCTCCACCATCGTCATGAGGCTGACCTCAATCGTCCCGCGATAGCGCTGCACCCACGGCTCAAAGGGGAGCTCTGCGCCAAACGCGCCGCGATAGTCATCGAGTAGCTCCTCAATCTCCTCGGTTCGAGGGCGAATGCGGATTCGATTGAGGCGTGCGGTCAGCGAGGCTGAATCAAAGCAGACCAGTTCGGGGTGCATGGAGACGATCTCCGCTTCATGGCGCACATAGGGCGTTGCTCCACCCTCTGGCGATGCGTCGTACTCTGGGTCGATCGCGCGTCGCAAGTGGTAGATCGCCTGGTTGAGCGAGTTCAGCCCCGCCTGAGCGTCAGCATCTGGCCAAAGTGCATCAATTGCTTCGTCACGCGTGGCCGAATGTTGCGGCCGCGTGGCGAGGTAGGTGAGTAGCGCGAGTGACCGTGGCCGGATTGCGGCCCCATCGACCGTGCGTCCATCAACTTCCAGATGGAGAGGTCCGAGGTCATGGATGACGACCTGACGATCCTGCTCACGCGACATCTCACGTACCTCCGCGCGCTGCGTGCGCTGCGTGCGCGGCAGCCCTGTCGCGATCTCACCTGGGAGGGAGAGCGCCGCAGCAATCATCTTCGGGATCTCCCATCCTTCGCGACCAAGCTCGTCATCTTCGGCAGGAGCGATCAGGAGCCCTTCACCCCAGAGCGACTGGAGCATGTGCAGGTTGGTTGCTTCTCGTCGTTCCTCTGCCAGCCGTCGCAGCAGTGGTTCGCATCCACCGACCACGTCGCGCCGGATGAAGTCATCAAGATCACGTGTGGAAGAGCGGTCGCCTGCATTCGAGAGCCACGCGGAGAGAATTCCACCGTTACCAGCGGCTCCACGCCGCACCTCTTCAAGCTGCGAAGGCGTACCGCGCCACCCGCGCGCCTCCGCAATCTGACGCGTCTGTTGAGGTGAGACGCGCAGCGACATCGCACCGATTTCGAGAACCGCGCGTTTACTGCGCGCCGTCGCGAGTCGTAGCGCCGCACGTCGTCGTCCAATGAAGATCACCCGTGACCCATCCGGGTCTCGCTCTGCAATGGCGCGAAGCATCGCGAGTGAATCAGGGTCTTCCGTCAGCGCGTCAGTGTTATCAATGATCAGCGTGAGGGATGCGTAAGGCGCTGCAAGATCCGCGCAGATCGAAGCGGCACACGTGTCAATGCGACTCCTCTTTCGTGCTGCACGACCAAGTCGTGGCAACCAGATTCCGCCGTCATCTTCGGCCGCAAGGAGAAGAGCATCTGACAAGTTCTCGGCACCGCGAATCCAACGAACTGGCGTTCCGAGACGCGACGCCCATGATGCGACCGAACTGCTCTTCCCGTAACCGGCGCTCCCAGCGATCACCCCAAGCCCACCCGCCGCCAGTCGATCGAGCTCCCGCTCCAACCGTGGCCGCTCCACGCTGAGCTGCGTCTGCTTTCGCATGGCCCACTCCCTTCCACGCCGTCGCAGCGGGTGCCGCGAATCGGCTGCGGGGATAGTGAGGTGTTCCCATGTATCGATCGCGTACCAGGTCGGTATCTTTCCCCCGCGCCCGCGTATGATTAGGGCGTGAACAAGAAGAAACTGATCATTGACTGCGACACGGGGACGGATGACGCCGTCGCGCTGATGCTCGCAGCGCTTCATCCTGAGATTGACCTCATTGGCGTCAGTACGGTGTTCGGAAATGCACCACTGACCGCAACGACCACCAACAGCATCTCCGTACTTGACCTGATCGGTCGCTCAGATATCCCCGTGCATGCAGGGCTGCCACGACCGCTGGTCCGAAAGACGATGCCCGCGGAACGCTTCTTCAAGGCCGACTCCGTGCAGGATCCGCACGGCACGTATCTCGACATCCCACGCAGCACGCGCGCGGCGGCCTCGAACCGCGCCGTTGAGTGGCTGATCGAGACGTACCGCTCGGCGACAGAGCCGATCACACTGATGCCGATTGGGCCACTCACGAACATTGCCGCTGCAGTCGCACAGGAGCCGAGGTTCGCTGAGTGGGTTCCGCAACTGATCATCATGGGGGGCGGCCATGAAGTGGGAAACATGACTCCATCCGCCGAGTTCAACATCTGGGCAGACCCCGAGGCCGCCGCAAGCGTCTTTGATGCGGGCTTCAAGAATGTGTTGATGGTGCCGCTCGACGCCACGCACAAGGCACTCGTCACTGCGGCGCAGTGCGATGCACTCGAAGCGCTCGGAACACCCGCGGGAAAGGCCGCCGCCATCTTCATCCAGCGCCGCGTTGCGAGCTATGAGAGCAGCCAGAAGATGGACGTTCCGGAATCAGCCCCTGTGCATGACGCGCTCTGTGTCGCTGCACTCGTTGAGCCGAACATCATCACCACAAGAAGACATCACGTTGCCGTGGAGACCACCGGCTCACTCACGCTCGGTCGTACGGTCGTTGACACGCACTTCCGCGGAGGGAAGGAACCGAACGCCGCCGTTGCTTTCGATGCAAACGCGCAGCGCTTTGTGGATCTGATGATGGAGATCTTCTCGAAGTCCTAACCGTTCGCTGCGATTACCGCAACACCCGCCATGCGAACGGGATCGCTCCAAACATGATCGCGCCAGACAAGAGGAAGAGCGGCACTGCACCCAGCTCTCCGTAGATAATCCCACCGACCAGTGCGGCGATCGCTACCGCAAGTCCATATGAGACGCTCTGGTACAAGGCTTGACCGGTTGCTTGCAGTGAAGCGGGAACGATAGCGCGGACACTCAACACGCTCGCGAGGAGCGTGCAGGCAAACCCAATACCAACAAGTGAGCGCGCAAGTGCAAGCCAGTACGGCGAATCAATGAACGCATATCCAACACTACAGGCGCCCATGGCGATGAGTCCGAATGAGAATAGCGATCGAAGTCCAAGGCGAGCAGCGACGAGTCCGCCAGCGAGGAAGAAGGGGATCTCGACGGCTGCGGAGACGGTTCCTCCAAACGCAACGGCCGCCGCACTCCCACCTACCTCTTGGATGCGAAATGATCCATATGCATAGAAGAGCCCGGCACCCAGATTGACGAGAATACTCAGCATCAAGAATGCAAAGAGCCTCGGAGATTGCTGGAATGCAAGCGTGACGGTGCCGAATCTATCACGCCAATCACCAGTGACCGCAATCTCTGCATTCGGTCCCGCGATCTCTGACCGCTCAATTTCCGCCTCAGCTTCACTCAGCACCGGTCGTGTCCCGTGCTGTATCGCGGGAGCGGTTTGGAGACCAATCGTTCCTGCAATGAGAATGAGCGCGGTGATGCCATAAAGTGGCGCGATCATGATCGCGCCTCCGCTCGCCACGAGCGCACCGCTCAGAATGCACATGGCGGCGTAACTGAAGCTCGTGATCGCGCGGATGGAACCCCACTGGCCCCCTACTTTTGCGAGCTGCTCCATGCCAATGGAATCCAGGAGTGGCACGAGTCCAGCGCCTGCAAATGCAGCAAGTGCCGCACCAGGGATCCCTTCATACGGCCCGACGGCAAAGAGGATCACGCCAATCGCCGCGGTCACGAGCGAGAGTCGGAAGGCGCTCGCTCGACCGAGCACTGCGTCGCCGAGGTGGCCCCAAATTGGTCCGGCTGCGAGTGCGATCATCGAGTTGACAGCGCCAATCAGACCGATCGCCTCAAACGAGAGGCCTCGATCGCGGAAGACGATCCCCGAGAACGGGAGGTACGCCGCTTGCATTAGGCCGATGACGAAGTAGAGATACGAGGCGCGCCGCATTCCAGGGCGCAGCAACATCAGGGTCATACCCTCACATTAGCGGGTCGCCCTCCGCCCCCGGTGCGGGGAGCTCTGGTGCGCGCTCGCGGACCAGATTGACAAAGCGTGTCTCCTCTTTACGGAACCAGAGCTGGCCGCTCCCTGTGGGTCCGTTGCGGTGCTTGGCCACGTTGAAATTGATCGCCTCTCCAGTCACTCCGGCGTCGTCACTTCGCTCCCCATCGCGGTAGAGGAAGATCACCACGTCAGCATCCTGCTCAATCGCGCCCGACTCACGAAGGTCTGAGAGGCGCGGCTCGCCCTTCTCTCGGGCCTCGGTCTGCCGCGAGAGCTGGCTGAGGGCAATGATTGGAATTCCTAGCTCACGCGCGAGGGCCTTGAGCCCGCGCGAGATGTCTGACACCTCTTGCACGCGATTCCCATCGCGGCTCTGCTGACCAGGCTGCATCAGTTGCAGGTAGTCAACGATCAGGAGATCTAGACCCTGCTCCATCTTCAAGCGCCTCGCCTTGGTGCGGAGCTCCATGACAGAAATGTTCACGGTGTCATCAATGAACATCTTTGCGCTTGAGAGCGTACCAAGCGCGTTTGCAATCTTGTCAAAGTCAACGCCCGACACCTGTCCACTTCGAAGATTGAACGAGTTGATCTTTGTCACGCTGGAGAGGAGTCGGAGCACCAACTGCTCCTTGCTCATCTCGAGCGAGAAGACGCCGACAGACTTCCCTTCGCGGAGCGAAACGTTCTCTGCGATGTTGAGTGCAAGCGATGTCTTTCCAACGGACGGTCGCGCAGCAAGAACGATGAAGTCGGAGTTTTGTAGGCCTTGCGTGATGGTGTCAATTGCGGTGTACCCAGTGCGCAGTCCCATCAACTGGCCGCGGTTCTGGTGCATGCGATCAAGTTGGTCATACGCAGCGCCAACGAGCGTACCGATCTGTGTGAAGCCGTTTGCCGCACGACGCTCGCTGACAGCAAACAGCTCGGCTTCGGCACGATCGATTGCCTCAGAGATGTCAGACGGATCTTCGTATCCGATCGACGCAATCCGTCCAGCAGCGCCGATCAGGCCGCGAAGCATGGACTTTCGCTCAACAATCTTTGCGTACTGCTTTGCGTGAACCGTGGTCGGTGTGCGGTCGCAGAGGTCAGCGAGTGCGGCGCGACCACCGATCTCTTCGATCTGGCCACGACGCTCCAGCTCTTCCGACACGGTGAGGATGTCGATCGGTTGGCTCTGCTCGTAGAGCCGTTGAATGGCGGAGTAGACCTTCGCATTTGCCGGCTTGTAGAAGTCGCCGGGCTTGAGGCTGTCCGCAATCTCCAGCATCACCTCGCCATCGATGAGGAGTGCACCGAGAATGCTCTCTTCGGCGTCGCTTGACTGCGGGGGGAGTTGATTGCTCATGCGCGCATCATCGCAGTCGCTACGGCAAGGCTCCAGACAGATGTCAACGAACTCATGGAAATCTCTCCACGAAGCGGGCTCAGGCCGCGTCGGCTGTGGATAAGTCGGCGCCCTCGCGCGCCGCTTTGTGGATTAGTGGACGCGGCGAAGCACGCCAACGAGCACGCCCTGCACGTTGACGGTTGGGTAGTACATCGGCGCGTACGCCTTGTTTGCCGGCTGGAGGCGGATACGCCCCGGCTCCCGGAAGAGTTGCTTGAGGGTGACTTCGTTCTCTTCCACCTGTGCGACCACAATTTCGCCGTCGGCGGCAACCTTGCTCGGCTTGATCACCACGTAATCACCATCGGCAATCTGTGCGTCGATCATGGAATCCCCCCTGATCTTCAGCAGGTACGAGTCTGGGGTGGACATGAACTCCGGAACCGCCACAGTCTCGGAGCGCTCCTCGTAGGCCTCGATCGGACCTCCTGCGGCAATCTGCCCAACTACGACAAGGCCGCGGGCGACCGCTGGGAGGCTGGTGGCCTCCACCGCATCGTCAAGCTCAAGGAGGGAGCGCCCGCGGGCGGTGAGACGTACCGACCGAGAGAGGCCGGAGTCGCGCTTGATGAGGCCTTCGCGCTCGAGGGTCTCGAGGTGGTGGTGGACGGCCGATGGTGCGGCCAGGCCAACAAGGTCCGCGATCTCACGCACCGTGGGGGGCGTCCCTGAACGGCGGCTCCCCTCGGCGATCGCCTGAAGGATCCGCGTCTTCCTGTCCTGGTCGTGCTTGGTCATATGCCCATTAGAACGGCTGTTCTGAATTCTGTCAAGTTTGGGCTCCACACGGGTAGACTTGGAATATGAGCGAAACTGCCCCACTCATCCTCGACCTTGGCCTCGTCCTCCTCCTTGCCGCGCTCTTCGGCTGGGTGGCCCGACGCATTGGTCTTCCCGCCGTTGTTGGGTATCTGGTTGCGGGCCTTGCTGTCTCACCGTTCACCCCGGGCTATGTGGCAGACAGCAACCAGATCGCGCTACTCGCCGACATTGGTGTGGTGATCCTGCTCTTTGAAGTCGGCATTGAAGTTGATATTCGTCACCTTGGGAAGCGACTCCGGCCGCTCTTCTGGGCTGTACCCCTTCAAGTGTTGATTAAGTAGTGCGCTCTCGGCCGGCACATTCTGGATGCTTGGCCTGCCACTCGCTGGTGCACTGCTACTGGGCCTCGGGGTCTCAATGTCTTCAAGCGTCGTCATTGTCAACATCACAAAGAGTAAGCGACGTACAACCAATCCAGAGACAGAGAGCGCAATGCTTGGCTGGAGCGTTAACCAGGACATCTTTGCAGTCGCCCTCTCGCTCGTGGTCATTTCACTTATCGGCGAGAGTGAGGTCAGCCCCCTTGCAGCACTCGGTGGAGTCGTTGCCTTCTTCATATTCGCGGTGAGCATTGCGCAGGTCATTCCACGTTTACTAAAAGTGTTGCAGTGGGAGCGTGACCATTTTTTGATCGTCTCTGTTGCAATAGGGCTCGCAATTGCAGCGGTTGGATCTGAGTTCTTTGGGGTTCCTATTGCACTCGCAGCATTCGTTGCGGGACTCGTGATCAGCGACAATAAAGAGATGGAGGACGCTCGAGCCGCAATCTTGCCATTCCGTGACGTGTTCGCCGTTCTATTCTTTGTGGCAGTTGGCTCACTGATCAATCCACTCGACTTGGCTCCTGCGGCCCCAATTGCATTCGTAACCCTACTCCTGGTGATCATCAGTAAGGTGGTGCCGGTCTATCTCATGGCGCGAGCGAGCCGCGTACCTGCGCGTCCAGCGCAGCTTGCGGTCGGACTCGGTCAGGTTGGAGAGTTTAGCTTCGTGCTTGCAACCATCAGCCTTTCACAAGGGTTGATATCGCAAGACGTTTACACGGGAATCTTGTGCGCAGTGCTCTCATCAATCGCGGGCTCCGCCGTTGCGGCACGTAGAGTAGGGCCACGCACCGCCTAGATTTGTACGCGCGAATCCGCTCACGCAGCTAACCTGGCCCACAGCGGTTCAACCTTCTTAGCGCTCGCCTCCAGGTTCGGGATCTTCAATCAGCCGCGCACGGGTGACGGCCTCTTCGCCATATTTCGCTCGCAACCTGTCCGCGGCCCCTGTCAGAGCACGTTCGCGCTCTGAGCGCAATCCATCAAATATGGAGAGCTGCTCTGAGTCGCTGAACTCCGACGTTGAGACGCCGATCAATCGGTAAGGTTCACCTTGCGCCGCCCTCTTTAAGAGCGTACGCGCCGCCTCAAAGATTGGGCCGCTGAGGCAGCTCGGTTGTGCGAGTGTCACCTGGCGCGTGATGGATTGAAACTCGGTGTCCTTCAGCTTTAGCGACACCGTGCGCGCGAGTAGTCGCTCTTGCCTGAGTGAGTACGTGACAGACTCAACCAGGTTAAGGAGCAGTGTCTCCAGCACCTGAGGGTCGGAGACGTCATCTTCAAGCGTCATCTCTCGACCGAGCGACTTTCGTTCATCGCCTGTCTCTACAGGGCTGTCGTCTTCACCTCGGGCAAGCAACTTGAGCGCCGGCCCATGTGGTCCGAATCGGCGCAGCAGGTGATCGTCGGGAGCGTCTGCGAGTTGTCCGCATGTGGTGATGCCAAGCTCGCGAAGTGTGGCCTGGGCCACTGGCCCAATCCCTGGAATCTCGCGCACTGGGCGTGGAGCAAGCCACGCCTCTTGCTCGCCCTCCGGAATAATGAGAAGTCCGTCTGGCTTAGATGCGCCAGACGCAATCTTCGCAATCAGTTTGCTTGCGCCGCCACCAACACTGATAGAGAGCCCGGTCTTCTCTTTGATAGATCGTTTGAGTCCACTAGCAACTTGCTTGGAGTCCCCATGGAGCTGCTCCGTCCCAGCGAGATCTAGATAGGCCTCATCAATAGAAACCGGTTCCACGATTGGACTCCAGGCATCAAGTAGTTCCATAACCTGGGCGGAGATTTCGCCGTATCGATCATGCCGTGGTTCAACGAGAATGAGATTTGGACAGCGTGCACGAGCAACGTGAGTTGAGAGTGCGGCGTGTACACCAAACACTCGAGCCTCGTAGCTTGCCGCACAAACAACGCCACGCTGGCCATCGCCGTATCCAACCGCTACAGGTTTTCCGGCGAGTGCTGGATTGTCATGAATCTCCACGGACGCAAAGAAGGCGTCAAGGTCAACATGGAGGATGCTTCGATGCGTGAAGCTGTTCGTGATGACCCGCCTCGCCTCAGTCGCTTGACTTGCCGCTGTTAGCTGTTTGGCTCAACCGTGACTGTGACTTCGGCAATAAGGTGCGCCGCAACCTTCACCTGCACCTTGTATGTACCGAGCTGCTTGAGCGGCTCGTCAAGGAGCACCTGGTGCTTCTCGACGCCAATGCCACGACGTTCGAGCGCGTCGGCGATCTCTTTGTTGGTAATTGAGCCAAATAGCTTTCCGCCTTCACCCACCTTTACCCCGAGTGTGATCGCCGTGGCGCTGATCTGTTTCGCGTGCTCCTCCGCCTCCTGCTTGACGCGGTCGATCTTAGATGCCCGAGAGGCGATCTCCGCGGCAACCCGATTCGCCGCCCCGCCGATCGCAGGAATGGCGAGGCCGTTGGCGATCAAGTAGTTCCGGGCGTACCCGCTCGCCACCTCTTTGAGTTCGCCGGCCTTGCCGACCTTTGGGACGCTGGCGGTGAGGATGACCTTCATGATGCGCTCCTTCTTTAGGGGCGGGGAGAGGTCCCCGCGCTGGTGCGGGGATTCTCGCACACCTTCAAAAACAGCCCCTTGACAGAGAACAGATGTTCTATGACACTAG
>JAYQPX010000018.1:0-23836 GCA_038145565.1 Chloroflexota bacterium | reverse complement strand
ACCGCAGAGTGTGGGGGCTTACCGCTCGCCTACTGTGCGAACTCGCGGGCCGGGTGGCGGAGGAATCGGGGCGCTACACCCCTTTGGGCGCTCGCCCCTCTCTGCAAGCCTTCGGATCACAAACCCGTAGTACTCCTCCACCGCTTGACCGACACGCTCCCAGGTGAAGAGCTGCGCTCGCTCTTCACCCGCGCGTGAGAGCTGTGCGCGAAGTGCGGGGTCATCGATCAGTCGACGAATCGAGGCGGCGAGTGCATCTGCGTTGCCCGGTTCCACCAAGATCCCGTCCCGCTCACGCCGCACCACACCGCGATATCCGTGAATGTCAGAGCAGATGATCGGTGCGCCAGCCGACATCGCCTCAAGCAGCACGATCCCGAACGACTCTCGCCCAGTTGCTGGTGAGACGTAGATATCTGCCGTCTTGAAAAGCTGCGCCTTCTGCGCCTCTGACACTCGGCCAAGGAACTCAACGCCATCAAGCTGCCGCGTCAGTGCATAGCGCCGCGCTTCCCGCTCACCTGGTCCGGTACCAACAAGGAGCAGCCGCGCACGTACGCCATCACGCTGCAACTTTCGGAAAGCCCGCAGCAGGTGGATGAGACCCTTCCGAGGCTCCATGCGACCTACAAACAGAATGTTGGGGACGCCGTCACGATACCGAGCAATTGGCACCGCACGCTGATATCGGCCAGGCTCCACGCCGTTCGGCACGATCTTGTACTCGCCTGGGAAGTAGCGGCTGATGAAGTGTCGCGCGGCGGAGCTCACGGCAATCCGGCCGTGCAGTTTTCCTGCGTAATGTCCAAGCATCCGCTTTCCAAACTCATAGCTGATGGAGAGCCCGCCGAACGCATGGAACGTTCCAACATTTACCGAGGTTGAGAGCGTGAGCGTGACAAGGCTTAGGAATGGGACGAACGGCTCGTGATAGTGCAACACATCAAAACGCTCTCGATCCAAGATGGCGCGCATCTGCGCAAGATATGTGGGGCTCAACGTGATTGTTCCCATGGATCCGTTGAACGGAACGCTGAATCCCTTGCCGACGCGAATGATGTCCCCTTCGCTCGCCTTCTGGAGGCCGTGGCTGCTCGTGATAATGCGCACGTCGTGTCCGCGCGCACGAAGGACTCGATACAGGGAGCCAACATGATCGTTGACGCCGCCCGGCATCGGATATGCGTATGGAGTGACAATGCCGATTTTCATCGCTCGCCCTCCGGTTCGTATCGTGCGGGACGGCGGCGGCTTCCCGGGTATCCCAAATCTCGACCGCGGCGCTCACCGCCGAGCGTCCACAGTGGACGTGTCAGACCAGCAACATCTTGACCGAGTCCGATGAGGTTGCGAAGGATCTGGCGACCAAAGATTCCGGGGCTCTCTGTCAGCGTGTGATCGCTCCCCGAGCCAACGCTTACAGTGCGCGAAAGGATTGCGTTACGGAGCGCCTCTGGGCTCGACCCCTCAAAGGCGGTCCAGACACGGCCGATCGCGCTCAACACGTGCGCATCCGAGCTCCCGATGGTGGCAAGTCCAAGCTCGTGGTTGAGCTTCGCCACGCGACGGCGTGGGTAGGTGCCAAAGATCGTTGGGTTGTACGTCTCTATGCCATCCGGCCGGCAGGCGGGGTCACGATCTGCGGCGACGGAGCGGATCGTCCCCTCCTGGGCGCAAAGCGGGTGCGGGAAGAGCGGGTGGGCCACGATTGCGATCCCTCCCTGCTCGTGGATCTCAGCGATCGAGCGGCGCAGTGAGCGCAGCGGGCGGATGCGCTCCTTCAGGAAGAGACCGAGAAGGTGGCCCTGCAGTGTGGAGATCTCCTCGCCAACAACCACCTGAACGTGCAATCCGTTCCGTTGCGCCATCTGCTGCGCCGCCTGCGCCGCATCAATTCGGTCGTGATCCGTAATTGCGATCAGATCGAGCCCAACCTCTTCCGCACGAGCCAAGACCTGGGAGACAGACGCTGTTCCATCCGATGCCATCGTGTGAATGTGTAGATCGGCACGCGACACGCTCTGACTCATACCCGAAGATCGTCCCAGATTGGATAGAAGAGCGTCCACCACTGCTCTGGGGCTTTTGCAATGAGCTCTTCAAATGCAGCGGCAATCCCTGCCAGCGTCACGCGTGTTCGTGCCATGCGATCACCCTCACGAGGAACTCTGACTGTGCGGATATATCCAGTGTATTTTCCGCGAGGCTCGCGAATGACCGCCGCAACGTAGAGGCGTGCGCCAGACTCTACCGCAAGCAGCGCCGGTCCGATCGGGAGTCGTGCGGGAAAACCAAACAGCTTGACTGGCACCCCAGCGCCAACAACATTGCGATCACCCACCATCCCTACGATTCCGCCCGCTGCGAGCTCGCTGCTCATCGCCTCTGCCGCACCTTGCGCAGGAATGATGCGTAGACCGAGTCCATCGCCGCGCACGCGAAGCATCCACGCCTGAAGCACTGGGTTGGCAATCTCTTCCATTGGGGCAACAGGCGTCCGACCAGAACGCTCCGCAAGGATGCTCCCCGGGAGCTCAATGGCACCAAAGTGGGCGGCAAGAAATATTGCGGACGCTGCCGATGCTTTAAACGCACTGTTGACAGAAGATTCATCTTCCAGAACCACTCGCGTTGCAATGATTTGGCGCGCGTGTCGCGGTGCGCGTGCGCTCTCAATGTAAAAGCGCAGGTGATGCTCAAACAGTTGCTGGACGCCGCGCGCGATGGTCTGCTCTGACGGCGCGGAGCCATCGCGAAACTTGTACACGCGCGCAAGATTCGCAGCGCCTTGTCGCGCGCGCGCTTTCTGCACCTTTGGTCCGATCACTCCCCATGCACGTGCAACGAGCAGCAGGAGTTGCTCAGGTAAGTACGAGAGTAGTGTGAGCGCAGCGATCGCTGCGCGGCCAAGGACTTGGTCTCGAAGTGTGCGCACCACGTCTCGCATCACTCGCCTCTTGCTCCACGCTCGTATTGCGCTGCCATTTGCGCCGCACGCGCTTCCAGTCGCTGTTGCTCAACCGCGTCTGGCCAGAGCCGCTTGAAGCAGTTCCACTGCGTCGGCTCTGTTCGGATGAGCTGCTCCATTTGGTTCGCCGTCTCCTGCGTGGCGGAAAGTTGTGCAGCGGGCGATCCGTTCCCTGCGCTGATTGGTGTGCCAAACAGTATGTAGAAGGCACCCGGACGTTCTCGACGTACAAAGAACGGGATGATCGGCGCGTTGCCGCGCGCAGCAATCACCGCAGGTCCGCTGGGGAGCGTGGTCCACCTCCCGAACAGTTGACACGGAATCCCGTCAGGCTTCCACCCCCAGTCGCTCAGGAGCACGAGGATCCCACCGCGACGCATCACCCCGAAGACTTCGCGGATCGCGCGCCAGTCGATGACCTTGATCCCCCACGATGCGCGCACTCTTCGGAGAAGTTCATACATCTCGGGGAAGGCGGTGTCATCGGCAACAACGCTCACGTCGTAAGACTTGTTGCCAAGGCTCGCTGCACCGAGTTCGTTGTTCCCCGCGTGGAATCCAACGAAGACGGCCGCCTGGCCTCGGCTCTTGAGATCGTCGAGCACGGTGGTTTCTCGCAAGTCGACCTCTGCAGAGATCGCGTCCAGCGAACGGCTTGGGAGGCGGAGGAGCTCGGCGGTGAAGCGTCCGTAACTGCGGTAGTTGGCGATCGAACGTGCACGAACCGCCGCCTCCGACCCCGGTAGGGGGTTCCCGTCTGCGTCGGCGACCCCAAGCACCACAGCGGCGTTGGAGTTGGCGATTCGACGCTTCGCTGGCCAGAGGAGGTAGGCGAGCGGAGCGAGGGTGGCAAAAAGAGCCTCTACGGGGCGTGGGGGGAGCGCCCCCACGAGGCGCATGAGGGCGACGGCGAAGAGATAGACGATCCGCTCCCAAAGGCGGCGGGGGGTAAATCGGGGTGCCGAGCCAGGTGTCTCGCGGCGGATCGGCGAATGGGTCGCCGGCTGCTGCTCGTTCATCTGGGAAGTGTATAGGGAGAGCCGCCGCCCCTTTCAGGTACGGCGGCTCTCCTCGTTGTGAAGGCGGGGCTGGCCGCTGCCAGCCGCGCGAGAACGGTTAGGCGCGAACTGAGTTCAGGGCCTCCGAGGAGGGGTAACCCTCGGCAGTGACCTGGGTCCCGTCGAGGACACGGTTGTCCTCACCGCGAATGAAGGCCTCAACGGCAGCGTGCGCGATGTCATCGTGCAACTGCATGGGTGGGCTCTTCATGAAGTACGCCGAAGGGGCAACGAGTGTCCCCGCCAGCTTCCTGTCGAGTCCAAGCTTCGCGCATCGAATCGCATCGGTGATCACACCAGCGCTGTTCGGCGAATCCCACACCTCAAGCTTCAGCTCTGCCGTGAGCGGCACGCCGCCGAAGGTTGTCCCTTCGAGCCGGATGTTTGCCCACTTGCGGTCAAGGAGCCACGGCACGAAGTCTGAAGGACCAACGTGCACCTGCTCCTCGCCCATTGGCTCATCAAGGATTGAGGTGACCGCGTTGGTCTTTGAGATCTTCTTGCTCTCCAGTCGGTCGCGCTCCAACATGTTCTGGAAGTCGGTGTTTCCACCGAAGTTCAGCTGGTACGTGCGATCAAGGTGCACGCCGCGATCGGCGAAGAGTCGAGCAAGAACGCGGTGTGCAATCGTCGCACCAACCTGGCTCTTGATATCGTCGCCAACGATCGGCAGACCGGCAGCGGCGAACTTCTTCTGCCACTCAGGCTCGCGACCAATGAAGACGGGGATTGCGTTTACGAACGCGCATCCAGCCTTGATCGCCTGCTCGGCGTAATAGCGGATCCCCTCTTCGCTGCCGACTGGAAGGTAGGCAACCAAGACGTCCACCTTGCGCTCCTTGAGCACTGCGGCAACATCGACTGGCTTCTCTGGGGATTCCTTCACCACGTTGCGCAGGTACTTTCCAATGCCGTCAAGCGTTGGTCCACGCTGCACAATAACGCCAGTGGTTGGGATCTCCTGGAAGGTCCAGGTGTTGTTCGGCTCTGCGCCGAGTGCAACGGAGAGATCCTTTCCAACCTTCGTGACGTTCACATCGAATGCGGCAACGTACTCAAGATCTCGTACGTGGTAACCGCCAATGTCGACGTGCATCAACCCTGGGACCTTTGCATCGTTCTTGGCGTCCGCGTAGAAGTAGCGACCCTGCACGAGGCTGCTTGCGCAGTTCCCTACGCCCGCAATCGCCACGCGGATCGGATTCGTTGCCTTAACCGGCGTTGTTGGCGCCGGTCGTGCGTTCCATTGGGCCCGTGGCCCGTTCGTTTCCATCATGTTGCGTACCCCCTTGTTGCTACCGTTCTTTTGCGGAGCTGGCTCTCAGCCCCACCTTCACTTACCGCTGGCAACGCCAGCGGCGAGCATCAATGTGCCGCTACGTGCGCGGCTCCTGTGTGGATGCGGCTGCGAGGCCTGCTCGAACGAAACGAATTCGCTGCACCACCGTGACTGCTGAAGCGACGGAGATGAGCGCGAGTGCTGCGGTCAGCCAGGTTGGGGCCGCGAGTCCTCCAGCGAGCAGCCCGATGATCAACACCGCGGCGCGCTCAGCACGCTGTGCAAGTCCAACGTCCGCGCGGACTCCGAGCGCCTCACCACGTGCGCGCACGTAGCTCACGAGCGACCCCAGGCCGAGCGCCAGTGTTGCAAGACCAATCACCTCAGTCTTGCCGTTTACCGCGGCTCCCGCGGCGATGCCGGCGTAAATCACTGCTTCCCCTGCGCGGTCCATTGTCGAATCAAGGAATGCACCGAAATTGCTCGTCTTTCCTGTGGCGCGCGCGAGCGTTCCATCAAGTCCGTCAAAGAGCGTCCCGAAGATCAAGATGAGTGCGGTGAGAACCCATTGACCTGTTGCGGCGGCAAAGGCCGCGGCGAGAACGATCCCGAACCCAGCAACGGTGAGCGCATCTGGCGAGAAGCCGAGTCGGCCAAGGAAGAGCGCGATCGGTTCGCCGATTCGCTTGATGCGCGCGCGTTCTCCTCCTGTGAAGAGACTCCCATCAGTTGCGCGACTTGCCACTGTTACTCCTCTTCCGCGCGAACGGCGTCAACGAGCGGTTGCGCGTTCGGCAGCGCCGCTTCAGGTGCAACCCAGGCGGCAGGGTTGGCGACGCCGAGTGCGGCAAGCATCAGCGCGTGCCCTTCCGCGATCGTCTCTGTTCGAAGCGTGTAGATGGACTCGCGACCAGCGCGCTCACTCGTGACGAGTCCTGCGCTGCGGAGTCGGCGCAGGTGCCAACTCACCAGAGGCTGGGAGAGGTCGGTGGACTCGATCAGTTCAGTGACGGTGGCGGGGCTTTGCGCGAGTCGGCGCACCAGGTCGAGCCGGTTCGTGTCCCCAAGGGCCCGATGCACGCGGCGGGCAGCTTCGATGACGAAGCGCTCATCAGTCGCTGCACTGAGCGCGACGAGAAGCGCGGCAGCGCTCTTCGTGCTCATCGCTGGACCCTGAGCTGTACGGCTTCCATATAGCGGAAGTTTATATGAGTTTTTGCTGATGCGAGCGCCGAGCCAGAAGGTTTGTTACAAAGCCGCAGAGGCGGCGTGGCACGCTGTGGTGTTGCTGTCGCGGGGTCTGGGCGGCGAGCGGGTGCTAGCTGGCGAGCGCCTGGACAACCGCCTCGATCAGTCCACCTGGGAGGAGGCCGAGCAGGATCGTGCCCGCGGCGGCGATCAGCAGGCCCGCGCGAAGGAGCGGCGAGGTGGCTACCTGCACATCCGTCTCTGCTGGGTCACGCATGAAGAGGTAGACGATGACACGGAGGTAGTAGAAGGCGGCGATCGCCGCGTTGAGTACGGCAACGATTGCCAAGACGGCTGCAAGTCCTCCCGCCTGCACCGCACTCAAGATGACGTACGCCTTTGCAAAGAACCCGGCAGTCGGTGGGATGCCAGTGAGGCTAAGGAGGAAGAGTGCGGCGAGCAGCGCAATCTGTGGATGCTTGCGGCCAAGTCCGGCGAGATCGCTGAGTTGCACCGTTGCACCCGGCCGCCCTTGAATCACGGCGAGGAAGGCGAATGCGCCGAGGTTCATCAACGCGTATGCGGCGCCGTAGAAGAGGATGCCCGCGACTCCAGATGCTTCGCCAGCACCCGCTGCGACGATACCGACCATCAAGTACCCGGTATGGGCAATGGATGAGTACGCGAGCATGCGCTTGACGTTCCCTTGTGTCAGCGCAACCAGATTGCCGAGTGTCATTGTTGCCGTGGCAAGAATGACCATGACGGGAATCCAAGCTTCTGCAAGCGGTAACAGTGCAATCAAAAAGAGTTTAATGAGCAAGACGAATGCACCGATCTTCGGACCGACGGAAAGATAGCCAGTGATTGGTGTGGGTGATCCTTGATACGCATCCGGTGTCCAGTAGTGGAACGGAACTGCGGCGATCTTGAATGCGGAACCGGTCGTAATGAGTGCCAGCGCAACAGCAACGGCTGGTGGAACACCAGTGGTGAGCGACGCCAGACTGCTTGCAATTCCAGCGAGTGATACGGTTCCCGTGGTCCCCCAGAGGAGCACGATGCCGAAAAGCAGAATCGCGCTGGAGAAGCTACCGAGCAAGAAGTACTTGACGGCGCCCTCCGTGCTGAGCGGATCACGCTTTGCGAATCCAGCAAGGAGGTATCCAGGGATCACCATCAGTTCGAGTGCGATGAAGAGCGTCACAAGATCTGCCGCCGCAGCGAGAAGGATGGTTCCGCAGAGCGCGAACAGGAGAGTGGCGGCAAACTCGGCGCTCGGATATCCGCGCGCAAAAAGGTGGTCTGGGCTTATCAGGAGCGTGATTGCCACGATCGCTGCGCCAAGGAGTCCAAGGTAGGCAACAAACGGGCCGCCAACGTATGCGCCGTTGAGCGCCGTTACAACACCGCCGCTCTGTTGAAGCAGGATCCACGTGGTGACCCCGAGGCCGGCGAGCGCAACAGAGATCGGCGCGTACTTGCGGTTTGGCGTGATGGCGTCGCTGAGGAGCACCGCAACGGCCGAGAGCCCAACGCTCAGGAGTGGTGCAATCGTAAGAAGGTCGTTCATGGGGCCACTCCTCCCGCCGCGTACATCAAGAACTGCGCCACGCTCGGTGCAAAAGCGCCCGTAAGAATTGCTGGGAGAACCCCGAAGGCAACGATCATGGCGGCGAGTGGGGCAAGGGTGGCGATCTCAATTGGCGTGACGTCGGTCAACTTTGTGCCAAGACCCTTCAGGAACGGGGAGAGCTCGCCGGTGAAGACGCGCTGATAGAGCCAGAGGAGATAGACGGCGGCGAGGACCATCACGAGGGTTGCGGCGCCAGCAACCACCGGATTCACGAGGAAGGCGCCGAGGAGAACGAGGAATTCGCCAGCGAATCCGGAGAGGCCTGGGAGGCCAACCGAGGCGAAGAGGAAGAAGCCGAAGAGCGCGGCGTACACCGGCGTTCGTGAAGCCCAACCACCCATCTTCGCGATCTCACGATCGTGCGTGCGCTCGTACCCAATACCAACGAGGAGGAAGAGTCCGCTGGTGATGAGTCCGTGGTTCAGCATCTGCAGAATGGCACCGTCGACTCCTTGTTGGTTGAACGAGAAGATGCCAAGCGTGACAAATCCCATATGGCTGACTGAGCTGTATGCGATCAACTTCTTCAGGTCGGTCTGCACGATTGCAACGATCGCGCCGTAGATGATGGCAATCACGGAGAGCACGATCATCAGCGGTGCAAAGTCCAGTGCCGCCTGCGGGTAGAGCGGGATTGCAAAGCGGATAAATCCATAGCCACCGAGCTTCAGCAGCACGCCGGCAAGGATCACTGATCCTGCAGTTGGCGCCTGTACGTGCGCGTCGGGGAGCCAGGTGTGGAACGGGAACATGGGAACTTTGATGGCAAACGCGAGCGCAAATGCCGCAAACGCGAGCGCTTGCAGAGTTGGGTCAGCGATCGTCCCGCGCAGCGCGAGAAGGTCAAACGCGCCGTCCCACGAACCCGTCGCCACTTGGTGGCTGAACGCCGTAGCGAGAATGGCGACAAGCATCAGGAGTGAGCCGACGAGCGTGTACAGAACAAACTTGATCGTGGCGTAGATGCGATCCGCGCCGCCCCAGATACCGATGATGAGATACATCGGGACGAGCACAATCTCCCAGAAGATGTAGAAGAGGAATAGGTCGAGCGAAAGGAAGACGCCGAGCATTCCCGTCTCAAGGATCAGGAAGCTGATGAAGTACTCCTTCACGCGACTCTGGATTGGGCCGAAGCTCGCCAAGATGCAGATCCAGCTCAGCAGTGTTGTCAGGACAACGAGTGCACCGGAGAGTCCATCGACACCGAGGTGGTAGGTGATGCCAAAGTTCGGAATCCACGGGATCTGTTCGCTGAATGCGAATTCGCTCGAAAACTCACGGACGCCTGGCAGCATCAGTAGGCTCAAGATGAAGGTCGCAAAAGAGATCACAAGTGCTGCGACACGAATGGTTGAAGGTCGCGATGACGGGATCAGTGCAATGCCGAGTGCGCCCACCAACGGGAGTAGCGTGATGATGGAGAGGATCGGCAGTGATCCCATGAACTGCGTGAGATCGCTCATGATCCGATCACCAGATACGCGATCGCCATTGCGGCTAAGCCGAGCGCGATGCCGAGCGCGTAATTCTGCACACGACCAGTTTGAATTTGGCGGAGTCCGCGGCCACCGCTTGAGGTGAGTGCGCCGACACCATTCACTGCGCCGTCAACAATCCTCCGATCAAACCACCATGCCGCGTGGGCGACTCGCCCACCGAGGCGCACAAAGATAAGATCGTTGAGATCATCAAAGAACCAACGCCCTTTGCTTCCAACGTAGAGTGGCTGCAGTCGCGCCGTGATCGCGCGGATGCGGTCGCCGTTGTCGCTGCGGAAGAGCCGAACGCCGATCGCCGTACCAATAGACGCCACCGTCACGCTCGCAAGCATCAAGGCTCCGTCAATGCCGAAGAGCTGCCACTTCCCATGTTCAATCCCGAGCATCTCGTCCGCCGTGTGGAAGATGGGCTCGAGTCCATGCTTGATGATGCCGTCTGCGACCGGGAAGCCAAGCAGCGCACCGATGCTGATTGAGGGGATTGCCAGCAAAATGAGCGGAAGGGTCATGGTCCATGGTGACTCGTGCGGGTGAACATCCTCGCGGATGCGACTCTTCCCCCAGAAGGTGAGGCCCATGAGGCGGAACATGTAGAAGGCTGTCGCGCCAGCAACAACAAGTCCAACGAGCCAGACCCAGGTGTAGCCAAACTTGAACGCTTCGCCGAGGATCTCGTCCTTTGACCAGAAGCCGGCGAGAGGCGGAAGTCCCGCGATCGCAATCGTGCCGATCAGCATGGTGGCGTACGTGATTGGGATCTTCTTCGCGAGCCCGCCCATCTTCGGCATCTCCTGTTCACCGTCAACGGCGTGGATGACCGAGCCCGAGCCAAGGAAGAGCAGCCCTTTGAAGAAGCCGTGCGTGATCAGGTGGAAGATGGCGGGAACCCACGCGCCAACGCCGAGTGCGGCGAACATGTAGCCGAGCTGTGAGAGCGTGGAGAAGGCGAGCACGCGCTTGATATCCGTCTGCGTGAACGCGATCGACGCAGCAAAGATGGCGGTGAAGATGCCGATCGCCGCGACCACGAGCATCGCCTCAGGGCTTGCCGCAAAGAGCGGGCTCATGCGCGCCACCAGGTAGACTCCCGCGTTCACCATGGTTGCCGCGTGGATGAGTGCGGAAACTGGGGTTGGCCCCTCCATTGCATCGGGGAGCCAGACGTGCAGTGGGAACTGTGCCGACTTGCCAACGGCGCCGCAGAAGATCAGCAGTGCGATCACGGTGGCGGCGGTCCCGGTGAGTTCGCCTGCGGCGACCCCTGCAAGGACTGTTGGGATGTCGAGCGTGCCGAAGACGGCGACGAGTCCCATCAAGCCGAGTGCAAACCCAACGTCTCCCACGCGATTGGTGATGAAGGCCTTCTTTGCGGCGAGCCCCGGATCACGCTTCGTGTACCAGAAGCCGATGAGTAGGTATGACGAGAGGCCGACGAGCTCCCATGCCGCGAAGACGACGAGCAGATTGCTCGCGAGCACCAAGAGGAGCATGGAGAACATGAAGAGATTGAGATAGGCGAAGAAGCGCCAGTAGCCAGGGTCGTGGCTCATATAGCCAACGCTATAGAGGTGAACAAGCGCACCAACGGTGGTGACAACGAGAAGGAGTGCGCCAGTGAGCGCGTCGACGTGGATTCCTATGCTGAAGGTCAGGTCTCCCGAGGCGATCCATGTGAAGAGCTCGCGGGATGCGCCCGCTTCGCCCAGGTCACCAAGGAGCGCAGGGACGGCTAGGCTCATCGAGAGCGCCCATGTCGCCACGATGGCGAGGAGCGGGACTATATGGGCGAGCTTCCCAACTCGTCGACCGATCGCCGCCGTAATGAGGAATCCGCCGAGAGGCAACAGGAGGAGGAGCGGTGCGTATTCAGGGAGCACGGCGGCCGGTTCGCCACTCTCGGACGCGGCACGGATCAGTGCAGTGAATAGGTTCATGATTACTGCCGCATCGTGTCGTACTCGTCGACCAACGGGGTCTTCCGGTTGCGGTAGATCGCAATGATGATGGCGAGGCCGACGGTGGCTTCTGCCGCGGCAACCGCAATGATCAACATGGCAAACGCAACCCCTTGACCTGCGAGTGCGGGAGTAAACGCGCCGAAGGCAACGACTGCGAGGTTGACCGCGTTAAGCATGATCTCAACGCTCATCAGCATGCTGATTGCATTGCGGCGCGCGAGAAAGCCGAACGAACCGATCGAAAAGAGAAGCCCTGAGAGGACGAGGTACGGCTCAAGGTGCCCCGCGATCGCGCTCATCGGCGCTCCTCCTCTTCCTCGGCGCCGATCTGCCCAGCGCGCGGGAGTGAGGCGAGATAGATCCCACCGATCACCGCCGCGAGCAGGAGCACGCTGGCAACCTCAAAGGCGAGAAGGTAAGGACCGAAGAGTGCATCCGCTGCGCCGCGCGTCCCCTCAGGGGGTGGTGTGCCATCAAACACGGTTGCGTTCCAGCCTCCGCCGCCGAGCGTAACCGCGAAGATCAGCGCGAGAAGTGCGGAGATCAGCGCGGCGGGGACGGCTTGCGTCTGGAAGTTGAGCTTCGCGGGTGCCGCCTTTGACTGCGTCAACATGATCGCAAAGAGGATCAGCACGCTGATCGCCCCGATATACACGAGCACTTGCGCGCCGGCCAGGATGGCCGCGCCAAGCATCACGTAGATGCCCGCGATTGCACCAAGCGTCAGGATCAGCAGCAGACCGTTGCGGATGATGTCGCGTCCCAGCACCACGCCGAGTGCGCCAGCGACAGAAACACCGCCAAGGAGCATGAAGAGTGCGTCAGCCCACGTGACCCCGATCAGCGGCAGCGTGTCGGGCAGGGGCATGAGTTACTTCCCGCGAAGATTCGACGGCAAGACCGGAAGTGCGCGCGCCGGGTCGTGTCGTCGCCCTGCAACGGTGTTCTCCCAGTTGCTCTCACCACGGATGAACGTGGCCTCAGAGGTTCGCTCAATCTTGGCGAGCGCAATCAGGTCGATCATTGGCTCACTTCGATCCGTGTGCGCAAGCTCAAAGTCGAATCCGCTGCGAAGCGCGTCATACGGGCACGCGTCCACGCAGATGCCGCACAGGATGCAGCGTGACTCGTCGACTTCGTACTTGGTCAAGATTCGCGGCTTCGGCATGAGCGCCCCTGTTGGGCACGTCTCCGCACATCGCCCGCACGAGACGCACGGTGATTCGTTGAGGCTCATGTCGAGCGGTGTGGTGACGAGCGTGTCGAAGCCGGTGCGCATGAAGTCGTAACAGGCGGCGCCAACGACTTCGGCGCAGACATTGGCGCAGCGACCGCAGTCGATGCAGCGCGATGGTTCGCGCAAGATGAACGCGTGCGAGTCGTCGCGCACGTAGTCGTGGTTCGCGCCCGTCCAGCGATTCTCGGTGATTGATCGGAACCCAGCGCCGTTCTGATGATCTTTCTCGAGGGATTTGAGTGTCGTCCCGTACTCGATGCCGAGGCGACGAAGGTCGCAGAATCCGATCGCTTCGCACGTGCACTGCAGACAGCGCGTGCTCTCTGCCATCACCTCGGTCTTGCTGTACGGGATCTCGTATTGGATGTAGTCGTGCTTTCGCTCGTCCGCATGGAGCGCCTTCAGCCTGCGGCGTGGCTCTTTCGTCTCTCCCGTGAACGGCACGATGCTGAGGAACTCCGGCTGTGGTTCCGCAAGCGTCTGGCGGTTGCGGATCTCACCGAGGTCGAGTCCCTTCAGGTACGCGTCCGCGGCGTAGGCGCAACGGCGTCCGTCGGCAATGGAGGCCACGACGGTAGTGGCGCCGTTTCGCACGTCGCCGCAGCCAAAGACGCCGTCGCGGCCCGTCTGGAAGGTGACCGCGTCTGCCTTGAGGCGACCGTTCTTCGTTGCCGCGACACCATCGGCGCCGACGCTGGCCCACGTCATGTCCGGGCCTTGGCCGATTGCCTTCAGGATGCGATCACACTCGATGATGAACTCGGTTCCCGGCGCAGGTTCTGGTCGGCGCCGACCCGAGGCGTCTGGAGCACCGAGCTGCATGCGAATGAATTCAAGGCCCTTGACGCGTCTCTTCTCGTCCACGATGACGCGCGTTGGGCCAGCCTGGAAGATGGCGCGCGCGCCCTCTTCGATCATCTCGTGAACTTCGTCTGCCGCTGGCATGTCCTTCATGTCGCGGCGGTAGACAAGCGTGACCTCCTTGGCGCCGAGGCGAATGCTCGTGCGCGCGCAGTCCATTGAGGTGTAGCCGCCGCCGACCACGACCACGCGACTCCCTTCGTGGTTTGGATACTCAAGCCCGAGTGCGGCGGTGTGTAGGTAGTCGAGCCCGTCGATGACGCCCTCCGCCTCTTCGCCAGGAATGCCGAGGTCGTTCGTGTCGTAGCAGCCGATCGCCACAATCACCGCGTCGTACCCTTGCGCCTTCAAGTCAGCGGTAGTGAAGTCGCGTCCAAGCATCTTGCCGCACTCGAATCGGCCGCCGAGTCGCGTGATTGACTGGTACTCGCCGTCGAGCACTTCAATCTTTGGCAGTCGGTACTGCGGAATCCCGTAACGGAGCATGCCGCCCGGTTCTGGATCTTTTTCGAAGATCGTCACATCGTGTCCGGCAACCAGAAGGTAGAAGGCGGCGGAAGCACCTGCAGGGCCGGAGCCGATCACAGCAACGCGCTTCCCAGTTTTTGGCTGCAGTTCAAATGGGAGCGGTGGATCGATGTTCTCGTCCCACATTGACTTCAGCACCTGATCGCCCGCGTAGCGATGACTGTCGCGAATCGCAATCGCCTCGTCAACTTCGTCGCGACGACAGTGGTCTTCACACGGAGCCGGACAGACGCGTCCGAGGATGCTTGGGAATGGAATGGTCCTCTTGAAGATGCGCGCCGACTCGCGGAACTGCGATTCGGCGTTTGCCTTCAAGAATCCTGGAATGTCGATGTGGCTCGGGCACTTGTTCTGGCACGGTGGGAGACAGTACGCGTTGTGGTCACTGAAGATGAGTTCCAGGTTGGTGCGGCGTATTTCGCGAAGTCGATCGGTCTGCGTTGCGATCACTGCCGCCGGCTCCGCCTTTGCTGAACAGCTGATCTGTGGTGAGTCACACCCTTCAACATCGACCACGCACATGCGGCATGCGCCGAATCCGGGAAGCTTTGGGTCGTAGCAGAGCGTTGGGACTTCAATGCCGTTTGCGCGGCAGACCTCGAGGATGGTCTGTCCCTCAAACGCTTCAAGCTGCTTCCCGTCAATCTCTACATAGAAGGTTGGCGTGCGCTGTGGGCGCTGTGGGCTGCGCGTGCTGAGCATCTGCTCAACCGCCTGACTCTCTGGTGTGAGCTGCACTGCGGTGGCGTCAGTTGGTGTCACGCCACTCGTCGGTCGCTCCATCAGGCCTGCCATCTACTTACTCCGTCCCGCTACTGCGCCGCTCGTCTGCGCGATGTTGGTCGGATAAAACTCGTGCTTGAAGTATCGCATCCCCGTCAGGAGTGGGCTTGGCGTGAGCCGCTCATGCGCGCAGAGCGCGCTATCTGCAACGTCTGCCGCGAGCGCCTGGAGCCTCGTCCCGTCTTCCGGCCCTGCCAGTCCATCAACGAAGCGTTGCCCGATCTCCGCGAGGCGTCGCGTGCCGATTCGACACGGGATTGTCTTTCCGCATGCTTCGTCAGCGCACCAGCGTGTCAACATGGCGGCGAGTTCTGGGATTGCCACGCTTCCATCCAGTGCGAGCAGCGCGCCCGAACCAATGTGTGCGCCAATCGCGGCGAGTCCTGCGCCGCTGTACGGCGTACTTGCCAGCAACTGCGCAGGGACAAATCCGCCAGATGGGCCGCCAACAAGGAGCGCCTTGATCGTGGCGCCGCGTGCGGGGCCTCCCGCCACTGCAACGATCTCCGCGAGTGGGGTCCCTGTTGGAACTTCGAGGACGCCGGAGTTTGTGATCGAGCCGCTCACCTGAACGAGCACGGTCCCGGGTTGCGCGGGGTCGCCGATCTGCTTGAATGCGGCGGCGCCATTCGCAAGGATCCACGAGACAGCGGCGAGCGTTGCCACGTTGTTCACTGCGGTTGGTTTGCCGAAATAACCAACCTCCGACGGATATGGCGGCGTCTGCTCGGGCTGGCCGCGTTTTCCAGCGAGCGCCTTCAGCAGCACCGTCTCTTCGCCGATCATGCTCGAGCCTTGTAGAGGGATGACGCTCACGGAGAGCGCGCGACCACTTCCGAGCACGTTGGCTCCGAAGACGCCTTCGAGCTCTGCGGTAGTGATGATCGCCTCAAGTGAACGGATGGCGTCGCTGTACTCCGCGCGCACACCAATCATCGCTTCACGCGCGCCAACACTGAGCGCGGCGATCGCGAGGCCTTCGACGACGCCGAGCGCGTTCTTCTCAAGGAGGAGACGGTTCGTGAAGACTGCGGGGTCTGACTCGTACGCGTTTGCCACCGCGTATTTCGGCGACGCGTCGTTCTGCGCGGTTGCACGCCACTTCTCGCCGGTCAAGAAACCGCCACCGCCGCGTCCGCGCAGGCCAGCGTCAATCAGTGTCTGTGCTGTTGCAGCGCCGCCAGCGGCGATCGCAGCGCGCAGCGCCGCCCACGGGGTTGCGGGCGGTGTGAGCAGGAGTTGCGACCAACCCTTTGGCGCGCTTAGCTGCTTCACGCCGCGTACCTCCCTGCAAGTGCGGCGGCCCACGACTCTGCATTGCGACTTGAAAGTTCGCGTTGCGGTTCGCCGTCGATCACCACGAGTGGTGATGGCGCATCTGGAAGATGCGTCGAGAGGGCTTCAAGGCGCAGGTTGCTCCAAGGGATTGACTGACCGAACTCGGTTCCGAATTCAAACGAGAGCGTGTTGATGACGCGCCCTGCACCGGCGACCAAGCAGTTTGCGCAACGGCAGACCGCAATCGTGCGGTTTCGTCCTGGTTCAAACGTGAGGTGTTTGTAGAAGGATGCAGTGCCGTAGACCATGGCGTACCAGGCGCCAGTGGCGCGACTGATGCGCTTCAATGCGTCAACCGGCAGATAGCCGTACGCGCCCTGCACGGACTCGAGGATCTGCAGCATGTGGTGTGGGTCGTAATCAACGCGCTCCAGCGCCGCTTCAACAGGTCCAAGGTCGACACTGCTCGCTTGCGCTGCTGCTGCGTCGGAAACGGTGCGTCCTGAGCGACGCATCGCCGACTCTTCGCGTCGTTCGGCGTACTGCTCCGCAGGCCCCCAATGGACGGCGTACCTTCCCTTGGTATCTGTTCCACCCATGTCGATGCACTCAATCGGACACGCCTGCGCGCACTGGAAGCAGGTTTCACACTTCAGCGTGCCCCGCTCATCGATCACAAGTTCAAGTCGGCCACGGTTGCGCGGCGGAATATCTGGCCTCGCTTCGGGATACATCACCGTCTTCTTCGGCTGGAAGAAGCGAGTGAGCGTGAGTGCCATTCCGCGAACGATGCCTGAGCCTGGGATTCGAGCCATCAGACCCTCCTTATGCCGTCAGCAGCACGGCTGCCGCCGTGACAAATAGGTTGAGGAGGGATGCGGGGAGGAGCCATTTCCAGGCGAAGCCCATCAGCTGGTCGATGCGTGCGCGGGGGAGCGTTGCGCGCATCCAAACAAAGATGAAGATGAGGGTGAACGTCTTGAGGAGGAACCAGACCAGGTCGGCGACTGGTGGAAGCATCGCCCAGGCCCAGAAGCCGATGGCCGCCGTGGAGAGCGCGCCGAAGATCAGGAAGCCGGCGAGGAGTGCCTGCCAGGCCTTGATGCGCGCACTGATCGCATAGATGAGGAGCCCGATCGCAAGGGTCCCAAGGAGTGGCGCGATCCCCGCCGCGATCGGCAGGAGGAGGCCAAGCCCGCTCAGATCCACGACGATCTCAGGGCTGAAGGGGAGGCTGATCGGCGCGTTGGAGCCGCCGAGAAATACCGCGGCGAAGAGGGCGGAGACGATAAAGACGTTGACGTACTCCGCGAAGAAAAAGAAACCGAAACGCATGCCGGAGTACTCCGTCGCAAAACCAGCCACGATCTCTTGGTCCGCCTCGGTGTTGTCAAATGGCGTTCTGTTGGCTTCAGCGGTGATCGCAATGAAGAAGATGATCGCCGCAAGTGGCTGGCGGAAGATAAACCAGTCGAGCAACGAGCCGCTTTGCGCCTCAACAATCTTCGGCAGTGACAGCGTGCCCGTCAGGATGATGATGCCAACCACCGAGAGTGTCAGCGGGATTTCGTAGCTGATTGCCTGCGCCGCGGCGCGAATCCCGCCGAGCAGCGAGTACTTATTGAACGACGACCAGCCGGCCATCATCAGCCCAACCACACCGAGTCCGCCAATTGCGAAGAAATAGAGAAGACCGAACTCAAGTCCGACACTCGTGAGGTCAGGTGCAAACGGGATCACCATGATTGTCATGAAGCTCGCCAGGTACACCACCACTGGTGCGAGCGTGAAGACAGGGACGTCAACGCTTGGCGGGGTGAAGTCTTCCTTCATCAGCACCTTGAGCCCGTGCACCACGCTCATCACGGCACCAGCGGGACCGATGCGGTCTGGACCGATGCGTAGATTCATCAGCGCAATGATCTTCATCTCCATGTAGATCAAGAGGAATGCAACGGGTACGGTGATCAAGAAGGTGATCACCGATGCCGCGAGGAATCGGACGATTGGGAGATTTGCGCCGATCGTTGCGCCGATGAATGGACCAGCCACGACCAGCAGTGCGGTAAGCGCGGCACCGCCAACGGAGAGAAGTGGGAGGAGCACAGCGAGTGCGCGTCCGCCCGGCGTCATGCGCGACCAGACCATCTGTGCGCCGCTCACTTGTCTACCCCGCCCATCACTGGATCAAGGCTCGCCATCACCGCCATGGTGTCGGCGATGAGATTTCCGCGCGTCAGCGGACCAACTAGCTGCAAATGCACAAACGATGGGTCGTGAATTCGCATACGGAACGGTTGATCCGTGCCGTCAGAGATTGCGTACACGCCATATGCGCCGCGCGGTCCCTCGACCGCGCCGAATGCGCGGCCCGGACGCGGTCGGATCAGGCGCGGCAGTTTTGCCATCACGGGACCGTCCGGCATTTCGTGCAGCACCTGGTCAATGATGCGGATGGATTCGCGAATCTCGTCAATGCGCACCATGTATCGCGCGAGTGAGTCGCCTTCATCGCGCGTCGGCACATTGAACTCCAACTCTGGATAGACAAGGTACGGATGGTCGCGCCGTAGATCGAACGGCACACCGCTCGCGCGAAGGTTCGGTCCGGTGACGCCCATGCGTAGCGCGGTTGCGGCGTCGAGCTTGCCGAGACCACGGGTGCGTCGAACAAAGATCTCGTTTTCGTTCATCAGGCCAAGGTTTGAGTCAATCTGCGCGGCGGCGCGGCTCATCCAAGTGCCGAGTCGACTCATGAACTCGTGATTCAGATCGCCATTCACGCCACCGATGCGGTAGTAGTTGTAGAGCAGCTTCTGGCCGGTGAGTGCGGCGAGCATGTCTACGATCTCGTCGCGCTCAATGAATGACCAGAGGATCGGCGTGATCCCGCCAAGGTCCAGCGCCATCCAGCCCTGGAAAAGGGTGTGACTGGCGATGCGATTGAGCTCCATGGTGAGCACGCGAATGTACTGGGCACGACGCGGAACCTCGACATCCATGAGCTTCTCGAACGCGGCGACGGGGGCCGCCTCGCAGAAGAGGGAGGCGACGTACTCGAGCGGGTCGGTGTAACAGATCGCCTGGTGGTAATCGGCGTTCTCGCAGAGCTTCTCAACGCCACGGTGCAGGTATCCGAGCACAGGATCGAGGTCAACGACCTGCTCGCCGTTCACTTTGACGACGATGCGGAGCACACCATGTGTGGACGGGTGCTGTGGTCCCATGTTGACGAACATCTCGCCGTCCCGAAGGTTCAGGAACTCCGCCTGGCGCTCAGTCTGCGCCGTTGGCGCTGGTTCGTACCACTCCGAGGCGGCGGGGATCGCGATTCGTGGATCGTCGAGCGACGGCTTCGTCAGTGGTGTTGTCACGGCTATGCCCCCGGACTCTTGCGCAGTGTCGTGCCGCGCGTTGCGTCAACAGGTGTTCCAACACGCTCCATGTTGCGCACACCGGCAGCCGGCGAACGCGACGCGTCGTCGGCGAGATAGAAGTCTTTCCGGAGCGGGTGGCTCGCATAGTCGTCGGGCATGTAGATGCGACGAAGATCGCGATTCCCTTCGAAGATGATGCCGAACATATCGTACGCCTCTCGCTCCATCCATTCGGCACCTGGCCAGAGTGAGACGAGTGAGCTCACACGCGGCGCACTGCGATCGATACCAGGGACAATCACGCGAAGCCAGTCACCACTTCGTGAGGAGGAGAGGTGATACACCACTTGCATCTCTTCGCCCGTATCAACGCCACAAAGATCGATCAGCATCTCAAATGCGAACTCGGTCTCATCGTGCAGGGCGCGCAACGTTTGGATTGCATCGGCAACGCTGACGCGAATTTCCGTTTCGTCAAATCGCTGACGCACAGGTGTGAGCAGCGTGCTCCCGAATCGTTCGGTCAACGCAATGGCGAGTGCGCGGTCCATCAGATGCCGTCCGGAACGGTTGGGCCAATTGCGCGCTCTGGCCAGTGTCCGCGACGGTCTTTGATGAGCTGCTGCAGTTTCATCATTCCGTAGATGAGACCCTCAGGCCGTGGCGGGCAGCCTGGAATGTAAACGTCAACTGGCATGACGCGATCAATTCCCTGCACGACGGAGTAGCTGCGCTTGTAGCGACCACCAGAGCATGTGCAATCACCCATCGCAACAACCCATTTTGGTTCTGGCATCTGCTCCCAGAGTCGTATCAGCGGCTCTGCCATTTTCGTCGTCAACGTTCCTGCAACAATCAGCACATCTGCTTGTCGAGGTGATGCGCGGAATGGAAACATTCCCCAGCGATCAATGTCGTTCTTTGGGGTTGCAGTTGACATCATCTCAATCGCGCAACAGGCAAGTCCGGAGAGGAGCGGCCAGAGACTGTTCGCGCGGATCAAGTCAAGGACGACGTCTGCCTTGGTGGGAATTGCGCCGAGCGCACCGCTCCAGCGCGCATCATCCACGCGGCCGTCGCCCGTTGCGTCATACCGCGCAAGTTCAAGGTTCGGATGTTCGGCGAGCGGTTGCCCACCGTACGCGCGCGGATTGTCTGTCGTCCATAGCGTGTTCGGTGTGACGATCGGCGTCTGAAGCGCCTTCTTTGGGTCGCGAGTCATCGCCATGCGAGCACCCCTTTGCGCCACGCGTATGCGAGTCCGATCAGCAAGACGCCAATGAATACCGCCATTGAGACGAGACCTTCAATGAGGAGTGACTGGAAGTTGAGCGCCCATATGTAAATAAAGACGATCTCAACATCAAACGCAACGAATAGGAGCGCGTAGAGGTAGAACGAGAGGCCGAAGCGCCCGTGGGTGTCGCCGTAGGTGTCGATCCCTGACTCGTATGGCACCTGCTTCCCGCGGCTGCCGCGGGTGCGATGGGAGATCAGCCAAGCGATTCCGATCGTCAAAAAGACGAAGGAGACACCCGCGCCGGCGAAGCCGAGGACGTACCAGAGTCCGTTCATGCAGCTCCTCTGTTGGACCCTTACTCCCGTGCCGCGCCCCGTGTGGGGCGAAGGGTGGATCCTGCGAGGATTCTAGACGAGGGGGCGGATCGGAGCCGCCGCTCCAGGGAGCGGATTCCTCACGTCCGCCAGGCGTGAAACGTGCTCAGCCGAGCCGAGCGCGAAGAGCTCCACGGCGAATCCGCCCATGCCACGGGGGTTCATCAGACGAGCGAGTGCCGAGCGAAGTGCGATCGCCCCCTCGAGGGTCGCCTCTGGGCCCCGCCGAATACGCTCGATCTCGTCATCGAGGCCCGCCCCTGCGAGAAGCGCCGCCTGACTGGTAGAGGCGATTGGGGTGAGCCCCGCCGTAGTGGCGGCGGCCCGGAAGGCGGTCAGGTCCACATGGGCGGTCAGGTCCCGCCCCCCTGGGTCACCCAGCAGATCATCGGTCGCTCGGTGTCCCTGGTAGGCGAGGGCTGTCCCCGCCGCGCGGCTGGCGGCGTCACGAAGCTCAGCCCCCTCGCGTCCGTAATCGATCACAACCACAAGCCCCTCACTGATTCTTTTGGCGAGTTCATGCGGCCACAAATCCGCAGCGAAGCAGGCCTCTGCGCGCTGCCCTTCTTTGAGTGGCGCGCCGAACCGTGCATGCACACGCGTCGCATCCGGCTCTCCGAGTGGCACCTCCATCCACACAAGTGCGCCATCTTCATTTACTCCAACGCGGCGCTCTGCAACGCCGTGCGCGGTCGTCGCGCGACCGACATAGATGTGAAAGGGGAGTGCGTCAAGATACTCATTCGCAACAACGACGCCGGCAACAGGCTGCGCATCTAGCGCAACAATCGTCAGCGGCTTATCCAGCGCACGCGTCGCTAGTGCGCGTTGCATCTCTTCACGTCGGTGCGGATTGATTTCAATCGGTTGAATCTGTAATGCTTCAAGAAGTGGTGACTCATCTCTGATCAGCTGATCAATGACTGCAGAGAGAAGTGCACCGGAACCGGCGCCGTACTCCGTGTATCGAAACGGTTGCGGCCGATCCAGTCTCTCCCACGTTTCACGGATCAGGCGTGCCAGCGCAGAGCCGAGAAGGCTGTGCATCTCCGGTGCCGTCATAAAATCACCATCGAGTCCCGCGCGCGGCTGTGTGCCAACGTAGTAACCAAGGCCTGGTTCTGTAAGCGCGCGCTCCATGAATCGAGCGAAGCTAATGGGCCCTTTCAAGCGAATCTCTCTTCGGATGTGTTCTAGAAGTGGCTGCTCCATCTCTAGCTACCTTCGGTAGTGGCGGCGTCCAGTAAACACCATCGCCATTCCGTTACGGTTTGCAATCTCAATCGCTGCAGTGTCTCGACGTGAACCACCCGGTTGTACGACGGCGGTCACGCCCGCAGCAGCGGCGGCGGCGATCCCTTCTGCAAATGGAAAGTACGCATCCGAAGCCATCACAGCGCCGCGCGCTCGATCACCCGCGCGCTGAAGTGCAATCTCAACCGCAACGCGGCGGTTCACTTGTGCCGCTCCAATCCCGAGCGTTGTGGCGCTTCGCGCAACGACAATCGCATTGGAGCGAACGTGTCGCACAACGCGCCATGCAAAGAGTGCGTCGGTGAGCTCTTCCAGCGTGGGTCGGCGCTCCGTCACCACACGGAGTTCGCTGCGCTCAATGGCTCCGTGATCAGCGGTCTGCATCAAGAGCGCATCACCGAGTCCGATCAGTTCATGGGTTTGCGGGTGTTCTGGTTCGTACAACAAGACCCGAAGGTCTGGACGAGCGGCAAGTGCGGAGGCGGCGCTCTCGTCTGCCACTCCTGGTGCGACCACCGCTTCGTAGCTCCCTCCCGCAATCTCTACGGCCACTGCGCGGTCGATCGGCGTGTTCAGCGCAACGATTGCTCCCGATGCTGCCGCGTGATCGGTTTCAAGTGCGCGCTTGAGAGCGCCAAGGGGAGTCTCAGCGGTTGCAGCACCAATCGGATCAGTGTGGCGAATGAGTGCTGCACTTGGGATTGGGAGATCAGCGACGAGTCGCGCGCCTGCGTCAAGATCAAGGACGTCGTTCAGCGTGGGTTCGCTCCCTTGCACAAGTTGTGCGCCAAGCACACCTGCGCGGTTTCGCAACGCGTGCTGGTATGCGGCAGCGCGTTGATGCGGATTCTCACCGTGCTGGAAGGTGCGAACACGCTCTAGTAGAAGGAGTTGTCGTTCAGGAAACTCTTCGGTTCCACGCGCAGCGGGTGCAAGGACGGTTGCGAGGGCAAACGCAGCGCTTTGGATCAGCCGTTCGCGGACGGCCGCACCAACCGTTCCACCATCACGTGCCATGGCAAGCGACCCAACGAGATCCCCCGCGTCGTTGGCGTCAACGAGGAGGAGCGGTGCGCCCGCTCCTCTTCCAATCACGTGGGCGACAGCGCCCAGTGCGGCGGGGCCGGCGAGTGGGGCAATGAGGAGATCGCTATCCGTAAGGCCACGGAGTGCCGCGTCGAGTTCGGAGTCCCCGAGCGCCACGTGAAGGATCCCTTCGCGGGTGAGCTCGGGGGAGAGGGGGAGGTACGCCTCAATGGAGCACCCTTGTGCGGCGAGGGTGGCGAGTGTCGGCGTGAACCGAGCCACCGTAGGG
>JAYQPX010000017.1:0-23916 GCA_038145565.1 Chloroflexota bacterium | reverse complement strand
GCCCAGCGGACCGCAGCCAGATCAGCGTCAAACGCGACCGCGATCGCCGCTTCAAGAAGCCCGTCGCGGAGGCCGATCCGCAAGTCGCCAATGAGGGCGCGCACAAGGAATTTTGCAGCGACTGGCGAACACCCATAGAAGAGCTGGACGAGCAGATCGTGACGGCGCTGACCACTTGATGCGGCGATTGCCTGGAAGGCCTCTGGGAGCGCGCGCAGCTTCGGTGCGGCACTCGCGTGTGCTGACGGGTGTGTGCCCGTTGCATCCGCGAGAGCTTCGGTGCGCGTCTGCGCACTTCGCTCCACCGCTTCAAGGGCGGGGCCAGCGAGTGGACGCTCGGACTCAAAGAGGTCCTCCACCGCGCGTCCAAGATCTCCACCGTCGTCAAGCAGCTTTGCGAGCGAGCCTGATGGTGCGCCAGCAACCGCTTCGGCAGCGCGCGCAATCGTTCCCCACGAGAGTGTGCCGCTCGGCACCACGCCCCGGCTGCCCATGAGACGCATCGCAATCTCAAGGTCAACCTCGTCTGCGCGCTGCAGTGCGGCGGAAAGAATGTGCACTTTCTCGGAGGTTCGGGTCGCGCTCTCAATGCGCTGCGCAACGCTCGCCCAGCGGTTCATCGGCGTGCGTCTCTCATGTGTGGTGCGCTAGTTGCGGCGTTCGCGGAGCGCGCGAGGGTCGGCACTCCATGGTCGGATCCCTTCTGCGAGCAAGAGACTTTCACGCTCGAGGTGTTGCTCAAGCGCCACAAGTCGCGTGCGTGCATCTGGTGCCTCAAGGAGCGACTGACGCTGTTCGTTGGAAAGCTGCACCACACCGCCCACAATGTGGGAAAGGCTGACTGGGTCCTCTGCGCCAGAGAGTCGTGTGATCGCCGTCGCAAGAAGGTCATCCGTTTCATCGGACGGCTCGCGCTCCTCGTCGTCAGAGATTTCAAACTCCACCCCGTCACCCTGATCTCGCAACGAATCGCTAGCCGCGCTTGAGGCAATGAGGAGCTTCTCAATCTCACTGACGACCTCTTCTGAGAGGTGACTGCCGTCGTCTTCGGCGAGCGCTTCGTCGATCGCCTCAGCCGTCACTTCATCAACGTAGCCGTCTCCCTCGTCATCGTCACTCTCATCTTCGCCGTCACTATCACCCTCGTCGTCGCCATGTTCGTGTGCCCCTTCACCGCGAAGTAGCTCAAGGTAGTCAACAAACCCGGCGGAGACGCGCTCGGCAATTGCGGTCAGTTCGGCGCGCGGCCCACCGGCTGGCTCGTCAAGGATCTGTACTTCGGCGCGGAGATAGGGTGCGTCGCGATCGAGTCGAACCACGCGGAATCGTTGGGTTCCGAGTGTGACGAGATCCCAGCGACCGTCTACATAGCGAGTGGCCTCGCGGATATCAGCGATCGTTCCAATCGCGGCGATCTCACCTCCACTGATGTTGATCACGCCGAACGGTGAACGTGACTCCATGCAGCGCTTCACCATCAGTCGGTATCGCGGTTCGAAGATGTGCAGCGGTAGCGCTACGCCAGGAAACAGGACGAGGTCGAGCGGAAAGAGCGGAATCAGTGACGCGCGTGGCGGTGTCGGGAGCGTCTCTGACTGACCTTCGGGCTCGCGCCCGTCGCGTGCGGCGTCCCCGTTCAGGGGAGGCTCAGTGGCTGCAGGCGGAGGGTGCGCCGGCCGATTCCGCCGTGCGGAAGCTCGAACCGCAGCCGCAGCCGCCGACCGAGTTTGGATTCTCAACCGTGAAGCCCGCGCCCATCAGTGAATCCACATAGTCAACAGACGAGCCGACGACGAGGGGCACCGACTTCTCGTCGAGGTAAACCTTGACGCCATTCGTCTCGAAGATCTGATCGTCGGCGTTCGCGGTCTCTTCGACCATCATGCCGTAGCGGTATCCGCTGCATCCACCGGAGATGATGTAGACGCGCAGACCGATCGCAGGGTTAGTCTCACCCTTGGTCAGGTCACGGAACTTAGTGGCGGCGGCATCGGTGAGAACGAGCGGGGTCGCAGGCGTCTCTGTTGCTGGCTTATCTACTGATGTGCTGGTTGCCGTTTCCTGGTTCAACATCGCTGCCTCCTGCTCTTCTGGTGGCGCCGTTCGCCTAGATCAAGATTCTACTCGCTCGACTAGCATTGCGATCCCCTGGCCCACCCCCACGCACATGGAGGCGATCCCGAAGCGACTTCCGCTGCGTGCCAGCTCTCGGGAGAGCGTGACCAGCATGCGGGCACCCGAAGCGCCGAGAGGGTGGCCGAGCGCAATGGCGCCACCGTGGATGTTGGTGGTGGCGGGGTTGAGTCCGAGTTCGCGGATGCAGGCAACCGCCTGGCTTGCAAAGGCCTCGTTCAGCTCAACGCGATCGATCTCTTTTGCGCTCAGTCCGGTGCGCTCAAACAGTTTGCGAATTGCAGGAATTGGCCCGATCCCCATGACGGACGGGTCGACACCGGCGACTGAGGTGGCGACGACGCGCGCAAGTGGTTTCAGCCCGAGCGCTCGCGCACGCTCCGCCTCCATCACGAGAAGAGCTGCGGCGCCATCATTGATGCCAGATGCGTTCCCTGCAGTGACACTCCCACCCTCAATAAACGCAGGGCGCAGCTTTGTTAGGCTCGCCGCGTTCGTCTCTGGTCGTGGATGCTCATCCTTGTCTACAGAGATCGCATCTCCTCTGCGTTGTGGGATCTTCACGGGCACGATCTCTTCTGCGTGCACACCGCTCGCTGCCGCAGCGGCGGCTCGACGCTGTGACTCAAGGGCGAATGCATCCTGTTCTTCGCGTGAGACGCTCCACTGCGCGGCGACGCGTTCTGCAGTTTCACCAAGTGAGATTGTTGGGTACTTGGCATCCAAGACTGGGTTTACGAATCGCCAGCCGATCGTGGTGTCGACGAGTTCGCGAGTGCCGCGTTCGTACCCACTCTCCGGCTTCAGCATGACCAGCGGCGCGCGGCTCATGCTCTCCACGCCACCGGCAATCACCACATCCGCATCACCGACAGCGATCGCCTGTGCGGCGCTCGCCACCGCCTGAAGTCCAGAGCCACAGAGTCGGTTCACCGTCTGGCCGGCAACCTCAACTGGGAGTCCGGCAATCAGGAGTGCCATGCGCGCAATGTTGCGGTTGTCTTCGCCCGCCTGGTTCGCGCAGCCGAGGATGACGTCGTCAATGATCGCCGGATCAATTCCACTTCGCGCCACGACCGCCTCAAGGACAGCGGCGGCGAGGTCATCCGGGCGCACTCCTGCGAGCGCGCCGCCGTAACGACCGACGGGGGTGCGCACCGCCTCGACGATCCACGCTTCGCGGAGCGGTCGTCCAGGCGCTACCGAGGCTGCGTGCTGCTCTGCCATGCACAGAGTCTACGCCCAGCGCTCCGCTACGATGGGGGCATGAAACCACCCAGCAGCACCGTACCAACTCACACGAGTGAGGCGCCCCTCGCCCCTCTGGTCAGCGCCTTGCAAGGCGGCCTCCCCACGCTTGACCAGCTCTTCGCCTTCGCCGCTGATGCAGAGCGCCGCGCGCGCACCCTGCGCCTCCGCATCGAAGACCGCAGCGTCACCACGAGTGGCGAACGCCTGACCCGAACCGAAATCTTGGTGGATCGCCCACGTGCACGCGTCACCACCTCAACAGGATCCGCCTATGAAGTCTGGGTAACCGATGGGTCAGTGATCGAGCAGTACAACGCCGCAAGCAACACCGCCACGCGCCGGCCACACCGGGCTCCGCCCACGGGACTTGATGACGCAGAGCTTCCAGCCACCGCGGGTCATGTGCAGACGCTCGGTCCGCTTCCTGGAAAGGGTTGGGCGAGCACCTTCCTCCGCCCCGCACACTTCTGCGCCAACACGCTGCGCAGCGGCACGCTCGGCGCAGTCCACGAGTCCACCCACCTTGATCGCGCGGCGCTCACGGTGGAGTCCGCCGCACCGCGGATCGTCGATCGCGTCGGCGACCACCCCAACTTCCGCTATCGCGTCACGTTCGATCGCGCAACGGGGATTCTGCTCAGTGTCAGTGAGATCCACGATGAACGCGTGGTTCGCGAGGCGCAGGTGACTGCGATCACGTTCGATGCACCGATCCCTGCAAGCGAGTTCATCATTGAGATGCCGGAGGGTGTCACGAAGATCTATTGATCGTGCACGGGAGTTGCAGGCAGGCGAAGTAGTTGGAGGGCTCTATGGCCGAATTCAACGGTTCCAGCACGCTGAGCAGAAGCGTGACACAACTCCTTGCGACGAGTGCGGATCCAGCCGCGATCGCTGCGCTACTTCCCGGGTGTGAAGCCCTTCATCGCACCGACGCAGAACATATCGAAGGTCGACTCGCAACCGAGGTTGCGGGAATTCCCGTCACCGCCGCCGTCTCTGTCCGGCGCACGGTGGAGTCACTCGCCGACGGTGCGGCGCGACTTCATCTCAGGCTCAAGGTCCGACCAGACATCGGTGGGCACGCCGTTGTGGCAGCACTCATCGACCTCACCCCGGCTGCTGGTGATGCGAGCTCCACAGATGCGTCGTGGCGTGCCTCAAGCGAACTCGATCCGATGCTCGCTGTGATGGCGGGTCAACGGGTTGAAGAGTTCTTGCGCGCATCTATGCAGCGCCTGATCGAAGGACTCGGCGCGGCACGCTAAACGAAACGAACCTCGCGTTACGCGAAGAGTGCGGCGCGTACCGCCAGCGCAAGGATCATCGCAAGCATTGCGATCGTCAACACCCAGCCGGCACGGAAGAGCGCGCGTCCGCGATTGATCGGCCACCATGCCGGAACGGATCGGGCAATGCGGAGCCCCGCCTCACCCATCGCAATGAAGAGCGGGATCGCACCGATGAGCACGGGGATCTTGACGATCGGATCCGACCAGCTCGCGCCAAGGTTCAGCGCGCTGATGACGATCGTTCCACAGAAGAAGCCGATCACGCTGAGATAGATGTACGCACCGCGCAGCGGAGTCGGCGCCTCCTCTGCAACGTACGCAGGGAGTCCATCGTCCGCAAGTGGAACCTCTTGGCGATCGAGGATGATCATCCCTGGCTCATAGCGTTCGTCCTGCAAGACGCCGCGCAGCAGATCCGCCGCGTCTGGAGCCTCTTCTTCGAGTGGTTCCGCAAGTGGTCGCTGCGGCTCTCCTGCTTCGGACTGCGCTCCTGGTCGTCGCTCGCTCATCGCCGAGCGAGAAAGAAGCCGACCACGGCGAGCACGATCCCAGCAATGCGCGTGAGTGTGACGGGGATCTGCGGCGCGCCGAGGAGGCCGAAGGCGTCAATGGCAAGAGCCGCAGCAAGGGAGCCAAGGATGTAGATGAGCGTTGATTCAGTGACGCCGAGCACGGGGACCACCGTGGCGAAGCCGGTAACGATCAGCACGCCGAAGAGTCCCCCCGTCAAGAGGAGCGGCGGAAGCTGCGTCGCCTCCGCAAGCTGGAGGCGTCCGCTGACCGCGCCGACGAGCAGGAGCACGGCGAGGCCAACCGCAAAAGAGACGGTGGCGGCGGTGATTGGATCCGTGCGCCGTCCGACCTCGGCGTTGACGACCGCCTGCACAGAAGAGGCGACGCCCGCGGCTAGGATGAAGAAGCCGAGGGCAATCAGCTGCATACGAGAGTTTCCGCTTCGACCTGGCACATCAGTCCTGCAACGCCGAGGCTGCTATTCGCCCGCGGCGCGAGTGAAGCCTTCTTCGCCACCCCACGACCGAAGTTTCTCAAGGTGCACCCACTGCGCAACTCCCGCGACACGCGTCACCAGCGCGAGGAGTTCTTCATTGCTCACCGCGTGTGTCTGATCGCGCGCGATGAATCGCGCGCGGAAGAAGCCAACGTGGTCGAACGCGGGCGCTGCCTTTGGCCACACCACCACGCCGCGCGAGGAGACCATGCGCAGGTCGAAGTTTGGACCCGAGAGCGCGGCAAGCTTGGCACCGATCTCCGCTGGCGAGAGGAGTGACTCCACAAAAATGTCTACGCCGAGGACGGTCGCAGGACCCACTTCTGCACGTCGCTTCTCACCGTCAACCCAACGCGGATGCGACGTCACGCTCCTTGCGCGCGGACGACTCGCTGCGGTCGGGACGCTCGTTGGTCCTCGGCCGAGGTTCTCAATGACTGCGTCCGTGAACCCGGTGGTGCTCACCGCCGCCTCTACGTCGCCACCCTGCTGGCGAACAACATCCTGCGGAAGTGCCTTCCCATCTTCGAGCGTGGCGAGAACGGCATCTTCCACCTGGTCAGCAAGGTCGAGCTCGCCAATGTGGCGGAGCATCATCGTGGCTGAGAGGACGAGTGCGGTTGGATTGATGACGTTCTTCCCTGCGTACTTCGGTGCGGAACCGTGGACCGCTTCGAAGATTGCCACCTCGTCACCGTAGTTTGCGCTCGACGCAAAGCCGAGGCCGCCAACGAGTCCGGAGGCAAGGTCGCTGATGATGTCGCCGTGCAGGTTGGTTGCAACGATCACATCGAACTGCGCGGGCTCCTTCACCATCTGGTGCGCGACGTTGTCGATGATGAGGTGGTTCGCCTCAATCGGCGCGTACTCTGCCGCAAGCTCTTCGCCAATTCTCTTGAACATCCCCTCAGTGAACTTGAGGATGTTCGCCTTGCTTGCTGTTGTGACCTTCTTGCGATTCTCCCGAAGCGCAAGTTCGTAAGCAAATCGGATGATCTTCTCCGAACCTTTTCGGGTGATCAGCTTGACCGCCTGTGCAACGTCATGCGTCTGCAGATGCTCGATGCCGGCGTAGAGATCTTCGATGTTCTCACGCACGATCACCATGTCAATCCCTTCGCCCTTGTAGCGCGTTGGAATCCCTGGGAGCTCGCGTGCGGGACGGACGTTGGCGTAGGTCTCGAAGAGTTTGCGCAGGGTGACGTTGGCGCTCTTCTCGCCGAATCCGACTGGTGTCTCGAGTGGTCCCTTGAGCGCGACTCGCGTTCGTTCGATGCTGTCGCGAGTCGCCTGCGGGACGCCCGTCTGATCGCCCTTGAGGAAGACCGAGGCGCCAGCCTCCGCCTCTTCCCAGTCCAAGGCGACGCTGGCACGCGCGGCGGCCGCATCGAGGATGCGTCGGGTGGCGATGGCGACCTCGGGACCGACCCCGTCGCCTGGGATGATGGTGACGGCGTGTCTGCGAAGGTTGCTCATCTGCGCAGGATAGCGATCAGCGCGAAAGTCGCCCGCTGGCCCGATCTGCTGCGATCAGGAGCCGCAGCCCACCCACTCCCACATCGATCACTCGGTTGATGTCGCAGGCGGCCTCTTCGTCAGCGGTCATCGGCCGCTGCTCCGGATTCCCCAAGATCAGCATCGTGCCTCCCGCGCGCGCACCGAGCGTTGAGGCAACAATGAAGAGCGTCGCCGCCTCCATCTCTGAACAGATGGCGCCACCCGCCATCCACGCCTTCCACCGCCGCTTCAGATCGTCAGCGATCGGCATTCGCTCTGGCGCGTGTTGTCCGTAGAACGAGTCCTTTGACTGCGCCACGCCAACGTACGAAGGGAAGCCGCTCGCCAGCGCCGCTTCGCGCAAGGCGATAGTGACGTCGAGATCTGCAACGGCGGGAAACTCAATGGGTAGATAGTGACGGCTTGTCCCTTCATCACGGATCGCGCCACTGACCACACCGAGCGAGCCCGGCTTGATGTGCGGCTGCATAGAACCAGATGTGCCAACGCGGATGAAGGTGTCGACGCCGATCTCATGCAGCTCCTCTACGGCAATCGCGGTGGACGGGCAGCCGATTCCGGTCGAGGTGCATGCCACGGGGACTCCATCAAGCTCGCCGACCCACGTGGTGTACTCGCGTCGCTGCATGACAAGTCGCGGGTTGTCGAATCGACTCGCGATCGTCTCGACGCGACCCGGGTCACCGGGAAGGAGCACGTAACGGCCAACGTCACCCTGCTTAAGACCGATGTGATGCTTGCGACCGTCCTTCTCTGTTGCGGCCATCAGGAGCTCCTTTTCGCTAGGTAAGGGGCGGCAAGTGCCGCTGCATCTTCTCGGCTGAGATAGCTGCTCTGCGTGCCGAGACGTTCAACGCTCGCGGAGGCACAGGCGACCGAAAGCCTCGCCGCCTCCACCGGCGTGAGTCCACTCGCGAGGGCGAAGGCGAACGCGCCGAGGAAGGCATCGCCCGCACCGGTGGTGTCGATCACCTTCGCCTCTGGTGCTGGGATGTTGATCAGCTCCTCACCCGGAATCGCAATGACAGCGCCTGCGGATCCAAGGGTCACGATCAACTTGGTGCCGGACTTCGCCGCCGCCGCCTTGATGCGCGCAGCGGCACCATCGCCGCGCGGCTCACCGCCGAAGATGGTGGCGAACTCGGTCTCGTTCGGTGCAAGCCAGTCGGTTGCGGCGAGTAGTTCCGGATCCAGTTCGGCCGCCGGCGCCGGGTTCAAGAGTGTGGTGATGCCAGCAGCACGAGCGGCACGGAATGCGGCAAGTGTCACGTGTTGCGGGATCTCCAGCTCGCCAACCACGATCGCCGGTGCGAACTCACGGACCGCCGTTTCGGCAACTGCCGGATCTGTGCTGTTGTTGGCACCGGGGATGATGATGATGCGATTCTTCCCTTTGGCATCGACCCAGATCGGCGCAACTCCACTGCTCCCCTCCACGGTGCGCATCCAGGTGGTGTCGATCCCCTCCTTGGCGAAGTTCTCCATATGTGCGATGCCGTAGGCGTCGTTGCCGACCGCATTGACCATGGCGACCGGAGCGCCGAAGCGTGCCGCCATCACCGCCTGATTCGCCCCCTTGCCGCCGAAGCCCATCTGGAATCGGTCGCCCACCAGCGTCTCACCCACTTCGGGGAGCCGCTGCGCATACGCGATCAGATCCATCATCGTGCTGCCAACAACAAGGATGCGTGGTTCGTTCATCGTTCACCTTTCGCCCGGCTAGGACCACGCACACTGCGCGGTGAGTCTGCGATGATGATGCCGCCTCCGCGCACTCTGTGCACGGCGTGTCGCAGTGGCACGCATTCGCGAAGGGGGGTCACGATTAGATGGAGGGTGCGGTGCGAGAGAGCCAGATCTGGGAGAGCCCCGTCCTCCAGTCGGTGCTCCCTGTGGTCGACGCGCCACAGCATGTGCGCATCTCAGAAGATGCAATCCGTCAGGTTGCCAAGTGGATGGCGTACGAGGAGTTCGCCCCGATCGGCGGCAGTCCAGCTGGACCATTTGATGTTGGACCCGACCCGACCCGGATGACGAACCTCACCATGCTCGTCAACACGTTGAACTTCGCCTTCACGGACTTTGCAACGTCAGTGAAGTTTAAGACCGAGTACAACGGCACCACCTATGTCGACAGTGAGGCGATGGTCGCCTGCATGCACCGCGCAATCAGCGCTGGTGAGCCGCTTCTCACCGGCGAATGGGCGGCACGCGTCACCCGCGACGACCTTGCGCGACTCTTCCGCGGAAACATTGAGATGCCAATGCTCGCTGAACGTGCGCAGATTCTCAATGACGTGGGCGCGTCCCTCGTCGACAAGCATCAGGGCTCATGGAGTCACTGGGTTGCGTCGTGCGCCCCAGCGCTCTATGCGGGAGGTGACGGCCTCTTGGAGCGCCTCCCCGAAGAGTTCCCGCGTTTCCGCGACGTCAGCCGGTGGCGCGGCCACGAGGTCACGATCGCCAAGCTCGCGCAGCTCGGCCTCTGGTCGCTACACCTCTCGCTCGCGCGCGTTGGCGTGAAGACGCTCACCGATCCGTGGCGCGCCACCGCTTTCGCGGATTACATCGTTCCAGTTGCGCTGCGTGTGATGCAGATCGCCCACTTCACTCCAGCTCTCACCGAGGCGATCGACAACGGGGTCGAGATCCCTCGCGACAGCGAGGAGGAGGTGGAGCTCCGTGCGCTCTCCATCTATGCGGTGGCGCGACTGACGGATGAGATCAATGCGCTTCGCCCTGAGTCTGCACAGCTGATCAGCCCGCAGGTGGATTACCGACTCTGGAAGAGCTACCACGCGACGCATCACCCACATCACCTCACGCGCACGGTAATGTACTGATGAGTCGATGAGGTGCTGATGAAGCAAGCCCATCTGTTCTGGCTCGGGGTGACTGCAGCGCTATATACGGTCGCCGTAGCCGTGAGCAACCTGCTGATCCCTGTGTTCATCGATCTCGGTCCACTCGGCATGCTCTCCGCGGGAACGCTCACCTTCGGCATCACCTTCACGCTCCGAGATATCGCGCACCAGTCGAGTGCGCGAGCGGGGCTCGGTCGAACGCCGATCTTCCTGATGATCGGATTTGCCGCGGTGGTCAATGTGATTGTGGCCGCCGCGCTCGAGACGCCAGGGCGCTTCTTGATCGCTTCGTTCGGCGCCATTCTTCTGTCAGAGACTGTCGATACGGAGATCTATCACCGCATGCGTTCGCGCTCATGGCTGATGCGCGTCTTCTCCAGCAACGCAATCAGCGTTCCCCTTGATTCGATCGCCTTCACGGTGGTGGCGTTCGCTGGCGAACCGGGTTATGACGCGATTGTCATGGCGCAGATCGTGCAGGCAGACCTGCTCTTCAAGTTCGGGATCGGCGCGCTCGTTGCGTTCGGGAAGAACTGGTGGGATCGCGCCTAGATGACGAGAGCGCGCCTGAGCTGCGCCTAGAGGTTGATGCGGCCGCGAAGCGCGCCGCTCACCGGGTTGATCGTCGAGAGTCGGGCCGCTGCGCCAACAGCGATCCTTCCGAGCTGCGGTGTGCGCAGGAGGTCTGCCGGCGTCTTGCTTGCAGCCACAACTGCTGCGGGGAGTGCTACGCCAAACGCAACGAGATTCTGCACGCCCACGTCTACCAGTGAGACGGCACCGACGAGCGTTCCATCGCGAAGCGTGGCATGCGCACCCTTCACCCGTGCGGGCATGCTGCCGAGCATGAAGTCGCCGTCGCCAAGGCCGGCGACCGGACAGGCGTCCGAGACCACCATCAGTCGGTTGCCGAGAATGTCCGCGAGCAGCTTCACGACGTTCGACTCAACATGCACGCCGTCACAGATCAGTTCCACGCGCGCGCTGCGGTGTGCGAGCGCCGCGCCAACCAGCCCAGGCGTTCGGTGATGGAACGGATCCATGCCGTTGCAAAGGTGTGTGGTGCTTGTGGCCCCCGCAGCCCATGCAGAATTGGCTTGGTCGAACGTTGCAGTGCTGTGCCCCACACTCGTCACGATCTTGCGCTTCGTGAGCGCGCGGATGAGCTCTTCTCCACCTTTCAGTTCAGGTGCAACGGTGACGATCCGGAGTGCCGACCAATCGCTCGGTCGATCATCGAGTGCGCGCAAGAGCTCGGCAGGGTTGATCAACGCTGTTGGATCGTGCGCACCCTTGCGGGCGTGACTGATTGCGGGCCCTTCAGAGTTTGCGCCGAGGATGATCGCTTCATCGCGTGCGCGGCCGCGCTGCAAATCTTCGCCCTGTTCGGCACGCGCCACGCTCACCGCACGAACCCACAGTCGAAGGCTTTCAAGGGGAAGGCTCACCGCTGCGGGAGTGATCGCCGCGTATCCGTGTTTGGCAGTCTCCACGGCAAGTGCGCGGAGCGCGGCAACGATCTCGCGCTCTGGACTCTTCATGCCGCGAGAGGCCATCAGCAGCGCCTGCGCACCGCCAGGTCCGAGCACATCGTGTCCGCCGGCACCGTGCAGGTGCACATCGACATAGCCAGGGACAATCAGCCCCTCGACGCGACGTGCGCGTGAGGCGAGCGCGCTTCCGCTGCGCGCGCGCGCAACAGACGCGATCGTCCCGAGTCCGCTGGGGTCGATGCCAATCAGAACGTCGTCGAGAACCTTGCCGTTGATAAGCGCCGCGCCACGAATTCCACGCAACGCAGTTGAGCTTTTTGTCACTACTCCTTGCCTCGAAGTCCGGCAACGCGATCGGCGTAGCGCGCAAAGTAGCGCGCGTTCCAGTCATCACCTCCCGGTGCATTTGATGACTTCCAGATTGGCGTCTCTACGCCCGCTTCATCGAGTCGCGCGAGCAATCGCTCAAGGAAGAGGTACCAGGCGGCGGTGAAGAGCATCGTGCTCGCCGCAAGGGCAGAGCTTCCATCTGGTCGCGGGAGCAGCGCGTCACCGCGTGGCACACCCGTGTCGATGACGTGTGTTGCAACCTGCGCCAGCGTCTTCCCGGATGGGTGACGGCTGGTGAGGCCCGTGGAGTGCGGCAGGCTGACGAATGCGCCGACGATCGCGCCGGCGGCCGCGCCTGCGATCGCCGTCTCTACGGGTGCACCGTTGATTCCCGACTGGCTCACGACAATCAGAAGTTCGCCCGGCTTGATCCCCGCCGCCGACACTGCGTCGCTGCCTCGCACTGGGTCGCGCTCAAGCAGCGTGGCTTGCGGCGCACCCGTTGGTGGAAGGGTGGCTGGATCCCAAAGCGGATTCATGGCGGCGAGTCCGCCCGCGCGGTGAAAAGCCTCGAGCGGAATGATCGCCGAGTGGCCGGTCCCCGCAACGTGCACGATGCCACCGCGACTGATTGAATCGCATCCAGCAATGGCGAGCGCCTCTATCGCTGGACCCTGCGTAGCCTCGAGCTGATCGAGCAGCGTACGAACACCAGCGAGCCAGACGCTCGAACCCACCTCACTCATGCCCGCAGCGTAGCGCGTGAACCCCTAGGCACGCGCCCCAAGGAGCGCCGTCTCGCCTGACGCCTCGGCGTATGCATCCACAGGGAGGCAGGCACAGACCACATTGCGGTCGCCGTGCACGTTGTCAACACGGCGCACTGGCGGCCAGAACTTCCGCGCCTTCACCCATGGGAGTGGGAAGGCACCCTGCTCGCGCGCGTAGGGACGCGCCCAGTCGCTACGCAGCAGATCGCTCGCCGTGTGTGGCGCGTTGCGCAGTGCGCTCTGCTCCAACGGCACGCTCCCTGACGCGATCGCCCGCGCCTCTTCGCGAATGGCGCGCAACGCGTCGATGTATCGGTCCAACTCCGCCTTCGACTCAGACTCCGTTGGCTCGAGCATCAACGTGCCCGCTACTGGCCAGCTCATGGTGGGGGCATGGAAACCGAAGTCCATCAGTCGCTTCGCAACATCCTCCACCGTCACGCCAGTCTCTTGCGTAAGCGGCCGCAGATCCAAGATGCACTCGTGCGCCACCGATCCCGTGCGACCGGTATAGAGAATGGGGAACGCGTCGCGCAGTCGTGCCGCCATGTAGTTCGCGTTCAAGATGGCGATCTCTGTTGCCGCGCGAACACCCTCTGCGCCGAGCGCCGCTATGTACGCCCAGCTGATCGGCAGGATGCTCGCACTTCCGTACGGCGCTGATGAGACGCGACCCTCTTCGCCGAGTCTGATTCCTGGCAGGAACGGCGCGAGTCGCTCCACCACACCGATCGGTCCCATGCCAGGTCCGCCACCACCGTGTGGGATGGCGAACGTCTTGTGCAGATTGAGATGGCAGACGTCGGCGCCGAATGCACCCGGCTGCGAGAGTCCAACCTGCGCGTTCATGTTTGCGCCATCCATGTAGACGAGTCCACCCACCGCATGCACGGCGTCGCAGATCTCACGGATCGACTCTTCGAAGACGCCGTGCGTACTCGGGTACGTCACCATCAGTGCGCCGAGCACTGCCGCGTGCTCCGCGATCTTCGTCCTGAGATCGTTCATGTCGACGTTGCCATGATCGTCACACGCAACGACCACGACGCGGAATCCGGCCATCACTGCGCTTGCAGGGTTTGTCCCGTGCGCGCTGCTTGGAATCAGGCAGACGTTTCGCTGAGTCTCGTTGCGCGAGTGATGCCAGCGACGAATGGCGAGGAGCCCTGCGTACTCGCCCTGCGAACCCGCGTTCGGCTGCAGACTCACGGCGGCGAAACCAGTGATCTCCGCGAGCCACGCCTCAAGATCGCTCGTCAACTGCGCATACCCCGGAAGGCGTGAAGGATCTGAGAACGGATGCACGTTCGCAAATCCTGGGTGACCGATCGCCTCCATCTCCGTGGTGGCGTTCAACTTCATCGTGCAACTTCCGAGCGGGATCATGGAGCGCGTCAGGCTCACATCCTTCTCTGCGAGTCGGAAGATGTATCGAAGCATCTCGCTCTCAGAGCGGTGAAGGGTGAAGACTGGGTGCGTCAAGATCGCATCGCTGCGACGCAGCACCGCGGGGAGTGAGTCGGCCGCTGAGCCAGCTGCCGCATCAGAAGCCCCAAACACGTGAAGCAGCGATGCAACGTCTGCATCCGAAGTGAGTTCGTCGCATGCAAGACCGATGCCGGTTGCGTCCAAACGGCGCAGCTCGAAACCTGCCGATGCGGCGGCGGCAAGCAGCTCGTCGGCACGTGCGGCACTGCCCGTCTCAATCGCAATCGCATCGAAGAAGTGTTCGTGGCGGAGCGTCAGCCCTGATACGCCACGCACGCCAGCGGCGAGTCGTGCCGCATGCGCGTGCACGCGCTCTGCAATCGCGCGAAGTCCGTCGGGTCCGTGCCACGCCGCGTACATGCTGGCGATCACAGCGAGCAGCACCTGCGCGGTGCAGATGTTGGAGGTGGCCTTCTCACGACGGATGTGTTGCTCGCGCGTCTGCAGTGTCAGGCGATATGCGGGGTTCCCGTCAGCATCCACCGAGACGCCAACGAGTCGACCCGGAAGTGAGCGTTTGAATGCATCGCGCGTAGCCATGAAGGCGGCGTGCGGACCGCCGTTCCCCATCGGCACGCCGAAGCGCTGGCTGCTCCCGATGACGACGTCTGCTCCCTGCGCGCCCGCGCTCTCCATCAACACCGCGGCGAGTGGATCCGTGGCCACGATCACCAGAAGTTTTGCGGCGTGCGCAGCCCCGACATCCGCACGAATGGAGCGAGCGGCGCCACTGCTTCCAGGGTTGGAGATGAGCAGCGCAAATGGTCGCTCGCCTTCCGCGGGTGCCGTGGCGCGTGAGAGTAGCTCCGTGACTGGCGCAATATGTAGAGCGATCCCGAGTGGCTCGGTGCGGGTCTTCAGCACATCAATGGTCTGCGGGTGCGTGTCTGCATCAATAAGGAGCAGGTTCCCATCCGCCACGCTGCCAACCGCATGAGCGAGCGTGACCGCCTCAGCGGCCGCGGTCCCTTCATCAAGGAGCGATGCATTGGCAATCTCCATCCCCGTGAGATCGCAGATTGCCGTCTGGAAATTGATCAGCGCCTCAAGTCGACCTTGCGCGATCTCTGGCTGATACGGCGTATATGCGGTGTACCAGGCCGGGTTCTCCAGGATGTTGCGCTTGATCACGGGCGGCGTGATGGTGTTGTGATAGCCCATTCCGATGAAGCTCTTCAGCGGCGTGTTGCGCGCCGCCATCTCGCGCAGTGCCGTTGCAACATCCGCCTCGCTCCTCGCCGCTGGAATCTGAAGTGGCGCAGCGCGCAGGATGCTTGCAGGGACAGTGTCGTGGATCAGCGCCTCCAGCGATCCGTGACCGACCACTCGCAACATCTCGGCGACATCAGACGCATCAGGACCAATGTGGCGATCGGCAAAGGTGTGGGTTCGCTGCAATCCGGACATTACGGCACCTCCTCGGTGCCCCGCTGTCCATCTGCCTGAGAGCATCCCTGCGACGCAACAAGCGTTCGCAAGTTCCTCCGTCGGCGCGCTGCGCGGATCACTCCGCTCAACGCTCTCCAGCGTCTTCGTCCCCGCGCGGTCCATCTGCCTGAGAGGTTCCGGACCGTTGCTCCGTCGGCGTCGCAGTTGCGATCAGTGCGACCTGATCAGCCCGCGAACTCTTCCGCGCGGTTCTACCGAAGTTCTGCAGCGATCATACATCGCGATACCATGAAGTTATGCACAAGTTTCTGTCCCTAAGCCTGCTCATCGTCGTTTCGCTCCTCTTCGGTGCGCTCGGCTGCACGCTTGGTGGTGGGGCGCCGGATGAGGGCGCCCAGGCTTCGACGCCTCCATCCGGAGAATCCTCGGACCCGTTGATCCGAGCCGAGGTTGTGAGGCGATACTCCGGTGAGGCGTTTCGCGAGGTGGTGGACGCCGCCGAACTTCCCAGCGGAGCCCTGCTCCTCGCGTTGAAGTCCGGGCGCCTCATCGAGTTCGATCCCACCGATGGCTCGACTTCGCTGGTTGCCGACCTAGAGGATCTCGTGCTCTCCAGCGGAGAGCGCGGAGCACTGGCAGTCGCACTTCATCCTCGGTTCGGGTCCGACGGCGAGAACCGGGTCTTCTTCTCGTATATCGCTGAGGGGAGCGGCGTCACGCGCCTTGATTCGCTTCAGGTGGATCCGATTGGCATGACTGAACGAGCTGGCCGAAGGACTCTCCTCGAGTTTGCACACTTCAACAGCAACCACAATGCTGCTGACCTTGAGTTCGATGCCTCGGGAAAGCTGTTGATGGCCACGGGCGACAGCGGCGGATATGGCGATCCGGAGAAAAGCTCACAGGATCTTGCGAGTCGACTCGGCAAGCTCCTTGAGATTGAGATCGACGCAACACCTTCTACCGTGAAGGTTCGCGGAATTGGCTTACGCAATCCGTGGAAGATTGCGCTTGATCACGAGAGTCAGCATCTGTGGATCGCCGACGTTGGTCAAGACAGGCGAGAGGAGATTTCGGTGCTCTCGCTGTCCGACACTTCCGAACGATCCGAGCCCGTCAATTTTGGCTGGCCAATCATGGAAGGAGACCGCTGCTTCGGTACAGAACGCTGCTCCCCACCTCTCGGGCATCTCTCACCGTACGCCACCTACGACCATAACCATGGTCGCTGCTCGATCATCGGTGCCGCGCTCTCTGGCGAACACTTTCTCTTCGGCGATTTCTGCACCGGTGAGATCATGGCGATTCCATCGACCGGTTCCGCGGGGCGCGATCCAGTCGTCATCTCATGGAGCGGTGATGCACCGGAACTACGTCCGGGCGGAATCTACGCGGATGGCGCCGGTCGGATTTGGATCTTCGACCAGGCTTCTCCCACGATCCTCTTGATCTCACTCAGCCGCTGAAGGGTTGACGAATCTAAGATCGACCTCGGTCGCGCGGTGATCCACGATCCACCAGCCGCGGATGCCGGGTTCACCGTCGGGCGCGACTTGGCTCGGCGCGAGGGTGACAAGCAGGTAGAGCGCGTCTGGGTAGCCGGCAACCGACGTGTCAGTAGCCGACGGGACAGCAGGTGAGGCAACGTGCGAGTGCACAATCCCCCAGATGAATTCGCCTGCATCGTCGGCGTCGAGGCTGATGCGCAGCAGTTCCGCAGGGTCGATCTCATAGAGCGTTGATGAGGCGAGCACATTCGTTGTTGGAATCCAGCGAAGTGGAGCACCGCCTGAAGCGGCAGGTGCACTACCGACGATGATGCCGCACGCCTCGCGCGGCGCTTCGGCGCGCGCGTGTGCACGCATGGCTGTTGTGATCTCGCGCGGGAGCGAGACGCTCGTTGGCCGATCCGCGACGCTCACGGCTAGATGCTCACAGGTGGTTCGTTACCACCAGAAGACGTCGCCTTCGAGCGCGTCTTCCATCTCGTCAAGATTTCCATCACCGAGGCCGGCAGAGAAGTACTTCCAACCCGCGTCGCAGGCGATGAAGACAATGATGCTGTTCGGTTCCAATTGGGGGGCGACTCGAAGTGCTACGGGTTGTGGGGCGCCTGTTTAGGCCCCCGCATCATTTCCGGTGGCGCGCGCAAGCGCGCGTGCACCGATGATCGAATCACGACTGTTCACGAGGATTCTCCCTGCGAGCAGTTCGGTGTCCATGACCTCGGGAGTGAATCCGTCTTCGAGGGAACGCAGTCCCGTAACCTTTTCGCCTGGCATTGGCTCCGCGGCCCAGATTTTCACACTCGGCTTCTCGCGCGCAAAATAGCGGGCGAGTCCGGTTGCGGTGCCTCCAGTACCGAGCCCTGCGACCACCACATCCACCTCCGGAAGGTCGGCGAAGATCTCAGGTGCGGTGGTGATCTCGTGCACCTTCGGGTTCGCTTGATTGCTGTACTGATCGGGTGAGACGTACTTGGGATCCGCTTTTGCCATGGCACGCGCCAAGAGCACGGCGCCGTTGGAGCCTTGATCCGCGGGGGAATCCACGATCGTTGCACCGAGCGCGCGCACAAAGGCGCGACGCTCTTCCGTGACGTTGGACGGCATCACCAGGGTGATCGGAATGCCGCGCGCGGCGGCGTGCACCGCAAGTGCCGCGCCCGTGTTGCCACTCGTTGGCTCGAGCAGCTCTTTCCCAGGGGTGAGGAGCCCCTTGAAGACGAGGTCGTCGATCAGCGCCTTCGCGGTGCGGTCTTTGATCGATCCGGTTGGTCCGAGTAGCTCAACCTTTGCGTAGAGGTGGATCCCCTTCGCGCGTGCCGCTTCGGGAAGCAGCGCGTCGACGCGAACGAGCGGTGTTCCGCCGATCGCGTCGCCGATTGACTCGTAGCGCACGACTATTCGCCGTCCGGCGCAGCCGCACCACCTGCCATCGCAGGGAGGATCACCACTTCGATGCCATCTCGTGTTGGTGTCTCCAGTCCACCAAGATGACGGGCGTCTGCACCGTCCACGTAGACGTTGACCCAGCGGCGGAGCGTGTTATCCGCCTCGAAGATCTGTTCACGAAGTTCTGGATGCGCGGCAACCAGCGCCTGCAACGTTGCACCGAGAGTTGCCCCGTCAACGCTGACAACCTTTGCACCGCCTGTTTGAGTGCGAAGTACTGGTGGAATCCTGACGCTGATGCTCATGCTGCGCTCCCCTCTCGCTTCCCATCACCGCATACAACGCAGTGCGGATCTCGCTTGACGGTCAACTCCGTGAAACTCCCTTCGAGGGCGTCCCAGAGAAGGAGCCGGCCGATCAGCGGTTCGCCAATCCCGAGCAGCACCTTGAGCGCTTCGGTTGCCTGCAGCACGCCGATCGCACCTGGGAGGACGCCAAGCACGCCCGCCACGCCACAGCCTGGTGCCATTTCGGCTGGTGGCGGTGTTGGGTGGAGGCAGCGGTAGCAGGGGCCACGACCTGGTGCGAGCACGGTGAGCTGCCCTTCGAACCGGAAGACGCCCGCATGCACCACAGGGATTCCAAGCTTCACGGCGGCATCATTGAGCGCGTATCGCGCTTCAAACGTATCGGTGCCGTCGATCACCAGATCAACGCCATCAAGCAGTGATGCAACGTTCTCTGTGGTGAGCATCCCGTTGATCGCTTCTACCTGTACGTCCGGATTCAACGCGCGAATCTGCACGGCGGCAGAGTCAACCTTCGGCATCCCGACGCGATCCGTGGTGTGGATCACCTGGCGCTGAAGGTTCGACGCCTCTACGTTGTCGAAGTCGATGATGCGCAGATGGCCAACACCCGCGGCGGCAAGGTAGAGCGCCGCGGGCGCTCCGAGTCCGCCAGCGCCAACCATCAAGACGCGCGCCTTCAACAGTTTCGCCTGACCCTCCGCGCCAACCCCGGGAAGGAGAATGTGTCGTGAGTAGCGAGATTTCTGTTCTGAGGTGAGTGACGTGGTCTCCACCACTGGAAGGCCCGCGGCGCTCCATCCGTTGATGCCACCGGCCATTGAGGTGATGTTCGTGTAGCCGAGTCCAGCGAGCGTCTCTGCAACAGCGGCCGAACGCACACCACCTGCACAGTAGAGAAGAATCGGTGCGCTCTTCTCTGGTGCAATGTTTGCAATGGTGAAGCTGATCGTCCCCTTCGGCGCATGCGTTGCACCCTTCAAATAGCCCGCATCCCACTCGTTCTGCTCGCGTACATCAATCAGCAGCGGAGGCGTTGGTGCGTCAAGCAGTTGCTGCGCCGCCTTCGCATCCACCTCGGTAAATAGCTTTGTTGTCATCAGCGGCCACTCCCCTTGGTCATGCGGATCTTCTGCGACGCAATCTTCGGTGAACCTTGCGGCAGCCGGCGGTTCTGGAACCAGACCACCACGCCGTACAGCTTGCATGCGACGCAGATGCCTGTGATGGCAAGGAATGACTGCAGCGTGGCAACGGTGACCACCAGCGCGAGCGCAATGAGATCCGCAGCAAACGCTGCGTGAGCAACCACGCCGAGAAGGAGCATGGTGCCGCCCATCACCTGTGCAAGGCGCAGTCCTGGCACCGGTTGAAGGTGCTTCGGATCAGGCGCGCCAACCAATCCGCGCTCGCGGAGGAGACGGAAAGGCAGACCGAGCAGGCTCACGCGCAGCGCGGTGGCGGCACTGAGCAGCATTGCGGCGGCGATCGCCGCAACCAGTGCTGCTGAAGCGCTACCGTCCGGCTCGTTGACATGAAGCAGCGCCGCAACGCCAAGGAGGAGCACGCTGATCGCGGCTCCGGTTCGGAATCCTCGTGAGTCTGTCATCTGTGACATCTGATTCACCTCAATGTGCTCTGAAAGTCTCGGGCCGAAGTGGCCATCTGGGTGGGACGCCGCCGGCGTCCCGTTCCACCCGGGAGACTCCCTGCGAGGTGCTTAGCGCGCGAGGGGTCGCGGGGCGGGGGACGTCGGCCGTCGACAGATGGACGGCTCCCCGGCTACGGACGCGATCAGTTCTGCTGCGCTCATGGATGCGAGTCTACCTGACCGATTCGGTCATGCCTTGTTGCGCCAGGTTGCAATTGCCTTCTGCGTGGTCTCCAGGCCAAGCAGCGCACAGTGGATCCGCGAAGGGCCAACCTCCACGCCGAGCAGCTCCATCACGTATGGGCTCCCGAGTGCCGTGATCTCTTCCGCACGCTTTCCGCGCAGTTCGTCCGTGAGGAGTGAGGCAGAGGCCTGCGAGATCGCACAGCCGCGCCCGGAGAAGGCCACGTCCGTGATCAGGCCCTCAGCGTCAAGTTGCAGCTGCATCGTGATCAGATCGCCACAGCTCGGATTGCGACCGTCCACGCTGATCGTGGGTTCGGCGAGCTGGCCGAAGTTGTGCGGCGCACGGTGATGCTCGAGGATCTGTTCCCGGTAGAGATCATCCATACCGCCCATTCGCAACCCCTCTCTCGCCGTGGCCTACCGCGCGAAGATCTTCCGCGCATCACGCAAGCCATCGAAGAGCGCGTCCAGATCCTCGTCGGTGGTGTACGGCGCAACACTCACACGCGCCGTTGCCGAGAGTTCCAGCTGCTCGTGAAGTGGCATAGCGCAGTGATGGCCGGCGCGGATCGCAACACCACGACGATCGAGGATGGTGGCGAGGTCGTGCGCGTGGACGAGATCGCTGGAGAAGCTGACAAGACCGATGCGATCCTTCGCGTCGCGAGGACCGAGGATGCGCGCATCTGGAAGCGCCTCGGGGAGCTCGCGCAAGACGCGCTCCAGCATGCGCACTTCGTGCGCGTGGATCCGCTCGCGCCCAAGATCGTCGATGAAGTCGCACGCGGCGGCGAGCGCCACAGTGCCGGACGCATCCGGCGTCCCCGCTTCGAACTTCTGTGTCCCTTCGGCAAATGTGGCGTCGCGCAGGCGAACTTCGCGGATCATGTCGCCGCCCGTCTCGATCGGACTCATCTCCTTGAGAAGATGTGCGCGCGCCCAGAGTCCACCACCAGAGAAGAGCGCCCCCATCTTGTGCGCGCTGAACGCGTAGAAGTCCGCACCTGTATCCGGGATGTTCACGGGCATGTTCGCCACCGCCTGGCAACCATCCACGGCAAGCAGACCGCCAGCCGCGTGGATCTGCGGTGCGATCTGCGCGAGCGGCGCAGCGGAACCGAGCACGTTGGAGACGTGGCCAACCGCCACGATCTTCGGTCGCAACTTCAACAGGCCTTCGAGCCGGTCCCAGAGAATCTCGCCGGTGACATCATCAACGGGGATGAACTCAAGATCGGCATCCACTTCGCGCGTCACCTGCTGCCATGGGATCAGGTTCGCGTGATGCTCCGCCTCCGTCACCAGTACCACATCGCCGCGCGAGAGGTTGGCGCGACCCCACGAACGTGCCACAAGGTTCAACGCTTCTGTTGCACCTCCAAGCATCACCAGCTCTTCAGCGGGAACGCCGAGGAACGCGGCGGTGCGAGCGCGCGCACCTTCATACGCAGCGGTTGCATCTCCACCGAGCGTGTACGCACCGCGATGCGGATTTGCGTTTGCTGTCAGCAAGAAGTTCGAGACGGCATCTACCACGGCCTTCGGTCGCTGCGCAGTTGCAGCGGAGTCCAGGTAGTGCAGCGGTCTGCCGCCTGGCGTTGTCGTGAGAATCGGATATGCGGCGCGCACCTTCAGCGGGTCAAGCTGACCCCCTGGGGTGTGCCAGTCGCTCATGCGCCGGCGGGTGCCACCGGCGGAGCCGCCGCCTCGTCTGCTGTTGGCTTGATCCCCTTCTCTGCAAGGATCGGCGCGTAGCCTTCCTTCTCGAGTCGGTGCGCCAACTCAGGTCCACCAGAGGTCACGATTCGTCCGCGCGCAAGCACGTGCACGAACTGCGGCTTCAGGTAATCGAGGAGTCGCTGATAGTGCGTGATCACCAGCACGCCAAGCTCTGGCGAGAGCATGGTGTTGACACCCTCGGCGACGATGCGCAGCGCATCGATATCCAGTCCTGAATCAGTCTCGTCGAGGATCGCCATCTCCGGCTTCAGCAGCGCCATCTGGAGCATCTCGAGACGCTTCTTCTCGCCGCCCGAGAATCCGTCATTGACGTAGCGCGTCATGAAGGCTTCGTCCATCTTGAGTTGCGCCAACTTCTCCTTGACCAACTTTCGGAACTCACCCATCGTCATGCCGCCGCGGACGGGATCGGATGGATCGAACTCCGGGTCGCGAACCAAGCCGGAACGGCGCGCATTCATTGCCGTGCGCAGGAAACTCGCAACGGAGAGTCCAGGAACAGCCGTTGGGTATTGGAAGGCCAAGAAGAGCCCGAAGCGCGCGCGCTGGTCTGGCGAGAAGTCGAGCAGGTTCTCGCCCTTCCATTCAACCGAGCCGCTGACGATCTCGTATCCCGGGTGTCCCATCAGCGCGTAGCTGAGCGTGGTCTTGCCGGAACCGTTCGGGCCCATGATCGCGTGCACTTCACCCGGCTTGATGGTGAGGCTGATGCCGTCGAGGATGCGCTTGGACGAATCCGATGCGGGCGTGACGACGAGATCCTTGATGACCAAGTGCTTCGAGGTGTCGCTCATGTTGCCTCCTTATCTCCCCTTCAGGGTAATGGGTGCGCCAGGAACTGCCAGATCGGCGAGCGTGAACGAGTCGAGCGCCTCGGAGACCGAGTCGCGCACGCGGCTCCACAACTGGACCACGGAGCAACTCCCCGTCTTGCTGCAAGCGCTGCCATCTCCCTCGAGGCATGCCATCGGGACGATCGGCCCCTCCAGCGCACGCAGCACGTCGCCCATGCGCACTTCGTTGGCGGGACGCGCCAGTCGGTAGCCACCGCGTGCGCCACGCGCACTGTCGATGATTCCAGCGTCTCGCAAGCTGCCGACAATCTGCTCGAGATACGCGCGCGGAAGATCTTCCGCCTCCGCAATGTCCGTCAGCGACACCGGTTCACCGCGATCCATGCGCGCAAGCGCCACCATGAAGCGCACGCCGTATTCACCGCGCGTGCTGAATGCAACCGCACCACTCCCGTGCAGTCCGCGCAACCCCGATTCGTGTTCACCAGACATCTGCCGCGTTCTCCCGAATGAATCCCGACAAGAACGATCGGAATTCAGGGTATCCTAATTTGGATGAAGCATCTCGAATCGCACCTCGCGTCGATCCACGCGGTACTTCCTCCAGGAGCGACGTTGCGGCCCGTAGAGCCCGCCGCCGATGCGGGTGCGCTCGCGGAGTTGGTCAATGCGGATGCAGCACATGTTGGGAATCCGATCCGCGACTCTGTCGACGACATGATGGAGGAACTCACCGGCAGCGACATCGAGGTGGCACGTGACACGTTGATTGCAGTTGCGCCAGACGGATCTGCGATCGGCTGGGC
>JAYQPX010000016.1:0-25008 GCA_038145565.1 Chloroflexota bacterium | reverse complement strand
TCGGCGAAGGTGGCGCCGTCTTCGTCGTAGAGTCACTCGCGCACGCCCGCGCGCGCAACGCCACCATTCGCGCCGAGCTACTCGGTGCTGGCGCAACCGCCGACGCCTTCCACATCTCCGCACCGGAGCCAACTGGCCGCGGTGCCGCCGCATCCATGACGCGAGCGATAAAAGATAGTGGCGCGCAGGTCACCGACATCAGCTACATCGTGGCGCACGGCACTAGCACCCCACTCAATGACCTCACAGAGACGAAGGCAATCAAGCGCGCGCTCGGTGACCACGCCTACAAGATTCCGATCAGCTCACCAAAGAGCATGGTTGGTCACCTGCTCGGTGGCGCCGGCGCTGTTGCCGGCCTCGCCGCAATTAGAGCAATCGAAACGGGCACGATCCCACCAACGATCAACCTGGAGACGCCAGATCCCGAATGCGACCTTGACTACGTCCCGAACACTGCGCGCACCAACCAACCAGTCGACCGGGTCCTCATCAACGGCTTTGGGTTCGGCGGCCAGAACGCTTCCGCGCTATTCGGGAAACTCCGTTAAGGACAACGTATGGAGATGCGCGTGCGTGCCGCGTTGATTCACTGGCGGGGCCCTTCCCCTTTTCACTTCGTCACCATCCCCGAGAAGGAGAGTGCGAAGATTAGGGCACTCTCCCGTCAGCTCTCCTACGGATGGGGCGTCATTCCGGTCAAGGGTCGCGTGGGCAACACAAACTTCAGCACCTCCCTCTTTCCGAAAGATGGCGCGTATCTCATCCCAATCAAGGCTGTCGTGCGGAGGAGCGAACAGCTTGAGATCGGTGATCGGGTCACTGTTGAGCTCGCCTTTGGTCTGAGTCCGGTGTAGCCATGCGCTTCGTCATCTTCGTCATTGATGGCACGAGCAACTCAGCCACTGGCAACGAGATGGAGGCCATAAGTGCCTTCAATCACCGGCTCAGCGCGGGGAATCATCTGCTGCTTGCGGCAGGAATCGCCGAACCGGGCCGCGCCACCCTGATCGACAACCGCGCCGGTGCAGGGATTGAGATTCAAGGCTCTCTCTTCACCGCCCCCGAGCACTACAGCGGTTTCTGGATCATCAGCGCAGAGTCCGAAGAACAGGCCAAATCGTTTGCCCAAGAAGGCTCGGCCGCCTGCAATCGAAAGGTTGAGCTCCGGCCGTTCCTCGCCTAGCTCGCCGCTTCGAAAGCACTCACTTGGCTGAAGACTCTCGGAGGACCTTGCTCATTGGTCGACCATTTGCAACCTCGTCCACGAGCTTGTCCAGGTAGCGGACCTTCTTCATCAGTGGATCATCGATCTCCTCAATCTTCACCCCGCAGATGGAGCCGGTGATGAGTTTGGCCTTTGGATTGAGGCGAGCCGCTTTGAAGAAATCTCGAAAGTTTGTTCTCGCAGTGATGTGCTTCTTGATCGTCCGCTTGTCGAAGCCGGTGAGCCAGGTAATCACCGCGTCAAGGTTCGAAACATCTCCACCCTTTCTCTCGATCTTCCGTTCGTAGAGCGCGTAGACGTCCGCAACGGGCATCTCAAAGACCTTCTCTGCCCGCCCCGCCACAACTACAAGCCGTTCTTGTGACGGAACACGGCGACAATCGCATTGGCATGCCCATGCCCCATGGAGTACCGCTCCTTGAGGTGGGTCACCTGCTCCATATGGGCGAGCGATCGCACCTTCTTGAGCTCCTTCATCCAGTGTTCAATCGGCTTCCCGTACTTCTTCTCAATCGAAGGGAAATAGGACGCGGGGCCCGTGAGTTTCTTCTCTGCCATTCCCTGATTCTATTCGCTAGCCGCGGAGGTAGCCAGCCATGGCACGCCGAAGTTGAGGGAGCAGCGAACCGATCTCCCTCACCGATCGTTCGTTGATTGGATTTGCGATCACAATGATCTCGTCTGCACCGGCGGCGGCAAACCTCGCAAGCTGCGCAACAATTTCACTCGGGCTCCCCTCTACAGGAGGGAGCTCCTCCCCGAGCGGACGCTCCGTTGACGCAGGATCCGTGCGCACCAGCACGCAGACGCTGCGGCGAAGGGTGCGTGGGTCGCGCCCGACCGCGCGTACTGCCTCCTCGATCTCTTTGATGAGCGCGCCGAGCTTGGCCGGGTCATTGCCGTAGCTCGCGTACCAGGTATTCCATGCCGCAACTTCGCGCAAGGTGGCGGCGAGCATCCGTGGGCCGTTGCTCCCGATCATCAGTGGAATCGGTTTCTGCAGCGGCGGAAGGAGCACGGAGTCGTCGACGCTGAAGTACTTGCCGTGGTATGTCACCCGTTCGCCACGAACCAACGGCGCAATAATTTGAAACGCCTCGCAGAAGCGACTCACTCGGTGATCAAATGCGAGCCCAAAGGCGGAGTAGTCGGGCTCGTTCCACCCGGCACCGAGTCCGAGCATGAGGCGGCCGCCTGAAACTTCTTGGACCGCTGCCGCCTGCTTCGCCAGAACCGCGGGCGGATGGAACGAAGCACACGCAACCAGTGGTCCGATCTCTACTCGCCTAGTGACTGCGGCGATCGCTGCGAGTGTCGACCAGCACTCGTGCGGTCCACGTTCTGGACGACCGTCGTTGCGATACAGGAGGTGATCACCTACCCAGAGCGAGTTGAATCCGGCCTCTTCTGCCGCCACCGCGATCGCTCGCAACTCCGGCCAACGCACGATGCGCTCCACTTCAGGGAGTTGGATGCCAATTCGGAGTGGTCCTTGAGTCATTCAGAAACCTGATAGGTCCGGAGGACACTGACCACTAAGATCCTCGCCTCTCGCCACTTGGCCACGCCGCATTAGCGATACGGAGCTCACCAGGGGACCACCTGCCGCTCCTCCCAAAGCAGCCCAGTCAGCCTCGTCTGATCGTCGCTACTGCTCACGTCAAAAGGACGGGTCGCGAGCCAGACCGCCGTTGATGCACCCTCAGCGGCAGAGAGCGGCGCATCTGGTCCTCCCATGTCCGTGCGCGAGTGGTTCGGACATACCGCGTCAACGAGGAAGCCGCGCGCACCATGCGAAGTTTCGTGGGCAAGATTGCGAACCAGCGCGTTGACCCCCGCCTTGCTCACACGATATGGGGCCAATCCACCCGCGGTCCCTGGCCCCGACATTCGTCCAAGACACGCCGAGAAGATGATCACGCGACCGTTGCGCGCATCGGCCATCGGCTTGCCGAGGATGTTGACTGCGCAAAACACTGCATCCAGGTTGATTGCCATCACCCGACGCCACTCCTCGTTGGTGGTCCGGAGCGTCTTCGCAAACTTCTCGCTCATCACCCCATGCGCAAGGATCAGCGTCTCCGGCGGACCAAAACGCTCGAGGATCTCTGTGAACGTCGCGCGAGCAGCGCCAAGATCTTCGAGATCTACCATTCGGTACTCACAGTCAAGTTCAGCCGCAGCACCTTTCAGTCGACTCTCATCTTTCGCGACAAGAACCACGGTTTTCCCAAGCGCACGCAAGTCCTTGGCGCATTCAAAACCGAGTCCTCGCGATCCGCCCGTGACCAGCGTGTAGCTCATCTGGCGATCGCCTCCCCAATAACCACGGGCACTCTCAGTTGAACGTGACTAGCTGATCAATATTCCGCACGCGAGCGCGAAGCCGAATGCTCCCTGCAAGACAATGGTCCCCACATTGGCACGTACCAGCGCGCGCGACCTGTATTCTCGGAACAGAATGATCGTAGAGCGAATAGCTAGCGGAAGGGTGAGCAGTGCGAGGAGCGCCGTTGCGGCGAGCGCCCCAAGGGCAACAAGCAGAGCCAGCGTCCCAAAGGCGACCGCGAGCAGAGCGACGTAGCCCCATCGCGCAGCACTCGTGCCCATCGTCACCACCAGGTGCGTCTTGCCGGCGAGCGCGTCGCTTGGCGCGTCTGGGAACTCGTTGATCCAAAGGATGGCGGTGGTAAGAAGACCAACCGGGATGCCGAGAAGCGCAGCAATGGGATCAATCGAACCAGTCATCGCCGCCACAGCACCCACAGAGAGGAGTGGGCCAAAGGCAACCCCGATCAACAGCTCTCCAAGGCCACGTCGGGCGATCAGGCGAAGTGGTGGTGCGGTGTATGTCCATGCGGCAAGCGCACCGAGAAGTCCGAGCGGTAGCACCACGGGGGAGCCGAGGGCGGCAATCCCGAGCCCGCAGGCAAAGGCCACCGCGATGGCTCCAACAGCAATCTTCATCAAGCCCCGCTCGGTAATCAAGCCGAGCTCGATCGCTCGACTTCCTCCTGAATAAGGGAGGAAGTAATCGTGATTGATCTTGTCCGCTCCGCTCTGCCAGTCGTACATGTCATTCCATGTGTTCGCGGCGATGTGCACGGAGGCAGCACCAACAAGCGCAAGAAGGAACGCAGGCCACGAGAATGCTCCAACCTGTGAAACGTATGCTCCAGCAATCAGCACAGGAAAGATGCTCGCGGAGAGGAACGGAGCGCGAGTCACCACCAACGCGCTGAACACTTTCGTGAAGAGACTGATCTTCGGTTCAACGCGCGAAAGTTCACTTTGGGGCAGCGGCGTCGTAACGCCGCAGTAGCCGATCTGCACTCCACCCTTTTTTGTTGGAGTGATGCGGATTCTTGCAGGGAACCGACTCCCGTCCTTCCTGATGAAGACCGACTCGCCCTCGAACTTTCCTGTCGAGCTTGCGATCTTCAGCCATGTGGGCACGTTCTGGAGAACCGTGAGGCCCGGCGAGAAGAGGGAGACGCGCGCCTTTCCGATCACCTCGCTCGCCGCATACCCGAAGATCTCCTCGGCGCCCGCGTTGAAAGTTTCAAGGCGACCTTCCATGTCGCAGGTGATCGTGCTCTTCAGGGTCGATGCGCCTCTGCCTGACTGATCGCTCATCGCAGACCTCTCCTAAGGTGTTTGTTTGGTATACGAGGTGCTGAATCGATTGATTGCTCAATCCTAGCGCGAGAAACTCCAAGACTGATGGCTGGCTAGAACCAGAGCGACACCCGCACGCGGCGGCTGCGCACGCGGCGGCTGCGCATTCGCCACTCGCTTCGTCACGCTGACAGCTTCAGCCTCCGCAGCCGAAGCGAGTTCGCCACCACGCTGACGCTGGAGAGGCCCATGGCGCCGGCGGCCAAGGCGGGATCGAGGCCGATGCCAAAGGCGGGGAGGGCGAGTCCGGCGGCAAGGGGGACGAGGAGCAGGTTGTAGCCGAAGGCCCAGGCGAGGTTCTGGCGAATCGTCCGGGTTGTTGCGCGGGCGAGATCGACGAGAGCAACGACGGCACCCGGGCTGCCGCTGGAGAGAGTGGCCGAGGCGGCGTCGCTTGCGACGGCGGTGCCGCCGCCCATGGCGATCCCTACGTCGGCGGCGGCGAGCATCGGTGCGTCATTGATGCCGTCGCCTACGGCGCCAACGCTACCTTCGCGCTCGCGGATCTTCGTCAGCGCCTCCGCCTTTCCGCTCGGCAGCGTGCCGCCGATCGCACGCTCTGGCGCGATGCCGAGCTGCTTCGCAACCGCATCCACGACTTCCTGTCGATCACCGGAGACGATCCAAGAGCTCACCCCGCGACGTGCGAGCGCACTGATCGCAACCGACGCTTCAGGACGGATGCTGTCGGCGAGACTGATCACTCCCACCGCTCGCTCATCGACGAGTACATAGAGCGGCGTGCGGCCGGCTTGCGCTTCTTCGATCGCGATCGCTTCTAGTTGTGCCGCCTCGCCGCGGTCAACGCTCTCGGTAAGGTTTCGATTCCCCACGACGACGCGTCGGCCGTCCACAGTTGCGCGAAGACCGCGCCCCGCTTCAATGGCGATAGCGTCGGCTGGACTGAGGTTCAAGTTGCGCGCCTGTGCGCCAGCTACGACGCCGCGCGCGAGGGGATGTTCGGAACGCGCCTCAGCAGATGCCACGAGCTGGAGTAGCCGATCTTCTTGACCGAAAAACTCGCCACCTGGCAGCGGACGGATACTCGCGAGCGCAAGGTCACCCGTGGTAAGGGTGCCAGTCTTGTCCCAGACGACCGCCTTCATCTTCCCGGCGCTCTCCAGCAGTGCTGCGTCACGGACAAGGATTCCCGCCTCCGCACCGCGACCCATGCCAACGATCACGGCGGTCGGCGTGGCGAGGCCCATTGCGCAGGGGCAGGCAACAACAAGCACGGCGATTGCGGTGGCGACGGCGCGGACGAGCTTCGGTTCCGCACCGAAGAGGTACCAGCCGACAAAAGTGAGGGCGGCGATCACGATGATCGTGGGGACGAAGATCTCGGAGATGCGGTCGGCGAGCCTTGCGATCGCAGGCTTTGATGCCTGCGCTTTTTCCACCGCAGCGACGATACGGGCGAGCGTCGTTCCTTCGCCGACGGCAGTTGCGCGGATGACCAGTGTGGCGTCCGTGATGAGGGCACCCGCAACGACGCGGCTCCCCTCGCCCCGCTCAACTGGGGACGATTCGCCGGTGAGAAGTGACTCGTCGACGGAGGCTCGTCCTGAGACGATCACGCCGTCGACCGGGATGCGCGCGCCAGGGCGAACGAGCAGCAGATCTCCTGCAATGACACTGGTGCGTGGAACCGTTCGGCCCTCCGTTGCATCAGCGCTGGTGAGCAGCTCTGCACTTTCCGGCCGAAGCGCGAGCAGACTACGCACCGCGCTCGTTGACGCGTCTTTTGCGCGCGCCTCAAGCCAGCGGCCGAGAGAGACAAATCCGAGGATGAGTGCGGCAGCATCCCACGTTGCATGGGCAGGGACGCCGATGCGCATCAGCTGGTCGTGGAAGAGGGTGATGGCCACCGACCACGCCCACGCCGAAGTTGTGCCGAGGCTGACGAGGGTCTCCATCGTGAGACTGCCGTGCCGAAGTGCACGGAGCGCGCGTGAGTGGAATCTCCAGCCTACGCCGAACTGCACGATCGTCGTTGGAACGATCAAGATCCAGTTGATGCGCTCCATGGAGATCAGGAACCAGGGCTGGAGCATGATGGCCATCGCAACCAGGCCAAAGACCGTCGCCCCAACTCCATCGCGCAGCAGCGCGCGCTTTTCGCGTTCGCGTGCGGCAACGCGCGTCGCCTCCATCGCCTCGCGTGCCGCCTCGCGCTCTCCTTCGTTGGCGCGTCCGGCGAGGGCCAAAGCAGCAGCGGGCACTTCATAGCCGGCATGCGAGATGACCTGCGCAAGTTCTGCCGCACCTGTCATCTCTGGGAGGTAGCGGATCGTTGCGCTCTCGGTGGCGAGGTTGACGCTCACCTCACTGACGCCGTCCGCCTTGCGCAGGAAGCGATCGATGCGATTCACGCAGGATGCGCAGGTCATGCCCACGATCGGGAGGGCGATCTCCGCCGTCTCGCTCGTCAGTTCACTGGTCGGCGCACTCGTACTCTGCATACTCCTGGGGAGTATACCGCGGCGCGGCGCGTTAGGCTCCCACCATGAAGGGGTCAGCGGGCAGAACATGGCGCGAGATCATCTGGCGCAGTCCGTGGGGGGCGCTCCCCGTGCTGCTCGTCAATGGACGGATCCGCGCGATCGCCCTTGATCCGAGAGAGAATCTCTCAGCGCCGCCCTCCCTTGATCAACGTCCGCCCGGACCTATTCGCACGTCTGCTGACGTGTCGCGACTGATGCAGCGCGTGACTCAAGGCACAGCCACCGCCCGCGAAATCACCGCAGCGTGCGACCTCTCTGGCTCCACAGAGTTCGAGCGCAAGGTGTTTGAAGCGCTCGCAAAGGTGCGCAGAGGACGGGTCATCAGTTATGGCGAACTCGCCGCTGCCGCAGGAGCACCACGTGCCGCGCGAGCTGTTGGCTCGGCACTCGGCAAGAATCCGATCCCAATCCTGCTCCCCTGCCATCGCGTGGTGGCATCGAAGGGAATAGGTGGGTACGGAGGATCCGCCAGCAGAGGGTGGCGTCCCGCCGGTCTGGATCCGATCGCGTTCAAGCGCGCGCTCCTCGCGCGCGAAGGGGTGCAGGTACGCTGATCGTCTACGCGTGAAGCGTGGAGCCGTAGATGCCGAGCACTACGCGGGCGCGAGGCATCTCGTGAAAGATCAGGCCGATCTCACCCTGTTGCACGAGCTGCTCGATCAGTTTCGCCTCGCGCTCTGGAAGGCCGACCCAGGCGTCACCGTCTGGCGTCGCAATCTTCACCGTCAGGTCTTCGTCGCCAGGAAGTCCGTACGTCCGCCGAAGCTCGTGGATCGGAACATAAGGTCGCGCCTTTGCAATGCGGCGAATCTGCGCCGCAGTCGCCTGCTTCTGCTGTTGCTGCGGTTGATTGACGACCGGTGCGTCACTCATCCAGACACCACATAAAGTTCGCGACTTGTGTTGTTCAGCTGGTCAACCGCGGAGTCACCGCAGAGCACAATGTCTTCGATGCGCGCTCCGTTGAGCCCTTCGATGTAGATACCAGGCTCAATGCTGAACGCATGACCTGGGACCAGCAGTGTGCCGTTCCCCTTCACAATGTACGGATCTTCATGCTCTTCAAGGCCGATCCCGTGACCGGTGCGATGGAAGAAGCGCTCACCGAGTCCAGCTCCGTCGATGACTGCACGTGCCGCTGCGTCGACCGATTCGCAGCTCACGCCGGGTCGGACGTGATCTGTTGCCGCCTGATGCGCACGCTTGAGCACCTCGTAACGGTGCAGGAAGTCGTCCGTTGGTGGAACGGCGCCGTTCGGCCCCGTGACCCAGATCGTTCTTGTAGTGTCGGATCCGTATCCACCGAACTGACCACCAATGTCGAGCACGATCGCGTCACCCGCCTCAATCACCTTCGATGATGCCTCGTGATGCGGTGAGGCGGAGTTCTTGCCAGAGCCAACAATCGCAAACGAGGCGACTTCATGGCCGGCACCCGTCAGGCGCTCGCGCACTTCGCGCGCCACATCGTTCTCGGTCCTGCCAACAAGTTTTCCGCTGGTGATCGCCTTCACCACGCTGTCTACTGCACGGCCCGCCGCGCGCAACATCGCCGACTCCTCCGCGGACTTCACAGTGCGCAGACGACCGATCACCTCTGACGCAAGGCGGAGGGTAGGTCGATCGCCTCCTGCCCCGAGCGCGCTCTCGATGCGGAGAACGAAGGTTGCCCAGAGTCGATCCGAGAGCGCCACGCTGAGCGGCGCGCTGCCTCCACGCGCGCCCGCGCGCACTGCAGCCGCGACAAGTGCGAATGGGTCGTCCGTCTCTCCGAATGGGACGGTAGCCACGGAGCCGCCACGAATTGCAGGTGCGTCTCCTGCCATCCCCGCCTCAAGACGCGGGACGATCAGCGTGGCTTCACCGCGCGCTGGCACCACGAGCATGGTGAGTCGTTCAAGCGCGGGGGCGGCGTACCCAGTGAGATAACGCATGTCGGCACCGAAGCCGATCAGCGCAGCGTCCGCACCCGCGTCGTTCACCGCATCGCGTGCAGCGACGAGTCGCCCGGCGTAGGCGGCTGGACCAATGAGTCGTGCTTCGAGCGCGTGACCAGCGCCGAGCCCTGGAGTGGCGGCGGCGTAGGCGGCGCTGATCTCTGCGGCTCGATCACTCATTTCGTTCTGCCTCCACTTCCACTCGGTGCCTCCAGGCTCCCCACGGCAGGGATCGGCAGGCCCAGTAACTCCGCGAGGATCGCATGTCCGCGCTCAAAGAGCGCCCGGTACGGCATCACGCGCAGCGCTCCCGCCTCAAGGAGTGCGGCTCGAAGCGCCGGATCATCGTGTTGGGCGAGAGCGAGGGTTCGGCCAGCGCCCGCAGCGGCGCGAACCGCCGCGTGTGGATCAAAGCTACGTGTGGTGGTGTCGATGGCAATAAGGTCGTGGTCGCTCAACGGCCCGCGCGCAACGAGAGTCTCAAGGTCACTGATGCCGTTGAGGGTCACGGTCGCTGCGCCAAGGGTGCGGCCCTGTCCGGCGAGTCTCGTCGCCCAGATCAGGTCGTCAGCAAGGATGTAGAGGTGTGGCGCTACTGGCGCCGCCTCACTCAAGAGACCTTCCAGGTCTCCCCGGCGGCGAGGAGCTTCTGCAAGTCGATCGGGCCCTTTGCGGCGCGCGCCGCCTTGGCACTCTCCACCTGCTCAACGAGAAGTTGATCATGAGTTGGTCGTGGCACGCGACGGAAGACGCCAACCGGTACCGGGAAGTCGGGCCACCACATGCGGCTCAAGATCTGTGTGCGCGTCGCGTCTGGATCCGTCTCGTCGTGCACCCAGAGATCCGCAACGCTTACCTCGTTTTCACCGATCGTTACCACTTCAGGCTGCAGCCCATTCAGTCGGATACCCTTGTTCTTCTCCGCACCGAAGATCATCGGTTGGCCATGCTTCAAGACGAGCATGCGGTCTTCCTTGACGGATTTGTCGGTGAAGTCGCGCCATGCGCCGTCGTTGAAGATGTTGCAGTTCTGCAGCACCTCCAAGAATGCGGCACCACGATGTTCGCCAGCACGGTGCATCATCTCCTGCAGGTGCTCCGAGTGCGTATCTACCGAACGCGCAATGAAGCTCGCCTCTGCGGCTGCAACAAGGTTGAGCGGAATGATCGGTGTCTCGATGGTGCCCATCGGCGTGGACTTGGTCTTCTTCCCGATCGGTGAGGTGGGTGACGCTTGGCCCTTGGTGAGGCCGTAGATGCGGTTGTTGAACATGATCATTTTCATGTCCACGTTTCTACGCATTGCGTGGATGAGGTGGTTGCCACCAATGGAGAGCGCGTCACCATCGCCCGTGATCACCCAGACCATGAGATCTGGTCGTGCACCCTTGAGGCCGGTGGCAATGGTGGCGGCGCGTCCGTGGATGGTGTGGAAGCCGAAGGTGTTCATGTAGTACGGCAGTCGGCCAGAGCAACCGATCCCTGAAATGAAGACGATCTTCTCCTTGGCGACGCCAAAGTCTGGCATGGTCTTCTGCGTCTGGGCCAGGATGGAGTAGTCGCCGCAGCCTGGGCACCAGCGCACATCTTGATCGGATTCGAAGTCCTTCTTGGTCAAGACGGGGAGCTCGCTCTGCGTCACTTGGACACCTCCACACTCTCGCCGAGCAGCGACTCGGCCTTCGCTTCGATCTCACCGATCTGGAACGGCTTGCCGCGCACGAGGTTGAATCCGACGATGTCCACGAGGTACTTCGCACGCAAGAGCATGCGCAGCTGCCCAAGGTTGAGCTCTGGCAGCAGCACGCGCTTGAAGTTGCCAAGGATGCCGGCGAGATCCTCTGGGAGCGGATTCAAGTAGCGCAGGTGTGCGTGACTGACGCGCTTGCCACGCTCGCGCAGGCGCTCAACGGCTGAACGGATGGATCCGTAGGTGGAACCCCAGCCGAGGATGAGCAGATCGCCCGTTGGTTCGCCCCACACTTCGGTTGCAGGGATATCGCGTGCAACGCGCGCAACCTTCTCCGCGCGCAACAGCATCATGCGGTGGTGGTTGTCTGGGTCGTAGCTGACCGTTCCCAACTCGTCCAACTTCTCGAGTCCGCCAATGCGATGCTCCAGACCCTTGGTTCCAGGGACCGCCCACGGTCGCGCGAGCGTCTCAGGATCGCGCTGGTACGGACGGAAGCTCCCGGTCGACTCTGGTGCGTTCTGCACGGCAATCGAAGGCATGTCGCTGATCTGCGGGATCTTCCACGGCTCGGCACCTGTCGCCAAGAACGCGTCACTGAGATAGACAACGGGCGTCATGTGCTTCAGTGCAATGCGCCAGGCCTCAATGGCCATCGTGAAGCACTCGGCTGGAGTTGCCGGCGCGACCACGGGGATTGGAGAGTCGGAGTTCCTGCCGAACATGCTCATCAACAGGTCGCCCTGCTCGGTCTTGGTTGGCATTCCTGTCGATGGTCCAGCGCGCTGCACATCCACCACCACGAGCGGAAGCTCCACCATCACCGCGAGGCCGAGCATCTCGGCCTTCAGCGCCATGCCTGGGCCAGAGGTTGTGGTCATGCCCATCGCACCGCCGTATGCGGCGCCGACTGCTGCACCGATCGCCGCGATCTCATCCTCTGACTGCACCGTCTTGATCCCCAGGTGCTTGTAGCCAGAGAGCTGATGGAGGATGTCAGACGCTGGGGTGATCGGGTAGCTCGCCAAGAAGAGTTCGCGCTCGGCGAGTTTCGCAGCTGTCACAAACCCGAGTGCGGTCGCTTCGTTTCCAGTGATGTTTCGATATGTTCCAGGCTTCAAGTGCGCCGCAGGGACGCGATAGTGCGTGTGGAAGATTTCTGTCGTCTCGCCGAAGGCGTATCCCGCATGTAGCGCGCGCTTGTTCGCCTCGGCGATTGCATCTTTCCCTGCAAACTTCTCGGCAATCCACTTCTCAGTTGCCGCCATGGAGCGCTCGTAGAGCCAGAACATGACGCCGAGGGCGAAGAAGTTCTTGGTCAGCTCAACCTGCTTGCTGCTGAGTCCGAGCCCTTCACATGCGCCCGCAACCATGGTGGACATGGGGATCTCAAAGAGGTTGTAGCCCTTCAGTGAGCCGTCATGGAGCGGGTCTGCCGCGTACCCCGCCTTCTTCAAGTTGATGTCGTTGAAGGCATCTGTATTGACGATGATGCCGCCGCCCGGTACCAGGTCGCCAAGGTTCACCTTGAGTGCGGCGGGATTCATCGCCACCAGCACGTCTGGTCGGTCGCCTGGCGTGTGAATGTCTCCCGAGGAGAAGCTGATCTGGAAGCCCGAGACACCGGGAAGCGAACCGGCGGGCGCGCGAATCTCTGCTGGGTAGTCAGGGAGCGTAGAGACGTCGTTGCCGAAGAGGGCGGTGGTGGCGGTGAACTGACTGCCAGTCAACTGCATCCCATCGCCAGAATCACCAGCGAATCGAATCGTGACTCGGTCGAGTTGGGTGACGTTTTCAGTGCTGTTCGTGCCGCTCTTTGGGCTCGTCACGCTGCCAACTCCTCCACTAACTATCGCCGCGCAATGCCGAAGGTGTGGGACTCAGCGCGACCGTCGCGCGCTGCTCCGAGAGCGTACCGCATCTGGGTATGAAGCCTTGAGCTCCACGAGGAGCCGCTTCTCGTCACGCTTGGCGAGGAAGTGCCACAGCAGGAAGGCAGTTACGCCGAGCGTCCAGGCCACAGCGGCCCAGATCAGCGCCGGGTCTAGCCCCCCCGCCGCGACTTGGGCAAGCCCCTCCTCCATGCCGGCTCCCCAGAAGAGGAGGGCGGCTACCGAGTATCCGATCGTCATCACACTCCCGTACCCACTGAGTCGCGCCAACGAGAGGAATGAGAGCTTCGGTGCATCTGGTGGATAGAAGTAGGCGGCCTCAAGCCGATGCGCGGGGAGCACAGCACGACCGAAGCGCGCGTTGATGCTCTTCTCAATGAACTCGGCGTGCCTCCGCGCGAAGACGGTGTAGTAAAAGGTGTAGCCCGCCTCAAGAAATGCGAACGGCACAATGAAGGTGAGAAGGAATCCGATCGGCGCACCGGCACTGAGGCCGGAGAGGGCGAGGATCACGAGTGAGACCACCCCCCAGACGGTGATCTGGCGGAAGAAAAGCCCCGAGTACGCGCCGAGCATGCCGCGCATGCGCTCAAGCTGCTGTTCAAGGAGGCGAAGTTCGGTCCGATCACGTTCATTCATCCTGGTCACTATAGTGGGGAGGTGAAACGGAAGTCGCTCCTCTTCGGATTTGTCGGCCTCCTCCTCGCGGGCTCGTGCACCTCGGAACCTGCACCTAGCGCCAGCCTCCTCTACACGGCGACTCGATCATGGTCGAACGGCATGGAGGAGCGCGTTGAGGTCTACGCCGATGGGCGAACGATCATGACGCACGGTGATTTCGAAGAGCGCGTCACCTTGCCGAACGACCAGATGGCTGAACTTGCCGCGGCAGCAACCACGCCCGCCGATGCGGGGAACACCAGTGACAATCCGATCCTCGGTGTAACTGTTGGATCAAACGCTGAGGTGCGACCTGCGGCCCTCACCCCAGGCTCAATCGCGGAACTGCTCAATAAACTGCTCGACTCACACACACTGCACGAATAGAGGCGCAGACCAGCGTAGTTCTACTTCGCAAGGGCGCTGATGAGGATCAGGTGTCGTCCGAGCGGTTCAGAAGTGATCTCCGTGAACTTTCCACCCAGCATCTCACTCGTCGCCTGCTCCAACGTTGATGGGTCAAGATTCGGCGGCGCGAGATCAATCAGTGCGAGTCGGCCACCCTTCGCAAGCCAGCTATGTGCAACCTCCACATGTTGCGCGCGCGGCTCGGCTGCGAGTTGACTCAGTAGGAACGGAAGAAGAACGAGCCCTGCCGGCTCGCCTTCTGGTCCTTCAAGGAGGTTGCGCGGATGGAGGTGCGCCTTCAGTCCGTGCGCAAGGAGCCGCTGTCGCGCGCGCGTGAGTCGATCTTTACGCGCGTCATAGGCACTCACGTCCCCACGCGACGCCAGGAGCACCGTCCAGAATCCGATCCCTGCGCCGAGCTCTACGGCGCGACCACTGTATGAGAGCGCATCAAGCCAGAGCACGGCGCGATCAATTTCGCTCTGCCATGTTGCGCCAGCGAGTGGCCCTCGATCGAAAGGCGTGCGATTGAGATACCAGGCTTCAAGTGCATCTGGCTCTTCGGGCGGCGGAAGCAACCCGAGTCGTACAGGAATTGCGCCGGACGGATCGCCGCTTGGTGGCGGTGTGCTTCCCGCGAGGCGTGGCAGTGCGCTCGGTAGCGGAATGCCGGAGGGTGGCGTGCCGCCGTCGGCGCGGCGCCGCATCCCTTCTTTCAGTTTTGCTTTCAGATACGGCTGGTTCGGTGCACGCTCAAGACATGCGGCGCAGAGAAGTGTCCAGCGTTCAAGCGAATCTTCCGTACGCGGCGCAACTGCGCTGCCGCACCATGAACAGGAGAATGGCGTGACCGCGCTCAGCGCGCCCGCCTCAGCGTGGCTTCGCTGCGTCGACTGCGGCTCGTGCCGCCGCCTTGTCCTTGTACCAGTTCGCGTCGATCTGGATGTACGGCGCCCACTGTGCTGGGACAGATTCGGCCGGGAAGATGGAGTTCACTGGGCACTCTGGCTCACATGCGCCGCAGTCAATGCACTCATCTGGATCAATGTAGAGCTTGCGATCGGTCCCCTCTTCGAAGTGAATGCAGTCAACTGGGCAGACGGAGACGCAGGACTGATCAAGGACATCGACACAAGGTTCCGCAATCACATATGCCATTGTTCCGCTCCTCTTCTCACTGGGCCGTACTGGTCGGCCGACCTATGCGCCCGAAGGTACCACTTCACATGCCAGAGGGCTGGAAGCCCGCGTCGAGGAAGCGCGCCGGCTCATCTTGGAAGTCCAGCAGGCAGCCCCTCCCGCAGAAGTAGAAGCGCTCGCCGTCCCCCTCCGGCATGCCCTGGTGTCGCCCTGGCTGCGCTGCGTTCGAAAGTTCGCGGAGTTGAATCAGGGTGGTCAGGGCGTCGGGCGCGACCTGCACCTCCATTCCGCAGACTGGATCAACCGCAACACTCACTCCACTCCTCCTCTCTGCCTTTCTGCGTGGGCCACTTCGCGTCGCCGAATTTCGGCTAGCTCTTCTGCCAACTTCTCTGCATCGTAGCGTGATGCGGGTCGCTCCTCTCTGCGCATCCACGCGGCGAGCACCACGAACACCGCAAGGAGGAATAGGCCGTCGCCAACCAGCCACATGATGGCGCCAGCAAGCTGCTGATCTTCCAGCGGTGTGGGTCCCCACGGTCGCTGCAGCCTCTCATAGTGCGAATAGAGGACGCCTGGCGCCCACATGATCGCCACCCCGAGGAAGCTGTTCTGCGGCATCTGCGTGATCAAATAGAAGAGTGCAGCGGGGCGTGAGAGCCGGTGCCGCACTGGGTCGAGCGAGAAGACGGGAGCCCAGAAGAGGAGCGCACTGCTGAGGTAGATCACGTGCTCCAGGTTGTGCAGGAAGGGATCATCGAGCGCCGCATCGAAGAGTGGCGAGAGGTGCGTCGCCCACATCACAAACACAAGGAGGAGCCAGGCAACGATCGGATGACTGATCACGCCAACGAGGCGACTCTGCAGCAGTGCCAAGATCCGCGCGCGCCAACGCGGCGACGCAAGCCGAAGGATCAGCGTGACCGGAGCGGCTCGCAGGAGGAGAATCGGCACAGGGAAAAGCAGTATGAGGTGCTGCACCATGTGCACGCTGAAGAGCGTGGTGTCGTATCGCTCGATCACCGATTGCAGCGCAATCAGCAGGAATGCGGAGGCGCCAACGATCGCCACGCTCCGCGAACGTGGCACCGGATTCTGCGGGTGCGTGCGTTGAACACGACGCACCCCGACAAACCAGAGCACTAGCCCGGCCACAACCAGCAGGCTGATGATTGGCGGGGAGTACCAGTACGCAACGGCGGCAGCGCTCGGCTCTGGGGGGAGGGGCCCGTGTGCAGGAAAGAGGCTGAAGGCGATCACCCCCCTATCTTCGGGCACCCGCAGGTTTTTCGGTGGCGGCTACAATACGAGCATGAAGTACGCCCTCGCCTTCGGACTCATCTTCGTCGTCATTGGCACCGTCTACCTACTTGTCTCTGGAGACGCCGGAGGAGCATTCATGTTGGTTGCACTCGGCGTAGCGATGAGCACGATGACCGCGGTGCTCGCCCACGCCATGAACTCTGAAGCCTAGGGACTGACGTTGGACGCGCTCCGCTCGCTCCTTGAGTGGATCGTCTCTCTCCTTGGGCCGTTGGTTGCACCTGATTGGGGCGCGCTGATCCAGCTCCTGCCGATCGTCATCCTTCTGGTTGTCGCAGGATTCTACGCGTGGGTCTTCTTCCGCTTCCGACGTGCTGGTCCACGCCAGATCGGCATGCCCGCGCTTCCAACGCGCTCCGCACCGGCAGGGATCCACCTCCCAGGGCCGAGCCTCGCGCCGCTCCTCATCTCCGTTGCGTCGGCGGCACTCTTCTTCTCCGTTGCACTCGGTGGCGTTGCGCTCGCCGTCTCTGCAGGCGCGATGCTCCTCGCACTCGTTGCCTGGGGGCGTGAAGCGGTTCGCGAATACGATGCGATCGGCACAGGCGACCACGGCGCGCTTGCGATCTCTGCGCAGAGCAGCAGGGCTGCCTCCGGCCCGCCCGCGGGCGTGCACCTTCCACCACCCTCACTCCTCCCCTTCCTCGTAAGTCTCGCCACGGGCGTGCTCCTCTTTGGCGCGGCGATCGGTCTCCCGTTCGTTCTCCTTGGCGCGCTGATGACCGCGTTCGCACTGATCGGGTGGCTCCTCGACTCAGGGCGTGAGTACCGTGCCGTTGCGGAGGCTGACAGCACCGGACACTTGGTGAACCCAACGCCGAAGAGCGCACCTCGCTTCAGCCTGCTGCTCTTCTCGCTTCTTTTCGTGGTGGTTGGCGGCGCGCAGGCCGGATTGATCTTCACGGAGGCGGAGAGCCCCGCCCCATCACCTGGAGCAAGCGGCGCACCAACAGGGAGTGGCACGCCATCTGAGAGCGGCGCGCCATCTACGGCGCCCGACGACGGCATCACACTGATCACGGCGATGGGCGTCAAGTTTGAGCAGACCCTCTTCGAACTTCCGGCAGATATGGAAAGTCAGCTGCGCTTTCACAACATGGATGTAGGCATTCCGCACAACATTGCGATCCATGAGGGAAGTGCCGACGCGGTTGGGGCTGAACTATGGCAGGGCGAGATCTTCAATGGCGATGAGACAGTTCTCTATGAAATCCCTGCGTTTCCAGCGGGAAGCTACTCGTTCGTCTGCACCGTTCACCCGAACATGGTCGGCGACGTAGTGGTGCAGTGAAGGTACGCGCGCTCACTCTCGCCCTGATCGCCACCCTCTCCTTGGGAAGTTGCCAGACATCTGGGGAGGTGCTCGGCCAAACGATCCGCATCGAGAACGAGTCGCTCCTCTCCGACCCGAGCATGAGCCGCAGCATCGGAGACTTCGCGCAAGGCGATCAGCGCATCCTGCTCAACTTCTGGGGGAGTTGGTGCGTACCGTGCCGCGAGGAGATCCCGCTCTTTGCCGAATACGACGCACGAGCTGAGAGTCTCGGGGTGCTGGTTGGCGTCCTGTATAAGGATGCAGCAGGTCCCGGTGCCGCGGCAGCTGCAGAACTCGGCGCCACCTGGCCCACACTCCTGGATGAAGACGGCAGCATTGCTGCGCAGATCCCCGTGAACGCGGCGCCCCTCACGCTACTGCTGAATGCGTCAGGGGTGGTCCTGGATTACCGCGTCGGGCCGTTTGTTTCGGTGGAGGAAATCGACGCGTTCGTATCTGGCGAGTAGAGGTTGGTTGCGGGGGATGGATTCGAACCACCGACCTTCGGGTTATGAGCCCGACGAGCTGCCACTGCTCCACCCCGCTTGCGGAGTATCGGCAGTTGCGGGTCTTGCGTCAAATGCCTCGCTCGTTGTGCGCGTGGCGACGAAGGAACTCGCCGATCGGGAGTCGTGCGCCGAAGCCCTCACCGAGTCCGTGCGCGAACCCGACCGCCTCTCCATCTGACTCTTCCCAGCAGAGGTGGAAGGGTCGACCGAAGGCGGTCGCTGGAAAGTCCACAAGGCCGCGATCGATGTCGCGCAGTTCAATGCCACGCGCCACGACTCGATCAACGCTCGCCTGCATCTGATCCACGAGCGCGCGGATGCGGGCCTCAATGAGCGAACTCGTGAGGAAGGCGTCTTGGGTCTCCTGGTCGGCGCCAGCCGCTTGAAGGTCGCTCTGGTCAGAACCTCCGGGGCGCGCGCCAGCACGTTCGAGTCGGCGGAGGACGAGGAGCTGCTGCTTCAGCGTCTCTAGGGATGCGCGCTGTTCGCGCAGCAGCACGATCAGGGGGCGCAGCTCAACCAGCGCCTGCGTTGCGGCCTCGAGTGACCATTCACGCCTCATGACGAGGATTCTCCCACGAAGTCAACCCAGCCACCAGCGCGCCGTGCGAGAATCTGGGCGGGCCGGTAGCTCAGCGGTAGAGCAGGGGTCTTTTAAACCCTTGGTCGCGGGTTCGATCCCCGCCCGGCTCACCAAGGCGCAGCGTTAACTTACGCGCGGGTTCGCAGGCGCTCAACCCCGTAGTAGATCAGCGCCACCACGTAGCCGCCCACGATCACAGCACCCATGAGCGAGAGCACCGACGCATAGCCGTACTTGATGACGTTGAAAAATGGATACGGATAGACGGACGCCAGCGCGCCGTGGATCAGCGTGTAAGCAAGGTAGGTGATCGGGATGATAAAGACGGTGAACGTATCGCTGAACACGAAGCGACCGCGCGGTCCGACAAGCAGCCAGACCAAGATTGTGACCATGGGCGTGATGTAGTGCTGCAGAAGATTTGATACCGCATGCCAACTCTGCGGGTTTGACGTTCCCGCGAGAAGCAGGTGATAGAGCACCATCGTCATCGTGATCATGAGCAGGCCGGTGTTGCGCAGTCTGCTGAAGGCCCGCCCTTCTCGTTCTGGGTTGAGGTAGAGGGCAGTCAGGGTGAGCGCCACGGCAATGTTGGACCAGGTCGTGAAGTAGCCGTGAGAGTCGAAGACTCGTCCGATCGCGCCCGCAAGGCCATCGGCACTTCCACCGAACATGTTGCTGCTCGGGTCGTACGGTTCGGTACGCGGTACCAGTTCGAAAATGTTGGTGATCTGTGCAATGCCATAACCGAGCCACGCAGCGAACGCGTTGAAACCGAAGAGGAGTTTTGCCGAACCGTTCATTCGCAGGATCTTACTTCCTGACGAGCCTCTTGCGCACCCATGCCCCAAAACGCTCGCGTTGCGCATAGGCAACCGCCATCGCACAGAGCAAGACAAAGTTGAGCGTCCACGCGCCTGCAGATGAGAGGAAGCCGAGCTGTTGGCCGATCTCTCCTGGGATAGCGAGCCCTGGGATCGTGAGGCCGAACAGGCCAGCGCGGAAGACTGGGGCCTTCGGCGAAGTAATCGCGCTCACCGAGGTTGCTGCAGGTGCGCCGCCTGCATCCACTCCGCCGATCAAGAGCGCATGGGACCCAATGACAGCGCCGCTCGCATTGGCGCGAAGTTGATCAGCAGGTAGGTCGACTTCGGGAACGTTCTTCCACGAGGTGATTCCCGTGGCAGCGGTCGGTGCCGTCCAGTACACGCTCCCGACGACGGCTCCGTCTTGTACGCCACCGGCGACATACAGTGTGCCGTTCGCGCTCCAGAGCGCGGCGCCTTCGCGAGGCGATGGGAGATTGGCGTCGCCAGATGTGGCGGTCCACTTGTAGATGCTGCCGATCGGTGCGTCACCCTGCTCGTCGACCGCGTCCGTTGATGTCGCCCCACCGCTATGCCCGCCACCGCCCGCGGACTTCTCGACGGCAATGTATCCATGGAGTGAGACCCCGGTGTACCCGCTCGCGTCACGGCCTCCCCAGATCCAGACAGAGTCGCCGACAAGTGCGGCAGCGGCGTTTGCGCGTGGCTCGGGGAGCGGTGCCATCTCTTCCCACGGACCGAGGCCTCCGTTCGACTGGAGTGTCGATTTCCATACCGTGGTCTGTGGTTCGTAAAACTCATTCGCGCCGCCAAAGACGATCAGACCATCACTGACGGTGATCACTGCGGCGCCGTTGCGTGGGGCTGGGAGTTCTAGGGCGTCTGCGAGCATCCACGCATCAATCGTTCCCGTCGCGGGATCAGGTGCGCCCGTGAAAACGGTGGCAGTTGCGCTCTCCGTGTCTGACGTGCCGCCGATGACATATGCGGTCCCAGCGAGATATGCGGTCGCACTCAACGCGCGCGGCGCAGGAAGCGGTGCTACTGCGGCCCAGTTGGATAGCCCCTCAGGACCAATTTCTGCTGCTGAAACGCCTGGTGTGTTGGGGTACTCATCAAGCCCGCTACTCAAGCGGCCGCCGATGTAGTAGAGATGTGTTCCAACCTGCAGCAAGCTCCCCCCTTTACCGGCGCCTGGTAGCGCAACAGGCGAGCCACTCTCCCAGGGGATAACGGCGCCCGCAGGTGCGGGGCACGGAAGAGCCTTGTTCTCGCCCGGGCAGATGTTGACGAGCGATACGGCGTTGAGCCCGAGCTCCATCGTTGGCGACGTGACGATGTAGTAGGCGCGGTCGGGAATGTATCCGAGCATCAGGATGATCAGCAGCGTCCAGAGAACGGCGCGGAAGGACGCCCAGCCCCAACCGGCAGCATCGAAAAGTCCGAAGAACGCGCGACGCGGCGCGGGTGCCGGAGCGAGTTGCTGCTGGCCAAGGGGTGCTGGCAGACTGCTCACTTCACCACCAGGTCGCCGACCATGTTCGGGTGCACCGTACAGACGAACGAGTAGTTCCCAGCGGCGAAGGCTGGCACGTCGTACGTCTGCGTGGCAATCCCAGGGAAGATGGCGCCCTGCCAAAGCTCCTTCCCGACTGCGCTCGCAGATCCCTCGTGAATCGCAACGTTGTGCGGAATGCCCGCATCCTGATTGTCGAAGACGAGCTTGAAGGTCTTGTTCGCTTCGACCTCGAGAGTGGCGAGGTCGAACTTCACCCCCATGGCCACTATCGTGTAGCTCCCACCCGCGCCTCCACCAGTATCAGTTGGCATCGGCGTCATCTCGCCATCCGATGGAGACGGGGATGGTGAGACGGCGAACGCATCCTTCCAGCATGCCGGTACTGGAGTTGCATCAGGCGCCGGCTCGTACGCCGGGTCGCGCCAGCCGGTGACTTCGACCATTTCACCGGTTGCAGGATCTTGCACCTTGATCACATCATCTTTGGTGGCACGGACCCAGGCAATCAACTCTTCGATCTCTCGGTAGTTCAACGGACCACCATTGCTGTCTGCCCAGACGCCCATCAGCGAATTTGGATCGCCGCAGATGTAGCGACCGCCGACGGTCAAAACATTGTGAAGGTAGGCGGGCGTCAGATGCGCGAGCAGCTTCCCTTGGTCGTTGAGGACGGGGCCGATCCCGCCCTGCCCTTGCTCACCGTGGCAGCGCGCGCAATTGGCCTCATAGAGGTTATAGCCGCGCTTCACCGTGTCGAGATAGATCTCTTCTCGCGCCACCTCCATGCGCGAAGAACCCTCTACGCCGGGCAGCCCCTGGTCATAGAAGGCATAGACAAGGACGAAGAGGGTCACCACGGCAATACCGAGGAGCGCGGTCATGCGGGCGGAGCCGCTCTGGCTCACGATTTTCGCCACGCGCTCGGCGGTGAGGCTATGCGTCTGAATTTGAGCAGGGCTGGAGAGACGTGGCGTTGGCGGCGTCAGCTTCTCTGCGGGCGTTGGTAGGTAGCGCTGCTCGTCGTTCATTTAGATGCACCCCGTCGCGGCGCGCGGTGCCTCAATGCCTGGCTGCCCGAGCGCAACTGGTGGTATGCCGAGTGTGATCTTCCCCGTGTCAAGCGTGAGGAAGCCCTTCTCGTCCACAAGGAGTGAGAAGCGATCCATGCCACGAGGCGCCGGTCCAACGCCGTCCGCCTTGGTGCCGAGTCGGTCAAAGCGACTTCCGTGGCACGCGCACTCGAGCCAGTAGGTCTTGATGCAAGGGTTCGGCTTGCAGCCGAGATGCGGGCAGCGCTGATAGAGGGCCCGTACGTTGAGTGCGGTGCCATCTCCAGTCACGTCTTCACCAGGAACGAATTCGGGACGAGTTGGATCAACCAGCATGATGAAGGCGCGCGCCTCTTGAACGTACACCGGATAGCCCTCACTGAATGGGAGGGCCGCGTTTTGATTCTTCAACGTATCGAACGTGCCCACGGGTACCTTCCCACCGAATCCGCCTTCAAGATTCGGCCAAAGGAACGAGAGTGTCCCCGCTGTCACCTCTAAGAGCCAGAGTCCAAAGCCGGCACCGATCGTGGTGCGCAGTAGTCGACGGCGCGAGATCCCTTTGACTTCTTCGTGGCGCAGCGCCTTGATCGTCTGCGACGTGAGGGCCTTCGGCTTGTCTGCAGGTTCAACGCTGTAGTGACTCACGGCACGCCTCCCATCACAGGCTGAAGAAGAAGCCGTTCACCCACGGCAACACGAATGAGTAGCCAGGACCACGGAAGAAGATGCCTATGAAGGTGACGGCGAGCCCAAGCGCCCAGAGAATCGAGAAGAGTGACACTTCAAGCTTTCGATCCGAAGGTCGCGTGCTGTGGATGTTGCGTCGATCGAGGTACGGGATCAGCGCGCTTCCAACAAGTACTGCAGCGGGAGTCAGCGCGCCGGCAACGGTCGGATGGAAGTAGGCGAGCAGCTCCTGGAGGCCGAGGAAGTACCACGGTGCCTTGGCCGTCGCGGGGGTGACATTTGGATTTGCGAGCTCCTCGAGCGGCGCATTGATGAAGAGGCCAAGGAGCAACAGGAAGATGCTCATCGCAACCGCAGCGAGGAACTCGATGGTGAGCAGGTGTGGCCAGGTCATCACCGTGTCGTCTGGCTCTTTCTGGACACGGACGACCGCGTCTTGCTTCACCAGCGCAAGAAGTCGATACGGACGTGCCGCCATCGGCACGCGCTGCTTGTCGATCTCCGTTCGGCGCGAAGGATCGACCGGTGCCACTGGTGCTGTTCGCTGCTCGTCGCTCATCGTCGCGCTTCGCTCATAGCGGCCCGCTGATGCCGCCATCCTTGCGGATCCGCCAGAAGTGGACCGCGAGGAAGACTGCCGCAAGGAGCGGGAAGACCATCACGTGCAGCACATAGAAGCGCAGCAGCGTGTTCTGTCCAACCTCCAGCCCACCGAGGAGGAGGAGCTTGGACGGGGTGTTGAGGAGCGGCGCGTATCCAGCCATGTTCGAACCGATCGTGATCGCCCAGTAGGCGATCTGGTCCCATGGCAACAAGTAGCCGGTGAAACTGAGCATCAGCGTCAAGAAGAGCAGCACCACACCTACTACCCAGTTGAATTCGCGCGGCGGCTTGTAGGCGCCGTGATAGAAGACGCGCATCATGTGGAGGAAGACAAAGAAGACCATCAAGTGCGCTCCCCAGCGGTGGATGTTGCGCGTGATCTGTCCGAACGGCACCAGCGTCTGGATCTTCAAGATGTCTGAGTACGCCTGCGTTGCAGACGGCGCATAGAAGAACATCAGATAGACGCCGGTGACAGTAAGCACGAGGAAGAGAAAGAAGCTGAGGCCCCCGAGGCAGAAGGTGTAGGCGAACTTCACCGCGTGTTGACGCACGCGTACCGGGTGAAGGTGGAGGAAGACATTGTTCATCACCGCGTAGGCGCGGCTGCGCTCGTCGTTCGGGTAGGAGTTACGGAAGATGGAGCGCCATGCGGAGGATCGGCGGACCGCCTGATCGACCTTCGCGAGTAGGCTCACTGTGCTCCTCCTCCTGTGCCGGCCACGCCTGCGAGCTGACCGTCTCGGTAGGACTCCTTATAGAGGCGCCCATCCGAGCTGATCTCCTGCAGTTCGAACTTCTCCATCGTAATGGCGTCGAACGGACAGCGCTTGACGCAGAGGGCGCAGCGAATGCAGCGCTCCTCGTCCAAGATCATGGCCCCGCCGTTCTCCCAGCCGTACGCCTCGGAGAGCTCTGGAAGCGCCCCTTCAGCCTTCAGTTGATTGATGTCCACCATGTGGATCACCCCCTCAGGGCAGACGTCGGCACAGGCGCCACAAAGGACGCAGCGCATTGGGTCGAACCAGATGTTGTAGTTGCACATCAGGCAGCGCGTGCTCTCGGCGATCGCCTGCTGCGCGCCGTAGCCGAGCTCGACCTGTGTGGTGAAGTTCACCGTGGCGTCGGCCGATGGGAGTCGCTCCGCGAGCGGAAGTACAGGGATGTGCTGACGCGGAATGCGGTCGTAGAACTCTGGCATGTCGTGGCGCCACGAACTGGTGATGCGCACGTTTGCATCGACCTGAACCTGCACCGCGCCCGCGAGATACCGGTCAATGGCGTACGCGCACTTTTTCGCGTGGCCCGCCGCCTCAATCATGGTTGCGGGACCGGTCACGAAGTCTCCGCACGCCCAGACGCCACGGATGTTGGTGGCGTATGTGGCTGGGTCCACCTTCACGCGACCGCGAGCAACCTCAAAGTTGCTCTGCACCGGAAGGAAGGTGAGATC
>JAYQPX010000015.1:0-26847 GCA_038145565.1 Chloroflexota bacterium | reverse complement strand
CTCGGCGTCGACTCCGATTCGCTCACCGGCGCGAATGCACTCTATGAACGCCTTGGCTACACGCGACTCCAAGGGAGCGTGCGCTACATCTTCGGCGACGCCGAGTTCTCCTAGCCTCCCGAGGCTCAGTGATGCTTGGCGAGGACGCGTGAAATGACCTTTCCTGCGTGCTTTGCCGCGTCGACAGCCTCTTCGAGTTGCTGATAGAGGTCTCTCAGTCGAATCACCTCGATCGGATCGGTGCTTTCCCGGAAGAGGCGGCCGACCGCTGAGCGCGAGAGAACATCAGCTTGGTGTTCGAGATCGTTGATGGTGGACAGGTGCTGAAGGATCCCTGTGTGCGTGGAGAGTTTTCCGAGCGCCTCTACCAGTTGAGAAGACTGGGCCACAAGGATCGCGGTGAACTCGCGTGATTCGTCAGTGGGGTTCTCGATGCCGTACACCAAGAAGGTCTCGGCGGCGGCCTGTATTCCATCGAGGATGTCATCGAGGTTGCTCGTCAATTCGTGGATGTCTTCTCGGTCGTAGGGCGTGATGAACGCGCGTTCGAGCCGCCGATGCACCTCGGCGACAATCTTGTCGCCCTGTTTCTCAACCGCACGGATCGCAGCTACCTGCTCTTGAACGTTCGTGTAGCTGTTGGTCATTGCGCTCAGCTTCTGGGCAGCATCGGCAACATGATTGCCGAGATCGATGAAAAGCTCGTGAAATTTCTCGTCACGTGGAATCAGTCGCATGATCTCCTCCTACTCATTTCCCTAGATGCCGATCGCGTGCAAGAACGCCCAGGTCGCAGCGCCGATTGCGGCCGTAATTGGAATCGTAATCACCCACGCAGAGACGATCCTCCTGGCGACCGTCCAGCGCACCGCACGCGTCCCCCGACTCGAGCCAACGCCCATGATGGCACTGGAGATCACATGGGTGGTCGATACAGGCATCCCGAAATGTGCCGTCGCAATGAGCACACTTGCCGCCGTGGTCTCCGCGGCAAACCCGTGAATGGGCTCGAGTTCGACAACGCGGTGCCCCATGGTTTTCATGATGCGCCACCCGCCGACAGCTGTGCCAAGTGAGATTGCAGTCGCAGCAACCACGATAACCCAAAGCGGAACCTCGATGGAAGGAATGATGCCCGCCGCAAAGAGGGCGAGCGTGATGATGCCCATCGTCTTCTGGGCATCGTTCGACCCATGTGCGAATGCCATGTATCCGGCAGAGCCGACCTGCAGCACCTTGAATATCCGTCCCAGCGGTCGCCGATCGAATCCACGGAAAATCCAATAGAGGGCAACCATCAACACGAACCCGATTGCGAATCCCGCCAGTGGCGATGTGATGAGCGGAATCAGCACCTTGCCGACGATCCCATCGATCAAGAGTGCGCCAGGCCCTGCAGCGATCAACGTAGCTCCAAGCAGTCCACCGATCAACGCATGACTGCTTGAACTGGGGATGCCCCAACGCCAGGTGACGAGGTTCCAGACGATCGCTCCCACGAGTGCGGCGGCAACGATTGTTTGCGTGGTTGTTGTTTCGTCCACGAGGCTCTTGCCGATGGTCTTGGCAACGGCGGTTCCCGCAAAGGCGCCGATGAAATTGAACGTTGCCGCCATCAAGATCGCGTGCCTCGGATGCAGCGCTTTCGTGGCAACCGAGGTGGCGATTGCGTTGGCGGTGTCATGGAACCCGTTGATGTAGTCGAACGCGATCGCCAACAGCACGACCGCAACCAGGGTGAGAGTGACTCCTTCGGGCATCTGCGGGATCCTAGCCCAGACCAGCCCGATTCGGGGCGTCAGTCGCGCAGTGGCGTCTGAGAGACGGAGCGCGTTGCTGAAGCTTCGAGCGTTTCGGCCTGGCGTGCGAGCAGCCAGAGCAGGTCGGCGAGACGGTTCATATAGGCGAGCAGATGATCGCCAGGGAGGAGCCCTTCGCGTCCGAGCGTGACGCACCAGCGCTCGGCACGTCGGATGATCGTGCGTGCGAGCTCAATGGCGGATGACGCCTTGCTTGAACCAGGGATAACGAAGTCTTTCGGGAACTCAATCGCCGCCTCCGTGGTGACAAGCAGCGCGTTGATGCGCGCCAGCATGTTCGGCGAAACTTTCGTGCGCCCTTCAACGAGTCGCTCCCATGCATCTGGATTTGTTGCAAGTTCCGCGCCCACCACAAAGAGGTCGCGCTGAATGGAGAGGATCGTCTCGTCGAGTGCGGCGATCCCTTCGCCGGTGAGGCCGATCAGTTCGGCGCGCGCCATCCCAAGTGCTGCGGTCGCTTCGTCGACGGTGCCGTACGCCTCGGTGCGCACATCATCCTTGGAGATTCGATCACCGCCGAAGAGAAGTCCCGTGGTGCCAGCGTCACCCTTTCCGGTTGCAACCTTGCTTGGCGGGAGCTTCAGTTCGTTGTTTGGAAGATCGCCACTCACCAGGCAAGCCCAGCATCTTTCGGATCCCAGCGCTCAGCGAGCAGGGTGACCTTCACCGGATGTTCGAGGACAGACTCTGCCGCCTCCTTGACCTGTGCCAGCATGGAGCCGGCGTATGGACAGAACGGCGTGGTGAGGATCATCTTCACTTCAGATTCCGTCTCACCAACGAGGACTTGCCGAATGAGCGCAAGCTCCACAACGTTCATTCCAATCTCCGGGTCAACAACGGAGCGCAGCGCGTCCAAGATCGCAAGCTCGGTGGCGCGCTTCTGCGCGTCGAAGGCGGTGGGGGCGGCGAGCGTCTCTTCTGTCATGCACGCACCTTAGACGAGTGCCGCTTCGGCGGGTGTGAGCCCTGGACCCTTCAGTTCGCCGCGCTCGTCGAAGAACTCGGCGTAATGCTCGCGGTTCTCCTTGGCGAACTCGTACGCACGGGCGATCCCCACCACGCGCAACTCAGGCATCTCGCCCATGAGGCGCTGCACGTCGTATCCGCTCGCGCGAAGCTCAAGCAGCCGGCGCACGGTGAGGCGCGTGCCGTAGACGAACGGTTCGCCGTTCATCACCAGCGGGTCGCTCTTCACCCACTTGATCGTCATCTCACGCCCCCTTGTAGATCGCTTTGAGGATGCGGTTGCGCTTTCGTGTGTCACCACCGAGTCGACGGTGCCACTTCAGCACCGCAATCCCTTCGTTCAGCGCCTTGTCGGCAAACGCTGCCGCCTCACCAGTGATCGTTGCCGCCACTGCAACGCGCAGCCCCTCATAAAGATCGGTGACGTCATCCATGGAGATGCGCCGGCGGCGCCATGTGGCGGTGGCGTGCTCGGTGAAGTTCTTCAGCGGGCCAACGCTCCCTGCGCCAACGCTCTCGCACAGTTTCTGCAGTACCACCTCTGCGTCGCGCAAGAGGTGACGCAGGCCGAGCTCGCCCACGCGCTCACGCAGTTCTGGATTGTGCTCAACGGCGGCGATGATGCCGCGGTCCGCCACTTCGCTCCATCGCGCGCTGATCTGCGCCGCAGCCTCGGGAAAGCCTGCGCGAGTGTCCAGCGGTCGTGCGCCGTGCAGTGGGTGGCTCATACGGATAAGGGTAGCATTGGCGCATGTCACGGATCGTCACGGTGACCCCAAACCCAGCACTCGACCTCACCCTTGAGGTGGAGCGGCTCGGTGTCGGCGCGGTCAACATCGCGGGTGCCTCTCGCTTTGAATCGGGCGGCAAGGGGGCAAACGTTGCGCGTATGCTCGCCCGCCTTGGCACAGCTGGGAGCGCAACTGCAGTGGTGGCTCTCCCCGCAGATGGAGCCGACTCGTGGATTGCCAACTTCCCTCGTGAAGTGGAGCTCGTCGTTGTGCGCGTTGCAGGCTCGCTGCGCGCGAATGTTGCAATCACCGCCGCCGATGGCGAAACAACGAAGGTGAACATGCGCGGCGGGCCGCTGAGCCCAGCCGACGCTGACGCGTTGCTCGCTGCAGTTGCCGCTGCTGCGCACGGCGCCGCGTGGGTGGTTGTTGGCGGGAGCCTGCCGATCGGCATGGAGCCAGCGTGGATCGGTCGCGTCGCCGATGCGGCACGCGCCGCTGGCGCGAAGATTGCGATCGACTGCACTGGAGAGGCGCTTGAGGCGGCGGTTGCCGCGCGAGTCGACCTGATCAAGCCGAATGAAGAAGAGGCGTCGCACCTCGTCGGGTTTCCAGTGAGCGACCGGTCTAGCGCTGAGCGTGCAGCAACGATGCTGATTGAACGCGGCGTCGGTTCGGTGCTCCTCAGTATTGGCGCGAGCGGCGCGATCTATCGCGCAACGGAGAGCGACACCACCCTCTACGCACCAACGCCGCGCGCCAAGGTGCGCAGCACCGTTGGCGCTGGCGATGTGCTTCTCGCCACATTCCTCTTCACCCTTTCCTCCGGCGGCACGGTCGCCGATGCGCTGAGCAGCGCGGTGGGCTGGGCGGCAGCAAAAGTTGAGCAGCCTGGGACGACGATGCCGACGGAGCCGCTACGAGGAGCGTAGGTCGTCAATCACCCGTCGCGTGATCTCAGCGGGACGCGTGATCGCACCGCCAACACACACGGCAAGCGCGCCAGCGCGCAGTGCTGCAGCAACTTGTGCACCAGTGCGATATCGGCCTTCGGCAATCGTGCGCTCACGGCCAACCTGCGCCGAAATTGCGGCAACGAGATCGAGGTCTGGTTCGCTCGGTACCGTGCCGCCGAGGTAACCAGAGAGCGTTGATGCGGCGAACGTGGCGCCAGCCTTCACGGCTGTGGCGGCTTCGCTCGCAGCCGCAACGTCGGCAAGGATCGGCACGCGCGTGCGCGCCACGACTGAGGCGATGAGATCGGTTGCACTCCCTTTAGGGTGCGGCCGCGCGGTGGCGTCGAGGGCGATGACGTCTGCGCCTGCATCGACGAGCGCGAGTGCATCGTCAAGACGTGGGGTTATGCGTACGGCATACCCAGGGAGATCACGCTTCCAGAGCCCGATGATCGGCACGCTCACAACGCGGCGAATCGCTGCAATATCTACAGGCGAGTTCGCGCGGATTGCTACCGCCCCACCTTGCACGGCGGCGACCGCCATCTTCGCCATGATCTCTGCGCCAAAGAGTGGCTCGTCTTCTGACGCTTGGCACGAAACGATCAGCCCGCCGTCAAGTGCGGCGCGCAGCTCCTCAACGCTGTAACGGAGTGCCTGTGAGTCGCTCATCCGTTCACCATAGCGCCGCCTGCATCAAGCGCAGCGATTCCGGCGCCAACGAGCACCGCTTCGGCGCCAAACGTTGCGAGGCGGATCTCAGGGTGCTGGGAGAGGATCGGTGCACGCCTGCCAAGCTCAGCCTGCACTTCGTTCGTAAATCGCTCCCACTGCGCAGCGATCCCGCCGCCAATGACAATGGTTGCAGGGGCAGTGCTGACCGCAATGTTGGCGATGCCGAGCGCAGTTGCGCGCACCGCCGCGTTGATGACTGACGCTGCAGCCGCATCGCCCGCCGCCGCGGCATCGAAGATCTCCGATGCGGGCTTCGCCTCGCGCATCGAGCCCTCACGTAACCAGGCGCGCTCAATGGACCCTCCGCCAGCGAACGACTCCCAGCAACCGCGTGCGCCGCAGAAGCAGGGTTCGCCGTCGAGGGCGATGCTGATATGACCGAACTCGCCGTGCGCGCCGCGTGGTCCCGTCAGCAAAGCACCGCCGTGGATGATCGCTACACCGATGCCGGTTCCGAGTGTGACGACCGCGCATGGATCTGCTCCGACTCCAGCACCGAGGCGACTCTCCGCAAGCGCGGCAGCATCTGCGTCGTTCAGCAGTGCGGCGAGGGGAATCCCAAGCGCCAACGCAAGTTCGCGCGGCAGGCTGCTGCCCCCCCAGCCGTCGAGGACGGCGTCGATTGCGCCGAGTCTGCCAGTCGCAAGATCGTGTCGACCGGTTGCGCCGATGCCGAGTGACTCCACCGTGAAACCGTCCGCTTGAGCAGTAGCAATCGCCGCGCGCAGATCTTCGGCGAGCAGCGCGGTTGCCTCCTGAGCGGCCACGCCGCGCGAGGGGCGATGGGATGCGCCGATGATCGACCCGTCACTGGCGACGATCGCCGCTGCAACCTTGGTGCCGCCGATGTCGACTGCGGCCGCGGCACGACGGCGCGAGTCGCCAGTCGCACTCGTCATGGTGCTACAGGTTTACGACGCGGCCCGTCGCGATCGACTCAAGCGCCGCGTCAACAATCGCGCCGGCGGCAAGACCGTCGGCACCGGTGATTGGCGATGGTCCACCGGCGAGCACGCTGTCAACAAAGTCGCGATCTTCAGCGATCAGCGGACTCGCCATGTACGGATAGCTCGTGCCGCTCTTGGAGTGAATAGCGAGCCCCTGCTCCATCATCGAAAGGTTGAGGCTCCCGTCGCGACCGGTCAGGTCGAGGCGGAAGTCGAACCCAGCCGGGTGGTTGGTCGGCAGATACCAGCCAGCCTGCACGCAGGCGATCGCCCCCTTCTTGAATCGCAGGGTGGTGAACGTCTCGTTCTCGACAGGATGGGCGAGTGGTGACGAGGTGGCGCTGATCGAGTGCACGGAAACAACTTCATCTCCGATCACCCAGCGCAGCGCATCAAAGTCGTGCACGCCGAGAAAGTGAAGCACGCCAACACGACCCTGAATGCGATCGGTCTGTGTCACCACGTTCACGCGACGAGCGAATGCGCTCACGAGCGTCCCGAGCTCACCGCTTGCCACCGCCTGGCGCGCGCGAATGTACTGCGGGAAGTAGCGCACCGTGAAGCCAACCATCAGCAGTGTCTTTGCCGCTTCGGCGGCTCGCACGATCGCCTTCGCCTCTTGTGCATCGACCGCGAGCGGCTTCTCAACGAGCATCGCCTTGCCGGCGGCAGCAGCGGCCTCAGCTGCGGCAAGATGCAGATGATCAGGCAGCGCGATGATCACCGCCTCGATGCCTGGATGTGCAAGGAGTTCGTCTGCCGTTGCGTACGCGGTTGCACCGTACTCACCAGCAACCTTTGCGGCCACTTCAGCACGCAGATCGGCAACAGCAACAAGCTGCGCCTGAGGGAGTGTGGCGATCGAGGCACAGTGTGCCCCGCCGATTTCGCCGAGACCGATGACCCCAACCTGCAACCTTCTCATGCTCTCCTCCGCCCTCTCTCCACTGCATCACAATGCAATGCGTCAATCAAGATGCGATGCGTCGCCAATTCGCTCCACTCGCCACGTTCCGTTCCTGAGTGTGAACTCAGTCAGCGACGTGTTCCGCAGCGTGAGTGCATTCGCTGCATCTATCGGCATGCTAGCCGCTGCACCGATCGTCATCCGAATGAAATCGCCATGTGAGACGAGCAGCGTTCTTGCGCGCCGCTCACCGTGTGCACCGTCTACCGCCTCGTGCGCCAGTCCGGCGAGCGTCTGCTCCGCGCGGGCCTGCAACTGACTCAGGCTCTCACCCCCCGAAGGAGCAAACTCTGCGGCTGGCAGCCCCGAGCGCTGGATCGCATCGACCAACGCGGATGCAGGGAGTCCATCAAGAACCCCAACGTTCCACTCGCGCGCGGCGGGGAACAAGTGTGGCGTTACGCCGAGCGCCTCCGCAATGATCTCTGCTGTTTCAACGGCGCGTCGCAGGTCGCTCGTCAGGATTGCGGTTGGTCGATCGGACACCGAGAGGCCGGCGAGCACACGGCCGAGGCGACCTGCAGCATCGCGTCCCGCGGCAGTGAGGGCGCCGTGTGTCTGCCCCTGCAGCAGCCCAGCAAGGTTCGCCTCACTCTCGCCGTGGCGCACCAGAAAAAGGCGCGGTTCAGCCATCACTGATCAGCTGGCAGCGAGCGCGAGTTCTGTCTCCTCCCAGAGCGCAGCGATCACCGTGTCAACGACGCCGCCGCGCGCGCCGAACATCAGCTTCTGGCCAACGGCGTTGAGGGGGAAGGCGTAGAGGCGGCAGTGCGCAGTGCCGCCCTTCGCGGTAACGCGCACCTCAACCCAACTCCGATCACCGAGAATCTTGCCGCGCATCTTCTTGTCGAATTGCGCATCGAATACCCCTGTCGCCACATCCATCGCCTTCACAGTGGCGCCAAGACGCTTCGCGCCCGCCGCCAAGGCCTCAAGCACCGCCTCGACGCTGGACGAGAAGGTGTGCTCGTCGTACTGGTCGAATGGCCCCTCCATGTCACCGCCAGGACGAGTCATCGGCTCAACGATCCCGTTCGTCGCGCTGCACTTCACCGATGTTGCGCACGCTGCCACCGAAGTTCACCCAAATGTATCCGGACAGTGCGCCAAGGCCAGTGGTAAAGAGCGCAAGCATCAGTGGACCAGCGGCGTTGAGGACATAGTGACGCCCTTCGAGCGCAAGAAGGGCAAAAAAGTAGAAGGCGAACGAGCGCAGCAACTCTCGCGGAATTGCCGCACGGGAGATGCTTCCGCGGTAGTAGCGTACGGCGAAGGTCGCAAGGGTTGCGAACAGAATCAGTCCGAAGACAAATCCAAGATCGGGTTCGCGGCTCGGTCGAAAGAAGATCCCCATGTAGAGACCGATCGCAGCACCGACAACAACTCCACGCTGTGTCGAATAGACCGGATCGTTCTGATTGCGGCGCTGTTTGCTGTTGGTCTTTCGAAGCTCGATGTTCATGACTTCACCCCCATCACTGCATAGAGCGCCTGCTCCGCGCTCGAATTCCAGATGCGCTCTGGCCCCATTGCGGAAGCGACCGTGGGGTACCGTGCAGCAAGTTCATCGATGGACTGCAGCGGTAGATCAACGAGTTGCGGGAAGATTGCGATCTTTCCCGGGTAACGACCCTCCTTCAAGGCGACGAGGCCCTCGGCAGCGGTCCCAATTCCACCAACCGCGGCGACGGAGCGACCGGGCGAGAGCTTCCCTGCTGCGGCACGCTGCACGATCCCGACCTGGTCATCAAGGCTTGATCCTGAGGTGCCGGTGTACTGGCGCGCTGCGCTTGCAACGGGTGCAATGTCAACGGTGGTCATGGTTCCAATCTTCGCGCCCGCAAAGATCACGAGCATGCCGTCATCGCTCATCAGCCTTGCCGAACCTTCAATCACGGATGGGGCTGCAACGCAGACAACAACATCGTCTGCACCGTTCGGCGCGCCGTGTGCAGCAAGCGCCGCGGCGACTGGCGCAGGATCAGCCGCTTCCACGATGATCAGTGTTCGGCCGCGTGCGGTGGCGAGCGGCTCGAAGCGATCGCGGAGCACGCCGAGTCGTTCGGCGCTCACGTCGACACCGACGATCAGCGACGGCCCGTTCTCCATTTCGATGGCGCGTTGAACATGCATCTGACCCATTGGGCCACCCGCGCCGATCACCACCATGCGACCTCCGGCGCGGAGCTCGGCACGGTTGCGCGCCTCACCGTAGGCGCTCCCGATGTCGTTGCTGTCCGTGCCAATGATCGCGATGTAGTCGTAGTGCACGCGTCCTGCGTCGATCGCAACGTTGAGCGCGCCCGCAGGGCGGCCGACAAGATTGAACGTCCCGCGGAAGGAGACGGCAGCGAGGAGTGCTGCAACGCGCGCCGGTTCGCTCACGCCAATGCCGATCACATCATCGAAGCCGCCGCCATGTGACTTCACGAATGAGTCGATCTCTCCCGTGGCTGGTGCCGGTGCAACGAGTACTTCGCACTCCTTGTTGAGAAGGGCGCGTAGTCGAGTCTCCATCGCCGCCGAGGCACCAGTGATCACCACGCGCTTCGGCGCGCCTGCGCCGCGACTCCAGGTCAGCTCCGTGTTCGGCTCGCTCGCCACATCGATCCATGCGCTCCCGCCGTCGAGCGGCTCAAGGCGGCGACGCTGCGTGTATGCGGCATCAACACACGCCCACGGCTCCGTGAGTGCGGCGCTCGCCGCGCTAAACGAGCCGTCGACTGGAATCAGGTACGTCCCTTCAGGGCTGTCTATCATCTCGGGCCCCATCAGGTGGAACTGCGTCAGTGCTCCAGAGATGACGTAGCCGTAGGCGGTGCTCTTCCCCTTGACGTACACGTCGGGCTGCACGGCGTAGCGACTCCCAACGTTGTAGCGATCGGCGAGCTTCGCCCCCGCCGCGATCACCGTCACGGACGCCTCATGACCGAGGCGCGTGGGGTTCGTCGAGAGATCGCGCCCCACCAGCTTCGGATGCTGGTCGCCCGCGGTGAGCACCTTCAGGTCGCTGAAGCAGAGTGAGACACAGTCAACACGCACCAGCAGCTGGTCGGGCCCCGGCGCAGCCACTGGGAGCGCCTCAGGCTTGCCGTCACGGCCGAGGTTCTCAAAGCCGGCGCCGTAGAGATTCCAGCCGAGAGAGCTCGTCGGTAGGTTGGTTGTTTCGCTCATGCTCCCTCAATCATCGCCCAAACCTGCCCCGCGTGTGGCTACGCCGGGTCTAGGATCTGCACGACCTCGGCTGGATCGTTCGTCGTGCCAAGTCGCTCGAGTGACGCCTCGTCATCGAGCACTTCGGCGAGCGCCGCGAGGACACTCATATGCTCCTCCGCAGTTGCGGCGATGCCGCAGACGAAACGCACCTCGTCGCCGCTGTCGTTCCAGCGCACCGGCGCCTTGAGTCTCACCACCGAGACGCCCGCATGCACCACGGTCGACATGTCAGGCTCAAGCCCGTGCGGAATGGCGATCCCCTTGCCGACGAAGGTGCTCATCAGCTGTTCGCGTGCGAGCATCCCAGCGACATACGACGCAGGAACACAGCCGTCGGCAACGAGCAGCTCGCCGGCCGCGCGTATCGCTTCATCGCGATCTGCGACCGCGCGGTCGAGAGTGACACGTGACGTCAGGATGATCCCTGGCACGAAACGCTCCTAGCTTCCGGAGATCGTCTTGCCGGCTGCGATGTCGGCGACAAGCTTTGCAAGTACTGGGTCGTTGAGGAAGAACTTGAAGGTGACGATGACCGCCGACTTCGCACGCGTCTTTACCGGACCGACAAACGCTTCGTGGCAGACAATGAACTTTGCGGATGGATCAACGCGACTCGCCGCAGAGTGGTAGACCTCGATCCCATCGACCTTCGCCTTCCTGAGCTCCTTCTTGATCCAGTTGACCGTCATGAGGCTGGAACCGATACCGGCCTCGCACACCACTACGATCTCTTCGATCTCGTTGGCTTTTACTGACTTTGCCACTTGTGCACCTCACTCTTGCTGCACGTACTGCTGAAAATAGTCGACGGGGCCTCGGACCCTCGCGGCTCCGAGACCCCGTCGTGAGTTACCGAACGATCGGCGCTCAGGCCAGGCCGGGAATCCCCGACTTGCCAGCCTTCGCGAGTGCCTTCGGTTCCTTCACTGGAACCGCGCGGAGGATCGCCGATCCTACAAGGAAGGACGCGATCGCTCCGAGCGCAACTCCACCAAGCACCTGCACGTGCCACCCCTGTGGGATCACTGCAAGGTAGGCGAAGATCGAGCCTGGCGAAGGCGTTGCCACGAGACCGGCGTCTGTCACCATGAACCAGGTGTCAGCCGTCATGCCGCCCGCAAGGAGCGCGCCCAACATGATTGGGTGCGCAAGTACGTACGGGAAGTAGATCTCGTGAATGCCACCGAAGAAGTGAATGATGATTGATCCTGGTGCGGAGTCCTTCATGAACCCCTTGCCAACGAACCAATACGCGAGCAGAAGACCGAGCCCTGGCCCTGGATTGGTTTCGAGCAAGAAGTGAATCGCTCGTCCGCTCTCAGCCGCTGCTGCTGCACCGAGAGGTGCCAACACGCCAAGATTGAGCGCGTTGTTCAAGAAGAGCACCTTCGCCGGCTCAACAATGAGCGCAGCGAGCGGCAGAAGTCCCGCGTCAACGAGACCGCTCACCGCCGAACCGAACGCGTTGCTCACCGCTTCAACCGCAGGCCCAACCGCTGTTTGTGCGGCAAGCGTGATGAAGAGGCCAAGGATACCGAGCGCGAAGTTGTTCACCAGCAACTCGAATCCAACAGGTACACGTGGTGCGAGAACGCCGTCAAGCTTCTTGAGCAGCCATGCGGCCGTTGGCCCCATGATCATGCCGCCCAGGAACTGCGGAATGCCCGAGCCGACGACGGCTCCCATCGTTGCCACGGCGCCGATCACGCCTCCGCGGTGTCCGTAAATGACGGAACCACCGGTGTAGCCGATGAGGATTGGCAGCAGGTTGACGATGATTGGACCGACCAACTTGGAGTAGGTCTCATTCGGCAACCAGCCCGTTGGAATAAAGAGGGCTGTAATCAACCCCCAGGCGATGAACGCCCCAATGTTGGGTACGACCATGGAGGCTAAGAAGCCACCCCAGCTCTGTACCCTTTCTCGTAGTGCCATTTCCAGGTACCTCCCTTTTGACCGATCAACTGCTGCCTGGTGGCAGCACCTCAGTCAGGGCGAGGGTAGCCCTCCCTCAGGCAATTTCAAGCCCTAGTTTCAGTTTTCTCACGCCCCAACCGCGCCCTCGCTGGGGCCCGAGCCTCGCCCAGTAGGTACCCCTGGGCGACCGAGGGTGTCAAACGAAAGACACGACTAACGCTGGTTGTTACAATGCCGCGAGTCCACGTTGTCCCTTTGCAGTGAAACTGGAGGAAGCATGTCTAGGCGCAAACGAACCCTCGCGCCACTCACCGCACTTCTCTTCGCCGCAGCCGGATGCGCCGGACAGAGCGCCGACGCCCCAAGTGAGGTGCCGTTCAAGGCCGGGGCCTATCCGGTGGATGCGCCCGCGACGTGCGAACTGGATGACGCGGGACAGCCAAAGCCCGGTCTTGAAAGAATCGATGCGCCGGACGAACGGACGGTGATCTTCACGCTATGCGCGACTGACCCAACCTTCCTGCAGAAGATGACGATCGTTTCTTACGGCATCAACGATTCTGGATACCTCGCAGCTGCGGCGGCAGATGGAAGCATCCTCTCCACCCCGAACGGCACCGGTCCACTCAAGCTGATTGCCTGGTCAACAGACGAAGAAGAGGTGGTGCTCGGAAGATTCGACAACTACTGGGGAGAGAAGGCGGTCAGCGATCGCATTGTGTTCAAGTGGCAGGGCGACTCCGCAGCACGACGCTTGCAGCTGCAAGCCGGAGTTGTCGACGGGATCGACAACGTTTCTGCAGACGACATCGGTCCGCTCTCTGCCGACAGCGACTACCAGGTGATGACACGACTGCCCGCAACCACGCTCTACGCAGGCGTGAACACCACGTTCGAGCCGTTCGACGACATTCGCGTGCGCCAGGCGATTGCCATGACAATCGACTCAACCCGCATCGTCGAAAACTTCTTCCCGAAAGGCTCCGCTCCTGCAACGCACTACGTGCCGTGCGCGGTCATCTACGGCTGCGAAGGTGAGTCATGGTGGCCGACCGATCTCACGCGAGCGCGTGCCCTCCTCGCCGAGGCGGGATACCCAGACGGATTCAAGACGCGCATCGTGTACAGAGATGCCGTGCGCGTGAGCAACCCTGATCCAACGGGCATCGCCACCGATCTCCAAGCGCAACTCGCGGCGATCGGCATCGACGCGACCCTTGAAGTGCAGGAGTCGACAGTCTTCGATGCAAACGTGCTCTCAGGACTCCTCGATGGCATCTTCATCCGCGGTTGGACGCCGGACTACTTGGATCCACTCAACTACATGTACCGCAATCTTGTGACTGATTATCAGAAATTCGGTGCCGTGTTCGAATCCATCGCCGCGCCACTTCGCAAGGCGTCTACCACACCAAACTCGCCTGAGCGCGCAGCACTATTCGCCGAGGCAAACAACGCGCTTCGCGAGGCAGCGATCCTTACGCCTCTCGGTCATGGATCGAGTGCGGTGGCATGGAAGGCTTCCGTTGCAGGGGCGCACTCCTCGCCGATCGCCGACGAGAACTTCGCCGTAGTCTCCATCGAAGGAAAGCAGCAACTCGTCTTCCTGCAGTCGGTCGAACCGGCGAGCCTCTACTGCGCCGACGAAACCGAAAACAACAACCTGAGAATCTGCAGCCAGATCAACGAAAGCCTCTATGCAATCGAGACTGGAGGAACCGAACCTGTTCCGGCACTTGCCACGTCATGTGAGCCGAACAAGAGTCTGACGATCTGGACGTGCACGCTGCGAGAGGGTGTTCGATTCCACAACGGCGCGCGATTCGACGCAGGGGATGTGCGTGACAGCTACGCCGCGCAATGGGATTGCGCACACCCCGCACACGTCGGGCGAAGCGGACTGTTCCGCTACTGGGAGTTCATGTCCTCGTTCTTGAACGAGGAGAGTTGCGAGCTCCCTGACTAACAGGCTCAACAAAAGCCTCGATCAGGGATTCGGGGGAAGTCGCCAGCACGCGCCTGCCTGCTCGTCGAACGCGCGTCCCGCCTCGCTCGTCGCAAGCAGGCCCTCATGTGGATAGGGCGTCAATTCGCCGAACCAGATACCACCCTCGCGATCATCGAACAGATCGACGCGGACCATCTCGAGGCCTTCGGCCAGCGCAAGCGCGACGCGTGCGATGCGATCCCAACTTTCGGGCGGCACAGTCGTGGCGACCTCTGGAACGTCTTTGTTGTACCACTGTGAGACCTCGCTCCATGTGCTGTCATATGCACTTCTGCGCAGACCACGAGATGTCCGCTCCTGTGCGACTGCGTATCTGATCGCGCCGTCGAAGATCCACAGCTGCCACTCGATCGGTATGGAACGCGACGCCACGAACTCCTCGGCGATCAGTCCTGGTTCCGCAACCACATACGGCCAGATCCAATGAAGTCCGGTGAAGCGCGAGGGCTTGAGCCACGCGTGCGCCGCCTGCTCGATCACGGCCCAATCGGGTTCGCCTGAAACCGCAAGCGCTCGTCCCGATGAATGGTTTGGTTTCATCACCCACCGATCGGGCATTCGGCCAGCCGCATGTTCGGCCTTCACCTGCCTCAGAAAGCTTGCGGCACTGGACTCCCACACAATCTGTCGTGGGATCAGAACCGAGCCTCCCACACGCGCAACTCTCTCCGCTGCTTCACGACTCGAAGCACGCTTGTCGCACGTATGCCGCAAGATCTCGCGACGATCGTTGATGATTCTCCACTGCATCTTCTCGCTGAAGAGACGCGGACTCGTGAAGTTGCCAATCCTTCGAAAGTGCTTGAAGTAGAGTAGATGACGCTTCAGAAAGAGCGGTAAAAACCTGCCGAGCAGCCACTTCCCAAGACTCGGTCGCTCGGTGGTGTTCCGCAAGTAGTAGGTACTCATCGCCCTACCAAAGGTCCGTGCGGTCGCTCTTCTGCGGCGTGCTCTTCCGGTTGAGTGCGTGGTCTTCGTGCGCCGCCGCCTCTTTGCGCGCCGCATCGATTGCGGCTTGGAGCGCACTCGCGCCGCCAACGAGACCGTGCGGCGCCTCGTGCAGGTGATCGGGGAGGCCGCTCTTCTCGTCCGCGGCACGTGCGCGGGTTTCGCCAAGGAAGGGCATCCCCAGCCGCTCAACTGCATCGAGTGAGGCGCGCAACACGGCCCCCTTGGCGCTCACCACGCTGCGAATCTCCTGCGCCTCTTCGTCGGTACTGATCTCACGACCGCGCAGTGGCTGCGCGATACGCCCCACCTCGAGCCAGGCCAGGTGATAGCGATCCATGGAGCCCCACGCTTCTGAGAGGAGTGCGTCGCTTGCGGCGAGCCAGGTGTTCAGCGCGGCGCGTGATGGCGAACGATCGATGCGATCCCCTTCGTCGATGAGGCGGCGTGTCTGCGAGACAAGATCCTCACGCTTCATGCGATCAGGCGGTCGACTCGACCGTTCAACGGTCGCCCGCAATGCGGTCGGTTCGTGCGAACTGATCGAGCTCGGCGCGGCAGGCCTCCTCGGCCTTCTCCACCTGGCGCTGCAGCCAGCCGCTCATGCGCGACGAATCCTCGAGGTGCAGCAGCGTTCCGTTCGGCGAGTCGTTCAACGCGAAACCGGTGGTGGTGCGGAAGTCGGAGAACCAGTTCGACTGCAGCTGCAACAGCTCGTCAGCGACCACGCGCGTCTCAAACAGCCAGTCGGTGTGCGCGGCGTTCAGCGCATCTGCAACCGCCGCCACTCGCTCACCAAAGCCGCGCGGACGCGAGAGGAGTAGTGACGCAACACGCACAGCGGTAAACGGCGATCGCGCCTCGGCAATCACTGGTGGTTGCGGAAGGTCCACGGCGTCACTCATGCGCTGAGTATCCCAGACGCACGAGTTGTTAGAGCAGCTCCCCGTGTGCGGTGGCGGTCGGCTCCCCCTCTTTCGGTCGCTCCTCTGTGCCAGGTGGAAGATCCTGCGCGGCTGCCGTGGCCTGGAGCACCTTCAACGGCGCGCCTGCGCTTCCTTCGATGGCGCCGCCGATGCCGAGTGGCTGCCACTTGGATGGATCCTGGAGCCGGTGCGCTTCCGTGTTGCCGCGCGAGTGAATCTCGGCGTGGCCTTTGGGTTCGATCCACATCTGATGGCCGGCGAGCAGTCCGTAAACGCCCTCCTGACCTGGCTCCGGTCGCGCGGCGCGACAGTCGGCGCACTTGGATGCGTCGTGGCGGGTGTAGTGCTCGGGCTCTTCATAGGTGCTGATGTAGCCCTCGTAGTTTCGCAGCACCACCTTGTGGTCGCTGTATGAGATCAGGTAGTTCGGCATCACGGGGATCTTTCCGCCGCCGCCTGGTGAGTCGATCACGTAGGTTGGCACGGCGTATCCAGAGGTGTGCCCGCGCAGACCTTCGATGATCTCTAGGCCCTTTCCAACCGGAGTGCGGAAGTGGCCAGAACCTTCCACTAGGTCGCACTGATAGATGTAGTACGGACGGATGCGATTCTCCACGAGCTTGTGTACGAGCTTGCGCATGATGTGCACGCAGTCGTTGACACCCGCAAGAAGCACGGACTGGTTGCCCACGGGAATCCCCGCGCGTGTCAGCTTGTCCACGGCGCGTGAAACTTCTGGTGTGATCTCCTGCGCGTGGTTGAAGTGCAGGTTCATCCAGAGTGGGTGGTACTTGGCGAGCATCTCGCAGAGTTCGTCATCGATGCGCTGTGGCATGAAAACAGGGACGCGCGAACCGATGCGGATGATCTCGATGTGTGGAATGTCGCGCAGGCCGCGCAGGATCTTCTCGAAGAGCTTCGGTGCAAGGGTGAGCCCATCGCCGCCGCTGATCAGTACGTCGCGCACTTGTGGTGTGCGGCGCAAGTACTCGAGCTGCGCTTCGTGATCCTTGGAGTTGAAGTTCTGCGTTGGATCACCAACGATGCGCGAACGTGTGCAGTAGCGGCAGTACGACGCGCACTGCGTGGTGACGAGCATCAGCACTCGATCCGGATAGCGGTGCACAAGTCCCGGCACTGGTGAGTGTCGATCCTCGCCGAGCGAGTCTTCCATCATGGCGGTGAACGCCTGCTGCTCGGATCCGACCGGAATCACCTGGCGACGGATCGGATCGTTCGGATCCTTTGGGTCGATTAGGCTGATGAAGTACGGCGTGATGTCCACGCGGAACTTTCCGTCTGCGGAGAGTCCTTCGCGTTCGTCATCTGTCAGCTCAAGGATCTCGCCGATCTCCTCCAGGGTGTTGACGCGATTCGAGAGCTGCCAGCGCCAGTCGTCCCACTGCTCGTTCGGCACGTCCTTCCACTTGGGGGCGCGGCGGCTGCGCAGTGGCAGCCCATCTGGACCGAGCGCCTTTGATGGATCGCGCGGATTCACCCAGGCAGCGTCGGCCGCAGCGGCTGCGGCTGCGTTGCTCTTCAGGATCTCCGTTGCGTCCATCTCGTCCCCCTTGCGGGTACCCGGGGCAACGCCCTGGCTGGATAGGAAGTATCCATCATGAATCAGGTCTTGGATAGCCCCCGCATCAGGCCGCCCGTGCTCGGCGGACGAGGCGCGTGCGCTGGGCAAACCGATTGAGCAGCGTGATCACCCCAAGCGATGCGAGGGCAAAGAGGAGCAGCGCGAGATACTCCCCCGCGGTCGACGGCGGCGCAAAGAGGGCAAGGTCGATCTGCGACGTGACCAGCAGCGCAAAGGTGAGACCACCAGATGCCGCAACGGCAGTCACCCAGCCAACGAGCGAGTTGCGACGCAGCGCTGCGGACCCACTGTCGCCAGGATCGAGCAGGTTAAGCAGCGCGCCCTGACTCCCTGCGACCACGATCACGCCGAGCACACCGTCGGCAATCACGCGAATGGGAAGCGTGGCGTCGCGGACGGCGGCGTCGACGGCGTCCATCAGGAACCACGCCAGAAGCGCCAGGAGCACAAGCGACATGGTGGCTACCCACGCACCACGCGCAGTGAGCGCCTCGGGAAGTGCCGAACGGAACTTGCGCACCGTGAAGAGTCCGATGATGAACCCGGGCACGATGCCGGTGACGTGTGCAGCAACAAGCGCCATCAGCGCAATCAGCAGACTCGGCCACTCCGCTCGGAAGTCCCCAACATCCCGATCGCGTCGACGGTGAATGATGATCTGCGGCAGCGCGTACCACGTCGAGATGGCAAAGATTGCGAGCGCGCCAAAGAGCGACGCCTGGAGGACCTGGCCCAACGGTGGGATTGCCTCGAGCGGCGCATTCAGCTGCGCAATGGACTGTCCAACGGCAAGGAAGAGAAGCACATCCATACGCACGCCGTAGATCTTCGGCGAGTCGGTTCCTGCGGAAGCACCGCGAATGCGTTCGAGCAGCGAAGCGTAGATACGCTTTGCGCGCTCTTGGATCAGATTGAACGGAAACTCGAGCGCGATGCCGAACATTGCAATCAGAAGAATGGAGACCGCACCGCCGCTGAACGTTGCGGGCGATGTCAGCGCTGCGCTTGCACTGCGAATGCTCGCTGCAGCAGCGCTGGTGGAGATTCGTTCGTCGATATAGAGAAGCGTCCCACTCTGCTGTCGGATGATCGTGGTGTCGCCTCGCCCTGCGATCGGCGCTTCCGGCTGCGCGGGCGTGCTTCCGCGCGTCGGCACGTCGCGCAGGTCCTGCATCACGCCGATCACGATTCCGTTCTCGTCGACGGCAATGGTGGCCACGCGCTCGAGTTCCGCGGGCAGCGGTCCGTTCGGATCGGCGAGGCCGCGCACGTAGATGGTGTGCACGCCTGCGGGCACGCTGGCGGGAAGTGAGGCGATGGCGCTAACCTCACCCTCAGGTCCAACCGTGACAGAGCCGAGGTTGACCGGATCACTGCGCATCTCGAGCACCACGCTGCTTCCGGCCACCAGCCCTGCGGCATCGACCTGTACGTACGAATCCGCGACAGGGAAACCGATCAAAACCTTCAGCTCGACGCTGAAGTGCGGGCCCTGCGCCGTTGCTCGCGGACGCGTCTCGACATCGGGCGTGAACGCCGGGCCAGAACTCGTGTCGGGACTTGCCGCCGACGGGAGGGGTGTTGGTGTTGGCGACGGAGAGGGCGAATCCGAAGGTGACGATGTTGCCACCGGCGTTGGTTCAGGGGTGCGGGATGGAGAAGATTTCGGCGTTGGCGTTGGCGTAGGAGTTGCAGCAGGTGTGCTGCTCGGCGTTGGCGTCAGGGTTTCAATCGGCGTCGGCGTGGGATCGGCGGATGGACGCGGTGTGTTGGTCGGCGTTGGCGTCGGCGGCGGCGTCGGTGTGTTGTCGACCGGAGGCGATGCAGGATCGTAGGTCGACGGCGGCCCGATAATATCGCCGTAGGGCACCGCAGCAGAGACGCGTGATGCTGCGAGCGATCCCGCAACGTTCAGCGCCAGGATCAGCCCGGCCAAGAGCAGGGAGCCGAAGAGCGGTGAGGGGCGAGCCATGATCCGTATCTTATGCCCGCGCCGCATCGATTGAACGGAGCGGTTTGGCACGGCGTTTCTTTTATCCCTCCAAGTGGGGGTCGCCGATCCGCCGACTACTTCGCCGCCTTCTCCTTGGGAAGCGCGAGGCTCGCGGCGAGGCCGAAGAGCACGAAGACCAACGCGACTATTCCCGCGCCACGCGCGGCGTCGGCGAACGCTTGTGACAGCGCATCAGTGATGATGGCGGCGAGCGCTGGGTTGCTCGCGAGCATCGGATCGTTGCCGATGAGCGGCAGTGCCTGACCGGCGGATGCCTTCATCGCGCTGACGATTCCTTCGATCACCGAGGGTGGTGCGGCCGCAAGCTCCGGGAGCGCAAGGAGCGCGCTGCGCGACTGTTCGCCGATCAGCGTGAAGAGCGTGGTGCCGATGATCGCGATGCCGAGCGCCGAGCCGATCTGTCGAGTGGTGGAGTTCGTGCCCGAGGCGATCCCCGCGCGCGGAATGTCCACCTCTGCGAGCGTCACATTGGCCAGCTGCGCCGTGGCGAAACCAACACCGACTCCATAGACAAGGAACGGCACGAGCAGCTCGATGCCAGTTGTGTTCGGCGAGATGAGCGCAATGATGGCAAAGATGCCTAGCGCCTCAAGCGCCATGCCGAGCGTCACCACACGACGTGCGCCGTAGCGCTTGGTGAGCGACGGTGCCATTGGCGCCGCAATGAACGATCCGAGTGCAAGTGGCACGAAGCAGAGCCCCGTTTCGAACGCGCTGTACTGCTGCACTGCAGCAAGGAAGAGTGGCAGCGCAAAGAGGATGCCGAACTCCCCGAGCGAGACAATCGACCCGGCGATGTTGCCGTAGCGGAATGTCAGAATGCTGAAGAGCGAGAAGTCGATCAACACGCTCTTCTTCGCGCGAAGTCGCGCGCGTTCGTAGAGCGCAAATGCCACGAGTGCAACGACGCCGAGTGCGATTGCAACCGGCACCACCGACACGCCTTCGATCGGCCACCACGCCCACGCCGCATCCGATGAGAATCCTTCCGACGGCGCCCACCAACCGTAGGCATACCCTTCAATGAGTCCGAAGACGATGCCGCCGAGTCCGAGTGTGATCAGCGCCACGCCGCCAACATCAAACCCTCTCTTCGCGCGCTCCGTTCGGGTCTCCGCAACGGTGATCAGCGTGCCAATGACGGCGATTACGGCAATGGGAAGGTTGACGCCGAACGCCCAGCGCCACGACGCGTTGGTGGTAAGCCATCCGCCGATCACGGGACCAAGCGCAGCCATACCGCCGATGACGGAGCCGTAGATCGCAAAGGCAATCGCGCGGTCCTTGCCGCGGAAGGTGGCGTTGACGATGCTCTGTGTGGACGGCGCCATTGCGGCGCCGCCGAGCCCTTGGAGGAGTCGCGCGGCGATCAGTGTTTCGCCGGACGGAGAAATCGCCGCGAGTACAGAAGCACCAGCGAAGACCGAAGTGCCAATGAGGTAAAGACGGCGCTGGCCGATGATGTCGCCGATGCGGCTGAGCGTGATCAGTGCGGCGGCGAAGACGAGCGCGTAGCTGCTGTTCACCCACTCAGCCGCGGACGGCGTGATGCCAAGATCCGTGATGATGCGCGGGATCGCCACATTCACAATGGAGGTGTCGACGATGATCATCGCCAACCCCAGAGCGAGGCAGGCGAGACCGATCCAACGAGTTCGTGCAGAAGCCATCGGCGGGAGTCTAGGCGAGAAGCGAAAGTGCCGCAGGAAGCAACGAGAAACGCGCAGGGAGCGCGCCAACGATCTCGCCGTCCGCTTCGATCTCGATGGGCTGCGTTACGCCGACGCTGGGTGCGGCAAAGATTTCGGCACCTTGCGAGTGACGCACCTGCGGGTGCGTGTAATGCGTCCCTCTGTAGAGGCGCGGCAGGCTGATGACGAAGTCACGGCGCGCAAGGTCGCCGAAGCGGACGACCTCAAAGAGGCCGTCGTCAACGCGTGCGTTTGGTGCAACGCGCATGCCGCCGCCGAACCAGCTACCGATGGCAATAGCGACCGCCGCCGTGGGACCGCGCTGCGCCGCCTGCGTATCGACGCGCAACTCCGTCTCAACCGGTGCGTAACGAATCCCCGCGCGCACGGTGGCGAGCCCGAACGCAACGGCTCCTGCGCGTCGCTTCAGTTGCGGATACTCCTCGAGCGCATGCGCGATCTGCGCGCTAACGCCAAACGACGCAACATTCAAGAAGAGTCGCGTGCGACCATCGGGGAAGGTAATCATGCCAACATCCACGCGACGCGCTGCAGCACCAGACGCGAGCGCTCGCGCTGCAGCAACCGGATCACGTGGGATCCCCGCCGAGCGCGCGTAGTCGCGGCCTGTACCAGCTGGTAGCAACCCAAGAGAGACGCGAGCCAACGCATTCGCGCCGCCCGCGGCGTAGATGCCGTTCAGCACCTGACTCGAAGATCCATCGCCACCGAGAACGAGTATGCGCTTGGCGCCGGCAAGCACCGCATCACGCGCTGCATACTCGGCGGGACGCTCTAAACCAGGTTGCGTCACGAACACACCAAAAGGGCGAAGTGGCGCTAGCGTTTCGAGGACACGATCGAGTGCGCGTGCCGCGCGACCACCACCTGCGGCGGGATTGACGATGAGCGACGCTGACATAGTGAAAGTTAGCGTTCAGCGCGCGATCAAGAATCCGCGCCCGATTGAATCGTTTGTGTCGAGGACAAATCGCGCGCTCCCCGTCATGTGCGCGCTCCCACGCACTTCGGGGATCACTGCATCGCGGCCAGCCCACTGCTCGGTGCGCGCAACTCGCCCAACGAAGAGAGATTCGCGACCGAGGATCGACTCGATCACGATCTCTTCGCCCGTGGCAACGAGTCCGCGCGCGTGTAGGACAGCGAGTCGTGCCGAGACGCCAGAGCCGGTGGGTGAACGATCGACTTCCCCCTCTGCGAAGAGGCAGAGATTGCGCGAATGGTGCGCAGGATCCTCTGGCGGCCCGTCGATGATCGTGCCGTACAGGAAGGAGAGATCATCCGACTCGGGGTGCTTCACGCCGAGCGCATCGGCGAGTGCACCGCCAGCGCGCAGTGCGTCGCGCCCCGCGTCGGTGATCGCACGGCCTGCCGCAGCGATTGCGGCTGCGTTTTCGGCGCGCATCTCCAGCCCGAGTGCAGCGGCGCTGATCAGAGCGTAGAAGGCGCCGCCGTATCCGACGTCAATGCGCACGCGTCCAAATCCAGGGACGTCAAGCGGAACGTCCAACGCAGCGGCAAACGAAGGAACGTTCTCGAAACGCACCTCGCGCACGCGTGGCGTGCGATTTGAAGCGCGCGCCGCCGCAACTTCCGCCGCATCCACGTGCACGGTTACGCGGACCAATCCGCACGGTGCGTCGATGCCGATCGGCGTCGCAGGGCCAACGCACGGGATCGCACCACTCTCGACAAGCGCAGTCGCAAGAGCGATCGTGCCGTGACCGCACATCGACGAATATCCCTCATTATGCATGAAGAGAACGCCAACCTGCGCTTCGGCATGATCTGGCGGCACAAGGATGCCGCCGTACATGTCCGCGTGTCCGCGCGGCTCCCACATCAGCATCTTGCGCAGCTCGTCGTGGTGCTCCAACGCGGCGCGCCGGCGCTCCAAGATGGTGCGCCCAGGAAGCTCCGGATACCCAGAGACGACAATGCGGAACGGCTCTCCCGCCGTGTGATAGTCGAGCACTTCGATCGCACGGCCGCTCGCGGCGGGTGGCGCGCTGGGATCGAGTCGAAGGTGGAACGGCCTGCTCACCCGAGCAGCGTACCGATCCCACGCTCCTCTGCGCGCGCAAGGAGCAGATCGGCGAGAAGCAGGTCACACGCGGCAATGCCCAGGTGGTTCACGATCGTCGTCCCCGTACTCCCGCCCGCCCCAAAGGAACCGATCTCCTCGGAGATCTCGGGCCAGCCGTCCAACTTCCCCGCAGCGCGCGTGGCATTGAACTGCTCCGCGCTGTCCGTCATCAGGCGCACGGGGCGGTGTGCGCGCAGCAGCGCGAGATCTTCGCCCCGGATGCTCGTCGCGTAGTCGATGGCGATGATGGTGGCGTCAGGCGCAAGGAGGCCGAGTGGCAGTGCGCGCGCCTCTGTACCAAATGCAGCAGCGGTGATCAGCAGATCCGCGTCGCGCAGTGCCTCCTCATCGTTCTCTGCCACGCGATCGCCAACGCGCAGCGGCAGTTCGCTCGCACTGCGACGTGTTAGGAACGTAACCGAGGCGGCCGGGTGCTCCGCTGCGAGCATCTCGCGGTGCGAGTGCGCCTGCACGCCACCGCCTACGAAGGCCACGCGCAAAACTGCGCCGAGCCGCCGCCGAGCCACGCGGATCGCTGTACCGCTCACCGCCGCCGTGCGCGCGGCGGTCAGTCCAGCGGCCGAGACAATTCCACGCAAACCTCCTGCTCCAGCACGCTCGACAAGCACCACACCTCCGATCGCTATGCCACTGCCGCCACTAATCCACTTCGCACCGGCGATGCGCACATCTCCGGCTCTATGCGGCGGATCTTGGTCAATCGCCACTGGCATCACATGGACAAACGCAGATTTCTTCACAATGTCCAACGAAACCTTCGGAGGTTGATGGGCTGTTCCACTCACTATCGCGCGCAGCGCACGCTCGACGACAGAGATCTGCACATCTGTGTGAGGCATGAGCGCGGCTACATCCGCGTCGCTCAAGTAGCGGATGTTGCGTGCGGCACCCATCGCCGAAGACTATCATTGCGGGCATGAGCACCGCGACCACCCAACGCATCTTGATCCGAGCGGCCAAGAGCCCGCTCCGAGTTGCTCAGGCTCGCGAAACTCTCGACAAGAATCTGATTGGTACGAATAGTGGCAACCTGCTCTTCAGTCACGCCGCAGCACGCTTGCTCTCAACCACTCAAGCCGAGATTTCAGCTGATGTGTTCAATGCTCGTGAAGAAGATGCTGGCTGGATCAACGAACGATTTGATCACTTCGTGATACCGCTTGCAAATGCGTTCCGACCAGATTTCATCAACCACCTTGAGCAGATGAGTGCATGCATTGAACGCTTGCGCATTCCAGTGACCGTCTTCGGTGTGGGGGCCCAGGCGGTTGGTGAGGGTGACCCTGCAGAACTCACTCCACTCGCTTCGCACGTCCGGAGGTTCGTCAGCGCGGTATTAGATCGCTCGGAAAGCATTGGGGTTCGCGGAGAGTTCACCGCAAACTACCTGAAGTTGCTCGGATTTGGTTCGAACCGCGTGGAGATCATCGGGTGCCCGTCAATGTTTCTTAATGATGGAGTTGCGCGTGTTCCATCTCGCGCACCAGAACTTACTTCTCAGAGCTACGTGGGGATGAACCTCACGCCACACATTAATGGAATCCGGGATATGGCAGAGCGACACAGAAAGGCGTACCGCCGAACTCTTTACGTTGCGCAAGATTCACGAGATCTACGGATCTTCCTGCAACGCGAGTGGGATACGCCAGTTGAGGACCTTGACGGCGCACCGATCACGCCGAAGGATCCGATTCTCAGTCCTTCCACTACCGCGTTCTACCTAGATCCCCGCACTTGGATTCATGGCCTTGAAGAGATTGATGTCGCGTTCGGAACCCGCATCCATGGAAACGTCGCGGCACTACTCGCTGGGCGGCCAGCGTATGTGCTCGCCCACGATTCACGCACGATTGAACTCGCACGCTACTTTGAGATCCCGCACACGGATGTGAGTGGGCCGCGCGGCGTAACAGACATCAATGCGGCTGAACTTTTTAAGAAGGCTGATTACTCCGCCATGAAAAGAAATCACGCGAGCAGGCTGCGCGCCACCTGCGCATTCCTGGAGCGCAACGGTCTCCATCACGTCCACGAGCCAGGGGAGTCACCAAGTGGTTTCGACGCAGCGGTGGAGGCGCTAAAACTCCCTCCGGCTGTGCGCGCCGCGTCTCCGCTGCGTGCCATGTATCGCGCCGTGCGCCGCCGATTGCGCAGGCAGGGTGGCGCTAGACGTTGAAGCGGAACTCCACCACGTCGCCGTCGCGCATGACATATTCCTTTCCTTCCATGCGCACCTTGCCAGCCGCTTTGGCGGCGTTCATGGATCCTGCGCTCACCAAGTCATCGAAGGAGACGATCTCGGCCTTGATGAAGCCGCGCTGGAAGTCGGTGTGGATCACGCCCGCCGCCTGCGGTGCGGTCCAACCCTTCTTGATCGTCCAGGCGCGCGCCTCCTTCGGTCCGGCCGTCAGATACGTCTGCAGGCCGAGCGCGCCGAAGCCGATGCGCGCCAGCTGGTGCAGTCCGGATTCGCTCTGCCCCATGGAGGCGAGCAGCTCCGCCGCTTCGCTCTCGGACATGTCCACGAGCTCCGATTCGATCTTGGCGTCCAGGAAGACCGCCTCTGCCGGCGCCACGAGTGCCGCAAGCTCCGCGCGCTTTGCGGCGGATGTGAGCACCGCTTCGTCCACGTTGAAGACGTAGATGATCGGTTTCGCCGTCAACAGGCCGAGCTCCTTGATCAACGAGAGGTCCAGACCGGTGGTGGAGAGCGGCTCCCCGCGATTCAGCGCCGCAACGGCGGCGTCAACCACGGTCAACACCTCCGCGTCGATCTTCTTCCCCTTGACTTCTTTCTCGTAACGCGAACGCGACTTCTCGAGCGTTTCAAGATCGGCAAAGATCAACTCAGTGTTTATGGTGCCGATGTCGCTCTTCGGCTCCACCTTCCCGTCCACGTGGATGATGTCTTCGTCGGCGAAGCCGCGCACCACCTGCGCAATGGCATCCGCCTCACGGATGTGCGAGAGGAACTTGTTGCCGAGCCCTTCGCCCGTGGATGCGCCGCGCACGATGCCGGCGATGTCAACAAACGAGACGGGCGCTGGCAGGATCTTCTCCGATCCGAAGATCTTGGCGAGCACATCCAGGCGCGAATCCGGCAGGTTCACCACGCCGATGTTCGGTTCGATCGTTGCAAACGGATAGTTCGCCGCGAGCACGTTGTTCTTGGTGAGCGCGTTGAACAGCGTGGACTTGCCCACGTTCGGAAGACCGACGATGCCGATGGTCAGTGCCATGACGCTACGCCTTCGGCTTCAGGACGAGCGAG
>JAYQPX010000014.1:0-27268 GCA_038145565.1 Chloroflexota bacterium | reverse complement strand
CCCCCCGCGCCCCCCCCCCCCCCCCCCCGCGGCTTGGCCGCCGCGGAAGTCTCGAACAATGAAGGGTGAACCAAGCATGTACGCAGTCATCGAAACCGGTGGGAAGCAGTATCGCGTGGAGCTCGGCAGCGAGCTGCACGTAGAGTTGCTTGACGCTACCCCAGGTAGCGAGGTCACCTTCGATCGCGTCCTCCTTGTGCGCACCGCAACCTCAACAGAGGTTGGAACCCCCGTCGTCAGCGGCGCAAAGGTCACCGCACTCGTGGTTGGCCAGGAGCGCGGCGTAAAGACGATCAGCTTCAAATACCGACCAAAGGCGCGCAGCCGCATCAGCAAGGGCCACCGCCAGGAACTGCATCTTATTAAGGTCACAGAAGTTGCGGTGAATGGCACCAGCGCAAAGGCGATCTGGGAAGCTGGCGCCGCAGAGCGCGAACAGGCGAAGGCTGCATCAAAGGCTGCCGCAGCCGAAAAGGCGAAGGCCGACGCCGCGCTCGCTGAGAAGTTGAAGGTGGAAGCGCCCGCAGTGAAGAGCGCTCCAACGAAGACGGCGGCGAAGAAGCCAGCGACAAAGAAGCCCGCGGCGAAGAAGCCAGCGACGAAAACGCAAGCTGACGCTGAATAATCAAGTAGTCGCGGGAAACCGAGGAGGACGTCATGGCACATAAGAAGGCAGGATCAAGCAGCCGCAACGGACGGGACAGCGCTGGCCAACGTCTTGGCGTGAAGGTTGGCGACGGTGAGTTTGTCAACGCAGGCGGCATCATCGTTCGCCAGCGTGGAACGCAGTTTGCCGCTGGCCGTGGCGTTGGCCTTGGCAGCGACTACACCATCTATGCAACCGTCACAGGTCGCGTGAAGTTCGACTACGCATCGCGCTTGAAGAAGCGCGTCAACGTGGTCGCCTCCGCACCGGACGCGTAGAGAGCCGCTGATGAAGCCAGAGATTCATCCCAAGTACAACCAGATCGAGATCACGTGTCTCGCATGCAGCACCAAGTTCAGCGTCGGTTCAACGCGCTCAAGCGAAATGAAGACCGAAGTCTGCTCCAGCTGCCACCCGTTCTTCACGGGGAAGCAGATCGTGCTCGACACCGCTGGACAGGTGGAGCGATTCCAGAAGCGCCTCGGGCGCTCGCGCTGATCTCCGTGCGACGCCACAGTGGCGTCGTTGCTCGACGCGCATCAGACCTGATCGCTCTCGCACTCGCGGCTGTCGCCGCGCCCACGCGCACGCTTGCGTACGGCGGACAGGCCCTTGTAGACGGCATCCTGATGCGCGGACCGGCGCACATTGGCGTCGCGATCCGCGTTCCAGATGGCAGCATTCTCACCACGAGCGAGCAGCTTCCCAACGGACGAGTGCGCCAGGTTGCGGCGCGACTCCCCATCGCGCGCGGCGTGGTGATCCTTGTTGAGACGCTGATATTGGGGAGCCGATGGCTGATGCGCAGCGCAGAGATATCGACTGGACAGGCGAGTGTTGGCGTCAAGAGCAGTAGATCTGACCGCGCGATCTCTGGTATGACGGTGCTGCTCACCTTTGTCTTTGTGATTGCACTTTTCAATATCGTTCCCGCGCTCGGCGCATCGTTTGCGCTTGGTGCTGCAGGGGTTGATTCACTGCTTGCGGAGCGCGCACTTGACGGCGTGTTGCAGATCGGCGTGCTTCTTGCGTATCTGTCGCTTGCTGGACGCAGCCGCGACATCGATCGAACGTATCGGTATCACGGCGCAGAGCATCGCGCGATCCATGCGCTTGAGAACGGCGGCGCGTTGACGCGCGCCGAACTCGCTCGTTGGCCGACGGCGCACCCTCGCTGCGGCACTGAGTTTCTTGTTGTGGTGATCCTCGTGAGTTTGGTGAGTTTCTCGCTCCTCGGTCGACTCGATGCGCTCGCCACGGTGGTGAGTCGCGTGATCGGCATCCCGCTCGTTGCAGGAGTCTCCTACGAAATCTTGCGACTCCTTGGGAAGTACCGCACCAATCCGATCGCCCGCGCGTTCGCCGCCCCCGGACTCGCCGTCCAGCGGATTACCACGCGCACGCCAGATGACGAGATGCACGACGTAGCCATCGCCGCGCTCACGGTGGCGGTAGAGGCGGAAGGCGGAAGCGCTCCCGCAGGTTCGGAGCGTCCTGCGTGGGGGAGCTTGTCGGCGGAGGCGCCACATGGCTGACCTCGCACAACTTGAGGCACGACTGGCGATCGCACTGCGCACGCGCGCGGAACTCGAGGAGCAGCTCACACAGCCAGAGGTGCTTGCAGACCATACGGCGCTGGCACGAATCGGTCGCGAACTCTCACGCACCGCACCGCTCGCAGAAACGGCCGCGGCCCTCACGGATTCACGTGCACGTCAGGCGGATGCAAAGGGGATGGAGCTGGATCCTGGCGCAGACATTGAGATGCGCGCGCTTGCTGCTGCAGAGCGAGCCGCCGCGGAGGCGATCGAGCGCGACATCATTGAGCGGCTTCCCGCACTCCTCCTCGATCCCGATCCGAACGACGGCAAAGACGTGCTCATCGAAGTTCGTCCTGGGGCGGGGGGTGACGAAGCGGGGATCTTCGCCGGCGAACTCTTCCGTGCGTATTTGCGGTACGCCGAACGACGCGGCTGGAAGGTTGAGGTCGACGCGTTGAGCGAGACCGCACTCGGCGGCGTTCGCGAAGCGATGGCAGAAGTGAGTGGGCAAGGCGCATGGGCCGCTTTCAAGTGGGAAGCCGGAGTGCATCGGATTCAGCGCGTCCCTGCCACCGAATCTTCTGGGCGAATTCACACCAGCACCGCCACGGTGGTGGTGCTTCCAGTTGCAGAGGCGGTCGACTTCGTCATTCCAGAGGGCGACATTCGCATTGATGTGAAGCGCGCCTCCGGCCACGGCGGCCAAGGTGTGAACACCACCGACTCCGCCGTTCGTATCACGCATGTTCCGAGCGGCACGGTGGTCGAAATGCAAGACGAGCGCAGCCAGTTACGCAACAAAGAGAAGGGTCTCGCAATCTTGCGCAGCAGACTTCTGGCCGCAGAAGAGGAGCGTAAGCGCAGTGCGAATTCGGTTGCGCGCAAGGCGCTCATCGGAAGCGGTGATCGAAGCGAAAAGATTCGCACATACAACGGACCGCAGAACCGCGTTACCGATCATCGCATTGGGCTGGACAAGTTCGATGTTGATGGTGTGTTGAGCGGCGACCTCTCCGTCTTTCATGATGCACTTGCTGCCGCCGAGCAGGCGGAGCGTCTGGCGGGCGAGTGAACGACCGAAACCTCCAGAACGATCGACTCCTTCAAAGCGAAGCGGACGGCCCAGCACTGCTACGCACCGCCACGGACGCACTTGAAGTTGCTGGGAGTTCGAGCCCGCGCCTCGATGCAGAACTTCTCCTCGCCGCTCTGCTCGGTACGCGTGTTGCCACGCTGCGCACCGCCGTCGCTGCCGGATTTCCACTTCCTCTACCGAGCAGCGCACTCCTGCCAGAACCAGAACCACTCAGCGAGCGCCACCCTGAGCTTGCAGAAGCGCTGCGCGTTGCACGCGCCGCGCTTGCCGCAGGTGATGCACGCGCCGCACTCGCGGCGCTGGTTAGCGAACGCGCGAAGGGGCGACCGGTGAGTCACCTCACCGGCACGCGCGGCTTTCGTGCCCTCGAACTTCTTGTCACACCAGATGTGTTGGACCCTCGCCCAGAGAGCGAACTTCTTGTTGAGACGGCGCTCGCCTATTTGGCGGATCGAGCCGCCGCTGCGCGCACATTGGGACGTGCCCCTCAACCACTGAACGCCGCAGAGATCGGCACGGGGAGCGGGGCGATTGCGCTCGCCCTTGTGACCGAGTCACCCGTCCCGCTGCGCTTCACCGCCACCGACCTCTCAGGCGACGCGCTTGCAGTTGCGCGCGCGAACGCGCTCCGCTCTGGAGTTGCACCACGAGTGACGTTCCTGCACGGAGATCTTGCAGAACCACTTCTTGCGGGCCGTGCCCCAGGGGATCCGCCGCATCTTGATCTCCTTGTCGCCAACCTCCCGTATGTGCCAACAGCCGAAGTGGATGCGGCAAGAGACGCCGCCCGTTTCCAGCGCGCGGGACAGCGTGACGAGACTGCCCTTCCGCTGAGCCTCGCTGAAGTGGCGATCGCGACCGAGCCGCGCATTGCGCTCGACGGAGGCAGTGATGGACTTGAGTGCATCCGAAGACTGATCGCCGAGCTTCCAAGACTCCTGCGCCCAGGTGGCGCCGCGGCACTCGAGTTTGGCGATGGTCAAGCGGACGCGGTGAGCGCACTCGTCGCCGGCCTCGGCCTTGGGTGGCGCTGCAGCATTCGCGGAGATCTCTCAGGGCGCCCACGCGTCGCGGAGATCCGACGTAGCGGCTAGGTTGAGCAGATGAGCGATTCACCGATCAAGTTGCTGGTCATGGACCTTGATGGCACGTTGCTCCCCCATGGAGGGGCGATCTCCCAGCGCACCGCTGATGCAATTCGTGCGGCACGCGAGCGCGGTGTGATCACCACGATCTCCTCCGGGCGCAACATCCCAAGCTTCATTGAATACGCACGCACTGCGGGGGTGAACGGACCGCTCATTGGCATGCAAGGGGCGATCGCGCGCGAACTGCCAGCGCCTGGTGAAACCGGGAGCGGCACGCTGCTTCGTCATGTGCCGTTCACTTCAACACTTGCCGCGCGTGCCGTTGAGTGGTGCCGACAGAACGATCTTTGGGGGCACGCCGTAATCCAAGACGATTACGCCTTTGATGCAACCGATCCGCACTACGAGACGTATCAAGGTTGGCTTGCAGGCAATGCGGTTGAGCGCCTCCACTCCATTGCGGATCTTGCGCATCATCTACGACAAGAACCCAAAGAGATCTCCAAAGTTGTTGCACACGCGCCAGCCGGACATCCGGAGACGGTGTTGGAGCATGCGCGGGAAACGTTCGGGGGCGATCTCGATGTCACCATCAGCCACCCGGAATACCTGGAGTTCACCGCTCCCGGCGTCAACAAAGGCGCGGCCTTGAAGTGGCTTGCGGAGCGGCTCAACATCTCGCTTGCTGACACGATGGCGATCGGCGACCAGCACAACGACCTTGAGATGCTGCTCGCCGCAGGTCACGGCGTGGCGATGCATGGCGCCCCTGAGCCGGTTCAGCGTGCCGCACGTTACCTGGCGCCGCCGAGCGAAGCGGACGGTGCAGCGCGAATGATCGAGCGCCTGATTCTCGGTTTGGACGGAGAATAGGGGTATGAACACTCGGCGCACACCAGAGGAGATCCAGGCTCAGCGTGATCCGCGAGCAGATCAGTCGCTGCGCGAGGTCGACCCTGCGCTAAACGCGATCCTTGAACGCGAAGCGATGCGCCAGCGTGATCATATTGAGCTGATTGCGTCTGAGAATTACGCCTACGCCGCGGTTCGTGAGGCGCAGGGAACGATTCTCACCAACAAGTACGCCGAGGGGTACCCGGGGAAACGCTACTACGCCGGGTGTGAACACATCGACTCTGTTGAAGATCTTGCCCGCACACGCGCGCTACAACTCTTCCCTGGGAGTGAGCACGTCAATGTGCAACCACACTCTGGAGCGTCCGCGAACATCGCAGCATTCGACACGTTGATGAAGCCAGGCGATCCGTTTGTTGCCATGAGCCTCTCCCAGGGTGGTCACCTTTCGCACGGCGCCTCCGTCAACGTCTCTGGGAAGTGGTTCACGCCGCACTTCTATGGCGTGCGTGAAGACGACGGCCTCATTGACTGGGAAGGCGTTGAACGCGCCGTCGCCGAAGCGAAACCGAAGGTGCTGATCGCTGGCGCATCCGCGTACCCACGCACCCTCGACTTCAAACGATTCGCAGAGATCGCTCACGCTGCAGGGGCAAAACTGATGGTGGACATGGCGCACATTTCGGGTGTGATTGCTGCCGGACTGCACCCCTCACCATTTCCGCACGCAGACATTGTCACGAGCACCACGCACAAGACGCTGCGTGGTCCGCGCGGTGGAATCGCCTTCGCGCGGGCGACTGACGGTGCCACCATTGACAAGAGTGTCTTCCCAGGGAGCCAAGGCGGACCACTGATGCACGTCATTGGTGCGAAGGCGGTCGCCTTCTCGCTCGCCCTTGAGCCAGAATTCCGTAGTTACATGAAGCGCACGCTCGAGAACGCGCAGGTGCTCGCCGCCGCGCTGCAGTCGAACGGATTTGGCGTGGTGACTGGGGGAACAGATAATCACCTCATCCTTTGCGACGTCACACAACTCGGTGTCACCGGGAAAGAGGCGACCGCCGCGCTCGAGACGGCGGGAATCACGATCAACAAGAACAGCATTCCCGGTGACACACGTTCGCCGATGGTGACGAGCGGCGTTCGATACGGCACGCCTGCTGCCACCACACGCGGCATGGGCCCTGCCGAAATGGAGCAGATTGCCGTTTGGTCGGCAGAGGCGATCGCGCGTCGCGAAGATCCAGCGGCACTGGCGCGCATCGAAGCCGAAGTGACCAAGATGGCACGCGCATTCCCTGTCCCTGGTGCTGACGCATCAGCGCTCGCACATGCAGGTGACGCGCAATCAATTCACCCGACAACAGGTGATTAGGTGGACCGCGCCGCAACCTTTGCACTGATCTTCCTTGCCGCAGCATCCATTGCAGGTTTGGGAACGTACATAATGAGAGTAGTAGCCACCAGATTAAACATCACTGACCATCCAAATGAGCGTCGCATCAACACTCGACCGATCCCTCGGGCCGGAGGTTTTGCAGTTGCGATCACGTTCGCGCTTGTCGGACTGGCCGTTGTGCTCCTTGGGCCCACCCTCAGCCTTCCCGCGGGGAATGGTGGCGCACGTCTGAGAGACGCTGGCGCCGCTGCACTCCTGCTCGGCCCCGCGATCGCTGGAGTGATTGGCCTGATTGACGACCGTTACGATCTGCGCGCACGCTGGCAGATCATTGGACAGTTTCTGATCGCGCTGATCCCAATCGCCTTCGGGTTGCGGATCGCCTTTATCTCAAACCCGCTTGGCGCGGGCGACCTGCTCTTCCCAGACGCGATCGCGCTTGGCGTCACGATCTTCTGGACGCTCGGCATGCAGAACAGCATGAATTTCATTGACGGGCTGGATGGACTCTCTGGGGGCATCTCGCTCTTCGCTGCCGTCACACTCGGCGTCATCGCACTCCCAACAAGTCCGCTGCTCGCCGCCCTCAGCTTCACCCTTGCGGGCGCGCTCGCCGGATTCTTGCGCTTCAACTTCTACCCAGCATCCATCTATATGGGGACGAGCGGCATTCTCGCAGTGGCGTATGCGCTGGCCGTCCTTGCGCTTCTCGGTACGGCGAAGGTGGCCGCCGCACTTCTCATCCTTGGCGTGCCAATCATCGATGCGCTCTTTGTCATCGTCGGGCGGATCGCCGCCGGTCGATCACCCTATACGCCGGATGAAAGCCACATCCATCGCCGCCTTCTCAGCTACGGCTTCTCGCACCGCGGCTCCGTCCTCGTCCTCTATGCCCTCACCGCAGCGCTCTCCGTCCTCGCACTCCTTCTGACCGGAAGCGCCACCCTCTACGCCTTCATGGGCCTCTTGGTGGTGCTTGGCGGCGTGATCGCCTACCTCTCCCGTGCAACCGAGCGGACCTCCAAGTGAGCCTCCCTGAGCGTGCCCCTGGAGATCAGCGCGAGAGTCAGACCCCTCGGCTAGAATCCCCGCGGACCCCCAACGAGCCGCCCGCGGAGGCTGCCTTCGAAGGGAAGAGCGCCTACCTCGTGCTCTTCTCGCAGATCGGCGCAATGCTCCTCGTGGCGAACCTTGGCGGGGCACTCCTCGGGAACTGGCTGGATGGGCTTCTTGGGAGCGGACCACTCTTCTTGGTGGTTGGGTTCCTCGGGGGCTTCGCGGTCGGTTCGATCGGAGCGGCACGTACCGTCCGCCGAGCGCTGAACATGATCGACGAAGAAGACCGCCGGCGACGAGAACAGAAACTAGAGGCGCGAGCCAACGAGAAGTCTGGAAGGAGCGAGTAGTGAGCATCGCGGCTCCCCGCAAGTCCACGACACGACGCACCCTCCTTCTCGCAGCACTTGGCGTCCTCGCCCTCGACGCCTTTGCCATTGCAACCTTTGGCGGAGTCGGGCTGAACGGCTTCCCAGGCGACGTGATCAAGCGCGCACTGGAGCCGATCGTTCCGCACACGGTCATTGACCTTGGTGGCGATCCAACGCATGCCGCGTCACTCTTTGACTTCTATCCGAGCATCACCGGCTCGATCATCATGAGCTGGATCGTCATTGCGGCGGTCACCATTCCGCTGACGATCGCCGCACGGCGAATGAAAGAGATCCCAGGGAAGGTGCAGAACGCGTTGGAGTTTGCAATCGAAAGCCTCTCCAACTTCGCCATTGGAATCGGTGGCGCAGCGGCAAAGCCGTTCATCACTTTCTTCCTCGCCTGCTTCCTCTTTGTTGCTGTCTCCAACTGGTCCGGTCTCATTCCAGGCGTTGGTCGCGTCCACGAGTTCCGCGCGCCAACCAGTGACGTGAACGTCACCGTTGGCCTTGCACTCGTTGCCTTCTTCTACTTTCACTATCAAGGATTCCGAGCGCTGGGATTCGGCGGATATCTTGGAAAGTTCTTCTCGCTAAAGGGCGGCCCCATTGGTCTCATTGTCGGTGTTCTTGAATTCTTCCTTGAGTTTGTCAAGCCAATCACGCTCGCCATGCGACTTTTCGGCAACATTTATGGTGGCGAGCTCGCCCTTGCCGTGATGACAACCATCACCATTGCATTCATTCCGCTTGCGCTCTATGGCCTCGAGCTTTTCGTTGGGTTGATGCAAGGTCTTATCTTCAGCGTGCTCATCTTGGTCTTCACCATGCTTGCCATGGAGGGGCACCACGAAGAGGAGCACGATGAGCATCATGAACCTGCTGGAGCAGGTGAAGGCTCCGCGGCGGGAGCAGAATCGCGAGTTGCGGCACACTAGCCGTAGCTGAGAGACAGCAGGACCGACCGAGCGGAAGCGTCCGGACGGCGGTCACAGTAGGAGGTACAGAGATGGACAAGCTCCAGGCGGGCCTCGCGGCCCTTGCAGTAATCGGACCGGCCCTCGGCGTAGGCATGGCCGCGGCCGCAGCGGTGAGCGCGATCGGTCGAAACCCAGAGGCGGCCGGCGCAATCCGCGGCGTCTTCATCATCGGTGCGGCGTTCGCAGAAGGCCTCGGCGTTCTTGCGATCGTGCTCGGCATCCTTTCACTCGTTCTTTAATCAGCAAACGTGCAGAGCGTTGAGCCGCAGATGATTGAGTTGATTCAGGGAGTGCTCGGAGCCTTCCCGTATGCTGAGGCAGCCGCTGGCGAAGCTGAAGGTGCGGGCTTGAGCTTCAACCTGTTCTGGATCTTGATCTCTGCGGCGAACTTCGGCTTCTTCATCATTGTTTTGCGTGCAGCAGCGCTTGGCCCCATCACCAAGATGTTGGATGAGCGTCGCGAACGTATTGAGCGCGGCCTTCGCGACGCGGCAGACGCTGCACTCGCCAAGGGTCGTGCCATTGAAGCGGCAGACGCCTCCTTGGCAGAAGCTCGACGTGAGTCCAACGAGATTCGCGCCAACGCAGAGAAGGCGGCGGCGCAGATTCGCGAACAACAGGCGGCGTCACTCAAAGTCGAACTTGAGAAGATGCGTGCCGACGCAACGGCAGAGATTGAGGCGGCGCGCGTCAGCGCACTCGCGTCTATTCGAAGTGAAGTTGCTGATCTTGCAATCAGCGCGGCAACCAAGGTGGTCGGCGCATCGATGGACGGTGATCGTCAGCGTGCACTCGTTGGCGAGTTCTTGGACGAGCAGCGCGGGAAGGGGAACTGATCGTGGATCGACCCCTCGGCTCCGCACGTCGCTATGCGGCAGCCCTCCTCTCCCTCGCGGGAGATGGCGCGGCGGCAGAGGCCCTCGTGGCTGAGCTCGATCGCGTCGCGGAGGTGGTGCGCGCACCAGGGGCTCGCACGATTCTGGATGATCCGCGCACCCCGGCGGCGGCACGCGTCGGCGCTCTTGAGGCGGCAACCGGAGCAACGGTGAGCCCAGCCGTACACACGCTGATGGGAGCACTCGCTTCGCGCCGAGCGTTGGGACGACTCCCAGCAATTGCTGAGGCCACGCATGAGGCGCTGGACGCTCGCAACGGCATCGCGAATGCGCGTGTGAGCACGCCTTCGGAGATCGGCGCAGACGAGCGCAGCAAGATTGAGGCGCAGGCAGAAGCGATTGCCGGTGGCCGAGTGCGCGTCAACTATGACATTGACCCAAGTCTTGTTGGAGGCGTCACGCTTCGCGTGGGCGACCTCCTCATTGATGGAAGCGTCAAAGGAAAACTTGCGCGCATGCGCGAGCGCATCCTTTCGGCAGCCGGCTGAACCGGCGCAGCGCGTAGAGCAGCGAGGAGCAGAGAACCATGGCAATCAAGTCAGACGAGATCATCAGCATCTTGAAGTCGCAGATCGCAGGCTTTGACGGCGGCGCCGAGTCGCGCACCGTTGGCACCGTGGTCGAAGTGGGCGACGGCATTGCGCAGGTCTACGGACTCTCTGGCGCACTCTCGTCTGAACTTCTGGAGTTCCCTGGCGGTGTGGCCGGCATGGCACTCAACCTTGGCGAAGAGACGGTCGGCGCCGTGCTCCTTGGCGATGCGAAGAGCATCAAAGAGGGCGACACCGTAAAGACCACCGGTCGCGTGGTTGAGGTCCCGGTTGGACCAGAACTCATTGGTCGCGTGGTTGATCCGCTCGGTCGTCCACTGGATGGCAAGGGTCCAATCAACGCAAAGAAGAGCCGACCCGTTGAGCGCATTGCGCCGGGCGTGATCAGCCGCAAGTCAGTCACCACGCCAGTGCAGACTGGCATCAAGGCGGTTGACGCACTTATCCCGATCGGTCGCGGACAGCGCGAGTTGATCATCGGTGACCGCCAGACCGGCAAGACCGCCGTGGCGATCGACACGATCATCAATCAGAAGGGGAAGGGCCTGATCTGCATCTACGTTGCAATCGGCCAGAAGCTCTCGACGGTGCGCACCGTTGTTGCCATGTTGGAGAAGCAGGGCGCCATGGGGCACACCGTCGTGGTGGTCGCAGGGGCCGAAGACCCAGCACCACTGCAGTACCTTGCGCCGTTCGCCGGTTGCGCGATTGCAGAAGAGATCATGGAAGCAGGTGTCACTGTCGACGGGAGCGAGGTGCGCGACGCACTCTGCGTCTACGACGATCTCTCCAAGCACGCGGTTGCGTATCGCGAGATGGCGCTCCTCTTGCGCCGACCGCCAGGACGCGAAGCGTATCCAGGAGACGTCTTCTACCTGCACAGCCGACTCCTCGAACGCGCTGCGAGACTCTCGGACGATCTGGGCGGTGGTTCTATCACTGCGCTTCCAATCATCGAGACGCAGGCGGGCGACGTTTCGGCGTACATCCCAACGAACGTCATCTCCATTACGGACGGACAGATCTTCCTTGAGACCGACCTCTTCAACGCGGGTCAGCGACCGGCGGTGAACGTTGGTATCTCCGTCTCGCGTGTGGGCTCGGCCGCGCAGACGAAGGCAATGAAGAAGGTTGCCGGACCGTTGAAGCTCGACCTTGCGCAGTACCGAGAGCTCGCGGCGTTCGCGCAGTTCTCCGGTGACCTCGACAAGTCAACGCGCGATCAGCTGACGCGCGGTGAGAAGCTCTCAGCCATCACACGCCAGCCACAGTACGCACCAGTGGCGGTGGAGAAGCAGGTCGCCATCCTGTACGTCGCGTCAAAGGGGAAGCTGGACGACATCCCTACGCCGCGCGTGAGCGAGTTTGAGAGCGGCTTCTACACGTTCCTTGATCGTGAGCGCCCACAGGTGCTCGCCGAACTCGCCAAGGAGCAGGCGTTGACGGACAACGCCGCAAAGGGACTGGATGAGGCTGTTGAAGTGTTCCGGAAGAGCTTCCTCGCCTAATGGCAAGCCAGCGCGAGATCCGACGACGCATCGGCGCGGTGAAGAACATTCGCCAGATCACGCGCGCCATGCAGTTCGTCGCCGCCTCGAAGTTGAAGCGTGCGCAGGAGTCCACGCTCGCAGCACGACCGTACGGCCACTCCATTGATGAAGTGATCGCGGACCTCGCCTCGGTGCTGGGTGAAGAGGGGCATGCACTGCTCCGCAAGCCTGCCGATGATGGAGCGAAGCTGATTGTTCTCTTCACTACCGACCGTGGCCTTGCAGGGGCGCTGAACTCCAACCTGATCCGCTTCGCCTTGAAGGAGCTGGAGAGCGCAGGGTCTGGCACCCGCATCGTCACGATCGGGAAGAAAGGTCGTGACGCCCTCGCTCGGGGCGGATTTGAGATCGCCGCCGCCTTCCCTGGATACGGGGATAAGCCAACCTTCGCCGACGTCACCCCACTCGTCCGCCTTCTCACGGATGACTTCCTTGGCGGTCGTGCGGTGAGCGTCACCCTGATCCACCCAACCTTCGTCTCCACGCTGGTGCAGCGCCCAGAAGGAGTGCAGCTACTCCCAATCCAGCCAACGGCAGACACGGCAGGCATTCCGGGGAGCCAGTTCCTCTTCGAGCCCGACCCCGCCACGGTGTTGGAGGCGCTTCTCCCACGCTACGTTGCCACGCGCATCTTCCAGGCAGTCCTGGAGACCACGGCGTGCGAGCAGTCGAGCCGCATGGTGGCAATGAAGAACGCAACGGAGAGCGCGGGAGATCTCATCAGTGATCTCACACTTACCTACAACAAGGTGCGACAGGCGAACATCACCCGAGAGATGATCGAAATTGCTTCGGGCGCAAGCGCGCACTGAAGCTGAGAGCGTAGGAGGAGTCATGGCGAACGCAGGTACGAAGAGCGCAGGAGCCGTAGGAACGGTCGTTCAGGTCACCGGACCAGTCGTTGACATCGAGTTCGCCGCACGAGAGCTGCCTGCGATCTACAACGCAGTCCGCGTCGATCGCGCCGACGGATCACTCGTTGTTGAGGTGCAGCAGCATCTTGGCAACAATCGCGTTCGATCAGTCGCCATGACAACAACCGACGGACTGGCACGCGGTGCAAAGGCCACAGACCTTGGCGCACCAATCTCCGTCCCTGTTGGCGCAGGAACACTCGGCCGCGTCTTCAACGTGCTCGGCGAAGCGATCGACCAGGCTGGTGACGTGAAATCGGATACGCAACTTCCAATTCATCGCTCTGCACCTCCATTCGATGATCTCACGACAGAGACGGAACTCTTTGAGACCGGAATCAAGGTGATCGACCTTGTCTGCCCGTTCAAGAAGGGTGGAAAGATCGGCATCTTCGGCGGCGCCGGGGTCGGTAAGACGGTGGTGATCCAAGAGCTGATTCGCAACGTTGCACAAGAACACTCCGGCTACTCCGTCTTCGCGGGCGTCGGTGAGCGTTCCCGCGAAGGGAACGACTTGATTCATGAAATGCGCGACTCGGGCGTTATCGACAAGACCGTGATGGTGTTCGGGCAGATGAACGAGCCACCCGGAGCACGTCTGCGCGTGGCCCTCTCTGGCTTGACGATGGCTGAGTACTTCCGCGACGTAGAGGGTCGTGACGTGCTCCTCTTCATCGACAACATCTTCCGCTTCACGCAAGCGGGTTCAGAGGTGTCCGCGCTGCTCGGCCGCATGCCGAGCGCCGTGGGATATCAGCCGAACTTGGCAACGGAGATGGCGGCGCTCCAAGAGCGCATCACCTCCACCAAGAAGGGGTCGATCACGTCGCTGCAGGCAGTTTACGTGCCAGCAGACGACTACACCGACCCAGCACCGGCAACAACGTTCGGACACCTTGACTCCACGATTCGCCTCGAGCGAAGCATCACGGAGTTGGGAATCTATCCGGCTGTGGATCCGTTGACGTCAACGTCACGCGTGCTCGACCCGAACGTGGTTGGCGCAAGCCACTACGAGACGGCGCGAGAGGTGCAGCGCGTCCTGCAGCGTTACCGAGACCTGCAAGACATTATTGCAATTCTTGGTATGGACGAACTCTCCCCTGAAGACAAGCAGCTTGTGGCGCGTGCGCGAAGACTTCAGCGATTCATGAGCCAACCGTTCTTCGTCGCGGAGGTCTTCACGGGCCGCCCCGGCAAGTTCGTCAAGATCGCCGACACGGTGGCATCGTTCCGCGAAATCCTGGAGGGGAAGGCCGACGCACTGCCAGAGCAGGCGTTCTTCCTCGCCGGCACGTTGGATGACGTGCGCGCGAACGCCGCCGCGATGGCCAAGTAGCAGCCCGCGCTGCAGAAGCAGGGAATTAGCGCATGCCATTCTCGTTGGAGATCGTGACGCGGGAGCGCCTCACGTGGTCCGGGGCGGCGACGGCACTCGTTCTTCCAACGGTTGACGGTGAAGTCGGCATTCTGCCGAAGCACGAGCCGTACGTCACCGTGCTCGGGCTCGGCGAGGGTCGCATCACCACCAAGGATGGCAACGTGGAGCTTGTGGCAATCATCGGCGGCTTTGTGCAGGTGCGACCCGATCGCGTCCTCGTGCTTGCGGAATCAGCCGATCTCGCCGCAGACCTGGACGTTGCGACGATCGAGAAGGCAAAGGTGGCTGCCGAGCAGGCACTCGCACAGGTTGATCACGCCGACCCAGGAGCGGTTGCCACTGCACGTGCCGCCATGGCTCGAGCCCTGCTCCACCTGAATCTTGCGGAACGACGCCGCCGGCGCGGCTGATCGCCTGGCGCAACGCAGGATCCCCCGCAGGACGCCTCGCCGAGAGCCCCAACACCCCAAGCGTCGCTCGGTTGGACGCCGTGAGGGGAGAGGGGCGAGAATCCACGCATGAGTAAGCAACCGATGCCCAAACCCTTCTCCTGGGAGTACCGCCCCACGGTGCTCGCCAAAGAGGCGTTCCACATCACGGGCGGTCGTCCACTCAGCGGCAGCGTGCGCGTATCCGGCGCAAAGAATGCTGCGCTCAAGATGATGGCCGCGTCGGTCTTGACCGGCGAAACGCTGCACCTCAAGAACGTTCCAGAGATCTTGGACATTGAGGTGCTGCGCGACACTCTCCGCGATCTTGGTGTTGCGGTGGAACGCGAATCAGATGGCACGATGGATCTCACCGCGGGCGATGTGGAGTGGCTCTTCGTTCCACTCGAGGCGGCGGCCAAGATGCGGGCGAGTTTCATTTTGCTCGGTCCACTCCTGGCGCGATTCGGCCGCGTGATCATCAGCAATCCTGGCGGCGATCGCATTGGCCGACGCCCAGTCAATCTCCATGTGGATGCCATGCGCGCGCTCGGCGCAGAGATCGATTATCGGGACGGCTACTACTTTGCAAAGAGCAGCGGCAGACTGCGCGGCGCAGCAATCACTTTCCCCCACGTCACGGTGATGGGGACAGAGAATGCAATGCTCGCCGCAGTGCTCGCGAAAGGGACGACGCGCATCCAGCCTGCTGCACAGGAGCCAGAGGTAGACGATCTCATCACGCTCCTCAATGCAATGGGTGCGCAGGTCCAACGCACCGCACCAGATGTGATTGAAATCCACGGCGTTGATTCGCTGCACGGCGCATCACACCGTGTGATGCCAGATCGCATCGAAGCGGGAACATTCGCAACAGCCGCCGCAGTGATTGGCGGCAGCATAGAGATTACGGAGATTGAGCCGGCGCACCTTGGCGCGTTCATGGAGGTGTTGGAGCGAATGGGCGTCGAGCACAGCGTGACGAGAAACACGTTGCGAGTCAGCGGTGCGCCACAGGGCGAAGGTTCGTACAAGGCGGTAGATATCACGACCGCGCCGTATCCAGGTCTCGCGACTGACCTCCAACCTTCTGCAGGACTGATCCTGACGCGCGCATCGGGCGTCAGCAACATCCATGAGACGATCTTCGAAGATCGACTTGAGTGGCTGGTAGGCCTGCGCAACTTCGGCGCACAGGTAGAGATCCTCGATCCGCGACACGCGCGCATCGGCGGGCCGACGGCCTTCACTGCGGCTGAGGCAGACATCCCTGATCTGCGCGCGGGGGCTACGCTCATGCTTGCCGCACTCGCAGCCCCTGGCGAGAGCAGGATCCACGGCGCGCACCATGTCCGCCGCGGCTATGCCACCATTGAGGAGAAGTTCCGTGGCCTTGGCGCGGAGCTGACACACGTCAGCGAAGAGGAGAAGAGCCCAGCATGAAGATTGGAATTGACCTCGGCACCGCCAACGTGCTTGTCTTCGTGCAGGGTCAAGGGATCACCGTGCGTGAACCGAGCGTCGTGGCAATCGACGCGGACGATCGGATCGTTGCGGTCGGCACCGAGGCGAAGGAGATGGTTGGACGAACCCCAGGATCCATCACCGCCATCCGCCCACTCCGCGACGGCGTGATCGCTGATTATGTGGTGACTGAAGCGATGCTTCGCTACTTCATCAAGAAGGGGACGGCGGGGAAGATCTCCTTCGGTCGCCCTGACGTCCTCGTGAGCGTTCCTGCCGGCTCAACCTCCGTTGAGAAGCGCTACGTCTTGGATGCCGCGCGACAGGCGGGCGCTGGCAAGGCCTACCTGATCGAAGAGCCAATGGCGGCAGCGATCGGTGCACAGCTGCCAATCAGCGGTCCGTCGGGGAACATGATCGTGAACATTGGCGGAGGAACGGCAGAGATTGCCGTGATCTCAATGTCTGACATCGTGGTGGCCAAGAGTCATCGCGTTGGTGGGAATCGTTTTGATGAAGCGATCGCCCTCTACATCCGACGCAAGTACAACCTCATGATCGGCGACCGCACCGCGGAGCAGGTCAAGGTTGAGATTGGAAGCGCCCTTCCGCTCGAGGAGGAGCTGACGATGAGCGTCAAGGGACGAGATATGATCGCCGGCCTTCCCCGAGAGGTGAACATCACTTCGACAGAGATCACGGAGGCGATGGAGGTGCCGCTGCGAAACCTCACCGACGCCATCCGTGGCGTGCTCGAACAGACGCCGCCAGAGCTCAGCGCGGACATCATCGACAAGGGAATCGTCCTCTCCGGTGGTGGCGCGCTGCTCCGCAACATCGATCGCCTCATCACCAACGTCACCGGTGTTGCCGCCCATGTGGCACCAGATCCGCTGAGCTGCGTGGCGAAGGGGACAGGGACTGCGCTCGAGCACTTTGACGTCTTCGCCAAGTCGCTGACGTCGCAAGCCTGATCCGTGCCGCTGCACCAGCGCGAAGGCTGGACGCAGGAGGGTGCCCCCAAGGCATTCGTTGACCTCCACGCTCACACTTCGTCAAGCTTCGACTCGCTGAGCGATCCAATCGCGCTCACGCGCGCCGCGGCAGCTCGCGGTATCACCCATCTCGCAATCACCGACCATGATCGCGTTGACGGTGCGCAGCGCGCCCGCGACGCGCGGATTCCAGGCATCAGCGTCCTCGTTGGTTCAGAAGTGCGCACGCGAGATGGTGACGTGATCGCGCTCTTCATTGAGCGCCCTATCAAGGTCGGACTCTCACCAGCAGAGGCTATTGCAGCGATTCGCGAGCAAGGCGGCCTGGTTGGTATTCCACACCCATTTGATGGCACACGCGGTTCGCTACTCCTCAAAGAAGAACACGCAGAACTCATCACGCTCGTTGACTGGATCGAAGGGTGGAACGCTCGACTTTGGACACCTGGTGGCAATGCGCGTGCAGCCACGCTTGCGGCGACACACGGCATTCCAAGCGTTGCGGCTTCAGACGCGCACAGCATCATGGAGATTGGCAACGCAGCAACGGTGCTCGCTGGCGATCCATCAACGCCTGCACTGATGCGTACCGCACTCGCGGCCCCACACGAACTCATTACCGGTCGCGGTGCGCTGCTCGCGCGGCTCGCGATGCCGTTCGTCAAGGTGATCAATGCGACACGCGGGAACAGACGCATCAAGTCGGGCTTTACCTACGGCGAACAGGAATGATTGGTGAAACGAAATGAGCGAGGCAAAGGCCTCGTTCAGCATTGGCGAGCGGATACGTCGTCCTTCTACGATTGCGGGGTTCATCTTCACCGTGGTCCTACTGGTCGGACTCTGGCGCGCTGCCGGCGCGTTCAACCTTGATCAGGTTGCAACACTGATCGGCTCGGCGAATCCACTCGCACTCGCGGGAGCGCTCGCCGCGACACTCGCCACTCTCCTTCTGCGTGGTCTGCGATGGCGCGAACTTCTCAGTGTCGTGAACCTCTCAATCTCGCGTCGTGCCGCAATTGAGATCCTCGCACTCTCCTTCTGGGTCAACGTCGTGCTGCCCGCAAAGATCGGTGACCTCTACCGCGCGTGGCTTCTGAAGCGAAATGGCGGTCCGTCGTTTGGCCGCGGTGTTGGCACCGTGGTCTTGGAGCGTGCGCTCGATCTCATTACGGTTGCACTCCTGGGCGCACTCTCTGGCGCAATTGCATTCGGTGGTGAGCTTCCAGCAGCCGTGCTGGTGCTGATGGTGTTTGCTCTCGCACTCGCACTGGTGGGGATCCTGGTGCTCCTTGCGGCACGCGGTCCAGCCAGCAGGTTGAGCAAGCGGCTGCCGCTCCCCAGGCAGGCCGCCGAACCACTGGAGCGCGCCTTTGACGCACTGAAAGAGGGGAGCACGCGCGGCGGGATCGTTCGCGTTGCCCCGCACACGTGTGTGATCTGGGCGCTTCAAGCGCTGCGATTCGGCGCGGTCGCCGCTGCACTCGGAGTCTTTCAGGTCGACCCGGCACCTGGATCTGTTGGCCCTTCCGCGGTGCTCTTCACCGCACTCGCCTCTGCCGTGTTGAGCACCTTCCCGTTCACCCCAGCAGGCTTGGGCATTGTTGAGGCTGGGAGTGTTGGCATCTTGGTCGGGATCTTCGGCATGCCCCCTGAGTCAGCGATCGCCCTCATGCTGCTCGATCGCATCACAGATATTGGCTCACTGATGGCTGGCGGGGCCGTTCTCTTTGCGGTGTCACCATTCCGGCGCGGCGCCGGGGGTCTCCGCTAGCGCCGCTTCACACTCCGCTTCGCGGCACTCTTCTTCGCAGCAGGCTTCGGCGTCTTCGCCGTCTTCTTGACCGCGGCCACAGGCTTCACGGCTTTCTTGGCGGTTTTCGGCACGCCGGGCGCTTCCGCGGGGAGTGGCTTCAGCTTCAGGTTCCCCTGCGCAAGCTGGATCGTGCGCTCAACGTTCAGCTTGTCCCAGCCCTCTTCCATCCCCGGTGTCTCCAAGTAGTACGCGGCATGGGCGAGTTTCGGATGACTGATCAGCGCGGCGAGTCCGCGTGCGCCAACTTCGCCGCCGCCAATGTGTTGGTGTCGATCTAACTTTGAACCGTGCGCCGCCTTGCTGTCGTTGTAGTGGATCATCACGAGCTTCTCAAGGCCAATCTTGCGATCAAACTCTTCAATGATGCGATCAAGTTCGTCGAGATCAGACATCTCAATACCAGCGCCCCAGAGATGCGCCGAGTCGAGGCAGTAGCCCACGCGTGACATATCAATGCGGCGCTTCCCCATTGCTTCATGAATGGCGATCAACTCATCGAGGCTCTCTCCAATACCATTTCCTCCGCCCGCAGAATTCTCAAGCACGAGGAGCGCATCGCTTGTCGCGGCCGGAACGCCGTCAAGGATCTGATCAACCGCTTCGGCGACGCGCGCGACACCAGCATCTACTCCTGTGCCGAGATGTGAGCCGATGTGAACGTTCACGAACGATGCGCCGTATGCGGGCGCAACGCGCAACTCATGTTGCAGCATTGCAATGCTCTTCTCGCGGATTTCAGGTCGAGGACCAGCAAGGTTTGCAAGATATGCGGCGTGTACTGCGAGCGGACCAAAGCCATGCTCGTTCATGCGTGCACGGAATTCTGGAAGCTCTTTCGGCAGTTCTGCGCGTCGCGCCCAGCCGGTTGGGTTCCCAGTAAAGATCTGCAGGCCCATTGCGCCAACAGCTGCGGCTCGATCTGCCGCCTTGACGAGGCCAGGTCCAACGGCAAGGTGTGCGCCGAGCATGCGATCGAGTCGACCTGCGGCGGCGGGCGGTGCGGAACTCTTCTTACTCGTGGCGGCCATGCGTGCATCCTCCCACAACGGTGGTGCCGCACGCGCGCAAGGGTCTCGCTAGTGGTTTGATCTCAAAGCGGAGCAGCTACCCCGAGCTGTCACTCCGGGAACGCGGTGACGGTGATCTCGATCCCGAGTCCTTCCTTCAATTCAACAGAGGCAGCGCTCTCCACGAGTTCGCCCATGACGCGAATCTCGGCGAGGCCGGCGTTCACCGCGTTAGGTATCGTCGGGTTCGTGCTGCGACGCCAGATCTCGAGGAAGTCGGCGAGCGTTGCAAGTGTCTCGTCTGGAGCCTCTACGTGGAGCTGGCCGTCTGGTTCATGCGTGTGCAGCCAGTACATGCAGTCATCATTGATGCCAATGTTCGGTGGGACTTCTGCAGTGGTGCCATCAGGCAGCTTGATCGTGAGCTGCGAGTGGATGTGATACGCCGCATCATGACCGCCGAAGTCACAAGAGACCGCACCGACGTTTTCGCCAAATCCACCGACGGGATCTGCAATGGGTACGCCGTCCTTGTCCGTCCCCGAGCATGCGGCGACTAGGAGCGCGGCGGCGAGGACTCCAACAAAGTTCTTTGGCATGCGGCAATGATAGCAAGTTGATCAGCGTCACCTCAGCGCTCGTAGGCCACGCTCACCACGGCGATCCAGCGAACCCCTGCCACTCGCAGCGCTCGTGCCGCCTCACGGGCGGTTGCGCCACTCGTCTGAATGTCATCGACCAGCACCACGGCGCTCGGCAGCTCCGCGTCCTCCTTGCACGACATGGCCCCCTGCATGATCGATGCTCGCGCGGAGCGAGTGGCGCCGTGAAGGGGTTCGGTGCTTCGAACGCGCGTCAGGAGTCTTCGAACGGGAATCTGCGCAGCGGCTCCTGCCGCGTTCGCGAGCAGCGCCGCATGATCAAAGCCGCGCTCGTGCACACGGCCCTGGTCCGTGGGGATTGGCACGAGCGCGACCTGAAACGTTGCGCGTGCCGATACCTGCTTGATCGCGGGCACGAGTGCCACGCCCAGCTCACGCGCGAGCCCCTGAACACCCCCGTATTTCATCGTGCGAATCGCCGCACCGAGACCGCCTTCGTAGGGGCCGAGCGCCGCAGCGGCGGAGAGGTTCCCTGCCGGCAGTGCCACCGCGCAGTCCGTGATCCACTCAGCGCGACACTCCGCACAGAGCAGCGCCCCCTCGCACTCGCAGATCCCACAACGGGGCGGAGCGAGGAGTTCAACCAACGGCGCGGCCGCCGAGCGCACCAAAAGTTGGAGCTGTAGCGAAAACGTGCGCATCCAGTGATCCTCAACGCTCAAGCGTACGGAGCGCGTACGATACGGAGATGACGACCCCAGTAGGCTCCCTCGCTGTCTCCGCGACCCCGCTGGCTGGGGTGAGCGAGGCGGAGTGGTCTGCACTCCTTGAGGGAAATCCGAGCGCAAGCGCCTTCTCGCTCCGCGCATTTCATCAGGCCTGGTGGAGCGCACACGGGGGTGGCGCGGAAGACGTGAGCCTTGCTGCGCGCAGTGCCACTAACGGCGAGCTTCTCGGTTATCTCCCGCTGATGCGCCGACCGGATGGCGTGATCTACTCCGGCGCAACACTGCATATTGATTACGCCACCGTGCTGCTCGCACCACACGCGGGCACCCAGAGTCAAGAGTCCGATGTTGTTGCAGATGCACTTGCAGCGGCACTCCTTGCGCATAGCGCGCCAATCAACATGATGCGCATTCGTCCCGCTGACGACGCACACGTTCGAATCGTTGCCGCAATCCAGCGCGCCGCTACGGTTGCTTCACGCACGGCCACATATGCGATCGAAGAGCCAGCGCCGTTCATCGACCTTCTAGGCATCCGCACGCTGGATGAACATTTGGATCGCCTTGACAAGAAGCAGCGCCACGAGATCCGGCGCAAGGTTCGCCGTGGTGAAGCGGCAGGCGTGCAGATCAGCGCAAGTGAAAACCTGCTCGCTGACCTTCCAGAGTTCATTCGCCTGCATCGCGCACGTTGGGGCGAACGCGGGCTCTTCACTGAAACAGCCAAAGGCGCAGAAGAGGTAGCCTTCCTGCGCGAACTCTTTGCGATTGCGCCCAAGAACACCATCACGATGCTGATGGCGCGCAACGACGAGTTCGGCACGTTCGCCGCGGGACTCTTCTTGCGCGACGCTGGTGCATTGAGATACTGGAATGCTGGAGGTGATGCGGCCGCGCGGGCGCTCTCGCCCGGCGTGCTTCTCTTCGTGCACGGCCTGACCCTCGCAATCAACGAGGGACGCGCGCAGTTGGACTTCCTGCGCGGGAACGAACCGTACAAGTACGAGTGTGGCGCGGTAGACGCGCAGGTGATGAAGTTGGAGATTCTTGGATGAGCCGCATGAGCCACCAGAAGCCGTGCACGGGGCGTGCGCCTGCGGGCCCGCTCCCTGATGGCTCACGCATCCGTGTGATGCAGCTCCTTGCCACTGGGACGAACGGAGGCGCGCAAGAGAGCCTTGTCAACACAGTGCTGCGAATCGATAACTCACGCCACGATGTGTGCGTGGTCTCGCTCTCTCACGGGAGCACGGTGAAGCGACTCGAACGTCTGAAGATTCCCGTTGAGGTGATTGAAGACGAACATGATGATCGCGCGGCGGCGGCGCTCGCCGAGCGCATGATCGCGCGGAAGACGCAGGTGATCCACGCGCACATGTTCCGCGCCGATGTTGTTGCGGTCTATGCGGCCGATCTTGTAGAGAAGCGCACCGGGGTGCGCCCGCTCGTGGTCTCCACGCTGCACTCGAGCCGCTTCCGGTCTGCGGAGGATCGTGAATTGCTTGAGAAGCTCACGCCGCGCATCGATTGGTTGATCGCCGTGAGTGACGCGATCGTGCGCAAGATCGTGGCGGAGAATCGCGACAGCACCTCCGTCAGCAGGATCTACAACGGTGTGGATCTGGAACGCTTCGATGAGGCGCCTGGCCGCGACGTGGTCCGCAAGGAGTTCGGCATCCCCGTCGACGCTCCAGTGGCGGTGGCGATTGGCCGCCTTGAACCTGAGAAGGGGCACCCCACGCTCATTGAGGCCTGGCCGCTGGTGCACCACCACTTCCCGGAGGCGCGCCTCTTGATCGCTGGCGAGGGCTCCGAGCGAGATCGGCTCGAGGGGCTCGCCGCTGCACACCTACGCAGCGAACTCTGCTGCGACAGCGTTGCGTTCCTTGGTCGTCGTGACGACATCCCTGCGGTCTTGGCGGCGGCAGATGTGGTGGCAATGCCGAGCTACCGCGAAGCACAAGGGATCGCCATCCTTGAGGCACTCGCGGCAGAGCGACCGGTGGTGGCGAGCAACGTAGGGGGAATCCCGGAGATGATCACCGATGGCGTGACGGGAACGCTCGTTCCATCGCACGATCCATCTGCACTCGCAGCGGCGATCATTGAACTCTTCACACATCCTGATCGCGCGGCGAAACTCGCCGCCGCTGGACACGAAATGGTGCACGAAGAGTTCTGCATCGACTACATGATGCGAGATATCGAAGCGATCTATGCGCTCGCCGTAGGTGGTGATCCTGCACTCGTCCCTGATCGGAACGGCGTTCGCGCGTAGCAGTGTTCGGCCTTAGCGGCGGACAGCGCTCCAGTAGCGTTCGGCAGAACCAGTGCGACCAGCATCGAGTGCCACGCGCGCGCCATGTCCACGCACCGCGTCCGCCATCTTCTCAACAGAGCCAAAGAGGTGCGGTGTTTGCGATTCGTAGAGTGAGATCCCTTTGATCTTTGTCTCAATGACCGCACTCGTGTCCACGATCTCAGGCGTCAGCGCTACATCCGCGGGTAGTTCGGCGGAATACTCTGGAGGGAGGCCGGCCTGTGCGTTGAACTCGCTCCACCATGCGTACGGGAAGTCTTCATAGAACGAGATCCTGCTCGCCCAGTCTGGGCCAGGCATCTCCCACTTGCGCGGCTCTGCCAGCAGTGCCGCACCAACCTTGCGTGCGAGTTGATGGTCGACATGTGACCCAATGCCGAGCGGGAAGTAGACCTGCTGCGGTTCGAGTCGCGCGATCTCCTTTGCGAGCTGTGCAACTGGTGCCACATCGCCATCGCGAACGCGACCAAGCAACTGCTCGTCACCTTCGTAGCCGCGGAAGACCGCGTCTGGCAAGTCGAGGAAGATCACGGCGGCCTCACTGAAGAGTGCGTAGCGCTCATCTTCCATCTTGCGCTGCGCCATTGCGTCGCCCGCCGCAGCTGCCACGGCAATCGCGCCGGGTGCTGTAGTCCCTTGTCCGCCGACCGCATCCACATCCTTTGCGTGTGGGAGTCCGCCGCCGCCGCTGATATCCGCCTTGCGATACCAGGATGCGCGCTGCCAGAACTCTTTTGCGCTTGCGTCAGCCTCTTGCTGCGTTGCGGCGAGTCGACTGCGCTCCGCCTGCCACGGCGCGAGTTCGCGCTCCGTTTCACCTGGGACATCCACGTCTGCGGCCACGGAGCCACGATCAAACGACTCTGTCGCTGGCCAGATCGCCTTGCCGCCGAAGCCGAGTGCTTGCCGTTGATATGAAGACATTCGCGTGAGATCACCGTGCCCAGAGAAGACGCTGATGATGATCACGTTCTGTCCAAGTTCGCGCAGGTGTGCAATCAGTCCGCCGCATGAGAGCGCCGCGTCATCTGGGTGCGGTGAGATGAAGATGTGGCTCATCGGTTCAGATCAGCGCAACATGCTGCGCGCAGTAACTGCGCTACGGGCTTGGCGAGACGCTCGGCGACTCGGACGCGCTTGGCGCGGGGGTCGCGGAGAGCATCTTTGGGAAGGTCTTCAGGAATCCATCGCGACCGAAGACGAGCGGGTAGGCAATCACCGCGGCAATCGCCATCGTGCAGATCAGCACGAAGGTTCGGGGTCCACGGTCTCTGGTCATGCGGGTGATTCTAGCGGGGTCAGCGCAGGGAGGCGTATCCGGTGAGCTCCACGTAGGCATCGCCTCGGAGCGGGCGGCCGCTGAGGCTGCCGCGCACCACGTTCGACCCTTCCCAGTAGATGACCCCGGTTGTGGCTCGCGTATCGAGCTCCTGATCCTTCACATCTGGGGTGATCGTGACCTGCAGGCCACGGGTGGGGATCTTCAACTCCCAGCCAGAGGGCCAGGTTGCCCCCGTGTGCGGGCTCGTCCACTCGCCGGTTGGCGTCAGTTGGATCTCGCTCCCGTCGATCCGATCGTAGTCGCCGTCCCCGTTGATCCACGTGCCGTAGATAAGTGGATAGCTGCCATCCGCGGCGCGCACAAAGGAGAGGGTCACCTCGATCCCGCGTGCACTCCCGTCATCCAGCGTCAGTGCGAACCAGTCCCATCCGCCTCCGCCCACCGCAATGAAATCGCCCCACTGATGGTCGAACCAGGACGTCCCCTGAACGGCGAGCACCTCACCGTCCACGGTGAGCGTTCCACCGGTTGGCATGCGCGTGCGCGAGTAGTAGTAGGAACCGCCCGCAACATCGAAGTCCACCCAACCATCGTTGTCGTGCAGCACGGGTGTCTCGGGTGCAGCGAGCTGCAGATCGAACCACTCTGCGCCGATCTGCATCGAACCATCCAGCCCAACGATCATGCTCCACGGATCGTTTTCGAACGTTGCGGGAGACAATGGATCAGCGCCAGTGATGGCAAACGCCGCAGCAACCGGTGCGTCAATCATCGCGGTGATATCGACCTGCGGACCGATCTCGGCACGCTCGTGGTAGGTAAACGATCCTTCGCGTCCGTTGCGCGGCTTCTCCGTCAACGCCATGTGCGACGCCCAGGTGACAGGGAAGTCACCGCGGATGGCGCGGAAGACAACGGCTTCATATCCGAACGCGCGTGAACCATCCAGCGTGGTCAGGTGTCCCGTCACGTACCACCACTCGGTGAGTCGATCATGCGGCGCATCGTCGCGCGGGAACTGCACCGGTTGTGGATCGTTGCGCGGCGGCGGCGGTGTTGCCTTGACAATGGGCGCGCCAGCAACCGCAGGCGGGTTCGCCAAGATCGGTCCGCTGCATGCGCTCACCGTGAAGAGCGCGATCACCAGTGCAAGTGCGTTGATCATCTGCTTCTTCATCGGCTGCGTGCCTCCGCTTCCGCTTCACTGGCGATGCGACCTGCAAGCAGGCGCTGCATCCACTTCGGCGACCACCAGTTCCAATCACCGAAGAGTCGCATTGTTGCGGGGACCAAGAGCGCGCGAACAATCGTTGCATCAAGTGCTACTGCTATGGCAACACCAACGCCGAGCGCTTTGATCAACACGATCTCCGCGAAGATGAACGACGCAGAGACAACAAAGACGATAAGTGCGGCAGAGGTGATGATGCGTCCGCTTCGTTCGAGGCCACCCGCGACGGCGGCCACGTTGTCACCGGTGCGATCGTAGATCTCGCGCATGCGCGTGAGCAGGAAGACTTCGTAGTCCATGGAAAGTCCGAAGAGGACGCAGAACAGGATCACGGGGATGGTTGTCTCAACGAATCCGAGCGGCGCGAATCCGAGGAGCGCGGAGAGATTCCCGTCTTGGAAGATCCAGACGAGTGCGCCGAAGCTTGCAAGGATGGAGAGCATGTTCATGAAGACCGCCTTGATCGGCAAGACAATGGAGCGCAAGAGGATGGCAAGGATGAGCAGCGTGCTGACGATCACCACCGCGGCGGAGCGTGGAAACTCTGCGGAGATGGTGTCCACCACGTCAACGATCTCAGCCGCTCCGCCACCGACGAGCGCAATCACTCCATCAGGTGGCGTGATCGCACTCGGCTCTCCAGCGCCGAGCGCGTCGGGACGAGCGGCGCGAAGCTCCGCCACAAGCGCGCGCGACTCTGGTCGATTCGGACCGTAGGTTGGCGTAATGGAGATCGCGGTGAGATCGTCCTTGGTGGTCAGCGAGAGGACCTGCACGGCGAATCGATCCGGCGGCGCACCAGCGGGTGACGCGTAGAGGAGTTGGTACTGCGCAAGGTTCATGCGCGGGTCAATGGAGACGAACGATTCCACGCGCGCAATCCGCGGATCTGCTTGCATCTTCTGGACCCAGTTGTAGAGGAGGGTGATGTTCTCGGGGCTCGTGGCGGGACCTTCGGTGCGTACGGCGATGCTCATTGGGCCGAACGAACCCTCGCCAAAGGCGTCAGTGAGCGCGTCGAGCGCCTGCCGACTCGGCACGCGCTCAGGGAGGACGCTCCCGTCGGGG
>JAYQPX010000013.1:0-28505 GCA_038145565.1 Chloroflexota bacterium | reverse complement strand
GGACCCTCTCTTGCCTGCCAGTCTAACCGTCAGCCCACGATCAAGGGGGCGGAAGGGAATCGCGTGAGGGTGCTCAGGCTGCGTCCCGCAAGGTCCACCGCAACGAGATCTTCAATGCGAATCCCGATTCGCTCCTCAAGGTAGATCCCGGGCTCAACACTGAAAACGGTTGGAGAAGGGAGCGAAGTCTCGGGTGCACTGCGCGAGAGCGATGGCGACTCATGCGTCTGCAGTCCGATGCCGTGCCCGAGCCCGTGTTCATACACGCCATCCACGTTGCCCATTGCCGCGCGCGCGGCGTCGTCTACTGCGCGTCCAGAGGGGAGCGCTGGTGCCCCGCTCTCCACCGCGTCTTTCAGTAGAGCGATCGCCGCCCGCTGTCCGTCAAGCACGCGCTGGTATTGCGCAAGATCAGCATCCGATGCAGCACCAACAAAGAGCGTGCGTGTCATGTCGCTGCGATAGCCCGCAACTTGTGCGCCGAAGTCAAAGAGTGCAACCTCGCCTCGTTGAAACGGACGAGCCCCTGGGTTGCCATGCGGGAGCGCGGCGTTTGCGCCTGAAAGAGCGGCCACATCAAATGCGAGTGCCTCGGCTCCGCCCTCACGCATCTCGCGCTCCAAGAGCCACGCTATCTCCGACTCGGTTGCACCAGGGATGATTTTCGGCAGGACGGCGGCCAGCGCGCGGTCGGCCACCGCGCAGGCGGCAGCGATCCGCTCGACCTCCGCTGGCTCTTTGACGGCGCGGAGGGCAACCCCCCAACCTTTCGTCGGCGTGAGGGTCAGTTCGGGGGCAGCCTCACGAATGCGTTCCCAGATCGCGTGACGGATTGCACCTGGGTCAACCCCGAGGCTCCGTACCCCGTGGGTCCTCGCCCACGCCGCGATTGCCGCACCCGGATCACTCCCCGGGTCGAGTGGGGTGGCGAGCGCCGCTTCACGGCGCGCCTGTACCGTGTACCGAGAGTCGGCAAAGATCGCGAACGTATCCGCGGTGATGAGAGTCAAGCCACTTACGCCGGCGGTCGGTTCCTCATTTGGCCCGAAACAGATGCCAGAAAAGTAGCGCGCATCCGCGTGTGACGTAAGCAAGAGTGCGTCAAGACCCTCCGCTCGGGCACGCTCGCGAATCGCCGCAATCCGCGCAGGTCGTGCCGCCGCATCTGCATCACTCCATCGTCGAAGGTCTACCTGACTGGGTGGCCCGGCGAAATCACTGGGAACCGGGCATCTCGCCTCCATCGCGCTCACCTGTAGCCGTACTTCTTGGCCTTCGCTTCATGCTCAGCGAGCGTCTTGCTGAAGTCGTGTCGGCCACCACTATCGGGGATCAGAACGAAGTACATCTCTTCGCGGCTCATGTCTGGGTTGAGCGCCGCCTCAATTGACGCGCGCGATGGAGAAGCGACGGGGGTTGGCGGGAGCCCACGGCGAACAAAGGTGTTCCAGGGGACAAGGTCCTGCGGCACGCGCGGCGGCACCAAGCCAACATACGGCTGAGGCGGGAAGGTCCAGAACTCATAGTTCTCCCACTGCGAAAGCTTCAAGGTTCGAAGTGCCGCCGAGTCTGCCACCCAGATAATGGTCGGGTCTGCGAAGAGTCCGATCCCCTCCTGAAGGCGATACGCGTAGACGCCCGCCATTCGCGGCCGCTCCTCATCAAGAGCTGCCTCTCGCTCAACGATTGAGGCGAGGGTCAACACCTCATGGAACGAACGTCCATCTGCCGCTCTGCCGCGCAACTCAGCAGGAACCTGCTCCGCGAAGCGGTCGAGCAGCATGCGGACAAAGCGCTCAGCAGTGGCGCTCACAGGCACATTGAATGTGCCGGATCCGAGTCTCCCCTCCAACGTTCCCCCGCGAGGCAGGTCAAGCCAGTCGTAGTCGGCGATCAGCTCGGCGGGCGGCGTGCGTAAGAGGTCGAGAAGTTCGCGCTGTGTGAAGGGGAGATCAATCGTCCCAGCTTGCGCAACGATCTGTTCAAGCCGCAAGCCAGTTCGCAACTGTACGGCGATTGTCGGCTCGCGATACGGCTGTGTCAGAGCCGCAGCAACCTCTGCTGGCGTCATGCTCCCCGACACCTGAAAGACTCCCGCCTGCAGCTGCCCCTCGAGCCCAGCACGGCCAACTGCCACGATGAAACCAGTTGGATCAGCAATCAACCCAGCCGAAAAGAGTTGCTCAGCGATCGCAGCGGTGCTACTCCCTTCCGCGATCTCTACCCTCACGAGCGAAGTATCGACCGATGCGGGAGCGGAAATGCGCTCCCCGAGTCGATCAACCGCAATGTCGCCAATCAGAGGGAGTGAAAGGATCCCAGGTGAACTCAGACCAGCGCTGATGAGTGCGTCGCCCAGGATCAACGGAGCGGCGGCACGACCCACGGCAAGCAGCAGCAGAAGCGTTGCGAGTAGCGCAAGGCGACGCGTGGCGCTCACTCCTCGCCCCCCGCGCGAATCAGGCCCGGATCGACGTGCAAGCTTGGATCGGCTTCGTCTTCGAGGATGAGTTCAGCTGCCGCTTGGTCAATGGATGCACGGTATGTCGCGCGTCGACGCGGGCCAGGTTCGCCGCCGCCTGCACCACCGCCCTGCCGACCCACCCGCTCCTTGGCACGCTCTGATGAGTAGCGCTCGTCAATGAAGGTCACTGGCAGGCGAAGTTGACCTGCAACCTCATCGGCCCAGCTGAGCGTCTTCTCACCCTGCGCGCTCGTCCGTCCATCACTGTGCAGCGGGAGTCCGATCACGAGTCGTTCTATGCGTTGCTCACCGCAGATGATGGCAAGCCGTGCCGCATCCACGCTGGCACGACCCGCTCGCAGCATCGTTGGAAGTCCACGTGGCGGGGCATCATCAACGGCGACGGCGAGACCGATGCGGCGATCACCAAGATCAATGCCGAGTCGCCGACCAACGCCGCTCATTCGGCAGCGCCGGTCGCGGGGACGCCGAGCGCGGCAGCCATTGCGGCGATCGCGAGTGCCGCATCACTCCCTTCTGCGCCACGCCCTTGGCCCATGTTCGCCTTTCCGCCGCCACGCCCGCCGATCGCCGCCGCGCCAACCGAGACAATGCTCCCTGCATTCGCCACCGCTGCATCGACCCCCTCAACGACGACAAAGATGTCTGGCGCTCCTCCCGCACGCACGAGGGCAATCACGCCAGGGCCCATTCGCTTCCGAAGTTGATTCGAAAGGTCCTTGAGCTCCTCAACGTCCTCCACATCCACGCTGGCAATGAGGACTCGGTGGCCGGCAGGTGCGCTCGCCGCTCGTGCAACCAGCGCGGCAGGATCTACGCGCTGCGCGCCACCTTCACGTGCCCTCCGCTTCGCGCCCTTGAGCTCCGACTGGAGTTGGCTGATCTTCTGAAGGAGCAGCTCGTGATCCTGGAGCCCAAGAAGGTCGGCCGCCGCCTCCACGCTCTTCACTCGTGCGCGCAGATACGCGTCCGCCACTGGGCCGCTTAAGGCTTCAATGCGACGGAGGCCCGAACCAATACTGCGATCGGAGGTGATGACGAAGCTTCCTACCTCACCTGTTGCGTTGCAGTGAGTGCCACCGCAAAGCTCATGGGAGTAGTCCGCCATCCTGATAGTGCGAACACGCTCGCCATACTTCTCGTCAAAGAAGGCATCCGCACCAGCGTCCACCGCCTCCTTCATGCTCATCTGCGATGCCACGATCGGAATGTTGGACCGAATCGCACGCTGCACCTCGGCCTCAACCGCATCGCGCTCGTCGCGCGTCAAAGCACGGTCGAGCGGATAGTCAAATCGAAGATATTCGGGATGGACAAGTGATCCTCGCTGCTTCGCATCAGCCCCTGCAACGATTCGGATCGCGCGATGCAGCAGGTGGGTCGCAGTATGGTTACGGACCGTTGCCTCCCTGCGCGGCACGTCGACACGCAGCGTGACCTTGTCGCCTACGGCGATCGGCCGGCGTAGCTCCGTCTCGTGCAGTGTCATTGCGCCAACCGGACGCTGCGTGTCCGTGATGTGTCCAATGAGTGCTCCGTCCGCCGCAAGCAGGTCGCCCCGGTCACCGACCTGGCCGCCGCGTTCGGCGTAGAACGGGGTTCGATCAACAACAAGTCGCGCACTTCCCGCTTCGGCACGTGCCGTGGTCCCTACCCCTGTCAGAATCCCCGTAACCGTGGCGCTCCCCTCAAGATGTTCGTACCCGATGAACTCCGTGTCGCCAACAGCGCGGAGCATCTCCTCCAGCAAAGCAACGGAGGCGGCGTGCTCGGCAAGCTCCGCCTTCTTCCCGCCACGGGAGCGCTCTCGCTGTTCCGCGAGCGCCGCGTCAAACCCAGCACGATCCACCGCAACGCCCCGCTCAGCGGCGAGTTCAACGGTGAGATCAATGGGGAACCCGAACGTGTCATGTAACTTGAAGGCGACGCCTCCGTCAAGTTGCGGCGCATCGTTAGGTAGTTGATCAGCACGCATCCCAACCGCGCTCGCCCCCTTTGCAAGCGGCGCCAACGCATCGGCGAGGAGAGCCGACCCGCCGTCCAGCGTCCGTGCAAACTGCGCCTCTTCGCGCTCAAGTGACTCCACAACAACCGTCTCACTCTCACGAAGGTATGGGTAGGCCTCGCTCATCATCCGAATCACCATGCGTGCAACCTCAGGGAGAAACGAACGCTCAATCCCAAGAAGGCGTCCGTGGCGAACCGCACGTCGAATGATGCGGCGCAACACATAGCCTCGTCCCTCATTCCCTGGACGAACTCCATCCGCGAGCAAGAATGTCACCGCACGCGAGTGGTCAGCAATCACCTGATAGCTGAATCGTTGCTTCTCAAACGTCGCTTCGTCGTGACCCGTGATCTTCTGCAAGAGCGCATGGATTGGGAGAAAGAGGTCGGTGTCATAGTTCGAGAGCACCTGCTGGCTGACGCTGGCGAGTCGTTCGAGGCCCATCCCCGTATCGACACTCTTGAATGGCAGCTCAGTGCGCCGGCCATCCGAGTGCTGCTCGTACTGCATAAAGACAAGGTTCCAAATCTCAAGCCAACGCGGGCACTGTTCAGAGTGATCCGGGGTACACGTCGAACCACAGGAGAGCTCAGCGCCGCGATCAAAGTGAATCTCTGAACATGGACCGCACGGTCCGGTCTCGGCCATGCGCCAGAAGTTGGCGTCGTCACCCTTCTCCACGTTCCCCCAGCGAGCGAGGCGTTCCGCGGGGAGGCCAATCTCGTCCCGCCAGATCGCCGCCGCCTCTTCGTCATCGGAATAGATCGTCGCGGCAAGTCTGTCGGCGGGGATGCCGAGCTCGACCGTCAAGAACTCCCACGCCCAGAGGATCGCGTCGCGCTTGAAGTAATCGCCAAACGACCAGCTCCCGAGCATCTCGAAGAGGGTGTGGTGCCGGGGCGTGCGCCCAACCTCCTCAAAGTCGTTGTGCTTCCCGGCCACCCGAAGGCAGCGCTGATAGTCAACCGCTCTGGTGTACGAGCGTGTCTCCGCACCACTGAACAACTCTTTGAACTGCACCATCCCAGAATTCGTGAATAGGAGGGTGGCATCTCCTGCAGGCAGTAGTGAGGCGCTTGGCACGGCGGCGTGCCCGCGAGCCTCAAAAAAGGCGATGAATCGCGACCGCAGTTCGGCGGCACTGTATGAAGGAATCCGTGGGTCTCGCTTCATGTTCCGAGCGTAGCAGAGGGATCCACGAGCTCCGTCGCCCTCAGGGCTGCCTACCACGCTCCCAGCCGCTTGCGATGCGGGCCGCGAGTCGTTCAACGATCAGTGCGCCGATGAGTGGGGCGGGCCATGCCACGCCGCCGATAGGGATCAACCCACCAAGGACTCGCTCGCCGAAGAGTTGTCCGAGCAACGCACCAACCCCTGCAGCAGCGATCGCAATCGGGAGCTGCGCCCGGACCGAGAAGAGGCGCCCAGCAAGCGTCGTCACCGCAATCGTCAGCCCGATCAAGAGCGGCGCGGGCTCAAGCATGCAGGGGCGCGTGAGCGCTGATCTGGCCACCGGCGGCAAGCGTCTCACCGTCATAGAGCACCACCGTCTGGCCGGGGGATGGTGCCCAGAGAGGATCGCGCAACACCAGAGTTGCTGCGCCGCCCCCCGTACCTACCAAGCGCCCGGGCGCCGTAACGCCGCGATGACGAATCCTTGCCGCGCCATCAAGGACGACGCCAGCGGGCAACTCACCACTCGGAGTGGCGGCCCCCGTCAGATGAATCTCTCTGCGCTCAAGTGTCTCGCGGCGGCCGATCGTGATGCGATTTGTTCGCGGATCAATCGCGCTGACATAGCGGGGCGCACCTCCTGTCACGGAAAGTCCGCGGCGTTGGCCAACGGTGAACCCTGCGCTCCCCTCATGGGTTCCAACAACCTCCCCCATCTCGTCAACGACCTCTCCACGCTGCGGCTCCCACCCGCGCGTGCGCAAGAGCGAACGATAATCGCCGTCTGGGACGAAACAGATCTCCTGGCTCTCCGGCTTCTCCGCCGTCGGAAGTCTGCGCGCACGTGCCGCCTCACGCACCTCTCGCTTTGTCATCCCCCCAAGCGGAAAACGCGCCCGAGCGATCGCATCGCTGCGGAGCCCATGCAAGAAGTAGGTCTGATCTTTGTCGCGATCCACTGCGGTACGCAAGCGCCATGAACCGCCGTCGGCGCTCACTGCGCGTCGTGCATAGTGGCCGGTGGCAACCGCTTCGCAACCAAAGAGCGCACTCCCCTTCCCGACGAGCGCGCCGAACTTCACCGCGGTATTGCAACCAACGCAGGGGCTCGGAGTCTCTCCGCCGAGATACGCGCCAACGAATGGCTCGAGCACCGCATCGGCGAACTCACGCTCAAGGTTCTGAATGTGGAATGGGATCTTCAGCTGGTCCGCTACGCGACGCGCATCGTCTGCAGCGTCAAGGGTGCAACAACTCTTCCTCCCACCATCCACCCGGTCCGCAGCATCGTGAAGTCGCATCCACACACCAACCACCTGATGTCCAGCTTCAATGAGGAGCGCTGCTGCAACAGAGGAATCTACGCCCCCAGAGAGTGCAACGAGTACACGCTCCGACTGCGCCGCCTCTGGCTCGGCAAGCCAACCGCTGGGAAGCCCGAGTGCGTTCATGTGGTTCGCACCCCAGTGAGCTCCTGATCGCGGACTCGCGCACATGTTGCTGCAACGATTGACGCAGCCCGCACCGCCTCGTCAATGCTGTTCGTGCGACCAAAAGAGATCCGAATCCCGCCGCGTGATTCGTCGTCAGAGAGCCCACAGGCGGCGAGCGCCTCGGACGGCTCACGGGAACCGCTGATACATGCCGACCCTGTTGATATGGCGAGACCTGCGTGATCAAGTGCGGCCACCAGGTCATCACCAAGGGCCCAGTTCGCGGCGTACGAGTGATGTCCGGGGAGGCGATTCGTGCGCTCAACGGGGCCGGTACGACGCAACCCGTGAGCCTCCGTTGCGCCAAGCGCGTGGTCGAAGGCGTTGGAGAGTGCGTTCAGATGTTGCCGTGTCCCCTCTCGTTCCCGTACCGCCAGTGTGACTGCATGCGCAAACGCTGCAGCGAGCGGCACAGCTTCGGTCCCGCCACGGCGCCCTCTCTCCTGTCCACCCCCGGGAACAAGTGGCTTGAGGCGGCGATCAGGAGCTGAGATGAGCGCCGCGATACCGGCTGGTCCCTCCAACTTTGCAGATCCGATGACGAGATGGGTCGCACCAGTTTCAGGGAATCGCAACGAGCGTGATGCGACCGCCTGTACGGCATCAAGAATCAGCGCACCTGAGTCAGAATCGGACCACAGCGTTCGAAGGGCGGCGAGATCTTGTTCCGTCCCGAGTTCCCCTGACGAGATCGCCAGGAGTCCCACGGTGTTTGGGAGTGCGCTGAGTCCGTCCAGTATCCAGGCTCCGCTGGAGCTGACTGGGATCAGCTCGACCGATCCCCCAACAGACTGATGGCGATTGGCGAGCGCTCGTGCACCGCGGTGTTCCGCAGCTGTGGTCCGCAGAGTCCCGCTCTTGGACAGCTCGCCGGATAGCGCCAGCGCGAGCGCTTCGGAGGCGCTCCCCGTGAAGGTCACTTGACGCGACTCCACCTCAAACGTCTCTGCAATCGAGGCGCGCGCCTCATCAAGGAGCGCCCGTGCGCGTCGCGCCTCAGCATGACCCCCATTCGGATTTCCAATCCCGTCGCGGTACAGCGCGGCAAGGAGCTCCGCCACCTCTGTTCGAACAGGTGAGCCAGCAGCGTGATCGGCGAAGATCCGCGCAACGCTCATGGCAAGAACTAGTTCGCCTCGCGCATCTCGGCGCGCCGGCCAGCTTCGCGACGACGATCGTTTTCGTTGAGGAGTCGCTTACGCAGTCGAAGCGCCGATGGGGTGACCTCAATCAACTCATCAGGGCCGATGAACTCAAGCGCGTTTTCAAGCGCCATGCGTCGCGGCGGCGTGAGTCGGATCGCCTCGTCGTGCGAGTGGGTTCGCATGTTTGTCAGCTTTTTCTCGCGCACCGCATTCACATCCATGTCTCCAGGCTTGGCGCTCTCACCAATGATCTGACCCTCATATGTCTGCTCCCCTTCTGTGACGAAGAGTTCGCCACGTTCCTGAATGCCGTAAAGGGCATAGCCCGTGGTGACACCTGTGCGGTCAGAGATGAGGCAACCGTTCGTGCGGTGCGGGATCTCGCCGACCCACGGCTTGTAACCGGCACTCAGCTGATGGATGAGCGCGGTGCCGCGCGTCTCGGTCAGGATGCGACCGCGCACGCCGATCAGGCCACGCGTTGGAATCAGGAAGTCAACGCGGGCACGGCCGTCTGCGCCGTGCTGGATGTTCTCCATGCGCGCGCGACGCTCAGCCATGATCCCCGTGATCACACCAACAAAGTCGACAGGGACGTCGATGGTGAGCTGCTCAAAGGGCTCCTCAATCCCGTTTGGCCCCTTATGCAAGAGCACTTCAGGGCGCGACACTTCAAGTTCGAACCCTTCACGTCGCATCTGCTCCACGAGGATCGCAAGTTGGAGTTCGCCGCGTCCACGTACTTGGAAGGCTTCGCCCGTATCCGTTGGGCTCACCTCGATCGCCGGATTGCCAAGCACCTCCTTCTCAAGTCGCGCCTTCAGCTGCCGTGAGGTAAGGAACTTTCCATCTTTCCCGCCAAGCGGACTCGTGTTGACACCGAACGTCATCTGCAGGGTTGGCGGATCCACGTGGAGTCGTTCGAGTGGACGGGGATCCGCAGGGTCGGTGATCGTCTCGCCGATCTCGACATCGGCGAGACCTGCAATCCCAACGATCTCACCTGGTCCAGCTTCAGGAACTTCCACGCGTTCTATTCCCATCGGGAGAGTAAGCGACGTCACCGTTCCGCTGATCGCACCATCTTCACGCACGATTGTGATCTTCGCCCCCTTGCGCACGATCCCGTTGCGAATGCGTCCAACGGCGATGCGCCCAACGAAGTCATTTGCCGCAAGGTTCGTGATCAACACCTGTAGCGGGTGGCCAGGCTCGTGCATCGGCGCTGGCGCAGTTTCGAGTACCACGTCCAAGAGTGGGACGAGGTCGGTGCCAGGCTTCTCAAGATCGAGCGTTGCGGTGCCCGCACGCGCATTGGTATAGACGATCGGGAAGTTAATCTGCTGTTCGTTCGCACCGAGGTCAAGGAATAGCTCGTAGACCTCGTCGATCACCTCTTTGATGCGTGCGTCCGCACGGTCGATTTTGTTGATGACGAGCACGACGGGAAGGGAGCGCGCGAGCGCCTTCGAGAGGACGTAGCGCGTCTGTGGGAGCGGGCCCTCGGAGGCATCCACGAGCAGGAGCACCGCGTCAACGGCGAGAAGGCTGCGCTCTACTTCGCCACCGAAATCGGCGTGCCCTGGGGTGTCCACAATCACCACGCGTACACCCTTGAACTGGATCGCCGTCTCCTTCGCAAGGATCGTGATCCCCTTCTCGCGCTCTAGATCGCCACTGTCCATCACGCGCTCTACGAGCTCTTCGTTGGCGCGGAAGGCGCCGTTCTGGCGCAGGAGGCTGTCAACGAGCGTGGTCTTCCCATGGTCAACGTGCGCGACGATGCCAACGGTGCGAATGCCCGTCTGGGCGACGAGATTTGCGGGGGCGTTTAGGGCTGTCATATGCGGATTCTCGCACGCTTCGCGCCTGCGTATACTTTGGGCATGACGGTTGCCGCGCTGATCCTCGCAAGCGACACCTCCCTCGTGAGCGACCGCCCCTCTCCTGCCCTACGTCGCCTCATCGAGGCGGCTTGGTCTGGCGGCGCGCACCCGATCCTCGTCGCCGGGCTCACCGGAGCGGTTGACTTCGCTCCGCTCGCTCTGCGCACGGAGGCTGGCACTGCAGAGGCGGCGGGCGCTGAGGCGCTCCGCCTCGTTGGGGGGACGACCGCACTCCTCTCGCTCCCCGTGACACACGCGGGGGTTGATCCGGAGACGATCACAGCGCTGATCGCGGCACACGGACGCTCCCCAGATGAGCCGTTGTATGCCGCGCACAACGGTGCTGTGGGTCCGGTGCGCCTCACCCCACTTGCGCTCCTCTCCTCAGCAACAACTTCCGCTGGCACGGGGGTCGACTGCGGTGACGAAGCGGCGATCACACCATCTGACGGAAGGACTCGTCTTGGCTTTGAGGCACCGCCCGCGGACAGACACGCGATCGATCCGTGGGAGCGACGCGGGGACGACGCCTCCTAGTCGCCTCCACGCGGAACAGCACCGATCCCTGCCCCTGGCGGCAGAAGCACCGCTGATCCACGGTACGTAAGCCCACTGAACGGATCGTTGCGAATGAGCAGCGGCGCGTCAAGGTCCGCGAGGTCGCAGAGCAGGGCGAGATGCGCCGCCGCGGTGACAGCGAGTGAACTCTCGATCATGCACCCCATCATCGTTCTCAGGCCAAGGATGCGTGCCCGCTCGATCGCCGCATGTGCCTGACGCAGACCGCCAAACTTTCGCAGCTTGATGACAATTCCGTCTACGCTCTGGGCCAGCGCGTCGACGCCCTCCACCGTGCTCACGCTCTCGTCGGCAAAAATCGGCACACCGATCTGTTGGGCTTGGAGCCACGCAAAGCCCTCGTGATCAGCGACCGCTATTGGCTGCTCAACCAGCTCAATCTTGAACCGAGCGAGGCGGGGAATCAGGCGCGCCGCATCCTCACGACTCCACCCTCCGTTCGCATCGAGCCTCAGCGTCGCGTTCGTGACACCACGAACCGCTTCAACGCAGGCCTCATCGTCGACTCCACCCATCTTGAGCTTGAGGATTGACGCCTCCGCTGCGCGTGCCCGCCTCGCCATCTCATCTGGGGTCTCCATCGCGATGGTGAACGATGTCTCTATCGGAGAGACTGCGTTGATGCCAAGGACCTTCCAGAGCGGCTCTCCCCTGGCCCGACCCTCCGAATCGTGCAGGGCGAGATCGACCGCGCACTGTGCACCACGCGAAGCGATTGCGTCGACTGCGTCTGCCCGGACTCCAGCGTTCTGGAGCTTGCGACGATCCAACGCAAAGGAGGCAAGTGCCGTGAGGATCTCAGCGCTCGACTCGCCGAGGTAAGGTACGATCGCCGCCTCCCCAAATCCGCCGTCAAGCTCAACGATTACTGTTGTGCGCTCGGTAGATACGCCGTGCGAGATCCTCCACGGACTTACAAGATCAAGGCGCTCGACACGAGAATTCAACGCGCCCTCGCTCAGTGCTGCTGCCCTGCAGGGACGGCACGAAGAAAGGCGAGTACGCGCTCGCACCACTCTGCGGCAATCTCGGTGTGCACATTGTGGCCGACGCCGACAGGAGCCCAGAGTTGGCTACCAGGGATGTGCTGCGCCATGAAGCGACCATGCGCTGCTGGGGCGTTGGTTGCGTCGAGTTCGCCCTCGATCACGAGTGTGGGTCGCTGCACGCGTGCAAGATCAGCCGCGGTGTAGTTTGGTTCGCAGATGATCTCTGCGGCGGTACGACGTAGGAGGGTTGCCCAGTATTCGCTCCCGTGACGTGCCGCATGGAGCTCAATCATTTCCATCATCAAGCTAGGATCCTCCACTCGCACACGCTCTGGATCGAGTTTCTTCGGAATCCGTTCCACAAGATCTGCGCTCACATAGGCATTCGCGGCCTGAAGAATGCAGCTCGCTACAACCTCGGAATGCTCCATCAACGTAACCAGTGCCACATTGCCACCATTGCTATGCCCGATCACGTGCGCCTGCTTGTGGCCGAGGGCTTGAATCAGTGCGGCGGAGTCAGCGGCCATTTCCCTAAACGAGTATCTGCCCGCAGGATCGTCGCTCCTGCCGTGACCGCGACAGTCTGGGACGATCACCTGGAACTCCTGCGCCAAGCATGGCGCGACTCCGCTCCAGTCGACTGATCCGGTGATATACGATCCATGGATCAGCAGGATCGGGTCGCGACCAGGGACTGGATCACCGTACGTTTCGAAGTAGATCTCTGCGCCGCGAATCTTAACGGTGGGCATACGCGCCTCTCGCTCCCGTCGAACCAGCGCTACTTTCGCGGCGTGCTCGGCCTCGGCGCACGGCTGAGACCCAAGTCGCTCCACTGCTTCGGGTCTGGCTCTGACGGGGCCTCAAGCATTAGGTCACTCCCCGATTGCGTCTTCGGGAAGGCCATCACTTCGCGAATGTTGACCTGATTCGCAAGGAGGGCCGCCCAGCGCTCAACGCCGATCGCAATTCCGCCATGTGGCGGAGCGCCGTATTCGAATGCGTCAAGGAGCGCGCCAAACTTTGCGCGCGCATCGTCAAGTGAGTGCCCCATCAACGCGAAAGAACGCTCAAGGAGCGCGCGATCATGGATGCGCACTGAGCCGCCACCGAGTTCCCAGCCGTTAAGGACCACGTCGTACTGCTGCGCGAGGGCCTCACCAGCTGGGTCACCAGCCGAGCGCTTACTCACATCACCTGAGGTTGTCGCGAGCAGTTCTACATGCTCAGGCACTGGGGCGCTAAACGGATTGTGCGTCGCATCCCAGCGGCTTGACTCCGCATCCCACTGGTACATGGGGAAACGGTGCACCCAGCAGAAGGCGAGGAGGTCAGGATCTGCCATGTTCGCCTCAAGTGCGATCTCCACCCGGAGGCGTCCGAGCACTTCTGCCGAGAGCACGCGCTCGCCCGCGACGGCGAGGATGAGATCTCCCTCGGGCGCGGTGCTCTTGCCGCCACTCGCACTCCAGATCGCCTCAACTGACTCAGGCGAGAGGAATTTTGCGATCGGTGACTTGATCTCACCATCTGGTTGCAGGGCGATCCAGACAAGGCCGCTCGCGCCGTGACGCTTCGCGCGTTCGGTTAGATCGTCAATCTCTGAGCGCGCAGCGCCACCCTTTCCAGGGACGCGAATGGCGCGAAGGCGGCCACCGCTGGCACGCACGTCATCAAACACCTTGAAGCCGGTTGCGGCGGGGAGAGCGGCGCCAAGGTCTATCAGCTCCATCCCATAGCGAAGGTCGGGCTTATCCGAGCCGTAACGCTCCAACGCCTCCTCATAGGTGAAGACAGGGAATGGGACCTGTTGCATCGGTCGGTCGGGTCGAGTGCGCTTCGTCACTTCAATCACCATCTGCTCGACAAAGCCTCGAACACTCGTCTCGTCCACAAAGCTCATCTCAAGGTCGAGCTGCGTGAATTCTGGTTGACGGTCGCCGCGTAGATCTTCGTCGCGGAAGCAGCGTGCAATCTGGAAGTAACGGTCGAATCCAGCGACCATCAGCAGCTGCTTCATCTGCTGGGGCGACTGTGGGAGGGCATAGACACTCCCCGGTTGCAGCCGTGATGGCACGATGAAGTCGCGCGCCCCTTCTGGTGTGGACTTGATGAGGATCGGTGTCTCGACTTCAACAAAGCCGTGTTCGTGATGCACTTCGCGGATCGCCTGCACCATGGCGCTGCGCATCAAGAGTCGATCTCGCAACGGTTCGCGTCGGAGGTCAAGATAGCGGTGCTTCAGGCGGACGCTTTCATCGATCGGCGCATCAGTCTCGTTGATGTAAAAGGGTGGTGTCTTCGACTGCGAGATGATTCGCACCGAGTCGGCCGCAACTTCAATCGCCCCTGTCGGGAGCTTCTCATTCTCGGTTCCAGCACGACGTGGGGTGACGACCCCCTCTACTGCGATGATCCACTCAATTCGTGCATCCGCGAGCGCTGTGTGTGCCTCGGGCGCTGTCGCCGCATCCACCACCACCTGCACGATGCCGTAGCGATCGCGAAGGTCGATAAAGACGAGGCTGCCGTGATCTCGGCGACGGTGGATCCAGCCGGCAAGGCGGACACGACGTTCAGCATCGCTCGCGCGCAGTGCGCCGCAGACGTCGCTGCGAAGGCCGGTTGCGAGTCGTCCTGATTCGCTCATGCTCTCCTTTAGGTTCGCTTCACGAGTGCGGCAACCGCGCGCAGTACGCTTGCCTCGTCGGTTGGCTCTTCCTGTTTCCCATCCATCATGTCTCGAAGGCTATAACGACCATCGGGTTCCACAATGATGACAGCGACCGCTCCGTCACGCGACGCACCTTCAAGCTGCTTTCCGATCTTACGGGGAGTAACGTCGGCGCGAGCGGCAGACCCTGCAGCCCGAATCAACGAGGCGAGCCGAATGCGTTCCCCGATGCTCTCCTCGTCAATCCCGCAGATTACCGTCAGTGGTTGCGCGACTGCGCCAACCTGAATCTTTCGGTCGTGCAGCGCGTGGACAACACGGTCCACGCCGATCGCAAAGCCGATGGCGGGTGTTGCAGGTCCACCAATCAGTGCCGCGAGCCCGTCATATCGCCCTCCGCCACCGAGGGCACCCTGCTGCCCCTGTTCTCCAGGGAGGAGATACTCCCATGCGGTGCGACTGTAGTAGTCCAGCCCGCGCACCAAATGAGGCGCTTCGATCACATTCACGCCAGCGACGGCAAGGCCCTCGCGAACGACGTTGGCATGCTCGGCGCACGCAGCACAGAGGTGCCCTGGGAGTGCAGGAGCGCTCTCCGCTCTCCGCACTGCGGCGGCGTCCTTCGAATCAAGGAGGCGGAGTGGATTGTCACGGAGCCGAGTTCGGTCGACCTCTCCCAGCTCGCCTTCAATCGGGGTAAAGTGTGCCCGCAGCGCTGCCGCATAAGCAGGTCGACAGTCGCTACAGCCAACAGAGTTGAAGTGAACTTCAACGTCGGTAAGCCCAAGCTGATTCAAGAAGTTTGCGCCAAGTTCGATCACCTCAATGTCGATGCCAGGACCAGCGTCCCCAATCGCCTCCACGTTGAACTGCGTGAATTGGCGATATCGACCCTTCTGTGGTCGGTCATGACGGAAGAATGGCGCGACGGTGACGAGGCGCACCGGCTGTGGGGCACTGCGCATGCCGTGCTGGATGTACGCGCGGAGAATCCCCGCAGTTGCCTCCGGTCGCAGCGCGAGAGGCGTGGAATCCTCTGCATGCGGAGCGAGCCTGTAGAGCTCCTTGGCAACGACGTCTGTCGCGCCACCGATGCCGCGCTCAAAAAGTGCACTCTCTTCCGCGATTGGCGAAATGATGCGCTGATAGCCGGCCGCCTCCGCGGCAGCGTATGCCGCCCGCTCGACCGCAGCGACAGCAGCCGCATCTGCGCCGAAGAGGTCGCGCATCCCGCGTGGCGCCTGGAAGCCGCTCACTGGCGCTGCTCCCGTGCCACGCTGCGCACGCCACGAATTCGCTCGATGCGTGCCATCAGGCGGGCGAGTTCACTGATGGAACCAACAGCGAGGGTGGTGAGGACTTCCGCGTTTCCTGAGCCAGTCATGCCAACCGATGCTGCGAGGATGTTGACCTTCTGGTCGGCTACCACCTGTGTGATGTCGGAGAGTAGCCCAGTTCGGTCGGAGGCCTCAATACGAATGGTGACTGGATAACTCTCGGTCGTTGCTGGTGCGATCTCCCACTCCACATCGATCAGGCGAGAGGCCTCACGAGCGGACGAAGAGGTCGAGCAACTCGCAAGGTGCACAGTCACCCCCTTTCCGCGCGTGATGAATCCCACAATTGGATCACCAGGGAGGGGACGGCAGCAGCGTCCGAACCGAGTGAGGAGATCTGGAACCCCCTTTACACGTATTCCACCAGTGCGCTCCGCTGGAGCAACCTGTTGCGGCGCCACACTGAATGGGAGGATCTCTTGCGCATCATCCGAAGCCACACCGAGACGAGAGACCACCTGCTGCGGCCCAACCGCTCCATAGCCGATCGCCGCAAAGAGATCATCCGCGCTCCCTTGGTTGAGCTGCTTCGCCACCTCGTCAATGCGCTCTCGCCCGACCGCCTCAAGAGAACTGCGCGCCAAACGTCGCAGTTCGCGCTCCAACGACTCTCGTCCGTGGGCGATGTTCTCGTCGCGTTCCTGATGCTTGAACCACTGTCGAATCTTGTCGCGCGCCTGGCGCGTTGCAACAATCGCCAACCAGTCGCGGCTCGGGCCGTGCTTCCCACGCGCGGTAACAACCTCAACAATGTCGCCAGATTTGAGCCGATACTCAAGCGGCACAAGACGGTTGTTGACCTTCGCTCCAATGCAACGGTGACCAATATCCGTATGAACCAGATAGGCGAAATCCAGAGGAGTAGCCCCTGTCGCTAGCTCCTTGACATCGCCCTTCGGCGTGAACACGTATACCTGATCTTGGAATACATCCAAGCGCACCCCTTCAAGGAACTCAGATGCATCAGTCACATCACGCTGCCACTCAAGGAGTTGCCGCAGCCAGGCAAGTTTCGCATCATAGGCCGCATCAGAGCGGCTTCCGTCTTTGTAGCGCCAGTGTGCAGCGATTCCAACCTCAGCGACATCGTGCATGGAGCGGGTTCGGATCTGCACTTCCAGCGGTCGTCCATCAAGGGCTACCACCGCCGTGTGCAGGCTTTGGTAGAGATTGTTCTTCGGCACTGCAATGTAGTCATCAAATTGACCGGGGATCGGACGCCATACCGAGTGCACCGCCCCAAGCGCCGCATAGCACTCGCGGAGGTCTTCAACAACGATTCGGATCGCAAAGACGTCGTAGATCTCGGAGAAGTCCGTGTTCTTTCGGGACATCTTCTTGTGGATGGAGTAGAGGTGCTTCGCACGACCGGTGAACTCTGCATGAATGCCCGCACGCTCCAACTCCGGACGGAGCACCTCAATCGCTCGCGTGACGTATGCAGCGCGTGCCTCGCGGCGCATGTCAACGAGTCGAGCGAGCTCATGATAGCGCTCAGGTTCGAGCGCCTTGAAGGCCAGGTCCTCAAGCTCCCACTTCACCTGCCAGATGCCGAGACGCTCCGCGAGCGGTGCGTAGATCTCTAAGGTTTGGCGCGCAATGCGCCGCTGTTTCTCAACGCCAAGCGCCGCGAGCGTCCGCATGTTGTGCAGACGGTCGCCGAGCTTGATCAGCACGACACGGATGTCTTGTGACATCGCCAAGAACATCTTGCGGATGTTCTCCGCATGCTGCTCTTCCGCAGTGAGTGCGGAGAACTTACTCAACTTCGTGACACCGTCCACGAGGGTGGCAACTTCGTCCCCGAATCGTTCGCCAAGCTCGGTTGTGGTGATGCTGGTGTCCTCTGGGACGTCGTGCAGGAGTGCTGCGGCGAGAGTAGTCGCATCGAGGCCGAGATCGGCAAGGATCAGCGCGGCCTCCGCCGGGTGTGTCACATACGGCTCTCCAGAGGCGCGCACCTGATCTCCGTGCGCCTGCACGGCAAAATCAAACGCGGCGGCAACAAGTGTTGCGGCGCTTGCATCTTCATGGTGTGCGGATACCTTTGAAAGGAGCGTCTCGCGCAGCTCAGCGACTGGTCGAGCGAGCGCGCGAACCTTGGCGATCGGGTCGGGAACCTGCGGCGCCCGAGCGCCTTCGCGACTGATCGGCTGCGGTTCTGCGCTCATGTGTGCTGAGGATAGCCGAGCGAGGTGAGCACCTCTGTTGCGACCCTCACCTCATCCCACTCCTCCGCACCTCCGCTTCGCTCGATCGTCCGCTCATGACCCTTCCCCGCAAGCAGGACAACGTCGCCGCGTCGCGCCTCGCCAATCGCCGCGCGGATCGCAGCCCGGCGGTCATGGAGCACCGTGACTCGATCTTTGACCGCGGCCCCAACGTGCGCCTCTGCGGCGGCGTAGATTGCGGCGGCAATAACGTCGGGGTTTTCACCGCGTGGGTCCTCATCCGCGATCCAGGCCCGCTCCGCCTCGGTGCATACACGTCCGATGGCGGATCGGCGTCCCGCGTCTCGTTCCCCGGCAGCGCCCGTTACCAAGAGGACGCGCCCTTCCGGTTGAGCGAGCGTTCTAGCCACCTGAATCGCCGCTTCAAGCGATTGGCCGTTGTGCGCGAAATCTACAATCACCGTGAAAGGCTGCCCACGTACTACTTGCTCGCACCGGCCTGGCGGACCAGGCTCCTCCTCAACTGCCGCGATCGCTGGCGCAAGCGGAAGTCCCCACGCTGCCACCAGCGCAAGAGCCGCGGCGGCGTTGAGCGCGTTGAAGCGCCCTGGCATGCGCAACCTCGCCGCATGCCGAGTGCCGTCCAACAAGAGCGCTCCGTCTTCTGCAACATCAAAATCGACCACTCTGATCCTGGCGGCATCTGCAGCCGCAACGAACGGTGCAAGCGCGGGGTCGGCACGCCGTATCACTGCGAGCGGAGCAAGCCCCGCAGCACGACTCGCGTGTGAACCGGTGATGCGGGAGATCAGCTGCAGCTTTGCCGCGCGATATGCGTCAATCGTTCCATGCAGGTCGAGGTGGTCTGAGCCGAAGTTAGTGAACACCCCAGCCGCGTAGGAGATCGAGGCCACTCGATCAAGCGCGAGTCCGTGACTCGTCGTCTCGGCGACGACCGCACGGTCGCCAGCGCGTCGAGACTCTTCTAGTTGCGCCTGCAGAGCTGGCGCCTCTGGTGTGGTCTGATGCTCGGGGGTTGGACGCTGCACTCCTCCAACTCGCGCGATCGCGGTTGAGAGGAGCCCTGCTGAGATGCCTGCGGCGGTCAGCGCCGTCGATAAGAACGTTGCTGTGGTTGTCTTCCCATCCGTGCCTGTCACCCCGATGACGATCAGATCTTCTGACGGATCCCCCTCCCACCAGGCGGCAGCTTCCGCGAGCGCTCGACGAGCGTGCGTCACCGTAATGACGAGTTGCGTGCGATTGCCTGGCGTCCCCAGGATCAACTCCTTCTCAGCAGGCTCGGCAAGCGTGGCGATCGCCCCGCGCGCAAATGCATCAGCCGCAAACTCCGCACCGTTAGCGCGTGCACCGCGGATCGCAACAAAGATTCCGCCCGGGCGTATGAGGCGTGAGTCGCTCTGAATCCCTGAAGTAATCTCCTGTGTCGTTCCGTTCAGCGATTCCGCAACATCCACATGGAGGAGTCCGCGTTCACGCAGTCGCGCCACGAGGGCACGGACCGTTCTCCCTGGCCGAACCTGCGCGTTCATCGGGCGCCGCCCGCCAGACGACGAAGCGCGGCTCGGAGACGAGCGCCCATTGGATTGACCTCGATACGATGCGCGCCACTCATCTGGATCCATGATGCTCCAAAGGCACGCTTAAAGGTGTAGAGCCCGTACATGCGATCCCCTGGCTCCGGGATTCGACGGTGGCCGGCGATGTCCGCGCCTCCGAGGTCCGCAATCCTCCCTTCGATGCGCGCCTGATCGATCAGCGTCCATCGTAAAAGCGGCACCACGCCCACGGGAGCACGGTCACCAAGATCGCGAGAGCCGGCGTGATGACTGGTGAGGCGTTCACCATGCCGAAGTGCCGTCTCCACCGCCGCGAGCGTGCCGTCTGGAAGTTCAGCGAGCCACACCTCCATCTGCCCTGCGCGCATCAGATCTGACCAGGTGGGGAGCGTTAGGACTGAGTCAATCGTTGCAAAGCCACGCCTCACTGCTGTCTCGTTGACGATGTCGGCCACGTTCGAAAGGATCGAGACATCAGGCGCTTCGATGCGACGGACGGACACACCCGCACGGCGCGCCGCACTCACCTCGTTCCGCTTCGTTGCGCTGACCTGCGCGAAGAGCGCCTGCTCACTCTGTCCGCGCGTTACAGTAGCGCGAATCCACATTGAATGACGACTGAAGAAACTCTCTTCGCACGGGGAGAATCCCGCGGCGCTCCATGCATCGCTCAGTGATGCGCTCTCCTGGGCCCAGGGATCGACGCGTAGCTCCACCACCCCCTCCTCGCGACGCAGCCAGTGAGCCACGCGCCGGAGCAGTTCAGGAATCTGTACGAGCTCCTCTGGGGCTGCGTCCGCCGTGACTGCTGGGCCTCGCGAGATGCTCGCGATCCCGAGCCCAAGGATCGGGAGGTTCCGCACCGTCACGAGCAGCGGCGCTCCGTCCACATAGAGCGGCACCACACGAATTCCGCGTCGCATGCGATCCGCGGCAAATGCACTTCCCTGATGCATATCACCACCCGGTGCCGCCACCGCACGCTCATCCCACTCGGTACGCAACACAGGATCCTTGAAGATCGTAGCCGGTGCGCGCTCAATACCTGCGGTGCTAACGTGCGTCACGGGCGGATTCCCGCGCGCGCACGGAGCGCAGAGGCGGCGTGACGCAACGCATCAAGAGGGGCGGTCGCCGCCGCTAGCTCCAACTGCCTGCTCATTCCGAGATATGCAAGTAGACCTAGTGAGGCAGCAAGGCCGTCCGCAAGTGCGCGCAAGGAGAGTGTCTCCCGCGTTAGAAGTGCGCCGAGTGCGGTAGCGAGTGTTGCCGCAATCGCGAGTGATGCAAGTGCGACGAGTGTCACCGCACCAATCGGGTTCGCAAGGTCTCGGAAGAGCCTGCCTCCCAAATGCGCGCGAAGTCTCAGCAGAAGGAGCAGCGACTCCAAGAGTTCGCCGATCAGCACCGCCATGGCGAGCCCCGCAAATCCGAAGAGGCTAATCAGCGGAGCGACGCTGAGCGCCATCGTTGCCGCGCCGATCAAACTGCAGAGCACCGGACCTGCCGTGTCCCCTGTGCCGTAGCAGAGGCGCGTCGTCACACTCGTGATCCCCTGAATCGGGAGGCTGAGGAGCAACAGGCTGAGACCTGCGGTGAGAAGTGTACCGACCGCGCTTGCAGGATCGATACCTAAAACGAGCTGTGCTGGATTCACGGCGAGGTGCGCGCCGAGTAGCGCGACGGGGGTGAGCATCCAGAGTGCCGCACCGAGCGTGGTACGTGAGACCCGCGCAAGCCCCGCACGACCTTCTGTGTGCAACACGCGCGCGGCAACCGGAAGGAGTGCGGTGCCAATCGAGCCGGCCACCATGGCGAGTGGCAACTGAACCAACGAAAGCGCATACGACCATGCAGTGATGCTGCCTGCACCGAGCGTGCTCGCGGCGGCGATGAGTGCTGTCAGCACCACCTGGATAGCCAAGAGTCCACCTATGCGTGGCGCGAGTGAGCGGATTGCGCGCACGAGGAGCGGATCGCCAAACGACGGCCGCACCAGCCGAAGTCCGCCCGCTCGGGCGTCAATCAGTGCGATTGCTGCGAAGAGAGCGGCACCGACCACCGTGCCAACCGCTGGCGCAGTCGTCCCAAAAGAGGATGCGCCGAATAGTGTGAAGAGGATGACCGAGAGGTTGTACACCAGCGGCCCAATGGAGGAGGCGACGAAACGCTCACTTGTCGCACTCCAAACGCTCGCAACAGCGACGATCCCGAGGCCAACCGAAGAGGGGGCCAGTATTCGGCTCAGATGCGCCACCTCCTCCTGCCCAGCAACGCCAATGCCTGGCGCCAGCGCCTGAGCCAGCCCGGAGGCGAGCGTGATGGCGAATAGTGCAACGACAAGCGCGAGAAGTCCGAAGATGAGAAAGACGGCGCTGATGATCCGGTGCGCTCGCTCCAGATCACCCTCCGTTCGGAGGCGCACGACAAGTGGGACGAGAACGCTAGAGAGCGGACCCGCCGCAATCAACTGATAGATAATGTCCGGCACCTTGAAGGCCGCGAGGTACGGGTCAAGTCGCCCTTCAGCACCGAACGCACCAAGGAGGACGATCAGCCGCACCCAGCCCAGCAGTCGTGATGCGAAGGCGGCAACGGAGAGGAGGGCACTGTTGCGGACGGCCTGACTCGTCATCGACCACCCCCTCGGCGCGCACGCGGGTGAGCCGATGCATAGAGGCCACGCAACCGCGTTGTAGAGACATGGGTATACACCTGCGTCGTCCCGAGACTCTCATGGCCGAGAAGTTCTTGAACGACGCGTAGGTCCGCGCCGCCATCCAAGAGGTGAGTTGCAAAGGAGTGGCGCAACGTGTGTGGATGGAAGCCGGCGGGGAGACCGGCGCGTTTCGCCGTTGCGTCGAGTCTCGCGCGTGCGCCGCGTTCGCCAAGCGGCGCACCGTTCCGATTGAGGAAGAGCGCTGACGATGTCCCATCAGACGAGGCCATCAACTGCGGTCGACCGTCAGCAAGATAGCGCTGGAGGGCGTTCACGCACGGCGCACCAAAGAGCGCAACGCGCTCCTTCTCGCCCTTCCCTGTAACGCGCAGCTCGCCCCGTGTGAGATCAAGATCTCTCACCTCAATTGAGACGACTTCTGCAATGCGAAGCCCCGCACCATACAGGAGCTCAATCAGTGCGGCGTCTCGTAGTGCATACGCCGCCGGCTCACCAGCTGCGGCTGTGTCAATGAGGCGCGACACCTGCTCCGCACTCAAGACGTCAGGGAGTCGTCTCTCGCGTTGCGGACGTGCCAGCGCGTGCAGTGGATCCTTCGGCACGCTCCCCTGGCGCACCCAGAACCGATAGAACGTTCCGAGCGCCGCCAGGCGCTGTTGCACCGTTGAACGCTGCGCGCCATCACCGAGCCGGGCAACGTAGCGTCGAAGATCGGCACGTTCAGGCTGGCGCCAATCAATCCCCTCTCCATCGGCCCAGGCGAGAAATCGTTCCACGACCGTACGGTACGAGCGAGTTGTCGCGACAGAGAGTGTGCGAGCGGCAAGGTGCTGCATGAAAGGTGCGACGCGTGGGTCCGATTCGGACGCTCCGCCACGCGTCACTGGAGCCGCTCTCCGGCCCCCACTCATCAGATCGCCTCGTCCTCAGCAGCAGGTGCGCCGCCTGCGCTCTCCGCAGCGGCATCTGCGACCGCAACTCCAACGGGCACTCGTTTCGGCTTCCCCTTTGACTTGGTCGTTCGGGCACGAGAGGCAGCCTTCGCCTTGTTCCCCTCAGCCTTCGCGCCACCCGCGGTGGCGCGGCGCCCACGCTTCGGCGCGAATGCAAGCGGATCAGGTGTGCCGCCAGTGATCACAAGTCCGAGCAGCTCGCCCTCTGGAAGATCAACGCGCGCACCACATCGTGTGCAGATCCCCCCTTCATCATCTTTGCCAATGACCGCGCCGCAGCCACCATGCACCGCCCCCGTTGGGCGCGGGCGGATCGTCTTGCACTCCGGGTAGCGATCGCACGAATAGAAGTACGTGTTCCGCTTGGTATTCCTTCGTGGGCGCAGCTTTCCTTGATGCTCATCGCCGCAGACTGGGCATGCGGCTTCAAAGGCGAGGCGGAACTCCTCAGGGACCTCTGGCTTCGGTATGAATCTGCACTCGGGGTAACGATCACACCCAAGGAAGTAACCGAAACGGCTTCGACGCTGCGCCAACTTCCCGCCGTGTTCGGCCCCGCACTGCGGGCACGGGAGCCCCGCCCCTTCGAGCGTAGGGACATCGCCGCCCGGCGTGTCATCACCGATCACCTTGGAGAGCGATTTTCTCTCGGAGTGCTCTGGGTAGAGGCTGCACGCGAGGTACCACCCGAATCGTCCGAGGCGCTCCTCCATTGGATGACCCTCAGAGCACTTCTCTTCGCTCGGTCGGCTTCGGTAGTCGCCCGCCCCGATGCTTGCCGCCTTCTCAGTGACGAGCGGCTCAAAGTTTGCCCAGAACCTGCCAAGCACCTCACGCCAGTCCGCACGCCCCTCCGCAACTGCGTCGAGCTCCTCCTCCATCCCGGCCGTGAAGCCAAGGTCAACAAACGCGGTGAAGTGAGTGGTCAGAAGATCGCACACCGTCTCGCCGAGTCGTGTGGCACGAAGCCGATTATCGCGGTCTCGATCCACGTACTCCCGCTCTTGGATGCGCTCAATGATCGCCGCGTACGTTGATGGGCGACCAATCCCATGCTTCTCAAGTTCCTTGACGAGGGTTGGCTCAGTGAATCGCGGCTCTGGCTTTGTCTGATGCGCAACGGCCTCCACCGTTGCCACCGTCCCCTTCGAGCCTTCAGGAAGATCAGGGAGTTGCGCCTCGGCGTCTTCATCTTCGTCGTCTTTCCCTTCTAGGTAGACGGCGGTGAATCCGGGTTCAAGGGTGCGCGTGGCGTTTGTCTTGAGTCGATCCTCGCCAACACTCCAAAATAGTGTGGTTGTTGCGGAGAGTTTGTCAGGCATCTGCGATGCGATTGCGCGGCGCCAGATCAGCGTATAGAGCTTCAATTCGCGATCGTCAAGATAAGAGGTGACCTCTTCAGGTGTTCGATGGAGACTCGTGGGACGAATCGCCTCATGTGCCTCTTGCGCGCTCTTTGACTTAGACGCGTATTGGCGGCCGCCTTCTACAACCATTTCCGCACCGAAGCGTCCGCGAATGACTTCTGCCGCTTCGCTGATCGCTTGCTGACTCAGCGTGGGAGAGTCCGTGCGCATGTACGTGATTAAACCGGTGCGCTCACCGCCAATGTCTACGCCTTCGTACAACTTCTGCGCGAGCTGCATCGTGACGCGTGACCGGTAACCGTGCTTTCGGCCAGCCTCCTGCTGCAACGTTGATGTGGTGAACGGCGGTACCGGTCGCTGCTTCCGCGTGCTCTCGCTGCGCTCGGTGACGGTGGCACTTCCGTTCGTGATCCGTGCAACTGCAGCCTCGGCAACTTCTGGCTCCATCTCAAGGTTCTCGCCCTTGGGTCCAACGAGGCTCGCTGGGATCACGAGCTCCGGGTCTACGGCGGGGCGAATGCCGAGTTCGACCGTGCTGTAGTGGCGCGGGATGAATGCCCGAATGGCACGTTCACGTTCGACGACGAGTCGAAGGGCAACGGACTGCACGCGCCCTGCCGAAGATCGTGGAGCGACCAGACGTGAGAGGAGGGGGGAGAGCTTGTATCCGACGAGACGGTCCAGAATGCGTCGAGCCTGCTGTGCATTCACCAGGTCAAGGTTGATTGCGCGAGGATGACTGAAGGCCTCAAGGATGGCTCCCTTGGTGATCTCACTGAAGGTGACCCGGCGCCGATCCGCCTCGGGGATCTCAAGCGCTTCGGCTACGTGCCAGGCGATCGCCTCCCCTTCTCGGTCAAGGTCGGTGGCGAGCCATACGGACTCCGCGCCCTTCGCCGCGCGGCGAATGTCGGCGAGGCGCCCCTCCTTCTCCTCGATGATCTCGTAGTGCGGGGTGAAGCCGTTCTCAACATCTACCGCCAGGCTACCGAGCCCCTTTGCCGCCTTCGGTGCGGGGGGATCACCCTTCTTCCGTCGCGGACGCTTCGCCGCCACACTCCCCTTTGCCGCGCGGCGCGCCTTCTGGGGGAGATCACGAACGTGCCCATAGGAGGCGAGCACCGTGTATTCAGGGCCGAGATAGCGCTCTATCGTGGCCGCCTTGGCGGGCGACTCCACGATGACCAAGTTCTTCGTCACTCCCTTACTCATGCGCGAGAGCGTAGCACCGCCCCTTCACAGACCCTCCAACGCCCTCCTCGCTGCTCAGCGAGGCCCTGGAGCGCCAGTAGGGTCAGCGCGCTCGGGAGCGCCCCTTCCACCCCTTCGCTCACCCCGAGCAGGTCCCCCTCAGTGAGCCCTGCCGTCCCAGCGCGGCCGAGGGCGTGAAGGATCAGACCGCGCAACCCGTCGGGTGTTGGTACTTCTGCTGGTAGCGTGTCCTGAGGTGCACGGACAGTTGTGTCTTCGCGCAACGACGCCGCACAGACACGGAGCCACGCTCGTAGCCCCTGATCGTCGACCAGCAGCTGAGGTAGAAGCAGATCGGGAGGGAGAAGGGTGGGTTCTGCAGCACGAGCAAGCCAGGAGAGGCCACCCACGGCGCTCTTCGCACCATATGGTGCCGTGACAAAGGCAAGCGGGAGGCCGAACTCAGACGCAGCTTCAGCGGTGATGAGTGCCCCGCTCCCCTCGGGAGCCTCAACCACGATCAGGCCATCGGTGAGTGCCGCGAGGAGGCTGTTTCGGGCAACAAAACTCCATGCTGCAGGCGGAGTGCCGGGCGGCTGATCGGAGATCAGCGCGCCCGAGCTCACCATCTGTCCGCCGAGCCGCCGTGCTCCGTGGCGCAACCCCCCGGGCGCCGGACTTGGCAACACCCCAATCGTTCTCCCGCCAGCGCTGAGTGCCGCTTCATGCGCGGCCTCATCAATCCCACGCGCCACGCCACTCACCACCACCCATCCCTCAGCCACGCACACCGCTGCGATTGCGCGCGCAGATGCAAGTCCGTGTGCACTCGGTTGCCGCGTCCCCACAATGCCAATTGCAGGGAGGCGTAGCACCGAAGGGTCTCCGTGAACCCAGAGTGGACGGCGGCGATCTCTGTCTGGGTTGAGGCCGAGTGGAACCTGGCGGCGGAGCGGAATCTCTGCGTCACCTGGCAGGATCTTCCGCATCAGCGAGCACCAAGAAAGTGCAGCGCCTCGGCGAGTTCCGACTCGCCAAATGACTCTCGGCCGCCCAGCAGACCTGCGACACAAGCGATCGTTGCGAGATGTTCCCAGCCGCGACCACTGATTCGATCCGTGTGCGCGCGTTCGTATGCACGGAAGAGCTTCGGGTCAACTCTTTTGGCGGTCTCTCCTTCCGCTGGCAACGCAGCACGCATCGTGGCAACCAGCTCCCGTGCGGCTGCAGTTTTGAGAGCTCCTGTTGGCAGCGTGCTGATCGGAGCAACCGGACGGCCGAGTCGAATACGCAACGCAAACCGATCCCGGATCGGCGCAGAGAGCGAGAGGCTGCCGTGACGTCGTGCGCGGGGCGTGCAGAGACACGATCCGTCTGACGAATCCAGCTCGCCGCACCCGCACGGATTCCCTGTCGCAACTAGAAGTGCCGCTGCAGGAAACTGCTCTGATCGCCCCGCACGCGAGAGGCGAACCACCTGGCGCTCCAGCGGTTCTCGAAGCGCCTCAAGCGTGTCACGGCGAAACTCCCCGATCTCATCGAGGATCAAAAGGCCTCGGTGCGCCCAGGTGAGTTCTCCTGGTGTCATCCGTGGGCCACCTCCAATCAAGCCTGCGACCGTGAGATCGTGGTGCGGTGTGCGCAGCGGGGGTCGCGGTACTGGGGAGAGGCGACCCGCTGCTGAAGCGATTGCACCAACCTCGGTCGCCTCAGCGCTCGTGAGATCTGGCAGGATGCCGTGAAGCGCATGCGCCAACATGGACTTCCCAACACCCGGAGGCCCCTCAACCAGCAGTGGAAGGCGTCCGATCGCACTGATTAACAGCGCGCGCGTTGCGATTGGCTGTCCCCGAATTGAAGAGAGATCTGGCGCGAGAACACGATCCTCTTGGCTGTGCAGGTCAACTTCACTGCTGGATGCTGGTACCCGATGGACAACTGGCGCGGCGCCTTGAAGCAGATTCACCGCCTCCCTGAGGGTCGCAACGCCATGCGCGGACACCCCAGCATGCGCACCCAGCTGCGCCGCGGTCTCCACTGGAAGGAGGAGGGTGCGCTCGTGATGTGCCACGAGTGGGAGGGCAAGGGGTAGCGCGCCTGGTACATCTCGAACCCTCCCGTCAAGCGCGAGCTCTCCAAGCGCGGCAATCTGCCGGCTCGCGAGGCGCAGTTGACCACTCGCCGCAAGGATTACGAGTGCAATCGCAAGGTCAAAGGAGCCACCACTCTTTCGAAGATCGGCGGGGGCGAGATTTACGGTGATTCGGCGTGCTGGCCAGGTGAATCCTGAGGAACGGATTGCCGAACGGATTCGTTCACGTGCTTCGCCAACCGCGGCGTCGGGAAGGCCCACAATGCGGACCGCAGGAATCCCTGTAGCAACGTCAACCTCCACCTCAACTGGGGCGCCGCGGATCCCAACGAGGGTGCTACTTGCAATGGAGAGTGGCATCGCGCCATCGTGCATACGAAGAGGTACGCGCCGCGTACCGAGCGGGGACTACGTGGCGAGCGCCTCAATGTGTGAGATGAGCGCCGCCGACCAGCCCTCGAGCTCGCCTGCGCGGGCGACCGCCTCCTCGAGGGGTACGAGCGCACCCGCGAGCTTCTCTCGCTCCCTCACCTGAATCTCAGGCGACCCAAGTAGCGCGAGGTAGACGACGCCGAGGTGCACACGGCCTACATCATCACCGTCGTCATTGAGCAGCCCGAGCGGCGTGAAGCTGGGAAGTGCTGGTGTGGCAACCTCTTCGCTCCACTCACGCGTGAGTGCCGCCTCAATTCCATTATC
>JAYQPX010000012.1:0-30134 GCA_038145565.1 Chloroflexota bacterium | reverse complement strand
TTCACTGCAGTCGCGGACGTAGCGAAGCGCGCCTGACGCGCTAGGTCGCAGCCGTGGAGCTTGCGGCGCTCGAGAAGCAGCTTCGTACCCTTCAGGCTGAATCCACAAAGAAGATTGGTGCTGCCGCATCGCTTGCAGACCTTGAAGAGATTGGCTCTTCGCTGCTAGGGAAGAAAGGCGCGCTCACCGATCTCCTGCGGGGGATCGGCTCACTCGCTGCCGACGATCGCCCCAAGATTGGCGCCCTTGCAAACGAAGTTCGAGCAGCGATAGAAGCGGCTCTTGAGTCCCGCCGCGCCATAGCGGGAGCCGCAGAGCTTTCCGCCCGCATCGCCAACGAGACTGAGGATGCGACAACACCTGGTCCTCTTCCCGCGTTCGGCTCACTGCACCCAATACCAGAGACGATCTCGGCGATCGCGCAGATCATGGGCTCTTTCGGGTTTACGGTGGCGGAGGGTCAAGAGATCGAGGATGACGTCACGAACTTTCAGCTCCTCAACATCCCCGAAGATCACCCATCTCGAGATCTCTGGGACACGCTCTACTTGCGTGAGCCGGGCCGCCTCCTCCGTACCCACACGTCGCCAGGACAGATCCGCACCATGCGCGCCGTAGAGCCACCGATTCGCGTCATCCTACCTGGGCGTTGTTTTCGATACGAGGCGGTGGACGCGAGTCATGGATTTGAGTTTCATCAGGTCGAGGGGTTGCTTGTTGATCGTGGCACCACACTTGCAGACTTGAAGGGAATCCTGGACGAACTTGCGCGGGGACTATTCGGCCCAGAGGCGCGCACCCGCTTTCGGCCAGGCTACTACCCGTTTACAGAACCGTCGGTTGCTGTGGACGTCTCGTGGGGCGGCTCGAAAGATGGCTGGATGACGATCCTTGGCGCAGGGATGGTGCACCCGATCGTCCTTGAGAATGGCGGCATTGACCCCGAGACACACCAAGGATTCGCCTTCGGACTCGGCGTAGAGCGCATTGCAATGCTGCGCCACGGGATCCCAGATCTACGCGCGATGCTCGAAAACGATCTGCGCATGTTGCGAGGCTTGCGATGAGGATCCCGCTCTCCTGGCTGCGAGAACTCGTGGATGTTCAGCTCACCCCTGAGCAACTCGCTGATGCCTTGACCCTTCGTGGTCTCGAGGTGCGCGGCGTAGAGCGTTGGGGGAACGCCTGGAACAAGATGGTCATCGGCGAACTCCTCGAGGTTGTGCCACACCCACGCGCGGATCGCTTGCAACTGACGAAGGTGCGCATTGGGAAGGATCAGGTGCTGGAAGTTGTCTGTGGTGCGCGCAATATCGCCGCTGGCCAACGCGTTCCTGTAGCACTGATCGGTGCCCACATGCCAGATGGCCGCACGATAGAGCGCGCGGAAAAGATGGGGGTCGCTTCAGAGGGGATGCTCTGCTCGGGCGCGGAACTCGATGCCACAGATGACGGTGATGGCATTCTGATCCTTGACGCGAAGGCGCCGCTCGGCATACCGCTCAGCGACTACCTCGGTGAAGACGTCATCGACGTTGATGTGAAGCCGAACCGGGGCGATCTTCTCTCGATCCTCGGCCTCGCCCGTGAGGTCGCTGCGATCACCGGTGCGCCTGTGAACTATCACACGCGCAGCATCACCGAGTCGGACGAGAAGATTAGCGATGGGCTCTCACTCTCCGTGGATGATGCAGGACTCGCTCCGCGAGTGGTGCTTCGTGTCGTTGATGGCGTCAATGTGGGCGCTGCCCCAGATGCGGTGCAGATGCGCTTGAAGGCGGCGGGCCTCCGCTCCATCTCAAATGTGGTGGACGCCACGAATTACATCATGTTCGAACTTGGAAAGCCGACGCACGCCTTCGATCGTCGCGCAGTTGGCGGCAAGATTCACGTGCGGTTGGCGAAGCGTGATGAGACGCTAGAGACCCTGGATCATGTCTCACGAACGCTTGACGGGAGTGATCTCGTGATTGCGGATGAGCGTGGCGCCCTCGCCCTTGCAGGAGTGATGGGCGGCGCATCAAGTGAGGTGGGGGATCAGACGAGCAGCGTGATCATCGAGAGCGCCGTTTTCGCACCGACTTCCATTAGACGCAGCGCCCAGCGGCATAGCCTTCGTTCCGAGGCCTCTCACCGCTTCGAACGCGGGCAAGAGCTTGACCTTGCGCCGGTGGCCGCTGAACAGGTTGCAGCGCTGATCAGTGCCTGGGCTGGAGGAAGCGTACGCGCGGGTTCGCTCGATAGCGCTCCGAAGGCGATCGGTATGTTGCGCGCACTCCCGTTCCGACCCGCTCGCGTACGCTCACTTATTGGTGTTGAGATTCCGAGCGAGAAGCAGGCATCGCTACTCGCCTCAATTGGCATTCAGTGCAGCGACGTAACCGCAGCATCGCCCGTCCAGGTGACACGGACACGAACCGTACACGTGGAGAAGGGTAGTCTGCTCCTAGCAAGCGTACCCGCGTGGCGGCGCGACATTGAGTTTGAAGCGGATATCGCGGAAGAGGTCGCTCGCCTCTATGGCTATGACCGAATTCGCCCAACCCTCCCTGGCCGTGACCTTCCTGGCTACCGACCACAGCCAACAACGCTACGGGATCTCCTGCGTGCACAACTTGCCGCTGTAGGGGTGAACGAGGCGGTCACCCATGCACTGGTGTCAGAGGAGCTAAGCAATCGACATGCGGAGCCGATTGGCCTTGTCAGCGGGGTGCTTGCTGAGAGCGAAGGTGCTGCGAGCGGTGCGCTCCTGACACTCGCAAATCCTCTCTCCGTGGATCACGATCGTCTACGGCGCTCACTTTTGCCGAGCCTCCTTGACCGAGCGGAAGCAAACGTACGATACGGTGCACAGAGTGGCGCGCTCTTTGAAATCGGTCGCGGGTACTGCGGCAGCAGCAGCGGCCCTCAGGAGTGGACTCGACTCGCAGTGGTCGCATGGGGAGAGATGGGTGCAGCGGCGCCAGGAGAGAGTCCGCGTTTATGGGATCTCAATGAGATGAAGCGAGTGATCTCGCAGCTGACAGGCGTCGCGGATGCCTCACCCCGTTATCTCCGGTTGGTGGATGGTGACATCACTCTGTTGCACCCAGGTCGATCCGCACGCATTGGCGGAGATGGGATCGCTGGCCTCGTTGGGGAGCTCCATCCGGGAGCCCCAGAGTGGCGCGAATCACCGCGCTTCATCCTCGCCGAGTTTGCTCTTCGCGGGTTGAGCGCTGGTCTTCAGAAGGTGCGCAACGTCACTCTGCCGCCAACGACACCTCCGGTTCAACGTGACGTCGCGCTTGCCGCACCTGACGGTGTTGCGGTTGGAGACCTTGTGGCACTCGCACGTGAGGCCGTCCCTCTCGCTGTACGTGTTGAACTCTTCGATCTCTTCTCTGGAGCTGGTTTGGCTATGGGCGAGCGCTCTGTTGGGCTCCGTTTCACATTCCAGCCCCCACAGGCAACTGCACTCGACGAAGCGATCAGCGATCAGTTGGCAGCGTTCACCACAAGCGCTGGCAAGAGGTATGGAACCCAGGTGCGCGGGGCCGAGGCAGAGTGAGCCTCACCGTCGCGGCTGACGCGGTCATCCTCTTCGGCATAGTGATCGCTGTATGGTCTGGATGGCGTACTGGCGCTGCACGAATGATCGTGTCAACGCTTGCGGCGTTCGCAGGCATTTTCCTTGCGGCGCAGGGGAGGGGACCACTTGCAAGTGTGGTTTCACAGGTTCTTCCTGATGCCGATGAGGTGCTCGTGAGCCTCCTGATCTTGGTTGGAGCGTCGTGGATCTTTCTGGGCCTTCTCTCTTGGGTTCTAGGCAACGTGCTTCGTGGAGCACTGCGCACGATTCGACTTGGCCTGCTCGATGACGCACTTGGCGCGGCGCTCGGACTCCTGCAGGGACTCTTGTTCTTCAGCGTGCTTCTCGCTCTCCTGAACGCGCTAGCGGGCGTCAGCGGCCTTCCAGTGCCGATCATCGAGCTCGCAAAGGCTGCAACGGGGTCACAGGCGGCCGGCCTGATTCGTGACACGATCTTTCCTCTCCTCTTGTCGCTTCTCGGTGCAGGCCTGCCGAGTGAGTTGCAGCAGATCCTCCGCCCATAGGGGCGAGATGAGCGCAACGCGACCACCGTACGACGAGCGCTCGCTGCAGCGCTTGGAATGGAGTGCGCTCCTCTCGCTGATCGCGGTGAAGTGCGCCTTTGCCCCTTCTCGTGAACGTGCTCTCGCAATGCGCCCCGCGCTCGGCGATGCGATGGCAACGCGTAGACGCGAGTTGACGGAGGAGATCACGGCGATGCGTCAACGTGGCGTGGATCCACACGTGGGTGGTGCCGCAGATCTTCGTCCCGCGCTCGATCGTGCGGAGAAGGGCGGCGTCCTTGACGGTGGCGCGCTCTTCGCAGTGGCCGAAACGCTTCGAGTGGCAGAACGGCTCAAAGGGGAGCTGGCGAACGGTGGGCCCACGCTGGTGCGAGTCGCCGATGAGATCACGCTGGGCAGAGCGCTCCGCGGGCAGCTTGAGCGGGCGATCTCATCTGACGGGACGCTTGCAGACACAGCATCTGCGCTCCTCGGTGGTCTTCGCGCCAATCACCGCAGCGCACTTGAGCGGCTACGGACACGGCTTGAAGGTCTTGCCCATGCAAAGGCGTACAGCCCACATCTGCAGGAGCCAATCGTCACCCTTCGAAACGGGCGTTACGTGCTCCCAGTCCGTGCGGAGGCAAAGTCGAAGGTTCCAGGCATCGTCCACGATACGAGTGCGACAGGTCAAACGATATGGATCGAGCCGCTGGAAGTCGTTGAGCTTGGGAACGCTGCTCGTGAGGCTGAGGCGGCTGTGCAGGGGGAGGAGGCGCGTATCCTCGCCAGCCTAAGCGCGCTGGTCGGCGCAGATGCCGCACCACTCCGTGAGACGGTTGAGCTCCTTGCCGACATCGATCTTGCCCGAGCAACGGCTGATGTTGCGGAAGAGGCTGATTGGAACTTTGCAGCAACGCGAGATGATGACTACCTTATCCTTATCCGTGCACGACATCCCCTGCTGTTCGGCGGGGTGGTTCCCATTGACCTCGAACTGAGTGACAGCCAGCGCGTACTCCTCATCACTGGGCCGAACACAGGTGGGAAGACGGTCGCACTCAAAACCGTTGGCTTGCTTGTCGCAGCGCACCACGCGGGACTCCCAATCCCCGCCGATTCCGGCTCAGGGATCCCGCCGACGGGCGGTCTCTGGGCAGATATCGGTGACGACCAGTCGATCGCGCAAAGTCTTTCAACCTTCTCGGGACACTTGACCTCGATCTTGCGAATCCATCGAGCCGCCGAGGCGGGCGATCTGATTCTTCTTGATGAAGCGGGTGCGGGCACAGATCCCGCGGAAGGGGCGGCGCTAGCTGTGGCAATCATTGATGACTTTCGACGTCGCGGGACGCGACTCTTGGCAACGAGTCACTATGCGGAACTGAAACAGTACGCGCATGTCACGGAGGGGGTTGTTAACGGCGCGGTTGAATTTGATCTCGCAACGCTACGGCCGACGTACCGGCTCGTAGTCGGCACTCCCGGCGGCTCGCAGGCCTTTGCGATCGCCGAACGCCTCGGCCTCCCCGCCCACCTGCTCGAGGCAGGGCAAGCGCGGCGGAGCGATCAGGGAGTCGCCCTAGACGCGTCGCTCACCGCCGCCGCAGCGGCTCGTGAGGCTGCACGCGAAGCACAGCGAGTTGCTGAAGCGCTCCAGCAACGTGCTGACGATTCACTCCAACAGGCGGTTGCGATGCGGAAGAGGGCAGAAGACGAGTTGCGCGACGCTCGTCAGCGCGCAAGTGCCGAAGCGCTGGAGTCAGCTCAGCAACTTCTGACACATGTTGAACGACTGCGCACAGCGCTCAGTGACGGGGCCCTCACGCCTGCCGTGCGTGAAGCAGAGGCGGCCCTCACGGAGGCGCTGAAATCTCGCGCGGACCCCGCTGGTGATCACCCTCCAATGGAACGCGGAGTTGAGGACGTACAAGTTGGCGACGACGTGCGACTCAATAGTGGCGCGCGCGGCGAAGTGGTGGAGCGGCTGAGCGGAGAGAGGTTGCTCATTGCATTGGGCGGGATGCGCATCATCGTTGATGAGCGCGAGATCGCGGATCGACTCGGGAAGGCTGCGTCGCGCCCCGCAACTATGGTGCGACCGCAGGCCTCTGCTGGTGTCATGGCGCGGCTTGATCTGCGTGGTGCGCGGGTTGAAGATGCCCTCGCTGCACTGGAGTCAAGGATTGACGCGGTGCTTCTCTCCGGTGGCGAACGTCTCGAGATCATTCACGGTGTGGGAACTGGCGCTTTGCGAGATGCGGTGCGAAGGCGCCTGAGGGAGTTGCCCGAGGTGCGCGAGGTGCGAGATGCTGACGCGCCTGGTCGGGATGGAGTGACGATCGCCCTTCTTTAGGGGAGGGGAAGAGGGGAGAGGCAGGAGCGCGTTGGGGCAATCTCACCGCCCCACGTGTTGCCGAGCGGCCGCCAATACGACTCGTAGAAGTAGGTGGTCTTCCCAAGCTTTGCGCCGCCTTCGACGTTGATTCCCTGTCGCGCACGCTCGGCCCACTCGATGTTTGCAGCTTGCCATGTCGGCCACTCGCTCTCGAGGAGGCTGAGATCCATGAACTCCTTGTTGATCTGCGGTCCAGAACATCCGTTATCCCAAAGGAGTCCTGTTGCCTGGTCAATCGAAAGGGTGCGGTAACTGCTGCACGAGTTTGTTGGAGCGGTTCCGGGGAGGAAATACTCCTCAATCGTCATCGTGGTGCACGGGCCTGGGAGTTCCCCCGTATGGGCATCGATGAGGATCTTTTCGACGCCTTCTGGCTCTGGGAATTGAGCGATCGGTACGCTTCGGGAGATCTCCGTGAAGTACGACTGCCAAAGCCCACCTGCCGCCGAGAGTGAGAGGACAGTTGTCGGTGAGGCGTCTGAGTTACCCGTCCACACCCCTGTGACAAGGTGTTGCGCGTTCGGATTCGACGGTGCCGCAAGGTAGCCGAAGGCGGCGAGGTCTTTCGCCTGATCCGTTGTCCCCGTCTTCATCGTTGCAGGTCTTCGCTTACCGCTTTCAGCGATCAGACGGCGCGAGGCCCACACAGGATTTTGCGATGGATCAGTGTTCGCGGCGATGATGTCCGTGATGATCTCTGCCACGGCGGGTTCCATCACGCTGCGGCGCTCACTCTCTGGGCTTGAAGCCTTCCAGATCAGCTCTCCGTTGCGATCTTCGATGCGAAGCACGTAGCGCCGCGGTACCGCGTCACCCTTGCTTGCCAGTGCGCCATAGGCGGAGAGCACATCAACGTAGCGGGATTCAAGGGTGCCGATTGCGATCGAGGCACCGGCATAGTTGTCGTCCCCGAGGAACTTGAAGACCCCGTTGCGCATGTCGTTCCAGATACGATCAGCACCAGCGCGAAGCGCCGTCTTGACTGCTGGAATGTTTAACGAACCTTGCAGCGCGTGTCGCATGCGTACTGGGCCACGCTCAAGGTTGTCCCACTCTCCTGGCGTCCATCCTTCGCCAAAGTCAACTGGGACATCCATGAAGAGGGTGGAGGGCGTGATCGCACGCTCTTGAAGGGCGTATGCGTAGACAATTGGCTTGATCGCAGAGCCAGGCTGGCGATAGGCCTTCAGCACGTCGTATTGGGGCTGGAACGCTGGCGACGTGGATTCGGCGTAGTAGTCCGCCGAACCGGTGTAGGCGAGGATGTCACCCGTGCGCGCGTCCATGGTTGCGATGGCTGCGTTGTGAATGTTCGATCCTCGAATCTTCTTCAGCCAGTCGGTTGGCTTCGGGATCCCGAGGCTCCTCAGGTACGGCTTGTAATCCACGATATCCGCAGAGAGGACGGCCGCCGCCCACTTGTCGGCGCTCTGCTGCATGCTCCAGTCAAGGGTGGTCGTGATCTTGTAGCCATCGGTATCGAGCTTGGTGCAAACGGCCGGATCATCTGGGCAGACAATTCCCGCCGCCGCCTCGCGCACGATGTTGATGAAGTGCGGAGCACGAACTTTGCGCAGCGGCGGCTCAATCAGGGTGATTGACTCGGTAAGCGCTGCATCAATCGCTTCATCCGTCACGTTTGGATCTTCGAGCGGAATGCCATCGTTCCGTGCATCTCTCAAGAGGTTCAGCACAGTATTTCGGCGAAGGGATACAGGTGCGTCGAGAGGCACCTCAAGGACACCATCCGAATTACGGACCGCCACGTTGCGCAAGTCGTACTCGCTTGGTGCTTGGGGGATCGCGGCAAGGATCGCCGCCTGGCCGAGGGTGAGGAGTGAAAGGTCACTGATTCCAAAGTATTCCGCGGCCGCTGCTTGGATCCCATATGCGCGCGATCCGTAGTAGTTGTTATTCATGTAGGCGGTAAGGATCTGCTCCTTGCCTGCGCGTTCCGGGAAATCTTTGGTGAGGCGGATCGCCTGAATGATCTCCTTGACCTTGCGTTCGTAAACACTTCCTTGGAAGGCTGTTTCAGGGAGCAGGATCGCGCGCACCAGTTGTTGGGTGATCGTGGAGCCTCCGCGCCCAGAACCACCGAGCGTGTCTAGCGCAGCGGCGATGAACCCGAGTGGATCAAACCCCGAATTCTGCCAGAACGTCTTGTCTTCAATCACGGTTGTCGTGTCTATCACGCGGGCAGGAATCGCTTCAAAGGGGATCGTTTCGCGGAGATCGGTGCCGAAGTCGGCGAGCTTTACGGTCCCGGTGCGATCAAAAACGCCAGAGTTCTCGCCGAGCACGATGGTGTCCAAATTGCGAGGATCGGGGAGGTCGGCCAGGACCCGATCGTAGACTCGGGTGATGCCGAAATAGGCAATGGTGGCAATGAAGAGGCTGACGGCAAGAAGGGCGAGCGGGAGTAGGACGGCGAGGCCGCCGCTACGGCGTCGAGCCCGTCCGGCACCTTCAGGGCGGTTCGATCCAGCCATGCTCATCCCTCTGAAGGTAGCATAGGGACGTGGTCGCTTCTTATCGCTCCAATCTGCTCGCCGACTTCGCGGAGCGCGGACTCATTCACGAGGTGACCGCTGGACTGGACGAACGATTGGTAAAAAGTCCGGCAATCGCGGCCTACATTGGCTTTGACCCGAGCGCGGATTCGCTGCATGTTGGGCACTTGATGGGAATCCTTGCGCTGCGGCGTCTGCAACTTGCTGGCGGTCGCCCAATTGCACTTGTTGGTGGCGGGACCGGGATGATTGGCGACCCGTCTGGTCGTTCGGCAGAGCGCAACCTCCTTGATCGCGACACTCTCGACGCGAATCGCGGCGCGATCGGCGCACAGCTCGCTCGACTCCTTGATTTCTCTGGCGCATCAGGCGCGCTCCTACTCGACAACCTTGAGTGGCTCGGTGGCCTTGGAATGATCGACTTTCTTCGCGACACCGGGAAGCACCTCACGGTCAGTTACATGCTCGCCAAAGACTCCGTCAAGAGTCGGCTCGAGGGCGGCCTCTCCTTTACGGAATTCAGTTACATGCTGTTGCAAAGCTATGACTTCCTGATGCTGCGCAAACTCCATGGGGTTGAACTTCAGATGGGTGGTAGCGACCAGTGGGGGAATATCACCGCAGGGAGCGAACTGATCCGTCGCGTGGATGGCGACGGACGCGAGGGGGCTCCGCTCGCATTCGGCCTCTGCTACCCGCTGCTGCTCGCAAAGAGTGGCGAGAAGTTCGGAAAGACGGCAGCGGGGGCCGTCTGGCTCAGTGCAGAGCGCACCAGCCCATTCGCATTCCGCCAGTTCTTTATGGATCAGCCGGACGAGGCGCTTGAGGAGCTCTTGCAGCGCCTCACGTTGGATGACAGCGCAGCGATCCACGCACTTCTCGGAGAGCATGCGAAAAACCCTGGAGGACGCGCGGGGCAGCGGCGCCTCGCAACAGCCGTAACGACTCTGGTTCACGGCGAGAGCGAAGAGTTGCGGGCGCGCCAGGTTGCTGAGACGCTCTTTGGAGGCCCTGAAGGACGGGGGAGCGACCCACGCGCACTGGATGCGAGCGGACTCGCGACCCTTGCGGCGGAGTTGCCAACAGCACCCCTCCCTTCTGCGGCAGAGGCCACGCTGATTGACCTGGTGATCGCGGCCGGCTTCGCCGCCTCGAAGAGCGAAGCTCGTCGACTCGTGGAGCAGGGGGGCATCTCTGTCAATGGTGATGCCGCCGCCGATCCGAACGCGCTGGGGAGCAGCTTCGGCCGCCTGAACGACGGATCGCTCCTCCTGCGCAAAGGGAGACGCGACTATCGGATGTTGCGAGCGGGCTGAGCCCCTCGCCTATACTCAGCGCATGTCTGGTCACTCAAAATGGTCAACGATCAAGCGCGCCAAGGGTGCGACTGACGCAAAGCGAGCTGCGCAGTTTACGAAGGTCTCTCGCGAGATCACCATCGCTGCACGCATTGGTGGACCCGATGCGGCCTCCAACCCACGACTGCGCCTCGCCGTTGAGAAGGGACGTTCCCTCAACATGCCAAATGACAACATCAAGCGTGCGATCGAACGCGCGTCCGGGCTTGGACAGACAGATGCCTACGAGGAGATCACTTATGAGGGCTACGGCCCCGGTGGTGTGGCGGTCCTCGTCGAGGCGGCCACAGACAATCGAAATCGCACCGCATCTGAGGTTCGCAGTCTCTTCACGAAGGCGGGCGGTTCACTCGCGAGCAGCGGGGCGGTAGCTTGGCAGTTCGAAGCGCGCGGCATAATTGAGTGCAGCGGCGATTTTGCCAAGGTCGGCGAGGCCGCAATTGAGGCTGGTGCTGACGATGTTGATGAGGCAGGCGGGAGTGTCTTTGTGTACGCAGATCCGTCGGCACTTGAGAGCGTTCGTGCCGGTCTGGAAGGCGCTGGGGTGAGCGTAAAATCTGCCGAAGCGAGCATCGTGGCGAAATCGACGATTGACGTCAACGCCGATGACGCTCGAAAGAACATGAAGCTGATTGATGCGCTCGAAGAGCTTGACGATGTGCAGCGAGTGACTGCAAACTTCGAGCTCTCATCAGAGCTTTTTGCTGAGCTGACGCGATGAGTCTGCGGGTCCTCGGCTTGGACCCTGGCACCGCAACCTTTGGATGGGGGATGGTGGAGAGTGGCGGGGAGCGGCCACGCTGCCTTGCGCATGGAATCATCACCACCTCCCCAAGCCAGTCGCTCGGGGAGCGCCTCCTCCAAATCAGGACGGAGCTCACACAGATCGCTCGTAGTGAGCGCCCAGACCGGATTGCGATTGAGCGACTTTTCACGCAAGGGAATGTTCAATCTGCGGTCGCGGTTGCCGCCGCTCGTGGTCTCGCGCTTATGATCGCTGCCGAAGAGGTCATTGAAGTGGTGGAAGCGACCCCCTCGGAGATGAAGCGTGCGATTGCGGGTGATGGGCGTGCTACGAAGAGTGGTGTGATTCGAGCGGTGACGCAGTTGCTTAACATTGTTGGAACGCCACTCGCTGACGACGCCGCCGACGCGCTTGGCCTTGCGATCTGGGGAGGTGGTGCCACTCGGATGCAGCAACTCGCCGGTTCCGCGCGACTCGATCGTTCGGCGTCTTCTGGCGCCTCCCAAGAGAGCGGATTCGATCGCGCAGTGCGCAGGGCACTGCGTGGAGAGCGGAGGTAGTCATGTACGCATTCGTTGCTGGGAGTGTGCGCTGGACCGAAGATGATGCCGTAGTGATCGTGAGTGGTGGGCTAGGCCTCCGCATCCGCGTCCTTCCTAGCCTCCTCTCCACGCTTCGCGAAGGTGCCACCGTGGAGCTCTACCTGCATCACATCGTCCGGGAGGACCAGGAGTCACTGGTTGGATTTACAAGCCGAGATCAAGAGCGCCTGTTCGCAACGCTGCTCGATGTGAGTGGGGTTGGCCCAAAGGTTGCGCTTGCCCTCCTCGATACCCACGGTGCCGAGGGACTTCGCCGTGTGCTGGTGGATGGTGATGAGAAACTGCTCGCGACCGCGCCTGGAGTTGGTCGCCGCCTTGCCGCTCGTATCATCGTGGAGCTCGCAGACCGAATCGCGCGCGACGCAGCGGGCGACGGCACGCAGAAAGCGGGCGAGAAGGGGCGTGACGGCGGTGATCTTGCAGCGGCACTTCGTAGTCTCGGATTCCCGCCGCGCGATGCGCGTGAGCTCGCAGCTACGGTGGATGAGGACGCCGCAATGCGCGGTCAGCCACTTGATGTGCGGTTGCGCGCCGCGCTCCGTGAGCGGGCATAAGCGGGCAGGGGGTGCGTGGTGACTGAGCCAGCGATCAACGATGTTGAGGAGCGAAGCCTTGAAGTTTCGCTGCGCCCCGCCTCGCTCGGGGAGTACATCGGCCAGGGCGAAGCGAAACGTTCGCTGACAACGCTGCTGCAGGCTGCGCGTGAGCGCGGCGAGGCGGCGGACCACCTGCTACTGCACGGCCCGCCTGGACTTGGGAAGACCACGCTCGCGGCAATCGTTGCGCATGAACTTGGCGTACAGATTCGCTTTACCTCAGGAACGGCGATCGACCATGGCGGAGATCTCGCCGCGATCCTGACGAACCTTGCGCCTCGACAAGTGCTTTTCATTGACGAGATTCATCGCCTTGGACGCGCCGTCGAAGAGGTTCTTTATCCCGCAATGGAAGACCGCTCGATCGACATCGTGATTGGGAAGGGACCCTCTGCGCAGCCGCTGCGCCTTGAGGTGCCGCCGTTCACGTTGATCGGTGCAACCACTCGGATTGGGATGCTCTCTGCGCCGCTCCGCGATCGTTTCGGTGCATCGCAGCGCCTTGACTTCTATACGGATGGCGAGCTCACCGAAATCGTGAAACGTTCGGCTGGAATCCTTGGCGTCAGTATCACTGAGGATGCGGCATCACTCGTTGCAGCGCGAAGCCGCGGGACGCCACGAATTGCTAATCGACTCCTTCGTCGGGTGCGTGATGAGGTTCAGGTGGCCGGCTCCACGGACATCACCAAGGAGCGAGCGGCCACGGCGCTCGCGGGTTTGCAAATCGATGACGCGGGGCTTGATGCAACGGATCGAAAGTTGTTGCAAGTCATGCTCGACAAGTTCGACGGTGGCCCGGTAGGCGTTGCGGCGATGTCGGCGCTTCTCGGGGAGTCGCCGGACACGCTGGAGGACGTTTTTGAGCCATTCCTGCTTCGCATCGGCTTTCTGGACCGCACGCCGCAGGGCCGTGTGGTTACCGAGCGTGGTCGCGCACATCTCGGCCGCAGCAGTGCCTCGCTGTGGAGTGGGAGCTGAGCGAAAGCGCGCGGCTCGCCGCACTCTCTGATCCGTCGACTCTTCCAGCGCGCGCAGCACGCTCGCTTCGCTTTACCGTTACAGCGACGGATCCAGGCTCACGTGCTCGCACCGGCACGCTGGCGCTCCCGCACGGCTCTGTTGAGACCCCGGATTTCATGCCCGTTGGGACGAACGCCACCGTGAAGTCACTCGACCCCGATGATCTTCACACGATCGGTGCGCAGATCATCTTGGCGAACACGTACCACCTCTATCTGCGACCAGGCCACGAACGGATTCAGCGCCTTGGCGGTCTGAACAAGTTTTCAGGCTGGAGCAAGCCAATGCTGACTGACTCGGGTGGCTTTCAGGTGGTTTCGCTCGGACCGCTGATGCGAATCCGTGAGGCGGGCGCACGGTTTCATAGTCACTTAGACGGGAGCGAGCACCTTTTCACCCCTGAACGATCCGTGGAGATCCAGGAGGCGCTCGGCCCAGACATCGCGGTAGCATTCGACCAGCCCGTCATGCCAGGCTCAACCGAACGCCGCGATGTCCTTCGCGCTATGCAACGCACGCATCGCTGGGCAGTTCGCTCTCTGCGGGCGCACTCGCGGGGCGACCAGGCGCTCTTCGGCATTGCGCAGGGCGGTATTGATCCTGAGTTGCGGGCCGAGTCAGCCGTCTACATCCGCTCACTCCCTTTCGAAGGGATCAACCTTGGTGGACTCGCTGGCGATGAAACTCCTGAGGAGCGCAACGCTGCAGTCGAGGCGACGATTGCCGCACTAGAGGGGGATCATCGCGTGCGTTACCTGATGGGTCTCGGATCGCCAGTTGACCTGCTTGAAGCAGTGCTGCGCGGCGTGGATCTATTTGACTCGGTTCTCCCAGCGCGAGTAGCGCGCAACGGCCAGGCCTGGGTCACTGGGGGCCGAATGAATCTCCGCAATGCCCGGCACTTAGATGAGGACCAGCCTTTGGACACAGACTGTGACTGCACGACCTGCCGTAGGTTCAGCCGTGCCTACCTGGCACACCTCTTTCGAGCGGAGGAGCTACTCGGCTATCGCCTCCTCACGATCCATAACCTGCGCCATCTGAGCGCCTTCATGGGTGCCATTCGGTTGGCACTCCGCTCGGGTACACTCGCAGCCGAGCTGCCGCGGCTTCGTGCCGCAGCTGGGGGGCCGGGGACCCCTCGCTTAGGAGCTGGCGATGAGCCCTCCGAAGAGCCCGCTCGCGGCGCGATGCGTCCACGGTACGCCGAGGATGGCAGGCTTCGCGGAGTCAATCGACAGAGGGCAACAGCAAGAGAAGGCAGGGAATAGAGATGGCTGAGAAGAGCGAAAGCAAGAGCCCGAAGTCGGCGACGCCCGACAAGTCCGAGCCGAAGGGTGACGCAAAGGCGTCCACAGAGCGGAGCCGTGCGGTAGACGCAGCAATCCTCACGATTGAAAAGCAATTCGGTCGCGGCGCGATCATGAAGCTTGGCTCGCGAGAGCGACTTGAGGTTGACACCATTCCAACCGGTGCAATCTCGTTGGATCTTGCGCTCGGTGTAGGAGGACTGCCACGCGGCAGGATCAGTGAGATCTTCGGACCAGAGTCATCTGGCAAGACCACGATCTGCCAGCACATCATTGCTGAAGCGCAGCGTCGCGGCGGCGTTGCCGCCTTCATTGACGTGGAGCATGCGCTTGACTCTGCCTATGCAGCCGCAACGGGTGTGAATGTTGATGAGCTCCTCGTATCACAGCCAGACACGGGCGAGCAGGCGCTGGAGATCGCCGAAACGCTGATCCGATCAGGTGGCGTCGATATCGTCGTCGTTGACTCCGTAGCGGCACTCGTGCCACGTGCGGAAATCGAAGGCGAAATGGGCGATTCGTTCGTTGGCATTCAAGCGCGCCTGATGAGTCAGGCATTGCGCAAACTCACGGGCGCTGTGGCGCGCTCAAATACGACGCTGCTATTTACCAACCAGCTTCGCGAGAAGATCGGTGTGATGTACGGTAGTCCAGAGACCACTCCTGGCGGTCGTGCACTGAAGTTCTACGCGTCGGTTCGACTCGATATTCGCCGCATTGAAACAATCAAGACAGGTACCGAATCAGTTGGTTCCAGAGTTCGTGTGAAAGTTGTGAAGAACAAGGTTGCGGCTCCATTCCGCATCGCCGAATTCGACATCATGTACGGCGAAGGGATCAGCATGGAGGGTGGACTCCTTGACGTTGGCGTTGCGGGTGACATTGTCTCCAAAACCGGTGCATGGTTCAATTTCGGCGATGTTCGACTCGGTCAGGGACGTGAGCAGGCGAAGGACTTCCTCAAGGCGAACCCAACAGTCGCCGCCGAGATTGATTCGAAGATTCGCGCCGCCACCGCCACGCTTGATGTGCCGGTTGCACCTCCTGGCGACGGGGAGTAGTCGCGTCGCGCGTTGAAACGCCGCAAAGATCCGGCGCTCATCAAGGAGCGGCACGCAGCAGCAGACGCCGCAGCGGTGTTAGAGGCTGCTGCGCGTTCGCTTTCAGGTGCCCCGCGCAGTAAACGCTCACTGGTTGAGCGGCTGATCGCTGCTGGGTACTCAGAGGAACACGTGATCACCGCCGCGGATCGACTGGAAGCGGTTGGCATTATCGATGACGAACGTCTCGCGCGATCGTTGGTTGAATCGCGCGACCGTTCTCGACAGCGTGGTGATCGTGCACTGGCGGAAGAGTTACGTCGACGCGGTGTCCCTGATGAGATTTCGGTCCGTGTGCTCGCAGAGCGCTCAGACGAAGCCGAGGGCGAGCCGCTCCGTGAAGGGGGGCAGGCACCGCTCAGCGCCGAGGAGCGCGCCGCCTATGCTGCGGCTGCAAAGGTGCGCCTCCGTGAAGGCGATGCTCGTGCTGAAGTGCAGCGCGTGGCCCAGGCGCTCGCGCGGCGCGGGTTCCCATCTGCGCTCTCCTGGCGCATCGCGTGTGAGCGGGTGGCTGGGGCGGGGGAGGGGATTCTCCCCCTCCAGTCCCCCGAGGAGCCAGGCGAGGAAGATTGAGGGGCTGGGCGAGGCGGATTGATGCCCTGCTTGCCCCCTAGGTCCCCTGTCGCAGCCCTCGAGGGGCCCCACGAGGCGTTTGACCGCGCTTAGCCAAAGCCGTAGCCTTCAGACCCCAGCCAGTTGGCTGGTCATGTGACCGATTACCGTGAGTCAGCCCGCGGAGCACGGCTGACAAGAGGGACCAATGGAAGAGTTCAACGGGGTTATCCCCGTCGTTGCCGCCGTACTCGGCGTACTACTCGGCGTTCTCATTCGTCAGTTCATCGCCGCGGCGGGGATCCGTGCGGCGACCGTCCGAGCCCGCAGCATTGTTGAGGAGGCTCGACAGCAACAGAGCGCACTGATCATCTCCGCAAAAGGGGAGATTTCCAGAATGCGCGCTGCAGCCGAGGATGGCCTTCGCCAAGAACGAGAGCAGATCACCGCTGAAGCAGAGCGCTCCCGCCTGCGAGAGGTAGCCCTCGGTGAGCGAGAAGCGTTCTTTGCTGAACGTGAGGTTTCTATTGCTGAACGTGAACGAGGAATCCTCGAAGAGGCAGCAAACCTCGATGCGGCACGAGCTTCGGTCAACGCCAGGCTTGCTGAAGTTGCCGGACTCGATGCTGAAGCGGCACGCAAAGAGGTCCTCGCACGACTTACAGAAGAGGCGGAGACAGAGGCACAGCGCTTGCGAGTAACGCTTGAACGCCGAGCTTCTGAAGAGGCCGCGGATCGTGCGCGAGAAATGATCTTGACGGCAATGCAGCGTGTGGCGGCGGATCACAGCACTGAGCACTCAGTGACCCACATCAAGCTCGCAAGCGAAGAGATGAAGGGGCGTCTGATCGGGCGCGAGGGGCGTAATATCCGCGCACTCGAAGCCGCAACTGGTGTCGAGCTACTCATTGATGAGACGCCGATGCAGGTGACGCTTTCATCCTTTGATCCGGTGAGGCGCCAAGTTGCACGAATAACCATTGAGCGCCTTATGCAAGATGGCCGAATTCACCCAGTTCGTATTGAAGAGATTGTCGAGAAGGCGCAGGGCGAAGTCGATGCCACCGCACTCAAGAACGGCGAGGAGGCAGCGCTCGAAGTGGGCGTGACAGGAATTCCAACCGAACTCCTCCGCATCCTTGGAAGGCTGCAGTGGCGTACTTCGTACGGCCAGAATGTGCTGCTGCACTCGATTGAAACCGCACAGGTTGCGGGTGCGGTTGCAGGGGAACTCGGCATGGATATCCGCGCGGCAAAAGTAGGCGGGCTCCTGCACGATATTGGAAAGGCGCTCGATCACGAGATTGAAGGAACCCACGCAGCGATCGGCGCAGACCTTGCCCGTCGGCACGGAATGCCAGAGGGGATCGTCAATGCGATCGCTGCGCATCACCAGGAGGTTGAGTGCACCGCTCGTGAGGCACCGATCGTGCAGGTTGCGGATGCGATCAGCGCGGCACGCCCCGGAGCGCGCGGCAATCAGGCTGAAGCACATTTACGTCGACTTGAAGATCTACAGAACATTGCGATGAGTTTCGAAGGGGTAGAGAAGGTATATGCGGTCCAGGCGGGGCGAGAGGTTCGAATTCTCGTTCGACCGGACAGTGTGGATGACGATCGTGCCAGAGAGATTGCCCGGGACGTGGTGAGGCGAATCGAGGAGCAGCTATCGTACCCTGGGCAGATTCGTGTCACGGTGATTCGAGAGACACGGGCGGTTGATTACGCCCGCTGAGCGGGCCACGCCCCTCCTCGCGGTCGCGGGCCCAACGGCGGTTGGGAAGAGCGCGGCTGTGCTTGCGCTCGCTGATCTGCTCGAGCGAGATGGGGCACGAACGGTTCTGATCTCCGCGGACTCACGACAAGTGTTCCGAGGCTTTGACATAGGGACGGACAAGCTCTCTGCGGAAGTGCTTGCGGCACAACCGCATGCTGGTATCGATGTTGCGGAAGCGGATCAGCCATTTACGCTTTATGACTGGCTCGCGATCGCGCGTGAGGCCGCGGCGGGCACACCTGATGGTAAATCGCCAGACATCGCCATCGCTGTGGGTGGCACTGGCCTCTATCATCGCGGGCTCCTGCGCGGATTCCTTACGGGGGGAGCCCGACCACATGACCCAGAGCTCCGAGTACGGCTAGAGCGCGAACTAGCGGAGGAAGGGCGAGAGCACATTGAGGCACAGCTCCGCGGACTCAGCCCAGCGGCGGCAGACGCGGTTGCGAATGCGAGCCCGCGACGAATCCTCCGAGCGCTTGAGATCGCACAGTTGGGCGGTGATTCAATGGCAACGGAGGAGGAGCCGTGGTCAGGTCCAAACGCATATGTTCTCCTTGATGAGCCTGACCATGCTGCGCACCGGATCAAGATCGCGGAACGAGCGGCAGCACAGTTTGCTGGAGGTCTTGTTGCGGAAGCGAAGGCGCTCGCAGCACGACTCCCAGCGGGAACGCCCGCGCTTTCAGGGATTGGGTATCGCGAGGCGCTGCAGTATCTCGCGGGCGATATCAGCGAAGAGAAGGCGGTCACACACTCGTCAGGGCGAAGCTGGGCCTACGCACGCCGACAGCGTACGTGGTACCGCGGAGAGCCAATCACGCATACCATTGCTGCGGGTGGACTCCATTCTCCCAAAGAAGTTGCTGCGGCCCTTTATCCAATTGCGCGCAGCTTGATTGCGCAGGGTGGCGAGTAGGTGGGGGAGAAGAGGGTGCGACAAAGGCGAACACCGATATCTATTGCGCCACCAGTAGAACGCGCCTTCCTCATTGCGGTAGATACCGGCAAAGACGCTGGCTGGCCAGCGGTTGACAGTCTCGAAGAACTTGCCAGCCTTGCGCGCACTGCGGGGGCTGAGATTGTTGGTGCAGAGTGGCAGCAGCGGCGTCACGCAGATCCAGACACATACATTGGCGCAGGAAAGGCTCGTGAACTCCTCGCTGCGAAGGTGGAGACTGGATTCACACTGCTGATCGCAGACGACGAGCTCTCGCCGACCCAACAGCGCGGACTAGAAGAGATCCTTGAGGTAAAGGTCATTGATCGCAGCCGCTTGATCCTTGACATCTTTGCAATGCATGCACGCACCCATGAGGGTCGTCTGCAGGTTGAGCTTGCGCAGCTGGAGTACCAACTCCCGCGCCTTACACGACTCTGGACGCACCTTTCGCGCACGGGCGGTGGCATCGGTACGCGAGGACCCGGCGAATCACAGCTTGAAACTGACAGACGGTTGATCCGTGATCGAATTGCTCTCATGAAAGCGCGCGTTGACCAAGTTCGACGCAGTCGAGAGACTGGCGCAAAGGCAAGGACCGCGGGTGGGGTGCCTACTGTCGCAATTGTTGGGTACACCAATGCGGGTAAATCAACGCTGTTGAACAGCCTGGTGGGAAACACGGAGGTGCTTGCGGAAGATCGGCTCTTTGCGACACTCGACCCAACCAGTCGACGGCTAAAACTGCCGAGTGGAGCCCACGCCGTCGTCACTGACACCGTGGGCTTTATCCATAAGCTGCCACACCAGCTCGTTGATGCCTTCCGTGCAACGCTTGAAGAGGTCGAGCGCGCCGATCTGCTCCTTGAGGTCATTGACGCTTCGGATCGACACTGGGCAGAGCACCGGGCCACGGTTCAGGAGGTCCTGGAAGAGTTGAACGTTGACGAGAAGCCGCGAATTGCGGTCGCAAACAAGTGCGATCGCCCGAATGCGGCGGCGCACATTGTGGGAGCGATCAAGGTGGCGGCCGCAACAGGGGAGGGACTTCCGCAGCTCCGCGCCGAACTCGAGGCAATCCTTCAGCGACAAGGGGTCGCGGTCGATCTCGAACTGCCATACGGCGTGGTTGGTGAGGTTGAGGCGCTTCGAGCCAAGACTGGTATTCAGGTTGCATATGAAGACACCGCGCTCCGCGTCACAGGGTTCGCCCCAGTTGAGGTTGCGAAGGCGTTGCAAGCGCTGAAGCGGCGGGCGATTGGACGAGTTCTGTAGCCGAGTCGGATGGGCTGGGTGGCCTCGTGGCCCCTTGCGTCGTTGCTTCTGATAATGATAGTTATGTGATGAAGATGCGGTGGACCTGAGCACGAACAGGACGGCAAACGCGTATCCTCTTCCCCATGCGGATCGAATTCATCGCTCAAGCTGGCGTGAAGATCCATACCGCGCACGGCTCGATCCTCTGTGACCCGTGGTTCAATCCGGCGTACTACGCGAGCTGGTTCCCGTACCCGCGAAATGACGGTCTCGATCATGCGGCTCTTGGGGCGACCGACTACCTCTACATCAGCCACCTTCACCGTGACCATTTTGACCCCGAGTGGCTCGCTCGCTGGTGCAACAAGGATGCCACCGTGATCCTCCCCGCCTACCCGCTCCCTGAGCTTAGGGACGCGCTTGTCGGCCTTGGGTTTCACACCTTTATCGAGACCGCATCTGGGGTTCCGGTACGCCACGGTGGTCTGACGATCGTGGTTGAGGCGCTCACGGCGCCTACGGACGGCCCAATTGGTGATTCAGCCTTACTTGTAGATGATGGGAAGGAGCGCGTGCTAAACCTAAATGACAGTCGCCCCACTGACCCCGATCGTCTTTTGGTCCAGGGAGCTATCGATATCTGCTTACTTCAGTTCAGTGGCGCGATCTGGTATCCAATGGTCTACGAGCTCCCTGAACGCGCAAAGCAGGCGTTCGCGAAGAAGAAGCGTGCCGCTCAATTTGCCCGCGCGGCGCGTTACGTTGAGATCATTGGCCCACGCGTCGTTATCCCTTCCGCTGGCCCCCCATGCTTCCTTGACGACGACCTCTTCCGCTGGAACGACGTCTCAAATGCGGACGATTCCATCTTCCCTGATCAGCGTTTGATGGTTGAGCATCTTGAGCGCGCCGGTCAAGCTGCCGTCCTGATGCTTCCTGGCAGTTCCGGCCAGTTTGATTCGTCTGGGCGCTTCTCTGTGGAGCACCTTCATGGAGAAGCGTCTGTGCAAGATGTCTTTGCGGACAAAGAAGCGTATTTGCGCACGTACGCGAAGGTAGCCGTCCCGCGCATCGCTGCAGAAAAAGCCTCATGGGAGGGTCCGCGTACAAATCTTGTTTCGGAGCTGAAAGCGTGGTTTGAGCCGCTCATGGCACTCGGCCCTCGAGTTTGTGATGGGATCGGAGCCGCTGTGCGCATTGAAACTGACGATGAGAGCGTGCTCCTCGACTTCCCGGAGCGCGAGGTGCGTGCTGACGATGGGCGTGAGGTTGACTTCCGTTTCACGATCCCCCGCCTACTCCTGGATCACCTCATTCGAACGCGAACGGATGATTGGGTAAACTCGCTCTTCCTTTCGCTGCGGTTCAGCGCCTGGCGGCGCGGCGCGTATAACGACTACATCTACACGTGGTTCAAGTGCCTCTCCGTGGCACGGATCCAGTACGCGGAGGGTTTCTACGCAGAGAATGGCCCCACAGAGGGGACCTTCGAAGTCGGTGGCTGGCAGGTGCAGCGCCGCTGCCCACACATGAAGGCAGACCTCACGCGATTCGGCACAGAGGACGGTGAGACGTTCACCTGCAGCATTCACGGCTGGCAGTGGGACCTTGCCACGGGGCGCTGCCTCACCTCAGAGGGCCACCCGCTCTTCGCCCGCCCACTGAGCCCTACCGCGCAAGAGCACGCGGCTCGTCTTGCTGGTAGCGAGCCACCGAAGCCTGATCAGTACGCAGGCGGGCCTGAAGGGAGCTAGCGGCCCTCGAGAGCCTTCGCAAGGCGGGTGGCGAGCTCGGTCGAGCGCCCACCCCCCATCACAAGCACGACAGCACCAGGTGGAAGCGTGTCAGCGATCCGGTCAGCGGTAACTTCAACGGACCCGGGAGCCTCCGCTGGTACGCCGCGTCGGTCAATTGCCGCAGCGAGTGCTGCGGAGCTGGTAATCGAAAGGTCCGTATCTCGCACCGCAAATATGTCTGCAACGAATACGCGATCTGCGGCGGCACACGAGTGTGCGATCGGTTCGAGGAGGGCTGCGGTGCGGTGATACGTCAGCGGTTCAATCGCGAGCACGAGCGGGCGACCTGGATAGCGAAGCTGAACGGTTGAGATGGTCGCGTCAATGGCGGTGGGATGGTGCCCGTAGTCGTCCAGGATCGTAATCCCACCACGCTCATAGCGGACCTCCATCCGCCGACCGACCCCAGGGAAGGTCGCAAGGGCACTGCGAATGCCTTCTGGGCTCCCTCCGGATGATGCAGCAAGCAGCGCGACTCCAAGGGCATTTGCGGCGTTGTGAGCCCCTAGGAGACCGATCGGAAGCTCGAGGCCGAGCAACCCTCTTGCAGCTGGGGCAAGATTTTCGGCACCTGCGCTCAGGGTGAGGTTTCGAAGCGACACTCTCCCCTCCCCAGACTCAACGAGATCAGCGGTGACGTCGGTGATTTCCGCGGCGCCTGTCTCTGCGCGTCTGTGCGGACGGACAGCGTACGTGAGTAGGTTCCTGTGGTCGCGACCGCGGAGCACAGTTGCAACCTCGGATCCACCGGGGTCTGCAACATTAACCACAAGGGGTCCACGCTCAAGTATCGGAGTTGACCAGTCAAGGAAGGTTCGAACGACGGCGGCGCGATCAGCGAAAATATCTGGGTGGTCCCAATCGGCGTTGAGAATGAGGGCAGCATCAGCCAGGTACGGGTCGAAATTTCCACCGTATTCGTCCGCTTCGACAATGAAGCCAGGCTCGGTTCCTAGATGAATAGGCGCCCCTGGAGGGCTCCCCTCCCCTTCTGCGAGTGGGCCGCCGACAAAAGCCGATGGATCACGCCCAGAAGCTCGGAGCGCTGCGAGGAGCCATCCAGTGGACGTGGTCTTGCCGTGTGTCCCAGCGACTCCTAGAAGGGCACCACCCCGCGTAGCGGCGGCATCTGCTATCACCTGTTGGACCGAAATGATCGAAAGGCCTGCCTCCCGGGCTGCATTGAGTTGAGGGTGGTTCGGTTGCGTGCTGGTGATCGCCTTTGATGCCGCCACGATGTTCGCACTGCGGACCGCATCGAGATCCCCCTCTGCGCAGATCCTCACCCCTGCCGCCGTGAGCATCCGCGCCGTGTCAGGTGAGAGCTCACGGTCGCACCCAGTGACCTGAACACCTAGAGCGGTGGCATGGAGGGCGGCGGCCGTTGCAGCCGTACCCCCAACGCCAACCACATGAAGTCGGAGCGGGAGGGAGAGTGGAGCGCCTCGCCGAGCGGGGGCCAGTCCTGCGCCGATCTCGTCGATCCGGCGAGTCACCAGATCACCTCAGCGGTAGTTTTCGAACTGGAGGGGGCGATCGACCTCCATGGCGCGCAAGTGTTCAATCACCGCCTGAAGTTCGTCGCGTGATTTCCCTGTCACACGGACAGCCTCGCCTTGAATCTGTGTCTTTACCTTCGGGAAGGCGTCTCGAATCGCCTTGGTGATCTTTTTTGCCGTTGGGTCATCTAGCCCGCTGCGTAGTTTCACGTGAATCCGAAGTGTCTCGCTCCCCGCAGCCACTGGCTTCCCCCAGCCGAAGGTGCGCAGGTCGATCCCCCGCTTCACTGCCTTTGATTCAAGGATGTCGCGGAGAGCCTTCAGCCGTAGCTCACCGTCAACTCTGATGACCAGCTCATCCTTCTCCTCTTCGATCTCGGCCGTTGCCCCACGGAAGTCGTATCGCGTGGCCACCTCACGTCGGGTCTGATCAAGTGCATTCTTCATCTCCTGACGGTCAAAATCAGAGACCACATCAAACGAGTTGTCTGCTGGCATCGTTACCTCCTACTTTCGAGTTGAGCCAAGGACGCGTCCGTCGCTTCGGAAGCTCCAGCTCTCAGGGATCCCTGCTACCCCTAGCGCTTCAAGCATACGACCGTTGAGCGTGACCGCGGCGCCGCGCGGGTTTCCGAAGCGGATATCTATGGCAGCCTCACCTCTGAAGGTGCGACTTTCGCCGTCGCGGAGCGTGATCCCCGTGGGACCAGCAGTCGAATCAATCGCACCATCGGTCCAGACACGAATCCACGTCCCGCTCCCGGCCCCGCTCACGGTGACTGTAACGCCCGCAAAGACAACCTCCACTTCACGAAGCACCTCGCTCACAGTCCCATTCGGACCAGTTGCCTGAAAACTGATGCTCCAGGAGCCTGCCGGAAGTGAAAGGTCGCCCTGGATGGCGCCGCCGCTGTTTGCGGTGAAGGCTGCCGTGACTACCTCGCCACCTGCCTCCGTGGCAGCCACGCTCACGATCGAGTTCGGATCGGACGCCAAGGCCACCGGGACGGCACCGCCGCTCACGCGGAGCCCCGCTGTAGGGCTCGTTAAATCGAGGCGAGGTGCATCACTGACCGGAAGATTGACGATGAACACGCGACGCTCCGCTTCTCCGCTCGAAGAGCCCGTAGCGGGGTCAAGGGCGCTGATGTCAACTTCGTTGCGCCCTCCCCCAAGAGGAACCTCAACACTCCAGATCCCTGAGGGATCCGCTTCCGTGGTTACCGAGTCACCCACTCCGCTCTCAACCAAGATGATTGTCCCTGCGGCAGCAGTTCCGCGTATCACTGCCACTCGTGTCTCGGCCGACAGGGTCAAAACCTCTTCGGCTGGGCTCACCACACTGAGACCTGGGGGGCTGGCGAATCTAATCAGCTGAATCACAAGAAATCCAGTTGCCACAAGGACCCCGAGACCGACAAGCCCGAGTCCGAAGAGGCTCCGCAGAGCGGAGCGGAGCCCATTAGACGCCGTTTCTCCCTCCTTTGCCTTCCCCCGCAACAGAGATACCGGGTCGGGAGTTGCGCTCGCCGGAACCTCGCCGCCCCATGCGGCGGATACCGCTGCGGGGTCAAGCCCAAGATGGCGCGCATACGTTCGAAGGAGCCCAAGAAGATACACGCGCTCTGGCAGTGCCGCGTGGTCCTCGCGCTCCATTGCGGCAAGGATGACTGGGCGGATCCGCAGCTCGGCTGCGACTGCATTAAAGGATAGCCCGCGGGCCTCGCGTGCTTCACGAAGTTTCGCTCCGATGCCAGGCGTCACGCTTGGTGGAAGTTCACTCGCCTCGTTCATCTGACTCACGTTCCACGGCACTTGCAGCGCCACCGCCACGGTGCACCACACGTGCGTTTGATCCATCAAACGCGCCAATGTAGCCGCCCGCCTCTAACTGATCGATGATTCTGGCTGCTCGGGCGTATCCAATGCGAAGTCGGCGTTGAAGAAGCGAGGCGGACGCTCGGTCGTGCTCCTGGATTACTGCTACCGCTTCATCGAATAGCCGGTCGCGGTCGCTCTCGCCGGCAGCGCCAGCTGAAGCTCCACTCGTCTTTGGAGCGGATTCAACGATCTCATGCTGGTAGTCTGGGAGGCCCTGAGCTCGCCAGTGGTTCACAACACCTTCAATTTCCTGGTCTGATACGAACACACCCTGAAGCCGAATCGGCTTCGGTGCATCTGAAGGCTGGAACAGCATGTCGCCGCGGCCGATCAAGTCCTCGGCTCCAGGAGCATCAAGGACGGTGCGCGAATCAACCTGGCTCGCCATCGAAAATGCGATTCGGCTTGGGATGTTCGCTTTGATCAGACCAGTGACTACATTCACCGACGGCCTCTGCGTGGCGAGAACCAAATGAATGCCGGTCGCGCGGGCCTTCTGCGCGATGCGCACGATCGGCTCTTCCGTGCTTCTCCCATCTTGCATCATCAGATCGGCGAGCTCATCGATGATGACAACAATAAATGGGATGCAGTCGTTCGTGTCAACGCGGCTTTCGTTATACGCCGCAATGTTGCGCGCACCGGCTTCTGCAAAGAGCCGATATCGGTTTTCCATTTCGAGAACTGTCCATTGAAGTGCTGCGGATGCCTTCTCTGCGTCGGTGATCACTGGAACAAGAAGATGTGGAAGGCCGTTGTAACCAGAGAGCTCGACGCGCTTAGGATCGATCAGGATGAGACGCAACTCATCAGGTCGACAGCGGAAGAGAAGCGAGGCAATGAGGGCGTTGACCATCACGCTCTTTCCAGAGCCAGTGGCGCCAGCGATCAGCAGATGAGGCATCTTGGTGAGATCGGTTGCTCGTGCTGCCCCCGCCACATCACGTCCGAGTGCAAAGGTGAGCCCCTGGCTGGAGTCCGCGAATTCGACTTCCTCAAAAATACTTTTGAGGCCAACAACATTGCTGTCGCGGTTTGGGATTTCAATGCCAACAACGGAGCGACCAGGGATCGGCGCTTCAATTCGAATTGATCGCGCAGAGAGCGCCATTGCGAGATCGTCGGCGAGCGCTTCAATCTTACTCACCCGCACTGAAGCGTCCGGTTCCAGTTCATATTGGGTGACCACGGGCCCAGCGCTGATTCCCACAACCTGCGTCGCAATGCCGAAGCTCGCTAGTTTTGACACGATGATCTGACTGTTTGTCTCATGATCCATCCCAGCTCCTGCGCGGATTGGGGCGTGTGTCGTCAGAATGTCCGTCTCCGGGAGCGAATATTCGCGCGCACCTTCCAACGCCGCATGTGCAGCGCGATCTTCAGACCGTGCAGACCGCCCGTCGCGAACGGTCGATCCCGCAGATTTTGCTGGAGCGAACGTTGATGAGAGCGGAGGCACAGGAGCTGGAACAGGGCGAGGGGCGTTCGAGCGTGTCGTCGCGTCGGCGAGCTGAGCGCCATTGACTGTCTCATCGTCATCGTGTTCGCGCGCTCGCTGATCACTCGCTTCTCTGCTGTTCTCAAAAATGACTGAGGCAGTCGCACGTGTCGCGTCGCGATCGCGCTGAGCCTGCTCGCGACGCTCCGCAAGCTCCTCCACCCCGCGGGCGATCACTTCAGCGCTGGCGAGCGCTCCCGCCTTCGCCCCGCCGAAGATCGCTGTGAAGATCTTACGAACCGTGGACTCAGCGAGGATCAGGCAAATTGCAATGAGCAGTGCGCTCCACGCGGCGAGGCCGCCGATGGGCGTAAGAAGACTCGCAACACCGCCGCCTGCGATCGCTCCGATGATGCCGCCTCGACCAGGAAGGAGGATCTCGACGATCGCCAAGAGTGCTGGAAGCGCGGCGATGGCAAGGAGAGCGCGGAGGGCATCGCGAGCGGACTTTTCACCGCTGCGTTCGTACCAGACACCGAACGCAATCAGCGCGGGTGGAAGCATCCAGCGGCCAGCCCCGAACCACGGAGCAAGAACGTCACGCAGTGCATCAGCAAGGAGTCCGCGTCCTGGAAGGATCAGCCCAACCGCGAGCACGACTCCCGTCACAGCAAAGGCCAGGAAGGCGAGCGTCCGTGCCGCTGCGCCGCTGACCAATCTACCGCCGCTGGTTCGAGTACGGCGTCCGTTCCGTGCCACGTTAGATCTCGACGACGACCGGCACCACAAGGGGTCGTCGCCTCGTCTCTCGACTCAAAAACCTAGAGACTGCTTCGCTGAGCTGCGCCTTGATTAGGCCCGTCTCCGCGCTGCGATCGCTCTTATGCTGAATAGCCTTCAGCGCGATGCTGATCGTTGCTTCAACCAGCTTGTTGTCCTCATCGCCGTTGAGGAATCCCCGAGTCACGAGTACTGGGCGCCCGACTGGTTTACCCGACTGCGAATCAACCGTCGCAAAGATGACAACAATCCCGTCATCAGCGAGGGTGCGTCGGTCCCGAAGCACGATCTCGCTAATCTCTCCAACTGAGGACCCATCGACGAAGACCGCACCGTGAGCAACAGGTGTCGTGCGACGTGCGCTCCCGTCTGCAAAGAACTCAATCGGCGTGCCGTTGTCAATGATGAAGACATTTGACGCACTGACGCCCATCTGCGTTGCGAGCCGTCCGTGCGCAACCTGCATTCGCATCTCTCCATGCATTGGCACGAAGTGTCGCGGCTTTGTTAGCGCAAGCATCATCTTCAGCTCCTCCTGCGAGGCATGTCCTGAGACGTGCACTTGGGCGATGGAGTGGTAGATCACGTTTGCGCCAGACTTGAAGAGATTGTCAATCGTTCTCCCAACCGCCTCCTCATTGCCAGGGATTGGGGAGGCCGACACGATCACCGTATCGCCGTTCTGAATCTCTACATTTCGATGTTCCCCGTTTGCCATCTTCGCGAGGCCCGCCATCGGTTCGCCTTGCGCGCCTGTGGTTGCAATGACCAGCGGCTCCTTGCTCCTCCGGCCTATCTCCTCCTTCGCAATTAGTGGCGTTGGGAAGGAGAGATATCCAAGATCCCGCGCGATCTTTACGTTTTGCTCCATAGATCGCCCGACAACCGCAACCTTGCGTTGGAACTCCCTCGCGGCATCAAGGACCTGCTGGATACGTGCAATATTTGATGCAAACGTAGCAACGATTACACGACCAGGCGCATCGCTGATGATTGATTTGAAGGCCTGACCTACTACCTGTTCACTTGGCGTGTAGCCTGGTGCTTCTGCTCGGGTGCTGTCCGAGATAAGCGCCAAGACTCCCTGTGCGCCGAGTCGCGCAAGGATCGCGAAGTCGGCTGCCTTGCCATCCGCTGGCGTCTGATCGAATTTGAAGTCGCCTGTGTGCACAACGGTTCCCACGGGCGTATGGATTGCATACCCCATGGCGTCAGGGATTGAGTGCCCTACACGGAACGGTTCAATCACGAACGGCCCGATCTCAATCTGATCGCCCGGGTCAAGGGGACGGAGCGGATTTGCGGTGACCTTGTACTCCTTGAGTTTGTTGGCGAGAAGTCCTCGGGCAAGCGTGCTCGCGTACACGGGAACTCCTGGCAACTCAGGGAGAATGTGCGGCAGCGCGCCAACATGGTCTTCGTGTCCGTGTGTGATGAGGACCGCCTTGACCGCACTCTTTCGCTCGCGCAGATAAGTGATGTCGGGAATGATGATGTCTACGCCAAGCGTGGTTTCGTCAGGGAAGGCGAGTCCGCAATCGACGAGGATGATCGTCTCCTGGTACTCGTAGAGGTAGAGGTTTTTTCCGATCTCCCCCATCCCGCCAAGCGGGATGAGACGGAGTGGTGGCCCGCTTGGAGTTGCGCGGTCCGGGCGCTGTCCTTGCGCAGAGCGCTGTCCGGTTGGCCGTGGCGCTGCAGCTCGTCGAGGCTGTGGCTGCCCCTGCAGTCGCCCGTGGGGCCTTCCCTGTGGGCGTGCCGGAAGACGCTTCCCCGAAGTTCCGGAGTCACGTTGTCTCATTCGGCCTCACTCTCAAAGAGGCGGAGCTGTGCCTGCTCCGCAGTAGGGTCTTGCTGCAACAGCCTATCCTCCCCCGCTTCTCCGCGAGCGATGGCCCACCGAGCCCGTGCCGCTGGGAGTTCACGGACCAGCGAACCCATGTCCCGTTCGAGCGTTGGGCGAAGGGCACCATTGTGGAGAGCCGCTGCTGGGTGGTAAAGCGGGAAAAGGGTCGCGCCGAGCGGAAGCCCCACTCCGCCTTCCAGCGGGTTCCCGTGGACTGCGGAGATCTTCGCGTCTGGGGCGAAGGCGCGGAGGGCGTGACGGCCAAGCGGAGCGACCACAACCGGGCTCAAAAGAGCAAGTTGGCGCTCTAGAAACGGGGCGCATGCGGCAATCTCCTCGGGTGCTGGGTCTCGGTTCTCTGGCGGCCGGCACTTCACCACATTCAGCACGAATACATCCTCTCGCGTGCGACCGGTGAGACCGAGGAGCAGATCGAGAAGCTTGCCAGCTGCCCCGACGAAAGGTCGACCCACCGCATCTTCACTTGCCCCAGGAGCCTCTCCAACGAAGAGCAGTTCGGCGTTTACACTCCCCTCGCCCGGAACGCTGTGTGTTCGTGATGACCCGAGGGGGCAGGCCCTACATGATTCAATGTCGAGCGCGAGCGCGGCGAGCGCCGCCGCACCCCCCTCAACCACGAGCCGCGCAT
>JAYQPX010000011.1:23790-30462 GCA_038145565.1 Chloroflexota bacterium | reverse complement strand
TGATCAGTTCGCTGCGCTGAAGATCGGTCTCCGACACACTCTGAATGTCTGCATAGAACGAAGGACCACCGGCGATTGCAACGTTGACCCCTGGGACGGACTTGATCGCCGACTGGATTCCCTCGAGCGCTGCGGGTGAATCATCGGGCTTCAGGTCAAGCAGGATCACGTCGTAGACGATCTTCTTCTCGACGTTCACTTGCGACGGTGCAATCAAGTGTGAGCGCGAGCCAACCACATGCGGAGCTTGCAAGACACCAGCGACCGCCTCTCCAGCTGCAACCTCGAACTGCGGTGTGCCAGGGATCAGTGTTTCTGAAGTGATCGCAAGCACGAGTGCCGATGGTGGCGCGCCGAGCTCCTCTTCGAGGATCGCGCGCGTTCGCGCGCTCTCGAGTGTTGGCAGATCGAAGCCGCCCGCTTGCAGCGCACCCGGCGCCTGCGGCGCAAATGGAAGTGCACATGCAATCAGCAGCAACCACGCGCCAATGACCCAGCTGCGGCGCGCATGCACCCATGCACCAAGGCGTTCGAACGGAGGTAGCGACGTATCAGGCACCATCTTGCGTGAACGAGTGCGTGCCTTCGTGCGCGCCATGTTCAGCGACCCACCGCAAGTCGCGAAGCGAGTGCGTCAGGGAGTCCTGCCGCATCGATCGCTTCCTGCGCACTCGGAATGTCGTACTCCACGCGACGCCACGTCACACGACCGAGGCCCGCGCTCTCTTCGTCGCGCTCCCAGAGCAGCCATGCGGCGCGCGGGTCTCTGTCGCGCGGCTGACCAACAGATCCGGCATTCACCAGCGATGCTCCGTGCAGCGGGATCGCTTCCTCGCCGACCGCCGTCAGATGTGCCGCATCTCCGCGCAACTCCCAGATGGCTGGGATGTGCGTATGCCCATGGAAGAGGATCGGGGTGTTGAGTCCGCGCAGATTCTCATCTGCGGTAACGGCATCCATGACGTATTCCATGATTGGATCGCGCAGCGATGCGTGCACGAGTGTTGCCGAGCCCATCTCCAACACGCGCGGAAGTGCGCGTAACCATTCGCGACTCTGCGCGTTCAGCACCTCACGCGTCCAGAGTGCCGCCGCGCGCGCCCCTTCGTTGAAGCTCTCCACAATGTCATCGCCGAGTGCGGCAAGGTCGTGATTCCCCATCACACCGGTTGCACCCACGCGTTGCAGCTCTTCGATCACCTCGTTCGGCGACGCGCCGTAGCCGACCACATCGCCGCAGTGCCAGATCGGCGCATGCGGCGCAACCGTTGCAACATCTTCGAGCACGGCGCGCAGCGCCTGGATGTTGGCGTGCACGTCTGAAAGAATGACCACGCTCATCGCGCTCTACCCTTCACTACCAACGCTCGCGGATGCGCTTCAGCAGCCCAAGGCGCCATGCGCCGAGCAGCACGAGTGCGGGGAGCGCGACCGCCAGGATGATCGTCTCGAACGGGGCGAGGTAGGTCTGCACCTCTTCCCATCGCGCGCCGAGCGCGGCCCCACCCCAGATGAGCGCCGCGTTCCAGATCAGTGCGCCAACGGTGCTGTAGAGAAGGAACGGCACCAGGGGCATGCGGGCGATCCCGGCAGGGAAGGAGATCGCCGTGCGGAGGAGCGGAACGAAGCGGCTCCAGAAGACCACCTTCCCGCCGTGGCGGGCGAAGAAGCGATCCGCGCGATCGAGCACTTCGGGAGAGATGCGCACGAATCGACCGTAACGGATGAGCAGGCGTCGACCGCCATATGCGCCGATCGCATACGCGCCAAAGGTGCCAACCGTGGAGCCGAGCGTGGCGAAGAGGATCGTGGGGATCAGCTCCCAGCGGCCGCCGGTGAGCGGTTCAATCGCGTTTGGATCTGCCACCAGAAATCCGGCGAACGGGAGGATGAACTCCGAAGGTACGGGGAAGCTGGACGCGTCCACCGCCATCGCCACGGCAAGGCCGAGATACCCAACCGCCTCATAGAGGGAGGTGATCAGCGGGATCAGGATCTCATCGAGCCAAGCGAGCATGCCTCTAGCGTGCCAGAGATCGCCCCCTCGCGAGCGGTTCGCTATGATTTGCGCATGACACTCTTCACGCTTCCGTTTACGAACCCGATGGAGTTCTTCATCTCACTCGCCATCGGCGGGGGGTTCGTGTACATCTTCCAGAAGGCGGCCATGAGCCAAGAGCAGCGCGAGACCTCATGGGTGAAGCGCTTCGTCACCGGCCCAAATAGCAAGGTGCTCTTCGGTGCGCTCTGGATTGGTTGGGCGGTCATCTTTGGTCTGCTGCTCGGCAGCTTCGAAGACAAGACCGCGCACTCCCCGTACGGATCCGTTGGCCTGATCGCGCTCTTCTCCGGCTTCTTCCTGATGATGGGATTCATCTGGGCGAGCATCGGCGAATAGCCGTTCCGATCTTTCGCCAACATCACACACCATGAGTCAAGGTCGCGGACCGGTCGTACCGCGATTTCCACGTTCGTTGATTCATCCGCTCGGACCGTTGTTCAGGCTCCTCCCGCTCGCACTTCGCCGCCATCTTCTCTACGTGCGGCATCATCGTCGATGGGGGAACTTCAGAACGCCCGCGCGCTACACAGAGAAGATCCACTGGCGGGTGCTGAACGACCGCAGGGAGATGATTGCGCTCGCATGCGATAAGCTCGCAAGCAAAGCCTACGTTCGCGCCCTTGCACAGAGCGATCCACGCCTGCGAACGCTGCGAATTCCTGCAGTGCTCTGGACGAACGATCTCGTTGAACCGTTGTCCAGCTTCTTGGGCCGCACGGACACGCCGATGGTCGTCAAACCGAATCACTCATCGGGTCGCTACGTGTTCATCTCGCCGCACAACCGCAGCGCAACCCTCGAGGAGATCGACGCATTGCTCGCGCAATGGTTGCGCCGCGACGAAGAGACTGAGGTTCTCGGTCACTGGGGATACGGTAAGGCCCGGATCGGTGTGATCGCCGAAGAGCGAGTCGGTGGAGATGGCGCGCGACTGGTGGAGATTCGTTGCGCAGCCTTCGCTGGAGCCCTTGATTCGTTGGTGGTGACGACGGACGTCTATACGCGGATGCAAACCACCGAGGCCTACGACGCCGAATTCCAACGAATGCGAATCGGATTTCCCACGGAGGTTCCCATCGATCGTCTTGGTGCGCTTGCTTCGTTGTCAGTGGCGCGCAAGGAGGAGCTCCGCGGCATCGTTGCGGCCATCTCGGCGCCATACGATCACGTCCGCGTGGACATCTACGACGACGGCACGAAGTTCTGGTTCGGTGAGTTGACCGTCTATCCGTCGGGCGGCGCGCTCTCGTACACCGAAGCGGTCGAGCGAGCACGCGGAAGGCTGTGGCAGCTCCCGTCCGCCAGCGAAATCGACGCGTCCCACGGTGGCCACGATCTACCAGCCGTCGTGTGGCGGTGCGAACGCAACCAAACGCTTCACGAGAGCGCTGTGGCGTTGGCGGCGGTCAACGGTTAGTCCAGCAGAAGCCTGACTAGACGCGGCCATCTGCGGCGTTCGCTGCGCCGCGGCTAGGGGTTCACTCAGAAAGTGCGATGCAGCGATCGGGCGAGAGGAACGGACCCCAGATGCTCCACGGCGCAAACGTCGACGTGCGTCCAGCGTGCAGCGGGTGCGCGCAATCCCAGATCGACGCGTACGTGTCCACGACATCGCTTGCGTCGAGGAGTGCACCATTGTGGAAGCGAACTCCTTCACGAAGTATGCAGGTCCACGTGAGCAGGTCGCTCGACGCCGTGCACGCGGTGGCGAGTCGCGGCTCGGCAACCGCCGTTCCGGTCTGAAATCCGTAGAGGCCCTCGCCAATTTGCGCGCAGGCGCGGATCGATTCGAAGTCTGCCTCGTCTGCACAGTAGAGTCCGGCGGGCTCCGCTCCTTGCACAAACACCAGCGTCGTTCGATCTGCCGGCTTCATTGCGGCGAGATTCTCCAACAAGAGCGGACTGGTGTGCGCGCCGGTCACATCGGCGCGATACGCAACCGCCGAACCACCATGGGCGACGGGAACGAATGGCACCAGCTCCTTGATCAACGCGTTCACTTCGGCATAGATCGCCTTGCGCCGCGCCGGATCGGCGGTCACAGAAGCCTCGGTTGCGAGCGCATCGATCGCGTCATAGGTTGCACCGAGCGTTGGTCCGGCATCTCGTCCGAACTGTCCGAGGACGAAGTTGAGCGTGTCGGGATAGTCGGGAACCCATGCAAAGAGGAAGAGTCCCGAAATCTTGCCGCCGAGCACGTTGTCGAAGTAGGTGGTCGGCTCCTGCACGTCAATGGTGGCATCGATGCCGATCGCGGCAAGTTGCGCCTGAAGATCGGTCGCGACCGACTGCGGGTTTGGCAGGTACGAACGCACCACGTCGCGAAGTGAGATCGTTGTGCTGAAACCATCAGGGAATCCCGCATCTGCGAGCAGCGCCTTTGCGGCTTCGACATCCTGGTTATACCAGGCGTCGCCTTCGCAGGCGAACTCCAGGCTGCAGGGCACATAGTGGGAGGCAACCGCAGAGCCCGCCGGGTAGAAGGCATCCACGATGCGCTGACGATCGAGCGCGAGCGCAACTGCGGTGCGAACACGGACATCGTCGAACGGCGGATAGGCGTTGCTCATCCCAACGTACATCGTGTTCAGTGCCACGCGCGGCTGCAGGGAGAGCGACCGATCGCCTGCGATGATCGCAGCGTCGTCAGGCGACACATTGTCGATGACATCTACTGTCCCAGCTTGAAGGGCCACGAGTCGCGCGGCGGCATCTTGCTGCCACTGCAAGACCGCGGTGGGGACGCTCGCCTTTGTGCCCCAGTAGTCGTCGAAGCGATCGAGCACGATTTCCTCGCCGAGCGCCCATGACTTCAGGCGCCATGGGCCGGTGCCGTTTGGCTCCTTGACGATCAGCCCATCCGCGGTGTGTGCGCGGAGATAGCCAGAGTCTTGGACGTTGAAGTTCGGAAGAGATACCTTCTGGATGAAGCCTGGATCCGGTGCGCAGAGTTGGAACTCCACCGTGAACTCGTCGACCGAACGGATCTGCGCCAGTCCGCCTTCGCCTTCAGCACACGTGGCAGGTCCGCTCTCCGGCCAGCTCTTCGCTTCGAACGGGATGTTTTCGGCCGCGGGGGCAGTGGAGCCTCCACATGCGCTGGCAAACAGCGCCGCTGCACACATGAAAACCGCAACTCTCTTCTTGTTGAGCACTGTCATTGCCCCCTCACCTTCAACACGAGCGTGCCTCACAGCGTGCGGCATGGTCGTTTGTTCGTTGCCCATCATACGTTCATGCCGCGCTACCCTGCGTGAATGTGGGTCGTGACGTTCGAGGATTGCAGCGGGTGGTGAGCGGCCTTCAGCAAATTCTGCTCCACATCGGCCCACCGAAGACGGCCTCCACGACGATCCAACGACGCCTCGCTGAACGTCGAGCCGAGCTGGCGGCGGTCGGCATCACTGTTGTGGTCGAGCACCGAGACGCGGCGATCGATCTGATCGGGCACGACTATCTGCACCGGCGCACACGGAGCAGCACGTTTGCATGGAACGCGCTTCAGGAAGCGGTGGAGTCGGCACCGGGCACACGAGTGATCATCAGCAACGAGCTGTTCGCGTGGTTGGACCAGGCCAGCATCCAGACATTGATCGAGGCGCTCGGCCCAGACCGAACCCGAGTGGTCTTCTGCGCTCGTTCGCTGGAACAACTCGCCGCTTCGTTCTGGCACGAGTTGGCGATTCGAGGCGGGACCAGTTCGCGAAACGAATGGTTCCAGGAGCTACGCGCCGCCGACGGACGCATCGACAGTCTCGAGAACTCTGCGGCGAGGTTTTGGCATGCCGAGGATCCGGCGGCCCTGGCACGGCGATGGGGAGGAGTCATCGGCCCAGATCGCCTGACCTGTGTGGTCGTCTCAGAGCGCGATCCCCGCGCAACGCTGGATCGAATCGACCATGCGCTCGGTCTGCCGCAGATCGAACTCCCGCGTGGCGTGTCCGTAGAGAATCGCTCCACGTCACCCGAACGACTTGAGGCGCTCGTGCGTTTCAATCGCCGCATCGCCGCGATGAGAGTCCCTCGTCGGTTCCGCGCAACGCTCGCGCGATACGCGCACGAACAGCTCGTGGCACGTCACGAACCGGCAGCAGGCGTGCAGGGGCTGTCCCAAGAAGTGCGTGCCTGGTGCGAGGAGCGTCAGTCGAGATCATTCAACGAAATGCGTGAACTTGGAGTCAAAGTTGTGGGGAACCTGGACGAACGCTACACATCGGAGACTCTATCGGTGAACTTAAGTCCGCTCCACCGAACCATCGAGGTGCGCTGGCGCGCAATCGTTGCTCGTGTGATTCGTCGCGTTGTCCAACGGCTGACGCGCCGGTGACGCGTATGCTTCGTCGCGTAGCCAAGCGCCTCTTCTCGCTGCTGCCACTCGCGCTGCGACGACACTTGCTCTTCGTTCGCTCGTTCGGACGCTGGGGAAACTTTCGCACGCCGCAGTCCTACAGCGAGAAGTTCAACTGGCGCGCGATCAACGATCGTCGCGCGATGATGGCGTTCACGGCAGACAAGCTTGCCGCAAAGGAGTATGTGCGCAGAGCGCTCGCGCGCAACCCGTTGAAGGTCCGCATTCCCGAGACGTACTGGGTCGGCACGGATCTTCGCGA
>JAYQPX010000011.1:0-23285 GCA_038145565.1 Chloroflexota bacterium | reverse complement strand
GAGTACTGGTTCGGCGAGATCACCACGTATCCTGCGGCCGGACTCGGCGAGATCAGCAGAGAGACCGACACGTGGCTCGGCGGCATCTGGCAACTCCCAGATCTCACCGCCGCAGACCCTCGCGAAGCGGAGTGGCGTGCGCTTATTGAAGGAACGCCGAAGGGGACGCTCCAGCGGTAGGCAGCAGAGCGATCGGCACTCTGCGCGCCTAGAATCACGCGATGACTTCAGCCAACACCGCCACCATCAAGAAGAACGACCCGCGCGACCTGCGCCTCGTCACGGCCGGGCAAGGGATCAGCATGGTCGGCACCGCGATCAGCGACCTTGCGATCCCGATCATGGCGGTGGACCTGCTCGGCGCGAACTCGTTCGGCACGGGACTCCTTGGCGCCGCCACCACCGTCGGCTACCTGGTCTTCGGCTTGCAGGCCGGCGTCTGGATCGACAGGCTGCCGCGGCGGCAGTTCCTGCTCGCAGCAGACGCCGTGCGCGCGGCACTGCTGCTTGCCATCCCAATTCTCTTTGCACTGAACCTGCTGACGTTGCCACTCCTGATTGCGATCCAGATCGGTATTGGCAGCGCGAGCATCTTCTTCAATCTTGCATGGCCCGCGTACCTGCCGCGCCTCGCCACTGGTGACATTCTGCTGAAACTTAATGCACGATTGGCGCTCCTTGGTGAAGTCTCAGGATTCCTGGGGCCGGGCATCGCTGGCGCGCTGATCGGCATCGTGAAGGCGCCGTTCGCGCTTGTTGCGGACGCATTCACGTTTGTTGTCAGTTACGTCTCGCTCGCCGCGATCAAGACGCCAGAGCCACCGCGCGCAAAACACTCTGGTCTTACGGTGACGCAAGAGCTGCGCGATGGTCTGCGCGCGGTCTGGCAGCGCCCCACGTTGCGACTCATCACCATCGAAGCGATCAACGGCAACGTGGCGTTCAGCATCATGATCGGACAGTCCGTCATCTATCAGCGCCTCGACCTTGGCTTCGAGCCGGCGCTCATTGGCGCCGTTGCATCCATTGGATTCCTCGGCGGCGCAATCGGCAGCATCCTCGCGCCGCGCGCCATCAAACGTATCGGCTTCGGTCGACTCCTCTTCTGGGACGCGGTGCTCTTTGGCTGCGTGGAGTTTCTGTTGCCGCTCGCGGGCATTGCGCCGCGTGCGTTCGCATTTCCGTTGGTTGCGTTCAATTATTTCATCGGCGGATTCCTGCTGTTGCTCTACGTAGTCCCGGCGAACGCCTTTCGACAGCAGGTGGTACCCGATCGTCTTCTCGGTCGCGTGATGGCGGTGAACCGCGTGGCAACTTGGGGCTTTGGCGCAACGTTCGGATTCTTCATCGGCGGCGTCATCGCGGAGGCCACCTCACGCCCCGTTGCGCTGCTCGTCTCCGCCACCATCCAGACGATCGTGCCGCTGCTGATGTTCGGCCTCGGTAGCTTCCGTTCCATCAAGAGCATCGAAGAGGCGGTAGCATTGGACAACAAGAGGCACGCGCACTAGCGCGCGCATAAGCACAACCTAAAGGAGCGATCAGATGTGCAAGAAGGTCACGTGCGACACCTGCCACAAGCCAACCTGGGAGGGTTGCGGCGAACACATCGAGGACGCCCTGAAGGACGTACCAACCAGCGAACGCTGCACCTGCCCGCGCGACGAGAAGAAGAAGTAGCGCCCGCGTGAGGGAAACACACGTGGCCGCCTTACGCGTGCGAACTCGCGCACTCGTTGCCGCCCTGGTCGCGTGCGCGATCACCTTTGCCGCTCCGGCACCCACGCGAGCCGTGGATGAGGCGAAGTGGATGTTCGACCCCGCGGTGATGGTGCAGGTGAGCCTGACGATTCCTGATTCTTCGATGGAGCAGATCTCCTGCGACATGGGCGCCGAACGACCCTACGTCCCCGCCACTTTCACCATGACGTACGCGAAGCGCGGGCAGCCGACCAAAACCTATGGCCCCAGCGCAATCACGATGAAAGTGAAGGGGCAGCTCGGATCGTTTCGCTGTCTCCCCGCCGGAGACAAAGCGGCCCTGAAGCTGAAGTTCCCATCGGGCGCTCGACCAGACGGGTTGAAGAAGCTCACGCTCAACAACATGGTTCAGGACGGGACCATGGTCAGCGAGGTTCTCGCGTACGAGGTTTTCCGTTCGCTCGGCGTCGCCGCGCCGCGTACCGGATATGCGCAGGTGACGATCAACGGCACGTATCGCGGCATCTTCCTCAACGTGGAGACGATGGACGATGTGGCGCTCCCGCGCTGGTATCCCACGACGCAGCATCTGTACGAAGGTTCGTACGGCAGCTGGTGGGGGGATGTCGGCAATGCCTTCTCTGGCCACTATGAAGTGGACGAAGGGAGCGACGGTGTTCGCACCGACCTGCAGACGCTCCTGGACACCGCGCGCAACCTCGATCCTGGCTGGTATGCGCGCATGCACCCACTCGCCGATCTCGAGCAGATGACGAGGATGTGGGCGGCGGAGTGGTTCCTTGGGCACTGGGACGGCTACTCGCAATACATCACCAACAACTACTATCTGCACTCGGACGCCTCTGGCCGCTTCACGATGTTGCCATGGGGCACGGACCAGGCTTTCCAGTGGGCGGATCGCTATGACGGATCCGGCGACCACTTCATCTTCAACGGCTGTGTCCAGGATCCGATCTGCCACGGACAGTACGTGGACGCACTCGCGCTCATCGCAGGGCGATGGAGCGGCCTCAAACTCGATCGTCGCGCGGACACCGTTTACAAGTTCGTGGCGGCAGAGTCCTCTGGAATCTCCGATGTGAAATCGTTCATCGCCGCTCGCCCAGTGGAGCACGCAGCTTGGATCAACACGCTTCCGAAGTCTCCGAGCAACTTGAGTGCCTCCGCCACTCGCTCGCGCGTTGGAGAGATCCGATCCACGTGGCGCAAGCCCTCATCGAGTGTTCCAATCACTGGTTTCGCACTCGAATATCGACTCGGCACCGGCGCGTGGACGCGCGTCGAGCTTTCCTCGACGGCGACGTCGCACACGATCACCGGACTCGCTGCGGGCAGCTACGCGGTGAGGATCAGAAGCTTGGGCGATGGACTGATCTCACCCTCCGTCTCCAGGAGTTCGATCACCGTTCGCTAGGCGCGAACCGTCTCACCCCACTGGTTCGAACCGGCGTCGCTCTTGGTGGCTTCCTCGACGGCGACGTCGCACACGGTCACTGGACTCGCTGCGGGCAGCTACACGGTGAGGATCAGAAGCTTGGGCGATGGACTGATCTCACCCTCCGTATCCAGGAGTTCGATCACCGTTCGCTAGGCGCGGACTGTCTCTCCCCACTGATTCGATCCGGCGTCGCTCTTGGTGGCGAGCCAGACAATCAACACGATCCAGCCAATCACCGGAATCAGTCCGATCAGCAACCACCAGCCGCTCTTGCCGATGTCGTGCATGCGTCGAATGCCGAGCGCGATGCCAGGAATGAACGTCACGATCCCGAAGAGCGTCTGCAGCAGATCGCCAGGGAAGAGCACGTCCAGCACTCCCGCGAACGCACTCGCGATCAGCGTGAAGAGCACGAACCACCAGTACTCCGACCGGCTCGCCCGCCCCGAGATCTGCGCGTACGCTCCCGTAGTCATGTTCCGCTTCACCGACTGGACGAACTCCATCTGACACCTCCTACAGACGCGGCAAAGGTGCCGCGTTCAGCGCCATGCTACTCCTGATCAACCGTCGAGGAACCGCTCGTGTTGCGCTAGGCTGGGCGCATGGGTCTCCGTCTCTTTCGCCGCATCAAGATTGCTCCCGGCATCACCATCAATCTCAGCAAGAGCGGACTCTCCGCATCCGCCGGTGTCCGTGGTGCGCGCGTCACCCTAGGGCCTCGTGGTGTGCGGCGGACGGTTGGCATCCCAGGAACGGGAATCTCCTACTCGGAGAACAGCTCGATTGGCGGCTCTTCTAAGCGCACGAGACGCTCCACCAGCACGCGCCCCACTGACGATGAAGCGCACGAGCAGGTTGCGAGCGCGCAGGGCTGCCTTACGACGGCAATCATCATCGGCATCATCGGCCTGATCATTCTGTTGCAGCGGGGCTGACGCCAGGAAGCGCCTAGGGTTCGACGTCAGGCTTCTCGTCCCCCCTACGCACCAACCGCAGATCACCGGGCTTCCACACGAAACGCTCGGCGCGCGCACGTCGCTGCTCCGGAGTGAGGCTCTCCCAGTAGCGATCGAACTTTTCTCGCTGTGCGCGCTCCTCGTCTGTGAGCGGAACCTCTTCACGCCGGTTTGGCGTCCGAGGACGCGGGAGCACCTCGTCAGGATCCCAGTTGCGCTTTTTGTTGCTCATGATCTGAACAATCAGACAGAGCTGTGTCATCTAACTGGCACAGAGATGAGGCACACTCAGCTAATGCTGTGGATCGGGGCTATCTTCGGAGCGCTGTTCGGCTGGATTGGGATCCTGGTGGCCGCCCTCTTCTGGGCCACCCTCGCGATCTTCAAGCTCATCGGAGCGGTCATCGTGTTCGGGTTTCAACTGCTCCTTTGGACTGGGGCATTCATCTACAGGGGGGTCGAGTACCTCGCGAACCGGGAGTCACGCACTCCGCGATCAAGTCCGGCAACCACTACACCGAAGAGAACGAGAAAGAAGCGATGAGCAAAACGATCGAAGACATCATCACCTTCTTGATCATCATTTTCATCATGGGGGTTGGACCACGCGGCTAGAGAGCGCACTACGGAAACTGGAGGTGACCCAATGAATCAGTTTTCAGGAGAACGAGCAGAGCACGAACAGACGGTGAGTCCCAAGAAGATCCTCTACATCGACATGGACGGGGTGCTCGTGGACTTCCAGAGTGGAATCGACGCGCTGGATCCAGCCGTACGTGCGCAGCATGAGAAGCACTTCGACGAAGCGCCGGGAATCTTCGGCCTCATGAAGCCGATGCCTGGTGCCGTCGACGCGTTCCGCGAGCTCGCAGCGATCTTCGACATCTACATCCTCTCGACTGCTCCTTGGAACAATCCGGGTGCGTGGACCGACAAGCGGATCTGGGTAGAGCGGTGGCTCGGCGAACCCGCGCGCAAGCGCCTGATCCTCAGCCACCACAAAAACCTGAACGACGGACACTTCCTGGTAGACGACAGGACCAAGCGCGGCGTCGACAAGTTCAAGGGGAAGCACATCCATTTCGGCCAGTCCGAGTACCCGAACTGGGAGCGCGTGCTGGAGTACCTGCGCCGCAACGCCTAGCGAACCTCTCGGCTACAGGAGTGTGAAGAGTCCGTGTTTTAGCATGAGGATCCGCCATCTTCAGCCTTCAACGTCACCACCGCCGCGAGGCTTGAATTGCGGCGCACTGTAGACGGTGATGGCCGCATATTCATCAAAGAGCTGCGGATGCTTCTCCTGCGCAGTCTTGGACGAAAAACGATTGGAGTTGCTTGTTGTCCACGCACAGATTCCCTCAATTGCGCGATTCCGGCCGCAAATCACTTTGAGATAGTCCCTAGCAAGTTCTACCTCCTCACTCCACATCGAGCGCGGCCGACTCAGTTTGAGGTGGAGCAAATGCAGCGATTCCAGCCCCTTCTGAAGTGACCATTCGTTCAATTGTGCTTGATATTCGTTGACGAGCTCTTCATCAACGCTTTCAAGAACGGGTGAGGTTGTCACGCTTTTGGGCACAAATGAAATCGTGGTTGACATCTGTTTGCATGCCTCATAAACCTCGTTGTGATGCTCTGATAGCCAGCTATCGAAAGAACGGCGCGGACGGACGATTCTGGCGTATGGCCCCACGTCAAGTCCACCTTCGTGCGCTGACTTGATCTTCTCGCGGTAACTTGTTGTCAATTTATTCAGCAACGACTCAGCCGCGCGGGCAACTGAGAATCGACGGTGCCACTCTCTCGCTTCGTCACTTGCGTTAGCGATTGCATTGCTACGCGGTGCGTGTTCAATCTGTTCAGCTTCTCTTATGACTTTCAGATGAACAGACTGTTGCGAAGCAAGATCCCGACACTCAGTGATTGCCGCCCGTAACTCCGAATTAGATAGCTCAAACCATTCGCCGATTCCTCGTTGGCCTGCGTAGCGCTGGTGGAGCGAGTTCTCGACGCGCGACACCCGGGCGGTCTCAATCACCTCAATCAACTTGAGCTTCCGAGGATTTCCCGTCTGGTGGTCCAAGAGGCGATCCTGCGAGTCGCGGCCACTCTTGCTTTCTCGCACCAGCCCGATCTTCACACGTACCGGCGGCGCGGTTATCGAGTGCTCCTCGGCTATGAAGTAGATCTGACCAGCCACGTTGCTCATGTCAGCGCCTCCCTGCCAATGGGTGTCGCCCGCCACTCGAGCGGCTGTTCAACAGGTGCCCCATCGCCATCAGACGTGGATTATGATTCCGCCTCACTAGTTGACGCAAGGAGGGGCACCCTTGAGTGAGAAGGGCGAGCGGTACCTGACGCTCGAAGACGCACGGGCACTGCTGACCGCATCCGCCAGCTCAGACGACCCACAGCTCCCCCTTGCTCGGACGCTTCACGAGCGAAGGCTGCTGAGCGATGCGGACTTCAGGGTGCTTGAGAGTGAAGTTCGGCGGGCTCAGGGGAACCTCGACGCGCTGATCGAGCATGCGGACGGAGGAGGCGAACTTGACAGTGCCCAGGCTGCAGCGATCTTCGCTGCGGCAATCAGCGCGGGTCCGCGCTCCAGCCTGAGTCTGAACAGGTCGATCGGAATGATTGCGAGCTCGCTTGCCGAGAACCTTGACCTTGTTCTGCGAGCGATCGAGCAATCGACAGACCCCGATCAACTCGCCGTCGCAATCGGGGCGCTGCTGAAATCAAGCGCGCCAGAATCGGACTCAGCAACCGTCGGCCAGGTTGCAAGCACTGCGTTGCGAAAACTTTCGACCACCGCCGGGGATCTTGCAGCGCGGAAGCGGCGGGCCTTGCACGTGCTGGAAAGTGTATGGACATTGGAACCACAACACTTCCAGTGGATGCTTGATGACTCGCTGAAGCTTGGACCGCTGCGCGCCTATGACCTCGCCACACACTCGCTGATGGGAGACGTGATCCGCAAGAACCCAGGCTGCTATCTCGTGATGGTCAAGCGAGCCGACTCCGAGGCAGACCTTCATGCCGTTGCCGAGCTTCTGGGGCGAGTCAGAAGTCCTCAGGTACCGGGAGACGTGATTCACCAACTGCTCAAGAGGTACGGGGAAGCGATCAAGCCAACCAGTGCGGCCGCAGTGGCGTTGGCTGGGGCGCTTGCGCCACTGGTGGCGATGCACGAGCAGAGCCCCTCGAGCGGTGCTGCATCGCACGATGCGGCAGCACTCAAGCGCTGGTCAAATCAGTTTCCGCATCTCCAAGACCTCGCCTCTGCCGCCCAACAGATCGAGGCCGCACGTGCGGTCCACAAGCCAGCGGTGCAGGCGGAGATCAGGGAGCAACAGCGGATGGAGCGCGCAATTCGCTTCATCAAGGAGGTCGTGATCCCGAATGGAGGGCTCATCATAGCCGTCGGAGGGAAGAAGTCGCCGGCAGCGTACGAAGCGTTCGACGAGTTCGGCAAGTCCCCCCCTAACTGGGGAGAGTGGGCGACCAAAGAGTACTTCCAGGGGATCAATAGCTACCAGATCAAGTTGCTCATCGAGTCACCGAAATGCATGGGCGTCCTTGTGATCACGAAACCGGCAGGTCATGCGCTTACCAACCAAGCGAAAGATGCTGCCGAGCGAGCGAATCGTCCAATCGTGTGGATCGAGGAGGCAACCAAGAAAAAGATCCGAGAAGGGATGAAGAACTTGATTGAAAAGATCATTGCGGGTGCACCTGATGCCGTGAAGGAGGTTGGCTGATGGAATTGCGGTGGTCTGAATCAAGTCGTATCGGTAAGCAGCCATGCCGCTGATCCCAGAAGCTTTTCAGGTCAATGATCTGGTAGAGCTTCACGACGGCAGGCTCGCAGTGCTAATCCGGCGGGAGACTAAAGGATTCAAAGCCAAGATCGTTGAGCGATGGCTAGATCCGCTCGCTCCCAAGCCAATTGCCACATCAGAGATTGAGATCATGTCAGCACACATCAAGCATTTGCTCGAGGATGAACGCGTATCATGGGTCAGCCCAGCGTACCTGCACCTCACCACTAACGGTCCCTATGCAAGTGAGTATGGAGTCGCCGCAAACCTGCAGAAAGAATTGGGACCTTTATCACTATGCATCATCTTTGAAAACGAAATCTCGCAAGTGACCAGCGGTATCTACGTGATTAACAACGCCCAAGTGGTTGTAACGTCAAGGGTGAGAACGAAGCGACCGACACGTGCCGTGCTTGAGTATGTCGTCAAGCATTATTCACTTCACGACAACCCAGGATTGCCCCCTTTCGGTGAGTTCGTAGCTGATTCCGAAGATGACGTGACAGCAATTCAATTTGTGACGCGAGCATTCGGGCAACTGGAGATAAAGAGCAAGGAGTTCTATGGCGCAGAAAGCAAATCTCCCGATGATTTGTGGTGGACCTCGACATTTGAAGGTGTTTTTGTTGCGACAGCGGTGAAACGCCTTGGTGAAGACTTATTCGTGAGGTTGTGCGAAGACCGCTGGAAGAAAGAGACAAAGTGGGAGCCATCGAGAGATCTACCCACAGGTATCACTCAGCGAATCGTGGACGTGTACAGGGAAGCTCAATCATTTGTGCGCAATGCCGTACCCGACTGCCTTGCATGGATTGGCGACGATCGCTGGTCACAGGATGAGGGCTGGCGAGAGGTGCAACAGGCACTTGCTCCTGAGTACAGGGTGAACCAACCACGTTGGGACACCAACTTCGCTATGTCCCTTGCGGCTGATATCGCAACTGGTCTCGAAGACTATCTCCTTGCTGAGTCAGTAGATCTCGAAAGAAATGTGGCTGAAGCAAATGCAAAGGAAATTGTTGTCTGGAATGCAGCTGAGAGAGAAGATCCGGCCACCGAAACTGGCATGGCCATCCCGCATGGAGATCATGAACATCTCATCAAGTTTCTCAGGTCTGAGTTTGGTCCCGGAATCTTGGAGATAACTGAAGTGACTGGGTATCAATGGTCTGGAGAGGGGTTCCAGGATCTCGCTTCGTTGAGAATGTCCAAACCGGGATTGCTGATACTTGAGGGTGCTGCGGGCACCGGAAAGACAATCACGATGATCCATCGCGCAGTCGAAGCAGCAGGACGGGTCGAGAAGGTCCTTGTGGTTGCACCCACCCACATGTTCAAGCGACGTATCAAATACCTGCTTCGACGAATTGACTATCGCGGACAGAAATTCCGACGCAACAACATAGAAGTCTCTACGGCAAATCTCATGGGCGGTGAGATCAGGAAGATTGCGAGCGCCAACGCCTACAACAGACGCACGCTCAAATGGGGTAGTGAACGACACCGTAAACAATGGGAAAGAATGCTCAACTGGTACCACCGACATTCTGACTATGGAACTCAAACCAGCATGAACGATCGCCAATACATCTCGCGAAGCATCGCAATCGAGGAACTGAGCTTGCACAGCGAAATCCGACAAGTTGAATCTGACGTGCCGTCTACGCAGCTCTCCATCCCCGCCTATGGCGCGATCTTCGTCGACGAAGCACAAGATCTAAAGGGCTGGGACTGGATGAAACTAGCCTCCTATTGCGTCGCTTTTGTCGAGCGAGAACCGAGCACGCCTCCGGAGCTCGTAGCACTTGTTGATCGACGCCAAGACATCTTTGGTGTGATTCCCAATTTTGATGTGACAGGACCAGACGAGGATGAAGAAGGGACAGAAGAACAACCGGCACGAAGCATCGTGAAGGATACAAACGGTATTCTCAGGACGCCACTTTTTGATGTCACAAGAACACCGACTGATGCGCGAGCCAGTCTAAGGTACGAGAGGGCGCCCCAGAAAGCGCTACAGAAGTTTGCAATCGGATACAAAGAGATTCAGTCCCTGCAGAAGCTGTTTCAAGCGCGGATCGACAATGGCCGTTGGCCTGTCGAAATGAAGTCCTTGACCACAACACTTCGACAATCTCAAGATCTGGCGCGGAAGGCAGCGCGAGTTGCGTCTTTGATCGAGCGCCAGCACAGCCTGGATGACTCAAGTCTGAACGCGACACCGCTTACGGACCTTCAAGGGACGTCAGCATTCAGCCGCCTGAAGGTGAACACGGCTGACGAACTGCGGCAGGCGTTGTTCAGTGAATTTGAGACTGCAGACAGAGTAGATTCGCTGTATCCGATGGCGATCGCAGTCCAGAGCAAGGTGGAGGCAGTAGCTCTCACTCTGATGACGGCGCAGTCCTCGACACGGATCCAAAGCAATGTTCTGTGCCAGAGCTGGACAGGTCCAGTGGCAAGAGACAGAGATGATAAACCGCTGATGTCACCAATCGTTGATAGCCATCCTCTTGCCAAGAAAACCCTCGGTCCCGGAGTGCTGACACTTGTAGCTCCCGAGAACCTGAAACGGAATGGGGGGCACCGTGGTCTGCATCGAATCGGAAGGGACTGCGAGAACTACGGATCGCTGAAGCTGTCGAACGGGAGTCGGAAGATATCGATCGGCACGATTGCGGGCTTGAGGGGGCTCGAGTTCGGTTCCCTTATCGGTGTCCTCAAGGAGCAGGAAAGTGCATCCGCGCAGCAAATGTATGTCCTCCACTCGCGTCCCAGATATCGGTTGACGCTCGTGGAAACGTTAGGCGACGTGCTCGTCAACACTGCTGAAGGCGCTGCGGCGAGATTGATCGACGGGAGCCTACCGCCGTGGGGAGGGATCATCTTTTGCCGCTTAGACGCTCTGACACAGGGTATGCGTGAGAATCCAGGCGAACTCTTGGCCGAGTTGGAGCTTGACAGAGCACGACTGAGTGCGCTTTGGCGTGAAATGGCCGGACCGTACGGCAAGGACGACATCTGCGTCGCCAAATGGGGCTACCACCAGCGACAATCCATGAGCTCCGAGGCTCACCCCTCCCGATAGCTGGCAGTTCCCGCCGAGAGCCCGATCAGGCCGTGTTTTGAACAGAGCTCCCTCCGTGGTCGGCCTAGAATCAGGGGACGTCCATCCGCCCGCAGGCACTGTCTTGTGAAAAATACCACTTGCTGAGCCTAATAACGAGTCAAAAGGACTGAATAATTGGGGATAGTATAATTAAGCTATTGACAACTAATAAATAATCCACTATAGTTCTATTAGAAGGTCCGGTATTAAACCTGACTTATCACATAGGAGGGACCAACACATGGAGAGCGGAATCAACAAGGTAACCCCGACGGGGTATGAGGAGTACGAAAGTTACTGGGCGGTCATCCCCAGCGACCGATCGAAGGCAATCGCCGTGTGGATGTCCGCCACGCAAAAGGCATTGCCGACTACGTGCGCGAGCGAGCAAATGGGCTGATCCCGACGATCGTCCTACGTTGCCCAAGTCGGACGTTGGAGTTCGAGCCGAATCAGACCGTACATGTGGGCGGTGGGGTGCGCTTTGGCATGCTCAACATCCCAAAGGCAAAGATCCAGGAGCTCCGAATAGTAGACGGACAACATCGGGTGCTCGGTCTTGAAATTGCCACCCGCGAGTTGAGCGAGGAGCGGCTCAAGCTGAAGTCCGATATCGCCGACGCAGTAGAGGCCGGCAACCATGCGGTCAAGGCCGAGCTAGAGAAGGAGCTCGACAAGGTTGAGGAGCAGATCGCGCGCATCGCCCGTGAACGGGTAACCGTGCAGATCGTCATTGTGGACAGCACCAAGGAGTTCAAGCAGATCTTTGTGGACATGAATGACACCGCAAAAGGCGTCAAGCTTTCGCAGGTCATCGAGTTTGACAGCTCCAATCCTCTCTATCAGGCATCAATCAAACTCTCCGATCACCCGCTGTTCGTCGGCAAGACAGAACGCGAGAAGAACATCGTTGGAGACAGCTCCGCCGATCTCGTATCTCTTGCAAACCTGTTCCAGATCGTGCGTGCAGCATCATTTGGCATCGCTGGTCGAATCACGGATGCTCGAATGAAGGAGGTGTCGAGGGATATCACGCCGCTGGTGCAGACCGCGCGTGAGTCAATTGATCGCCTGATCCAGGCGTATCCGACCCTTGAGAAGATCGCAAGCGGTGGACTTACGCCTGCTGATGCGCGGGCAACGAGTCCGCTCGCACGGGCAAACACGATGCGAGTCCTGGTTGGAGCAGACTGGGCCCTCCGCTCGATGGGTGTCACGGCGGGGCAGATTCCGTTCATGCTCGCCGGCCTGAACGAGGACCTGAATGCACCGTTCTCGGATGCGAACCGGCTGCATCAGGCAAGCGGGAGCGCATTCCCGAAGAACGCGATGGCTCCCGGCTCACGCAACCAGGATCTGAAAGATGCAGTCAGCGTGATCATCGGCTTCTGTTTCGAACCAACCAGCGCACCAAGCTCTTGGCTCGCCTCGGGTCGTGCGCAGCTCGAAGCCGCAGGCGCACGCGTATGAGGAGCGGACCTCGGTCTCGGGTCAATATCGCGTCTCGATACTCCGACATTGTGATTGGCGACCGAGGCGATATCGACCCAGCCGGGGTAGCTCCGATGGGGCGTCTGGCAGGCGTCGTTGTCGTCGCAGGCGTTGTCTACTGCCGCTGGCAGACCGGACCCGGTCAGGTGCTCGTGACCGCAAGCTCGGACCGAAACGTCGGTCACGAACTTGTCGCAAAGCGCGCCGAGGGGAACGACGTGGTTCTCCTCGGCGTGCGACACGATGGCACCAGCCTGACGAATCTCACGAAAAGGTCGACTTCTTCGGTTGCCCGCAAGCAACCGAAGAGCCGTAGGGAAACTATTCAATGAGTTCAATCGGGATGCCCCGCAATGCTGACGCTAAGCGGCACATGAGGACTATCCTGCCAGAGCCGCGTGCCAAGGATCTGGCATGCTCCTGAGGGAGCCTCAGCGCGTACCATCAGGCACGTACCAAGCGCGTACCAAAAAGGGGCAACATGTTTGAGCAGACCTTTAAGAACATTGACGACATCCTGCATAAGGATGCTGGCTGCACGAGTGAGCTCGACTACACCGAGCAGTCGTCGTGGCTGCTCTTCTTGAAGTATCTAGACGCTCTCGAGCAGGACAAGGCCATGGAAGCTGCCCTTCAGAAGAAGAGCTACACGCACATCATCGACGAAAAGTACCGCTGGTCGACGTGGGCGGCTCCTAAGGGGACGAACGGGAAGATCGACCACAACAAGGCCGCCACGGGACCTGACCTGATTGATTTCGTGAACCAGAAGCTAATCCCGTACTTGCGTTCCTTCAAGGAGAAGGCAACGAGCCCAGACACCATCGAATACAAGATCGGCGAAATCTTCAGCGAGATCAGCAACCGCATTCAGAGCGGGTACAACATGCGTGAAGTGATTGACCACATTGACGAACTTGAGTTTGGCGCGCAGACGCAGAAGCACGAGCTCTCGCACCTCTACGAAGCGAAGATCAAGAACATGGGGAACGCCGGCCGTAATGGTGGCGAGTACTACACGCCCCGCCCGCTCATTCGCGCACTGGTTAAGGTCGTCGATCCAAAGATCGGCGAAACGATCTGCGACCCAGCCGTTGGCTCTGCCGGCTTCTTGTGTGAGGCGTATGAGTACCTCAAGGAGCAGAACCCAAAGCGCACCACCGAGCAAGACGAGATCTTGCAGAAGCGCACCTTCTACGGCAAAGAGAAGAAGTCACTCGCCTACGTGATCGCGATCATGAACATGATCCTGCACGGTATTGAGACGCCGAACATCCTGCACACCAACACGCTCGCCGAGAACCTGGCAGACGTGCAGGAGAAAGATCGCTTTGACATCATTCTGGTACCTCTTCTTGCAGCACTTCATCAAGATCATGAAGGCGGGCGGCAGGGGCGGCGTGGTGATCAAGATCACTTTCCTCTCCAACACCGACAACGCCTCGGTTTCCCTGCGGAAGAAGCTGCTGGAAGAGTGCAACTTGCACACGATCATGGACTGCCCGAGCGGCACCTTCCTTGGCGCCGGCGTAAAGACCGTGATCCTCTTCTTCGAGAAGGGCGCTCCCACGCGCAAGGTTTGGTACTACCAGCTTGATCCAGGCCGCAGCATGGGGAAAACGAATGCGCTTAACGACGATGATCTGACTGAATTCGTAACCCTGCAGAAGAAGAAGGCCGAATCACCGAAGAGCTGGAGCGTGGATGTTTCCACAATCAACCAGGACACCTTCGACCTCTCAGTGAAGAACCCTAATGCACCAGAAGAGGCACCCCTGAAGACACCGGAAGAGATTCTGAAGGAGATCGCAGCACTTGATGCTGAGAGTGCTGAGGTGCTGAAGGGGATTAAGGCGCTCCTATGAGCTGGCCAATCCGCTCTCTCGCGGAGGTTGCCCCAATCCGCTCTAGGAAGCCTGAGTTCTTTGATGGCGCCCGCCGCTACTACTCCACTGGCGCTGTTGGAAAAAGCGGTGAACTAGATGCGCCAGAACTTGTCACATTCGCCGAACGGCCGAGTCGAGCAAACTCCATGCCCAGAATTGGTGACGTCGGATTTGCTCGCATGAATGGCACCCAGAAAGTAGTGCTGATCAGTGAGGCGGAATTAGGCTCACTGTTCTCTACCGGCTTCTGCTTCCTTGAGCCCAATGACAGGCTTGATTCCAAGTACCTCTTCTACTTTTTAACTTCTGGGGGCTTCCAAAGTCAAAAAAACGCACTCGCTGGCGAAGGAATCATGGGAGGCATAAAGAACGCCGATGTTGCAAACTTGCAAATTCCACTTCCGCCACTGTCCGAACAGCAGCGTATCGTGCGCCTGCTTGATGGAGCGTTTGAGGGGATCGCCATCGCTAAGGTCAACGCCGAAAAGAACCTCGAGAACGCCCGCGCACTCTTTGAGAGCCACCTGCAGTCCGTCTTCACGCAAAGCAGCATTGGCTGGACAGATAGCGCCCTTGAAGATGTTTGTGAATTCTTCAACGGTTTGTGGAAAGGTGAGAAGCCACCTTTCACACGGGTTGGCGTAATTCGGAATACCAATTTCACCAAAAATGGAATGCTAGATGATTCAGATATCGCGTTCCTCGATGTGGAGGTAAAGAAATTCGAAAAACGTCGCCTCAAATATGGCGACATTATTCTTGAAAAGTCTGGCGGTGGCCCTAAGCAGGCAGTTGGACGCGTTGCCTTGTTCGAGAAGAAGGCTGGCGACTTCTCCTTCAGCAATTTTACTGCTGCTCTTCGAATACTTGACTCGGAGTTGGTTGATTTCCGCTTCCTCCACAAATTCTTGTATTGGACGTACCTCTCAGGTGCTACAGAGGGCATGCAGAGCAATTCAACAGGAATACGAAACCTTGATGGAGACGCATACAAGTCGATTAGGTTCAGATATCCCCCTTTAGCAGAGCAGCGGCAGATCGCTAGCCTGCTTGATGACCTTCAAGTCATCACGGATTCTTTGGCTCAAATTTACACCGAGAAGCAAGCATGCCTTGAAGCCTTGAAGGAATCTTTGTTGCATCAAGCATTCCACGGAAACCTTAGGACTGCATAATGAACGAAGCAGATACGCGCGCTAATCTTATCGACCCGGTCCTCAAGGCAGCTGGCTGGAATGAGGTAGATGGCAGCAAGATTCTCCGTGAATTTTTGATCGCTCCAGGGCGCATCGAGGTGCGTGGCAAGAAGCGCAGTAGCGTGAAGGCCGACTACGTGCTCACCTACCGTAATCACCAGCTGGCCATTGTTGAGGCCAAGTCGGACGAGTCGTCAGTCACCGAAGGGGTAGGGCAGGCGAAGGACTATGCCCAGAAGATGAGCGTGCGCTTCACCTACGCCACGAACGGTAAAGGCATCTACGAGATCGACATGGAGACCGGGGTTGAGCGCGATGTGTCCCGTTACCCAACGCCCGAAGAGCTTTGGGATCGCACCTTTGAAGTGCCGAATGCTTGGCGTGACCGCTTCGCCGCGGTCCCGCTGCACGACAAGGGCGGCATGTACGACGGCCGCTTCTATCAAACAGCAGCCATCGAGAAGTCACTCGAAGGCATCGCTCTGGGGAAAAATCGCATCCTGCTGACCCTCGCCACAGGCACCGGCAAAACAATGATTGCCTTCCAGATCGCCTGGAAGCTCTTCCACAGCCGCTGGAACCTGAGCCGCGAGCCCAACCGTCTGCCACGCATCCTCTTCTTGGCGGATCGCAATATCCTCGCCGATCAGGCGTACAACGCCTTCGCTGGCTTCGACGAAGACGCGCTGGTGCGCATCACTCCTAAGGACATCAGCAAGAAGGGGAAAGTGCCGAAGAACGCAAGCATTTTCTTCACCATCTTTCAGACCTTCATGAGCGGTCCAGAGGTGAACGGCGAACCAACACCGTACTTCGGTGACTATCCGTCTGACTTCTTTGACTTCATCGTGATCGACGAGTGCCACCGCGGCGGTGCGAAAGACGAGGGAAACTGGCGCGGCATTCTGGAGTACTTTGCGCCTGCCGTGCAGCTTGGTCTGACTGCCACCCCAAAGCGCAAGGACAATGTCGATACCTACAAGTACTTCGGCGAGCCGGTCTATACCTACTCCCTCAAGGACGGCATCAACGATGGCTACCTGACGCCGTTCAAGGTGAAGCAGATCAGCACCACGCTCGATGAGTACATCTACACGCCTGACGACTTCGTGATCGAAGGAGATGTTGAAGCGGGGAAGCTATACGAAGAGAAGGACTTCAACAAGTCTATTGAGATTCGGGCGCGAGAGCTCGAGCGGGTCAAGATTTTCATGAGTGACATAGACCAGAATGAAAAGTCACTCGTCTTCTGTGCGAACCAGGCCCATGCGTCTCTTGTGCGAGATCTGATCAACCAGGTGAAGACGAGCAAGGACCCGCGCTACTGCGTCCGCGTGACCGCAGATGAAGGTGAGCTTGGCGACCAGGCCCTCCGCGACTTCCAAGACAACGAGAAGACGATCCCTACCATCCTAACCACCTCGCAGAAACTCTCCACCGGTGTAGACGCACGGAATATTCGGAACATCGTGCTGATGCGGCCGATTAAGTCCATGATCGAGTTCAAGCAGATCATCGGCCGCGGCACCCGCCTCTTCGACGGCAAGGATTACTTCACGATCTATGACTTTGTGAAGGCGCACCACCACTTCAGTGACCCAGAGTGGGACGGCGAGCCGATGGAGCCTGTGCTCAATCCACCGCCACCCCAGCCACCTGACGACACCAAGGAACCTAAAGACGATACGGAACCAAAGCGACAGAAGGCGCGCATCAAGCTTGCTGACGGTAAGGAGCGCACGATCCAGCACATGATGTCGACCACCTTCTGGCACCCGGACGGCACGCCAATGAGCGCGCAGCAATTCATGGAGTCGCTCTACGGCCACCTTCCTGACCTCTTCAAGAGTGAAGAGGAGCTACGCCGAATTTGGAGCGCACCAGATACCCGCAGCCGGCTCCTGGCTGGCCTTACTGAGAAGGGCTTCGGCGAGGAGCAGCTTGAGGAGATGCAGGCAATCATCGACGCAGAAAAGAGTGATCTATTTGATGTCCTGGCGCATGTGGCATTTGCGCGGACCCCAATTGAGCGCACGGCCCGTGCAGATCAGGCACGCGGGGCCATTCGCTCGGAGTTCAACGCCAAGCAGCAAGAGTTCTTGGACTTTGTCCTTGGCCAGTACGTAGCCGTTGGGGTGGGGGAGCTCAGTACCGAGAAGCTGGCGCCCCTCTTGAATCTCAAGTACCAGCACTCCATCCGAGATGCTGTTTCCGATCTTGGGACGCCAGACACCATCGCGGCTGCCTTCTCAGGGTTTCAGCGGCATCTCTATAACGCGAGCGCAGCCTGATCGCATCAATAGGTTCTCGTGACTGAAGATCCACTCGAGAGGCTCGTTGAGACATTCGGCGAATCCGTAGATTCCGCGCAGTTGGATTGTGGGCCTGGACGTTGGTCTGACGACGCAATGTCTCTCTACGATCGCTTGGCAGGCATGACGTGGGAGAAGATCGCAGATCGCAGGAATCGATCCATGATCTACTGGGACAACAATGAGGTCTACGTACTCGAGTATCCCGGGGGCGTGGAAATTCCGATTTGGGATCCCGGAACTGATTTCTTCGAGACTCAGGATTTTGATCCGCAGCGTGCAGCACGCACAATCCGTAGGTCGCTGAAGCGGGCGCTCAAAGAGATCTGGGCGCAACGGCCAGAGCTTGCAGTGCCAATAAGCAGAATCAATCGTGAGTACCTCACGACACGTGAGCCAGTTCCGATGTGCTTCCCCACTGCCAAGGAGTGGACTCGACCAGAGAGTGAGCGCCGCTAGCTACACGGCCCCCCTTGCGCGAATCTACCTCAGGTCTTACTGTGCGCCGTCCAGCGGGGTTTGCCCCGAGGTAGTTGGAGGTGCCAGGCATGAGTGCTCGGAAGGATCCACAAGGCGAGCGACCGAAGTCTTCCAGGTTCGACGATCTCCCTGCAGGGCCGATCGTGCCGTTCGATCCGAGCTGGGATGCGGGGCCACGAGCGCAGCGCACCGAACTTCCCATCACCGCGATGGTCGAAGAAGGTGGGGATGCGGGACGAGGAATCTTCGTCGCGGCGTATAACCCGAGTGATGCCGGTGCACTCCAGCGCAGGCTTGCCAATCGCTGGGAAGAGGGGCTTGACCTCGCCGGCGCCGACCTTCGACGTAGAGATCTCTCTGCCCTGGAGGATGAGCTCACTCGATGCACGTTGCAGGGCGCTGACCTCAGTGGTGCGCGGATCGTGGACACGCACATGGAGTACGCCAACCTCCGCGGCGCGAACCTCTCTGGCGTGCAGGGACTCGTCGTGGACTTCACGGGGGCAGATCTTCGCGATGCGAACCTTTATCGTGCCAATCTCGCTCTCGGCAACATGGGTGCGGCGATCCTCGCTGGTGCAAACCTAGAGGAGGCAACGCTCACTTCGGCAAAGATGGCCGCCGCAAACCTGCGCGGTGCCAACCTGCGTGGCGCGGATCTCACGGGGGCAGACCTCCGCGGCGCAGACCTGACCGGCGCCGATCTCTTCCGCTCGATCCTCGTGGACGCGGACTTCTCTGGAGCGGTGATGCCGAACGGCGTACGCTTCCGCGACCCAGAGGATGACGTCAGCGACGAGATCGTTCGACGCTACGACCGAACCTGATGGCAAAAGGCTCGCTGAGCGCGGCAGAACGAAAGGCGATCGGCGCCGCGCTCGCGAAGGCAGTTGATCGCGCGGTGAAGTCGCACGAAATGTACCTGTACCCCGAGCCTCGTGAGAAAGGCGGACGCAGCGTGTATGTGCTGCAGCTTGACTCCGAAGTGTTCGACTGTCCTAAGTGTGGAGGGTTCTTTGATGGGGCGAAGGACCGCCGTGCCGCCTTCTACGTGGGGAAGACGAACAATTCGATTTCCGAGCGGATCTCGGAGCATCGCGCGTTCTTGAACCATGATTTGAAGCGGGGGAAGGCGAGCGTCGTTGCGCCGCACCTGATCGATGGGGATCCGCGCATCGAGGTTGTGGAGGGGCACAGTGGTCAATCGCTTGAGCAGCGCCTCAAGTTCCAGAAGGATCAGCGTCACTTAGAGGAGGTGGTTCTGCCACGCGCACTACGCAGGCTCGGCTTTGGCGTGCACGCGGGTGGCAAGACCAATCCCGACGGGACCTGGGTGTGAGGCAGAAATGGCCAGCCGAGAACGGGTCTTGCCCCGAGGGACGCGATAGGAAAGTATATGACATGGGTTCACATACCTTGAACTTGGGGTAGAGTCTGCTGAATGAACCACGCTACATGTAGGCGAAAGTGAAACATTGCGTGCGAACGTTGATGGCAATACTTCTGTTGCGTGCGAACGTTGATGGCAATACTTCTGTTGCTCTCTTTGACTGTCCCAGCTTCAGAGGTCCACGCTGCTGAGCCGGACGAAACCGCCGCCACGACGTACACCATATCTTTGGAAAGTGGAAAGATCGATGTCGTTTCTGAAATTTACATGCGCAACAATAAGCCTCCCAAAACTGAAACCTACCAGTGCTTGCAGTACCGCAATGAGCCGTATCAATCATATGAGTCATATCAAACCTATGACTACCTTTACAGCATCTGGCATCCAGGCTATTGGTGGTACGGAAGCTATTACCCAGGATACAACGAGGCTGTTTACGGCTGGAGAACCCATTGGCACTACGTCACACGTTATCGAAAAGTTTCCTATTGGGACACATGCAGCAAGACCACTCGCTACTACACGGGAGGATTCGAAGGCTCTATTCCTGCTGAAGCCACGAAACTATCGGCAACAGTAAATGGAACAAGAGCGACTATCAGCACGCTTAAGACAAGCACAATAGGTGGAAGGCTTCTCCGCGATATCAGAGTCAACAGTTCAAAACTATGGTACGGACAAAGCAGACGAGTTCGGATTTCCTACTCACTCCCTGCGCGATCTGCGCGAAGTGCATCAAGTGTCCGAATGAACGCGGCATTCATCAATTTCTGTGGACTCGCTTACGGTCGCACTGGAGGAACAGTCACGGTAGTCATTCCGCGTGAATATCAGGTGTCTGTTCCCGCAGGATGGACAACTACTCAGGTCGCGGGGAACAACCTGTACAAACATTCAAGATCGGCGAACTTGTACGAGCTGCTTGAATGCATCAGCGGCACCAATGTCAGCGGCTTCACCAAGAAGACAGTAGTTTCGGCGAGCGGTCAACAGATTCACGTAATGGCCTGGCCCGATGACAGTGAATGGCTGAATTCTGTGCAGTCGTTTTCAGTTCGATACCTTGACGTGCTCGAGGCCTTCACTGGGCTAAAGTTCGCGAGTTCCGGGTCACCGATTCAAGTGAGAGAGGCGGCAACAACAGAACTCGGTCCGTTTTCAGGCTTGTATTCGACAGAGACTGGAATCATCTCTGTCTCCGAAGACTACGATAAAGAGACGGTCGTGCACGAGTTGACCCATGTTTGGTTCAACGAGAACTTGCCCCGTTGGCTTGCCGAAGGGCTCTCTCAGTGGATTTCAAAAAGAGTCATCCTTGGGGACATTGAAGCACCATTTGGTTCGATGCCACAAAGCGAACAGTGCCTCGTGTTTGATCCCGCCAAGAGGTTCCCGAAGAGCACAATTAGCCTGAGTGAATTCGGCGAGAACTCGCTGTTGGTAGAAACCCCGTTAGAGGTTATCGGCGCTCAGTATGTTCTCTCGTGTGGAGTCGTTTCTGGGTTCTTGGAAAATCTTTCGGACGCTGAACGGATGCGCCTCTTTGCAACTCTTGCGGAGAAAGATCTGAGTAACGCATTTGGCGCCGATGTAGGTACTGCAACAGATTTGTCCCTGCGCGGTGTCGCTGACGTTGTGGCGACATCTCTTGATCCCGAACATTCGGCTCAAATAGATGCTTGGTTGACGCTGATAAAATATGGAACGTTGGTTGGTCTGGCTCCAGATGACGCGCTGCGCGCACCTGGTCGAATAACTGCGATGAAGGAGTTCAATGTCCTACAAAGTAGTCTGCGAGCGATCGGCTGGGATGGCCTTGATGCTCCGAAGAACATCCGAAAACAGCTCGCCGATGGCGAGTATGAGGACCTCTCGGCCCTCAGGGAGATGAGTAACGCTCTGGTAGATCCAATTCAGTTCTTCACGCGAGATGAGCTCGGGGCGAGTGAATTCCGAGCTAAGGTCCGAGAGGGTGAGCTTCTTGGGGCAATGACCCCGCGTGAAGTTTTGGAGGTGATTCGGTCGAGTGGTGCCGAGCTTGCCAAAGTTGGTAGAGATTGGTCATCAGGCGCCACCCCAGTGCACGTGCTTGGCACCCTCCTCCTTGGGAATCCAGATTCCCATCGTCAAGCAGTTATCGATGCGCTTCAGTCAGGCGATCTGGGCGCCCTGCGGGACCGTTCAATACTGGCGGAGCGGGCGATGAGTCTTTCGGGAATCGTGGGACTCCTTATGACCGCAGTCGTTGTTCTGGTGTTGACCTTCACCTACCGAGTCAAGAGAGGTTTGGTCGTTGTACCAGTCACAGCACAAGGGAGTTTCGGAAAAATTGAGCGATCGGTCTCCCGCCAATTGCGAAGATTCCGGATTCTAATTGACTCGGCCGTCGCTCGAATGAAAGGTGAATGGAAACGTTTACGGCGGCGATGAGATGATCGACTAGAGCTTCAATGTTGCGTTAGACCGCGCACGTGTCAAACTAACCAAATGATCGAGACTGCCTACTTCGCAACAGGCTGCTTCTGGGGGGCTGAGCGACGCTTTTGGCAGGCGCCGGGGGTGGTGGAGACCGCCGTGGGCTACATGGGCGGCACCAAGGCGTCGCCTACCTATGAGGACGTCTGCACGGGGAGCACGGGGCATGCGGAGGCGGTGCGGGTGCGATTCGATACGGCTGCTACTTCGTATCGGAAGCTGCTCGAGCTCTTCTGGGAGATGCACGATCCCACCACGCTGAATCGGCAGGGGAACGACGTGGGGACGCAGTACCGCAGCGCCATCTACTACGTGGGGGATTCGCAGCGCGAGGCGGCGGAATCCACCGCGGCACTCTACAGTGCGGCGATTGCGGCAGAGGGGCATGGCCCGATCACGACGCAGATTACCTCTGCAGAAGGTCACGAGTTCTGGCTCGCCGAGGAGTATCACCAACGTTATCTTGAAAAAAACCCGAAGGGCTACGACTGCCACGCCAACACAGGGGTGCGCTTCCCTTCGGAGCTCGCTCCGGAGATTGTGGTAAGCGGGCAGTACCCGGTTGTCATTAATGAAGACGAACTTCGTTCGCGCGTGGATGAGCTCTCGTTCGAAGTGCTTCGGCGCGCCGCAACGGAGCAGCCGTTCGTGGGTGAGTACACGGACACGGAGACAGTGGGCGTGTACGAGTGCAAGGCGTGCGGCAACGAACTCTTCCGCAGCGAGACCAAGTTCCACTCCGGCTGCGGTTGGCCGTCGTTCTATGCGCCGACGTCTGCTGACGCCGTCGAGCTGATCGAAGATCGCTCGCTCGCGCCGCGCATCCGCACGGAGGTTCGCTGCGCCAAGTGCGGCTCGCACATGGGCCACGTGTTCGAAGGCGAAGGCTACGACGTCCCCACCGATCAGCGCTGGTGCATCAACAGCGTCTCGCTCGTCCTGAAGCCGAAGGCGTAGCGTCATGGCACTGACCATCGGCATCGTCGGTCTTCCGAACGTGGGCAAG